>NZ_JBAGRS010000004.1:0-443744 GCF_037150615.1 Alcaligenes sp. PF14 | reverse complement strand
AGGCACGCTGGCAGTCCTGGGTAAGCTTGGGGGTTCGGCCAGCGTCAAGAACGCCACGCTGCAGTTTGGTGACGGCGTAAGCGGAGCCGCCAGCCACCTGGTGGGTAACCTGAATATTGAGGGTGCAGACAGCGCCTTGTCCGTGCAAGGACCCGCCACCCTCCGCGTGGACGGCACCGTCAATTTGCACGACAACACGGTATTGGACATTGCCGCTGGTCCCAACAGCCCTGCACTGCAGGCTGAGCGCGTGATTCTGGGGGACCAGGTTGCCTTCGCACTGGGTGGCATCAGTCACGCAGGCCAACTGGACAAAGTACTGCTAAGCACACGGGACGGCATACAAGGCGACTTCGCCTCGTATCAGGTGGGTGGCTTCAATGGCACGGTGGACTATCTCAACCTGAACACACACAAGTCCGCTGACCAGACTCAACTACTGGCCAGCTATGGCCTGAGCTGGACCGCCAACAACAATCTGGCCCACGGCACCTTCACCTTGAGCGATGCCAGTAACCGTTTCGTCGTCGGCACGGACTTGACGGACCAGACCCCCAACAGCACCACGGGCTGGAATGGCAACAGCTTGCACAAGGCAGGCGCGGGCACCCTGGTGCTGAGCGGTCAAAACAGCTACACCGGCGGCACCACCTTGGCCGGTGGCCGCCTGGAAGTGTCCCAGGACGCGAACCTAGGCGCCGCCAGCGGTGAGTTACGTTTTCAGGGCGGCACTCTGGTCGCCACAGACTCCTTCAGTACTGCTCGTGATATCGCCCTGCTGGACGATGGACGCGTACAAGTCGCCGCAGACACAACACTGACCCTGGCGGGTGCCATCGTCGGTCATGCGGACCTGGTCAAATCCGGTGCGGGATCGCTGCGTTTAAGCAATGAAGCCAATGCCTATCGAAACAGCCGCATTGAAGAAGGAAGCTTGATTGCTCAGGCCGCCACCCTTCCCGGCAACGTGGATAACAAGGGCACCTTGATTTTCGACCAAGCCAGCGACGACACCTATGCCGGCGGTATTTCCGGGACAGGCTCCCTGATCAAAGACGGGGCTGGCACCCTGAACCTGACGGGAGACAGCTCTGCGTTCAAAGGCACCACCACTATTACAGCAGGCAAGTTGGTCTTGAACGGCCACTTGGGCGGCTCCACCACCATTGGGGCCGGCAGCATGCTGGCTGGCAGTGGCGTGGTCGGCTCGGGTGCAGGCAGCAACATCACCGTCACTCAGGGCGGGGTCCTCTCACCGGGAAACTCCATCGGCACCTTGACCATTGACGGCAACTTGAACATCGAGCCAGGCGCCCGTCTGCTCGTCGAGGCCGACCCAGGCAGTACCGCCGCCGACCGAATTCAAGTCACAGGCAAGACAAGCCTGAGCGGCGGCTCGGTCGCCCACATTGGCGCCAACGGCAGCTACGATTTACGCTCCAGCTACACCATTCTGACCTCCGAGGGCGGATTGTCCGGCGAGTTTGGTGACGTCACTTCCGACTTCGCCTTCCTGAACCCCTCCCTGTCGTACGACTACCAGAACGGTCGTGTCGCCCTGGTGCTGGAACGCAATGACCAGGCAATGACCTCCGCTGCACGGACACGTAATCAACAGGCCAGCGCCAAGGCCATAGAAAGCATTGGCATACAGGACAGACATGCTGTCTATGATGCTGTCGCCCAACTACCCAATGACATCGCGTTGCTGCGCGACAGCTTTGACAGTCTGTCGGGCGAATTGCACGCGTCAAGCAAAACCGTATTGCAAGAGGACAGCCGCCAGATTCGTGATGCAGTCAATGAGCGCCTGCGTTCAGCCAGCCGTGCTGTTGCGGCACAAGCCGCCCCTGTACGCAATGATCAGGGGCAGTTGTCAGCCGCCGATTCCAGCGGGACACACAGCTGGATTCAAGGCATGGGTAGCTGGCGCAACATTGACGCCACCGACAATACCGCCCACGTAAGCAGTTCCAGCAGTGGCTTTTTGATGGGTGTAGACACCAATGTGTCTGACTCGACACGTCTGGGTCTGCTTGCAGGCTATAGCCGTAGCGACATCAAGCTACGAGATCGCTCCTCCAGCGCAAGCAGCGACAACTACCATCTGGGTGCGTACGGGGGAACTCAGTGGGGTGCGCTGGGACTGCGCGGTGGTCTGGCCTACAGCTGGCATGATCTGTCCACAAGCCGCTCGGTATCCGTACCTAGGCTGTCAAGCACGCTGAAGGCGGACTACAGCAGCCAGAGCGCCCAGGCGTTTGCCGAGTTGGGCTATCGCATAGAGGCTGAGGCTGTGACGCTTGAGCCCTTTGCTCAAGTGGCTTACGTGCACCAGAAAAGCAACAGCTTCACGGAAACAGGCGGGCCAGCCGCTCTGCACGCCGAGCGTCAAAGCAGCAACACGACATTCATGACCTTGGGGACCCGTGCCATGACGGAGTTTGAACTGGGTCGCACCCAAGTTAGTGCCCACGGCTCCGTGGCCTGGCGGCACGCCATGGGTACGGTCAAACCCAGCGCGACCCATGCTTTCTCGGCAGGTTCAGCGTTCACCGTCGTCGGCGCCCCGATTGCCAAAGATAGCGCCATGCTGGAAGCCGGCCTGGAGTTCAAGATCAACCCTCAGTCGGCAATCGGACTGGCGTATCAAGGCCAGTTGGCTCGCTCCGCCCAGGACCACAGTGTGCAGGCTCGCCTCAACATCCGTTTCTAAGCGAATCGCTTGAGCACGAGCAAGCAGGGCTGGTTTACCAGCCCTGCGCTGTTTCCAGGTCCTGCGGAGTATTGATATTGAAGAAAGCATGTTCAGGCGCATCGCGGAAATCCACTTCCACCGCACCTATGCTCTCCAGCCAGCTCATGACACGGCGCTCGCCGCTAAGCAGATAGTCTTTCAGGCCCGCAGCCTGATCGGTGCGCAGTAACAGGCATAAAGGGTGGCTACGCTCTGCCTGCGCGTAGGCAGCCACAGCGCCCTGCTCCTCAACGGCCTTGATCAAACGCTTGCCCAGATCCACTGGCACAAAAGGCAAATCCACCGGGCAGGACAAGGCCCACGGCGTACTGATCTGATCCAGCACGCTGGCCAAACCGGCCAGCGGACCCAGATAGCCCTCCAGCTCCAAGACATCAGGAACCACACGTCCCCAATGGACATACTGCTCGGGATTGCGATTGGCACTGATCAGGATAGTCCCCACCTGCGGACGCAGGCGACGTACCAGATGCTGCACCAAAGGCTGGCCCTGCAAGAGCAGCAAGCCTTTATCGATCTGGCCCGACAAATCAAAACGGCGGGCTCGTCCGCCCGCCAGCACAATACCGCTGATGTCCTGTGTGCTTATCATCCGCCGATATAACTCATTTCGATACGGTCACGACTCGTGGTTTGCTCACCCCGAATCTCGGAATATCGGTCCTGCCGTCCCGTCCAGACGCCGTGCATATAGGCGGCTAACTGTTCGTCGGACGCACCCGAGCGCAATTGCGCCCGCACATCATAACCCTGGGAAGCAAACAGGCACAGAAACAGGCGTCCTTCGGGAGAAAGACGCATGCGCGAACAGTCTCCACAGAAGGGTTGAGTGACGCTGGTGATCACGCCAACTTCGCCCGTCCCATCCTTGAAACGCCAGCGGCTGGCGACTTCGCCACGGTATTGGGCGGCCACTGACTCCAACTCGAAACGGGACTGGATACGTTCCACAATCTCCGCACCGCTGAGCACTTCTTGCAGATTCCAGCCATTGCTGGTGCCCACGTCCATATATTCAATAAAACGCAGAATCTGGCCCGAGCCTTTGAAGTGCTCCACCATGGGCAAGATCTGATCATCGTTCAGCCCTTTGCGCACCACCATATTGACCTTTACCGGGCTCAAACCCACGGCCTGTGCCTTGGCAATGCCATCCAGTACGGTGGAGACTGACACGCCGCTATCACTCAATTGAGTAAAACGGGCATCGTCCAAGGCGTCCAAGCTGACGGTGACACGATTCAGCCCCGCGTCTTTCAAGGCCTGAGCCTTGCGACCCAGCAAGGTGCCATTGGTGGTCAAAGTCAGCTCCACCGCATCACCTTCCGGTGTACGCAGCTTGGCCAACATGGCAATCAGCACTTCAATATTTCGACGCAATAGCGGTTCGCCACCCGTCAGGCGCAGCTTGCGCACGCCCAGAGCAACGGCCTGCCGTGCTACGCGCTCAATCTCTTCAAAACTGAGCAGGGAAGAATGAGGCAGGAACTCGTAGTCCGTGCCAAAGACTTCCCGCGGCATACAGTAGGTACAGCGGAAATTGCACTTGTCAGTCAGGGAAATGCGCAGGTCACGAAATGGGCGGTGACGCTTGTCCAAAGGTTGCCCTGACACAGCGGCAATCCGCACGGTCGGGCGGCGTGCAAGCTCTGCAGCACCCGCTTGCGCCCCCTGCTCGATGCCGGACGGCATAACTCCCGCTCCAGCAGGCTGCGGGTCACTCGGCTCCAAGGGCCGGGCCTCGGAACCTGGGGGAGCTGCTTCTTGATGTGGCCTGTACTGAACCTGGTCTACAGACACCGGTTCACGTTTTGGCCCATGCTCATCGCTCATGGTGTTCTCTTTTTCAAGGACAGGGTTCGTCCCCGTCTCATGGTGTGTGTTTTCGTCATGCAATGGGGTCTAACGCCAGAGCATGTCGGCAGCCTGCCCGAATGCCTGTTCCAGCGTCATGATCTGTCCCAAACCCCGTGGGTCGTAACCCACCAGACCTTCCATGAATTGACTATACGCGGAACCGCCAATCACGTTCATCAGTTCCTGCATAGGAGCCTTATCCAGCGCTTCTTGCTCAACCGCAATGAAATAACGCTCCTGGGCCAAGGGAATGAACTCCAGCCCGCATCGGCTGGCCGCTGTTTCCACACCCAGGCCGGTATCGGCCATGCCACTGGCAACGTGAGCCGCCACCGCCATATGTGTCAATTCTGTTGTTTCAAAGCCCAGCACCGCATTCGTGTTTACCCCTAACTGCCCCAGCAGCAAGGTCGCCAGAAAGCGGGTACTGGACCCCATCTGACGGTTCACAAAGCGCACATCGGGCCGCAACAAGTCGGCCATGCCGGTGATGTTCTTGGGGTTGCCCTTCTCCACAAACAAGCCAGTCCGGCGAGTGGAAAGGAAAATCAGCCTGTGACGCGCCGGGGACAGCCACTGCCCATAACGGCGCATGGCAGCCACCTCGAACTCACCCACCGGAACCTGGAAACCGGCCAGATCGCAATCCCCGCGCTCCAGCGAAGCCAGCGCTTCAATGGCTGTGCGGTAGCGCAGCTCCAGCGGCAGACCATCGTGCTCATTGGCAAAGCGCATCAGGCCTTCAATCGCAAATCCGTGACTGGCCTGAAAGCGCAAACGGTCCAGAGGCTGCGCATACAAGCGGCCCAGCTCCTCTTCCAGCTCGGAAGCCATGCTCTCCAGGGTTGGCGTCAGACGCGCATCCAGTCGCCGATTCGCCCACAGCAAACGCTGGGCGAACTCGGTCAGCTTGGTACCTTTGCGCCGGGAGGTTTCCAGCAAGGCCGCATCAAACTGTTTTTCGGCATTACGCAACAAGCCCCAGGCATGTCTGTAGGAAAACTGGCATTCCTTGCTGGCTCCCGCCAAGTGCCCCAGTCGCTCGATGGCACCCAACAAACGCAACACATCCCCCATGGGAAGGTCCACGCCGTCTGCATTTTCCAGAATCCATTCAGAGCGCAGCCGGGCTTTGAATTTCTGTTTGGTCATGTGTTTTTAAGACCAGTGTGTTTTCGTATTTATGTTTTGTGCTGCATGTACCAAACATTATATATGCGAAATATTGCTTATTGAAGTTATGGACTTAAGTGGTTAGATTACAAGGGAAAACACTGTCAAATAATATGCACCGCTGTGCATAAAAAATATGGAGGCGCAGGCACCCTATTCGGGCACCGCGCACACAGGACATGCAAACAACCCCTCATCACCAGGAGCAGGACCTGTCAGGTCTGGCTCCTGAAGAGGTCGCCTTGCAGGCCGTGCAGGAGCACGCCGGCCAGAAAGGTAACCTGTTGCCTATTTTGCACGCGATTCAGGACCGGATTGCCTGTATTCCCGAGTCCGTGGTGCCGGTGCTGGCCGAACAGCTGGCTCTGTCCCGTGCGGAAATCCATGGCGTTATCTCTTTTTACGCCCATTTCCGCACCCAGCCCCACGCGACTCATACCCTGGAAATCTGCCGGGCTGAAGCCTGTCAGGCGCGGGGCGGACTGGAGCTGACGGCTCATGCCCGTCGCCGCCTGAACTGCGACTTCCATGAAAACAGCGACGACGGCCAGTACACGCTGGAGCCTGTCTACTGTCTGGGCCTCTGTGCTCAGTCCCCCGCCGTCATGCTCGATGGCGTACCCCATGCACGCGTCACCCCCGAAAAACTGGATGCCCTGCTAAGCAGCCAGGAGGCCCAGTCATGAGCACCATTACCGTTTACGTTCCGCGCGACACCGCAGCGGTCGCCATGGGCGCCCATGAGATTGCCCAGCAACTGGCGGCCCAGGCTCAGGAGCGCGGTCTGGATGTGCAGATTGTGCGCAATGGCTCGCGTGGTTTGCTATGGCTGGAGCCCATGGTGGAAGTGCAAACAGCTGAAGGCCGCGTCGCTTACGGCCCTGTCCAGACTGAAGATCTGCCCGGTCTGTTCGACGCTGGTTTTCTGCAAGGCGGTGCACATAAGTTGTGCCACGGTCTGACGGACGCCATCCCTTACCTGAAGAATCAGGAACGCCTGACTTTTGCCCGTGTGGGGATTATTGATCCGGTCAGCGTGGCCGATTACCAATCCTGTGGTGGCTTCGAAGGTTTGCGCAAGGCGCTGAGCATGGAACCGGCCGCCATTGTGAAAGAAGTGACCGACTCCGGCCTGCGTGGCCGTGGCGGTGCGGCTTTCCCGACCGGCATCAAATGGAACACGGTACTCAACACCCCAGCACAGCAGAAATACATTGTCTGTAATGCCGACGAAGGCGACTCGGGCACCTTCTCTGACCGCATGCTGATGGAAGGCGATCCACTGTGCCTGGTTGAAGGCATGGCAATTGCCGGGCTGGCTGTAGGTGCGACCTATGGCTACATCTACGTGCGTTCCGAATACCCGCTGGCTGTACAAGCGTTGAACGAAGCCATTGTGGCGGCGCGCGCCGCAGGCTGGCTGGGCAAGAGCATTCAAGGCAGCGGCTACGAGTTCGATCTGGAAGTACGCAAAGCAGCCGGCGCCTACATCTGTGGCGAAGAAACCGCCCTGCTCGACAGTCTGGAAGGCAAGCGCGGCATGGTGCGTGTGAAACCGCCTCTGCCCGCCATCAAAGGCCTGTTTGGTCAGCCTACAGTCATCAATAACGTGGTGTCCCTGGCTTCCGTGCCGGTGATTCTGGCCAAGGGCGGTGCTTACTACCAGAACTACGGCATGGGTCGCTCGCGTGGCACACTGGCATTCCAGTTGACCGGCAATCTGCAAAACGGCGGCCTGGTAGAAAAAGCCTTTGGCGTCACCCTGCGCGAATTGCTGTACGACTACGGTGGCGGTAGCGCCAGCGGTCGTCCCTTGCGTGCAGTGCAAGTCGGTGGCCCCTTGGGCGCCTATCTGCCCGAGCACCATTGGGATGTCCCGCTGGACTATGAGGCCTACATGAAGATCAATGCCATGGTCGGTCACGGCGGTCTGGTGGCCTTTGACGACACAGTAGACATGGCCCACATGGCGCAGTACGCCATGGAATTCTGTGCCATCGAATCCTGTGGCAAATGCACACCCTGTCGCATCGGCTCTACGCGTGGCGTAGAGACCATCCAGAAGATCCGTCGCCGCGAAGACATGGACAACCATGTCGAGCTGTTGCGCGACCTGTGCGACACCATGTTCTCCGGGTCCTTGTGCGCCTTGGGCGGCATGACCCCTTATCCCGTCCTGTCCGCGCTGGAACACTTCCCCCAGGATTTTGGACTGGCCCCGCAAACCGAGCAGGACCTGGCCAAGGTCTAAGACGGAGATCACCATGAAAGAAACAGTCGCCGTACGCGAACGTGACCTGGGCACCCCAGCCTCGCCCCAGACCGAGATGGTCAACCTGACCATCGATGGCAAATTGATTGAAGTGCCCGTCGGCACTTCCGTGATGCACGCAGCCGCCTTGGCCGGCATCAATATTCCCAAGCTGTGCGCCACCGATTCGCTGGAGGCCTTTGGCTCCTGCCGTCTGTGCCTGGTGGACATTGAAGGCCGTCGCGGCCACCCTGCTTCCTGCACCACCCTGGTGGAAGAAGGCATGGTCGTCCAAACCGAAAACGACACCCTGCACAAGCTGCGCCGCAACGTGATGGAGCTGTACATCTCCGATCACCCGCTGGACTGCCTGACCTGTCCTGCCAACGGCAATTGCGAACTGCAAGACATGGCCGGTGTGGTGGGCCTGCGCAGCGTGCGCTATGGCTTTGATGGTGCCAACCACCTGGACGATACTACCGATAATTCCAACCCTTACTTTGCCTACGACTCCAGCAAATGCATTGTCTGCAATCGCTGCGTGCGCGCCTGTGAGGAAGTTCAGGGCACCTTTGCACTAACCATCGACAAGCGTGGTTTTGAATCGCGCGTCACCGCCGGTCAGAACGATGGCTTCCTGGGCAGCGATTGCGTGTCCTGTGGCGCTTGCGTTCAAGCCTGCCCGACCTCTTCCCTGATGGAGAAATCCGTCATCGATCTGGGGCAACCCGAGCACGCCGTCATCACTACTTGCGCCTATTGCGGTGTAGGTTGCGGCTTCAAGGCCGAAATGAAGGGCGACAAGGTCATTCGCATGACACCCTGGAAAGACGGCAAGGCCAACCGTGGCCACGCCTGCGTGAAAGGTCGTTTCGCCTGGGGTTACGCCACGCACCAGGACCGTATCCTGAGTCCCATGATACGCAAGAGCATTACGGACCCCTGGCAGGAAGTGTCGTGGGACGAGGCCATCAATTACGCCGCCTCCGAGTTCCGTCGCATTCAGGATCAGCACGGTCGTGACGCTGTGGGCGGTATCACTTCCTCGCGTTGCACCAACGAAGAAACCTATCTGGTGCAAAAACTGGTTCGTGCCGCCTTTGGTACCAATAACGTGGACACCTGCGCCCGCGTGTGTCACTCCCCGACCGGCTACGGCCTGAAGATGACCCTGGGTGAGTCCGCCGGTACGCAAACCTTTGACTCGGTGATGCACACCGACGTGGTGATCGTGATGGGTGCCAACCCCAGCGCCGCTCACCCCGTGTTTGCATCGCGCCTGAAACGTCGCCTGCGCCAAGGTGCCCGCCTGATCGTGATCGACCCGCGCCAGACCGAACTGGTCAGCTCGCCGCACATCCAGGCCGACTACCACCTGCCCCTGCGTCCAGGCACCAACACCGCCATACTGACCGCCATGGCCCACGTTATCGTCACTGAAAAACTGGTGAACGAGGCCTATGTGGCCGAGCGCTGCGATACCGCTGCCTTCAATGAATGGCGTAGCTTTGTCAGCCAGCCCCAGAACTCGCCAGAAGCCATGGCCGAGATCTGCGGTGTATCCGCCGACGACATCCGTGGCGCAGCCCGTCTGTACGCTACCGGCGGCAACGGTTCGATTTACTACGGTCTGGGTGTGACAGAACACAGCCAGGGCTCCACCACCGTAATGGCCATTGCCAACCTGGCCATGGCCACCGGCAACGTAGGCCGCGAAGGTGTGGGTGTGAACCCGCTGCGTGGTCAGAACAACGTGCAAGGCTCCTGCGATATGGGCTCTTTCCCGCACGAGTTCCCCGGCTACCGTCACGTCTCCGACACCAGCGTACGTCAGCAGTTTGAACAGGCCTGGGGCGTGTCCCTGCAATCTGAACCCGGTCTGCGCATTCCCAATATGTTTGATGCCGCCTTGAGTGGCAGCTTCAAGGGACTGTACTGCCAGGGTGAAGACATTGTTCAGTCCGACCCGAACACCCAACACGTAGCTGCTGCCATGGCCGCCATGGAGTGTGTGGTGGTGCAGGATCTGTTCCTGAACGAAACCGCCAAGTACGCCCATGTGTTCCTGCCCGGTTCGTCCTTCCTGGAAAAAGACGGCACCTTCACCAACGCCGAGCGCCGCATTTCGCGCGTACGCAAAGTGATGGAGCCCAAGGCGGGCATGGCCGACTGGGAAGTCACCTGCGCCCTGGCCCGTGCTTTGGGCTACCCCATGAACTACGAGCATCCCGGCCAGATCATGGACGAGATCGCCCGTCTGACACCGACCTTTGCTGGCGTGTCTTACGATCGCATCCAGGAACTGGGTGGCAGCGTGCAATGGCCTTGCAACGAACAGGCACCTGAAGGCACCCCCACCATGCACATCGACGAGTTCGTGCGTGGCAAGGGCCGCTTCATGCTGACTCAGTACGTACCCACCGAAGAGCGCAGCAGCCGCAAGTTCCCCTTGCTGCTGACCACCGGCCGTATCCTGTCGCAATACAACGTGGGCGCACAAACCCGCCGTACCGACAACGTGGCCTGGCATGCAGAGGACTTGCTGGAAATTCACCCGGTGGATGCCGAAGATCGCGGCATTCGCAGTGGCGACAAAGTCTCGGTCAAGAGCCGTGCGGGAGAGACCGCCCTGCGCGCGACGGTGACCGAACGAGTGCAGCCAGGGGTGGTCTATACTACTTTCCACTTTCCCGAGTCGGGCGCCAACGTGGTCACCACCAACAACTCGGACTGGGCAACCAACTGCCCCGAGTACAAGGTGACGGCCGTGCAAATTCAGCGCGTGACCTCCGAGTCGGCCTGGCAAAATCGCTGGAACCGTTTCCACGATATTCAGCAGCGTCTCCTGCAAGGCGAGACCGTCCCGGCCGAGGATTTGGCCCAGGCGGATCACAGCCATTCGCATGAGCATGCCGAGGCCGTCGCGAAAGTATGATGCGTCCCAACAGGCCCTAAGGAGTTGCCCACGTGAGCCAGGCAGATTTTCGTGATGCTAGCGCCCCTGCCACCGTATGGCGGCAGGCGCGTACCCCAGCTGAAACACAAGCTGACACCCTGCCCCAAGAGGATCAGGATGCGCTGGCGCGCGAACAAGCCGTGGCTCTGGAGTTCAATGGCATCAGCCATAGTGCCTTGTTGTGCAGCCCCAGTGATCTGGAAGATCTGGCCTACGGATTCTCCATGACCGAGGGCATTATTCGTACCGCTGACGATATACGCGGCGTGGATGTGCTGGAAGGCGAGCGCGGCAGCCTGCTGCAAATCGAGATTGCCAGTGCCTGCCAGCATCAACTCAAGGCGCGTCGCCGTCAGCTGGCTGGCCGTACAGGCTGTGGCCTGTGTGGTCTGGAAAGTCTGGACGAGGTACGCCGACAGCTACCCCGTCTGGACGCTCCCGAGCACCGCCCCGATGCTGCCGCCATCTTCCAGGCCCTGGATGCCTTGCGCTCCAGCCAACCCTTGCATCGTCTGACGGGCGCTACCCATGCGGCGGCCTGGTGCAATCTGCAAGGTGATATCCTGGCCGTGCGCGAGGATGTAGGTCGCCATAATGCGCTGGACAAGCTGCTGGGCCACATGCTGCGCAACGATATTGATCCCCGCTCTGGCATGGTGCTGATCTCCAGCCGTGCCAGCTTCGAGATGGTCCAGAAGGCCGCTGCCATGGGCATCAACTTTGTGGTGGCCGTATCCGCCCCCACCGCCTATGCCGTGCAGATTGCCGATGAACTGGGTGTCATGCTGGCCGCCTTTGCCCGTGACCGCAGCTTCACGCTGTACAGCCATCCCCACTATCTGAATTCTGCCGAGTCACGCTCGGCCACATCACCATGAACATTGTTCCTTTGATTCCCATGGCCAACCAGATCGGTCAGTTCTTTGAAATCCTGAGCAATCGGGAGCAAGGACTGCGCGAGATTGCGGAACATATCCAGAAATTCTGGGACCCGCGCATGCGCCGCTCCCTGCTGGATTTTGTAGAACAAAATCCCAGCGGTAAAAGCGAAGATGGCGAGCTGCTGCCTATTGTTTTGCAGGCAGTCGTGACCCATAAACAGCAGCTGGAGCCACGCAGCCAATAAGACGTGCCGCAGACACAGAAAAGCCCGCCTGAGCGGGCTTTTTCTTTGGGCTGAAAAGCGATTAATCGCTTTCTTTGACGCGGTACACCAGCACGGTGTTCTTGGCCATATTCAGCACCTTGATGGTCACGCTACCCAGCAACAGGCGGGAAAGACCACTGCGGCCGTGGCTACCGATAAAGATCAGGTCGCAGCCTTCCTGCTCAGCGACCTGCACAATCCCATCGGCCACATTGAAATTCGATACGGATCTACCAGTGGCCTTGACGCCAGCGGTCTCGGCACGGTCCAGAATCTGCTGCAAGTACTTCTGCGACTGTTCCTTGGCAGTCTTGTCGTAGTCCTCGTCGGTGATGGCGTAGGCAGCAGCCATACCATCAAAACCAACGGTGGCAGCAAATGGCTGCGTCACGTGCAAAGCCAGAACCTCGGCACCAATTTGGCGGGCAAAGGTCACGCCTTTGTTGGCTGCTTGGGAGGAGAGCTCGGAACCGTCAGTTGGAATCAGAATTTTCTTGAACATGGCATAACCCCTTTGAATGGAGACAGATAGCTTACAGCTGCATACCGACACAGGACAAGCTAGTACAGACCTGAACCTTGAGCCAGGTCAGGATTCGTTCAATGCGCGGAACAATACGGCACAGCGAGTACCCGTGCGGCAGTAGGCCAAAGTCGGGCCTGGCAAGGCTTCAAGCAATTGACCAAAACGAGCAACATCAGCAGAAGTAATAGCGCTACCCACTACTGGCTGATATTCCACCTGCAAGCCTGCCGCCTGGGCGGCCTTCATCACGTCTGCCGACAAGGGCTGGTCGGGACCGCCTTCCATATCGGGACGGTTGATGATGACACTTTTAAAACCGGCATCGGCCACGGCTTGCATGTCCTCTCCCGATAATTGAGGGGCGACGGCCAATTGCTCGGTCAAAAACTGGTGCGGGAAGGACATAGAAACTCCTGAAATCGGGATAAACTAAATCAGTTCAAAGGAAAAATAGTATGTTCCCCCCCGATAGTACGCAAGTCCCTTTCTCTGCCTCCCTGCCGCAAGGCAATCACGCCAGTGCCTTGCTGATACGTCAGGCCACGTTGGACGATATGGCAGCGGTGCAAAACATCTATGCTTATCACGTACTGCACAGCACGGCGACCTTTGAACAACGCCCACCGGACGAACAGGAAATGCGTGCCCGCTTCACGCAAGTGCGCGAGCAGAATTTGCCCTGGCTGGTCGCAGAGCTGGACGGGCAGATCGTGGGCTATGCCTACGCAGGAACATATCGCTCCCGCCCGGCCTATCGCTTCACGATAGAAGACTCCATCTATCTGGCTCAAGGTCAGATTGGCAAAGGTCTGGGCAAAGCCTTGCTGGAACAATTGCTGCTGGAGTGTGAGAAAGGCCCGTGGCGGCAAATGGTGGCCATCATCTCCGGCCATGACAGCCGGGGCTCGATTGCCCTGCACCGTTCGCTGGGCTTTGCCCATGTAGGTACTCAGCCAGCCGTGGGCTATAAGTTCCAGCAGTGGATTGATGTGGTCATCATGCAGCGCAGTCTGGGTGACGGCAGCCAAAGCCAGCCAGCCCAGACGCCCTGATCTTCCTTCTCAGGCAATGCGCAGGCTGTATTGATCCAGCCATTGCTGCATCTCATCGCCAGCCAGCACCTCGTACTCTGCCTGACGTTGCAAGCCCACAGGATCGTCCTGCACGCTGCTCAAGGAGGGATGGCACATCATGCTGTCCCCGTGCTGCATCACCGCCAGCCAGGCTTTGACCAAGGCGCTGTAACGCTCCTTGCCACCCTGAAAGTCGTACACGCCGGTGAAGCCGGTATTCAAGGTGACGCCTTTGGCTCTGGCCAAGCGCAGCAAATCCTTGGAACCCAGCCCGGCAATAATCTGCGCCTTGAATCTGTCTTTAAACGCGAAACTCGTAGCCAGACGCTGGGCGCCGGTATAACGCAGCCAAGGCATGGAAGCGGCATAACGGCGCTCCATTTCTGCCAGCAAGGCCTCGCGTATCATGGGTAGCTGATGCACGTGCTGATGCCCGTCGATATAGTCCGGGCCCTGCCCCATCACCTTCTCAAAACGATCCAGCTGGCGAGCCACGCTATCCTTGACCTTCTGGGCATCCAGACGATGCAGCAGGCTGCGGATAATCACCTGCTTGAGCGGCATGGCATACACGCCCGCTTGGGAAGCAAACTCGGTAAAATTCAGGTGCAAACCTTTTTGCAGCGTGCTCTGGCGCAGTGCTGGTGCATTTTGCACAAAGCTGTCCCCATCGACCAGGCAGGATGTTCCTGTCAGGCGCCGGGCCTGGGCCAATTTCAGTATGGCCTCGTCCACGGCGGGGGCCATGCCAAAATCATCCGCACATATACTGATCTGCCTGTCCTTGGCCACTGCTCGCTCCGCTTTATGTCTCGTCAAATCATTCTGTTCATACTGGTCGGCACTTTGGCCGCCTTCACGCACTGGGGCATTGTAATCGCCCTGGTGCAAACGCTGAGCCTGTCTCCGCTGCTGGCCAATCTTTTTGGCTGGCTGATTGCGTTCCTGGTGTCCTTTGGTGGCCACTACTGGCTGACATTCCGCTCCCAGAATGCCCGCTTTCTGCCGGCTCTGACACGTTTTTTTCTGGTGTCTGCCGCTGGCTTCGCCGTCAACGAAGCCAGCTATGCGTTTTTACTGAATCATTCCGGTCTGCGCTACGACTTGCTGCTGGGCCTGATTCTTATCGGTTTGGCTGTGCTGACGTTTCTGGCTGGGCGGCTTTGGGCGTTCCGCCGCACATAAGCTCGTACTCGTCGTGATCAAAGCGCCATAGAGCAATACGCTGATCTTCATACAGGCGCTGAGCATGGTTAAGCACCTGGCTTTGGCGCACGGCATCTGGCGAGCCGATCAACCAGACGACCGCCTTGCTGTCCCGACATAACTGCTGACGAAGGGTTGCCCGATCTATCAAGGTCAGCGCCCCACGTTGCGGCTCAAAGCGAGCTGCCTCCAGCAGCTCCTTGCGCCAACTATCGGTGCGCATGATTTCCGGATCATCCCAGCGTCCCATCACGCTGATGTTCTTCAGGCCCGGAACATAGAAGCCCAGGTCATAACGGTAATTATTCAGAAAGACGACACGGTCACCCTTTTGGTATTCACTGGCCAGTACACGGCCCAAGGCCTGACTGTTGACCTGTGGGCGCAGCATCATCGTCGCCACGGCAAACGCACAAATCGCAACACAAACACCCAGGCTCCATACCGCAAAGCGCTCTACCTTTGCTTCTCCATCCCGCTGACTGCGGCGAATCACCACATCCGCCAGAAAAAAAGCCCAAGGGCCAATCGCAGGCAGGACATAGCCCACCAGCTTGGACGCAGGAATGGAAAAGAAAACCAGCACAGTCAGCAATGCCGACAGCATCAAGCCTCGTACCGCGCCCAAACCGTCGGAAGCATTAGCAGAACCACGAAAGCGCTTGAACAAGAATGGCGTCCAACCCAAGGTGGCAACAGGCATCAGGGCAAAGTAGAACCAGAAAGGCTGAGGATTGTTAAAGCCGGCTTCCAGAAAACGCTGGAAGTGCTGATAGACGATGTAATAGTCAAAAAAACCGGGGTAGCGCGCCTGCATGGCCCACATCCAGGGCGTGGCAACCAGCAGCAAGACTCCCAGGCCTGTCACAGAAAACAGACGCAACAACGTACGCCAATGGCCTCGACCCAGCAGCCAGAACACCAAGACACCGCCGGGGATCAAAATCCCGATCAAGCCTTTTGCCAGAAAAGCCAGGCCTGCGGTGGCATACAGCCCCATCAAGGCCCAACGACAGGAGCGCCCCTGCTCCATCTGCAAGGCAGCATGACCACCCAAGAGCACACAGCTACTGATCAAGGCAGCAACCGTCATGTCCAGATTGGCGTAATGGGAAGCACCGAAAAGCAAGGGGCTGCTGACCAGAATCAAAGCCGTCCAGCCCGCATGTTGCTGGCTGGCATGACGCTTCAAGAACGCATGCATACCGGCAATCAACAAGGCCGCCATCAAGGCAGGTACCAGACGAGCAGCCACAAAATTCACCCCCAACACTTTCAGGCTCAGGGCAGTCAGCCAATAATGCAAGGGGGGTTTATGGAAAAACGGCAGGCCGTCCAGACGCGGCACCAGATAATCACCGGATTCCAGCATGGACAGGGCCACGCCGACATAACGCCCCTCATCCGGAATCAACAAGGGGTACGCCCCCAGGGTCAGCGCAAACCACAGCAGTGCCAGCAGCCCCACGGACACGCTAGAGAGCGTACCCAGGCGCTGGACGCCGCAACGTAAGCAATAGGCCGGTCCACGCGCTTGTCCAAGCGGTAGTGTTGCACCGGAAGAGGCAAAGGAATTATCGATACTCATCGCTCAAAGCCAAACCAATAGGGGTAGGCAGCTACTTGCGTAGCTGTCGAAGCGATTCAGAGTATCGATGTAGCGTTCAATTACAAATGAGAGCAGTTCGCCAATTAAACGATCCGGCCTGCCTTCAAAACCAGGCTTGCCTTCAGCCTTGCTGCGGGTCCTGATCGGGGGTCGCTAACTGCTTCTGGTCAGGTGCCGGTTCAGAGGCCTGAGCCAGTCCCTGCCCACGGCGACGATGCACCAGATACAAGGGCCGGTGCTTGACCTCGGCAAAGATGCTGGCGACATACTCGCCCACCACACCCAGCGAGAGCATATTCACCCCCGCGAAAAACAGTACCACCGTAATCAAGGTTGTCCAGCCCCGAACGGCATCCCCATACAACAAGTGCTTGAAGATAATGAACAAGCCGTAGCTGAAAGACAGCATGGCCAACACTGCACCTAACAGGCTTAACAAACGCAGTGGCCAGGTGGTGAATGCCGTCAAACCATCCACCGCAAAGCGCAATAGTTTAGTGGGACGGAATCGGCTGACACCATGCAAGCGTTCGGCAGGCGAGTAGTAAATGGGCTCGGACGGAAAACCCACCCAGGCAAACAAGCCTTTCATGAAGCGGCTGCGTTCGGGCAAGGCCATCAAGGCATCAACGACGCAGCGATCCATCAGGCGAAAATCGCCTGCATCACGCGGCACACGCAAACCGTTAGAGGTGCGCATCAGCTTGTAAAACAAACTGGTGCCCGCCCGCTTCATCCAGGTCTCGTCGTCACGGGTTTCCCGCACGGCATAGACCATTTCCAGGCCTGTAGACCAGCGCTCCAGCATAGCTTCGATCAAGGCAGGGGGATGCTGCAAATCCGCATCCATGCACACGACTACCTGCCCGCGGCTGGCCTCCAGCCCTGCCGTCAACGCTGCCTCTTTGCCAAAGTTGCGCGATAACTGCAAATAGACCAGTTGAGGGTAGGTTTGACGCAATTGCTCAATAACCAAAGGCGTTGCGTCTGTACTGCCATCGTCAACGAAAATGATTTCAAAGTCCGGAACCAGTTCGCGCAACTTTGCCACCAAAACCGGCAGCAATGCGGGCAGGTTTTCTGCTTCATTCAAACCAGGGATAACGCAAGAAAGCGTTTGGGCCTGTCGTTTTGTAATCATTATTCCTTGAGCACCGTGCTGTAACAAAACCAAGGTCTAGCCAACAAAAAGTAATCGTAGCCCGCCAGACCGCCTAGTGCAATTTACCTTCGGTGATACTTGTCTTTCTTAAAGAGCACCGTTCAAGACTTGTACAGCCCTTGCAAGCCGGCCAGACTGGCCAAACACCGCAAACGCAACATCCATACGCTGAAACGTGCAAGCAGTGTAGGAAAGCAAGCGTTGAATCAGCGTGAAATCCGGCGTGAACATGTTCCGTTCCCAAGCGTTTTCTTTCCGGCTTGACCCCGATGAGTCATATCAATAAGATAGATAAAATATATATCTTTAAATTCAAAATATTATGGCTCTCAACCCTTTGTGTACCCGCCAGGAAATTCATGACCTGGTCTGGGACTTTTACGATCGTATCCGCATGGACGATGTCCTTGGCCCCATTTTCTCCGAGCGCATCAAGGATTGGGATACGCATCTGGGCGTAATGGAAGAGTTCTGGTCATCTCTATTACTCAAGACCGATGGCTTCAATGGCAATCCCATGGCCAAGCATTTGTCGCTCAAGCATATTCAGGCCAGCCACTTTGAACAATGGCTACGCCTGTTCAAGGAAACCTGCCAGGAGCGTGAAAACCAGGCCATGGCCGCGCTGGCATTGGAATATGCCCAGCGCATCGCCCGCAGCTTCTGGTTTGGCTACCAGTTCCAGCACAACCCCACTCAAGTGGCCAGCGAGCTGCAACTGCCCTGATCATGCGTCTGACCAACCTTACCGACTACGCCCTGCGTCAATTGATGTATCTGGGTCAGAACGAAGACAGGCTCTGTACCATCGCGGAAATTGCCCAGTACCACCAGATTTCCCAAGCCCATCTGATGAAAGTCACCCACCTGCTCGCCAAGGGCGGATGGATTCAGACACAGCGCGGGAAAAACGGCGGAATGCGGCTGGCCCGTGCGCCGGAAGACATCAATCTGGGCGAGCTGGTGCGCTATACCGAAACCGATCTGGCGGTGGTGGAGTGCCTGGGCAGCGGCACCCACTGCATCCTGAGCGGTCGCTGCAACCTGAGCAACATCCTTAAACAGGCGCTGGTCCAGTTCCTGAGTTATCTGGATAACTACACCTTGCGCGACATTATTGTGCCCGGCAGCAGCCCGGAACAGACGATTGCCTGGCCCACCAAGTCCATGCACTCGGCCTGATAGCAGACGGACGGATAGCAGACGAGCAGACGGCCCCGGACTCAAAAGAATCCGGGGCCGTTTGTTTAGGGTCCGACTACCGCTTCAAGCCGGGAAAATCAGATCGCTCCGTACAGTACCAGGATGGGCACGCACAGCTTCCAGCAAACCCTGCTCGGGCACACGATCCAGGTCCGTCATGGCATAACCCAACTCGCCTTGCGTTTGCAGCTGCTGGCGGGTGATGTTGATACCGTGCTGGGCCAGAATATTGTTCAAGCTACCCATCGCGCCGGGAACGTTGCGATGAACATGCAGCAGACGCACAGCACCCTGGATGTCGTAGTAAGACACTTCGGGGAAGTTCACCGCGCCCTTGGTAGCGCCGCTACGCAAGTAGCTAACCAGTTTCTCGGCCACTTCACGGCCAATGTTTTCCTGGGATTCCTGAGTACTACCGCCAATATGCGGCGTCAGGATCACATTAGGCATACCGATCAAGGGGCTCTTCAACGGTTCGTCCACGCTTTTCGGTTCGGTTGGGAACACGTCCAGCGCAGCACCCGCCAGATGACCGCTGACCAAGGCTTGGTGCAAGGCATCAATATCCACCACCGTCCCGCGCGAAGCATTGATCAGAATGGAACCGGGTTTCATGGCCGCAATCGTCTCGGCATTCATGATGTTATGCGTGCCCTGCCCGCCTGGTACGTGCAAGGTGACCACATCGGACTCGGCCAGCATCTGCTTCAGGCTGCCATAGACACGGGCATTGCTCAGCGGCAGTTTGGATTCCACATCGTGGTAGAGCACGCGCATACCCAGCGCTTCGGCTAGAGTACCGACTTGGGAACCAATATTGCCGTAACCAATCACGCCCAAAGTCTTGCCACGGATCTCGAAAGCGCCATCGGCACTTTTGTCCCAGAAACCCTGGTGTACGCGCAGGTTCTTCTCGGGGATACGACGTAGCAACAAGATGGCCTCACCCAGCACCAGCTCGGCAACGGAGCGGGTATTGGAGAACGGCGCATTAAAGACCGGTACACCATGGTTCTGGGCTTGGTCCAGATCCACCTGGTTGGTACCAATACAAAAGCATCCCAGCACTTTGAGCTGGTCTGCGTGCTCCAGCACCCGGCTGTCAAACTGGGTACGGGAACGAATTCCGACAACTTCGGCGCCTTTGACAGCGTCCAGCAGCTCCTGACCCGACAAGGCTCCCTTGTAGGTCTGAATATCGGTCAAACCCGCAGCCTCAAAAACTTCACGGGCGCTAGGATGAATGTTCTCAAACAGGACAATGCGACTCATGATGGTTCCAGTCATTGAAATAGTATCTAAATGGTACTATTTTTTTAGCCCGCCTGATCGAGCATCAACAATAACAGCAGGGGATTCTTGTCTTGAACGCCAAGCAAGGCCATGAATCCACAGCCAAATACAAAAACCCAGGCCAGGAAAATAGAAAATCCAGGACCTGGGTCACTTCAAGGCGGCCTAGCTCATGAAAAGCCGCCTGAATAGCCTGCTATCAAGAACCAAATGGCACCGGACGTGGTGTGTTGTCACGCGAAGGTGGCAAGATTGGCAGCACGATTTCAGGCTGTTTGCCCGTCAGCGTTTTCAGGAACGCGACGATCTGGGCATTTTCCTCTGCAGAGAAACTGCGACCCAACTGCAGACGACCCATTGTATCCACGGCTTCAGTCAAGGTATTGACGGCACCATCGTGGAAGTAAGGGTAGGTCAGCTCGACGTTACGCAAGGTAGGAACCTTGAAGTTGAAACGGTCAGCATCCTTACCCGTCACAGCCGCACGGCCTTCAGCCGGGTTGGTGGTTTGGTACGGCTCGATCAGACCCATTTTCTGGAAGGAGGTACCGCCCAGATTAGGGCCGTTGTGGCAGGCCACGCAACCACTATTCTTGAACAGTTGATAGCCAGCCAGCTCCTGATCGGTAATGGCTTTCTTGTCACCCTTCAACCACAGGTCAAAGCGCGAATCAGGCGTCACCAAGGTTTCTTCAAAGGCGGCAATTGCGGAGGTGACTTCATCAATGCCGAAGTCGGCCTTGCCAAAGACTTGCTTGAACTCAGCCTTGTACTCGGGGATGGAGCTCAGGAACTCCATGGCCAGTTCGTGTGTGAACGCCATTTCCTTGGGGTTGGCAATCGGGCCACCGGCCTGCTCTTTCAGGTCGCTGGCACGGCCGTCCCAGAACTGGGCCACGTTCAGGCTGGAGTTCAGGACGGTAGGCGAGTTGATGGGGCCTTCCTGCCAGCGATCCCCGATGGAGGTACGGATATTGTCCGTGCCACCCATGCTCAGGTTATGACAGGAGTTACAGGAGATGAAACCAGAACGGGACAGGCGAGGTTCAAACCACAGTTTCTTGCCCAGTTCAACGCGTGCCGGATCAGTGACAACTGCGGCGGGAATCGGCTGTACAGGCTCATTTTCCTGAGCTTGCGCGGCACTGCCGAGCAGTAGACCGGCGGCCAGAGCAGAGAGAGTGAACAGGCGTAATTTCATAACAACTTCCTTATGGGATGACAGAGCTTCCTGCCAGTGAGTGGTCCGGATAGGACCCATAACCCTGCTGGCCTTATGGACATCGTAAGGAATGCCATTTCATTACACATTGATACATCGCAAGGAAATAATCTTTCCAGAGATGCTTAGGGAACTTTCAGAAGAAAGTGCAACTCCTCCGCCACAATCCCCTATAGCGCCTTGACGATAAGCATAAAAAATGCCGCCTGCAATCAAGCAGGCGGCATCTTGGGATTGTTGCAGTTTGTGTTTTTTACACGCCCAGATAGCGCGTCCACAAGGTGCGATCAGCCCCCAATGCTTCGGAGTTCCCCTGCCAGACCAATTTGCCACGTTCCAGAATAATGTGGTGATCCGACAAGGCCATCAGCCGCTCGACATATTTGTCGATCAGCAAGATGGTTTGCCCTTCTTCACGCAAGACGGCCAGACAGTTCCAGATTTCTTCACGCACCTTGGGCGCCAGTCCCTCGGAGGCTTCATCCAGAATCAGCAGCTTGGGGTTGGTGACCAGCGCACGGCCAATGGCTAGCATTTGCTGTTCACCGCCCGAGAGCTGGTTGCCCATATTGGACGCACGCTCACGCAAGCGCGGAAAAAAGTCATAGACACGCTCGGGCGTCCAGGTCTTGTTGGCTTTGGGGTTGCGGTTGCAAGCAAAGGCCGTCAAGTGCTCGGCCACGGTCAGGTTGGGAAAGCACTGACGCCCTTCGGGCACAATGGCAATCCCGGCACGGGCAATACGGTCCGGATTCCAGCCCGCAATGGACTGGCCGTCGAACTTCACATCGCCGCCGCGCACCGGCAACTGGCCCAGAATGGTTTTCAGCAAGGTGGTCTTGCCCATGCCATTACGGCCCAGCACAGTCACAACCTGCCCGCTACGAATGGACAGATCTACCCCGAACAGCACCTGGCTGGCGCCATAGCCGCTTTGTAATTGAGTCGTTTCAAGCATGGCTTTCCACCTTGGTTGGAACTGGCGTGTCGTCGTCGCCCAGATAAGCTTGACGCACAGCCTCGTTATCGCGGATTTCGGCAGCCGTGCCGGTAGCAATAATGTGCCCCGCCACCAGCACAGAAATCCGGTCAGCCAGACGGAAAACGGCTTCCATATCATGCTCGACCAGCAACATGGTGGCTTTGCCACGCATGGTTTCGATCAATTCAGTCAGGCGCAGCGTTTCGTCCGGCCCCATCCCGGCCATAGGCTCATCCAGCAGCAGAACTTGCGGACGGCTGGCCAAAGCCAGGGCGAATTCCACCTTGCGCTGCTCGCCATGCGGCAACACACCGGCCTGGGTATGCAGCAAGGACGCATCAATGGCACATTCGGCAGCCAAAGCACGGGCTTGCTCGTACAGCTCGGTTTCCGCCTGACGAGCACGCCAGAAGCGGAAGCTGCTGCCACTGCATGCCTGCAAAGCCAGCACCAGGTTATCCAGCACCGTGTAGTTCTTGAAGATGTTGGTGATCTGGAACGAACGTGCCAGACCGGCAGCCACACGCTGGTGACCCGACAAGGAAGTCACATCCCGGCCACCCAGCAAGAGCTGGCCCGAATCCGGGGTCAAGGTGCCCGACAGCAAATGAATCAGGGTCGATTTACCAGCCCCGTTCGGGCCGATCAAACCATGAATTTCACCGGGCACCAGGTCCAGGGACACATCATTGGTAGCCTGCAAAGCACCAAAGCGCTTCATCAGACCACGGGCTTGCAAAGCGGCCGAGCCGCTGCCCGCCTTGGAGGCGGTTGCTATCGTGTTCGTCATGCTTGCTCCTTGGCAGTAGTAGCGGGATCAGCGGCCGAGCGGACACGCACCAGTCCGGCCAGCCCCTTGGGTGCAAAAAACACCACCAGCAGCAACAAGATACCCAAAGGCATGTGCCAGTACTCGGTCCAGTTGCGCAGCAACTCTTCCAGCACCAACATCACGAACGCACCCAGAGCACCGCCATACAGCAAGCCAATCCCCCCCACCAGCACCATGATGATCAGGTCAGCCGACTGGGTCCAGTTCATCAGGCTGGGCGAGACAAACAGGTTGTGGTTAGCCAGCAAGGCACCGGCCAGACCCATGATGGCTCCGCTCAAGGTGTAAGCCGTCAGGCGAATGCGGTAGACGGGGTAACCCAAGGTTGTCATGCGGCTTTCGTTTTCACGCGTGCCCATCAAGGCCTGCCCGAAACGGGCTTTAACCAGACGATTGAACAGGAACAGCACCGCCACCAGAATAGCCAGAACCAGGTAGTAAAAGCTCAGCTCATTGCTCAGATCAATCCCGGGCAAGGAGGAATGGCTGTACATGTTCAGACCGTCCTCGCCACCGTACTGGCGCAAGGAAATGAACAGATAAAAGATCATCTGGGCAAACGCCAGCGTGATCATGATGAAGTACACACCACGAGTACGCAGCGACACGGCACCGGTCAGGAAAGCCAGCAAGCCGGAGATCACCATGGCGGCAGGCCAGGCAATCAGGCCACTTTGCACGCCTTCGGTAGCCAGGATACCCACGGTGTAGGCCCCTGCCCCGAAAAACGCGGCATGGCCCAGGGCCACCATCCCGCCATAACCCAGCACCAGATTCAAGGCACTGGCAGCCAGGGCATAGATGAAGATACGGCGTACAAACGAAATGTAGAACTCAAGTCCGTACATCGGTGCAATCAAGGGGAAAGCCAATAAGGCCACCAGCACCAGGGCGGAAAAAATACGCGAAGTAGACATACATTAACCTCGCGCCGGGAACAGGCCCGAAGGACGGAAAACAAGAACAACCGCCATCAGGACATAGATCGAAATGGCAGCAATCGTAGGACCGACGCTGGAAGCCACATCTGCCGGGAAAACGTTACGCAGCAACATGGGCAGGAATGCACGGCCAGCGGTATCAACCATACCCACCAGCAAGGCACCTACAAACGCGCCACGAATCGAGCCAATCCCGCCAATCACGATGCAGACCAGAACCAGGATCAGAATGTCCTCGCCCATACCGATCTGAACCGCGGTAATCGGACCCAACAAGGCACCGGCCAGCGCAGCCAGAGCGGCTCCCAGAGTGAACACACCCAGGAACAGAATAGGCACACGCACCCCCATCAGGGTGGCCATTTGTCGATTGGAGGCTCCTGCACGCACCAGCACCCCAGCCCGTGTTTTGGTCACGAAGGCATACAGGGCCAGCGCCATCACCAGACCGACCGCAATAATCATCAGACGGAAGGCGGGATAGAGAAAGTCAGGCAAGAGTTCTACCGGCCCGGACAACAAGGCAGGCATATTCAACATAACGGGGGTTGGGCCCCAAATCATTTTGACCACATCATTGGCGATCAAAATAACGGCATAGGTTCCCAGTACCTGAGCCAGGTGATCACGAGTGACCAGCTTGCGCAGAATGAGAATTTCCAAGGCAATACCGACCAGGGCTGTCACCGCCACCGCCACCACAATGGCGGCGGTAAAAGACCCTGTACGCTGCATGGTTTCCGCGGCCACATAGGCTCCCGCCATATAGAGGGAGCCGTGGGCCAGGTTCATGATATCCATAATGCCGAAGACCAACGTCAGGCCCGCGGCAATCAGAAACAACATCAAACCAAACTGCAAACCATTCAGCAATTGCTCGCTAATCAGAATGAGCGACATGCTTTTACCACCTGTGAATCTTAATTAAGTTTGCATTCTTTGGCGTAGACGTCCTGGTAGGAGTCAAACACCTTGCTGACCATACGGTTCACAAGACGTCCGTCCTGATCCTTGACCACTTCACGCAAGTAATAAGCCTGCACGGGGAAGTTGTTGTTGCCGTAGGTAAATGGGCCGCGAACCGAGTTGTAGTCGGCGGCTTTCAGTGCCTTGAGCACCGCTTCGCGGTCGGATACCTTGCCATCAACCTGTTTGACGGCGGCGTCAATAGCCAGAATCACGTCATAGGCCTGAGCAGCGTAAACCGATGGATAGCGGCCGTCGTAGGCTTTGCGGAACTCTTCCACAAAGGTCTTGTTGGCAGGAACATCCAGGTCAGGCGACCACTGAGCCGTGTTCAACATGCCCAGGATAGGCTCGCCCACGGCGGGGATGATGTCCTCGTCACCCGAGAAGGCTGGGCCCAGCAACACCACATCTTTATTCAGGCCAGCGGCCACGAACTGTTTGATGAAGTTGATGCCCATGGCACCGGGCAGGAAGAAGAACACGGCCTGGGGCTTGGCCGCACGGATCTGTGCCAGTTCAGCCGAGTAGTCAATCTGGCCCAGCTTGGTGTAGAGCTCGTCGTTGACGGGTTTGCCGTAACCACGCTTGAAGCCGTTCAGGTGATCCTTGCCGGCCGGATAGTCAGGGGCAATGATGAACATTTTTTCGTAGTTGCGATCCGCAGCCACTTTACCGGCGGCCTCGTCAAAGGCGTCGTTCTGGTAGGACACACCAAAGAAGTACGGATTACAACCGGCACCGGCCAGTTGGCTGGGGCCCGGGTTGCTGGTCAGGTAAGGCACTTTGGCCGAGAACAGGGCGGGAGCCACTGCCAGTGCCACGTTGGAACCCACGGGGCCGGTAAAGAAGTCGATCTTGTCGCGCTGCACGAAGCGATTGACCAATTGGCGGGCCTGGTCGGGGTTACCGGCCATATCCTGTTGAATGAACTCGGCCGGGAAACCGCCCAGCTTGCCGTCCAGTTGTTTGATGGCCAGATTAAAGCCATCACGAACTTCACCACCAACGGCAGCGAACGGACCGGATGTGTCCATTGCCATCCCCACTTTGATGGTATCGGCATGAGCCAAAGAACCGCCAAAAGCCGCCGCCAGAGCTACGGTCAATGCAATACGTTTCATGTTATCTCCTTGCGCCACCGCGCTTATAGGCTGTCTTTAAATAAGATGCACAGCAGATCGAACTACAAATTCAACTATGCCAACCATTCATTTATAAATAGTTTAGTTATGAAACAATTTTGCTGGCAAGCTGTGGTTTTTACCTACACCCCTCAAATGCCCTGGTAATTCGACAGGAAACAAAGCCCCGTGCCAATCCCATGGACGGATAAGCACTATAACGACTGTAGGGATAGCCGTTTATGCAGGTTTTCCTTGATTTTGTTAACAATCCCGCACTAAGCGCGCTGCTAAACTGAAGGCTCGCCTCATTATTGGAGATCCCATGCGTATTTCCCATTCTCTGTGCCGCCTTGTCCTTGGCAGCGCCCTGCTCGCCCCTTTCCTGAGCAATGCACAGTCCTCGGAATCCGTTTATCTGGCTGACCTGGCCAAGTCCAACAAGCAAGTGGCCCAGCAGTATCAGAGCCTGATGCAGGACGTCGCCAAAAACGCCAGCTGGGTTAAAGATTTCGGTACGGCTTCGCCGGGCGAAACCGTTTCTCTGGATGGCCGCGACTACCAGGTTTTCCAGGGCTGCAAACCCCATGACTGCACCAGCTCCAGCTACGTAGTGCTACTGGACACTCAAAAGCAGACCATCTCCTACGGTGCTTTTGTGGAAAACAAGGAATCAGGCCCAGGTTTGGCCAGCAGCCAGATTCAATGGCTGGGCAATCCCGAGTTTGATCAGATCCGCCTGATGTCACCGGCCCTGTTTTAAAAAAAACAGCACTTGACCTTGCCCCCGTGGCAAGCCTTAAGCTGACTCCATTGTTTTTATCAAAGGAGTCAGCTATGTCCACCTTCTCCGTACCCGACATGACCTGCGGCCACTGTGTACGCAGCATCACTGAAGCCATTCAGGCTGTCGCCCCTCAAGCCACCGTCAGCACGGATCTGGAAAAACACCAGGTTACCGTTCAAGGTCTGGATGGCGCACAAGCCCTGAAAGTGATTGAAGAAGCGGGTTACACCCCCAGCGCCCTGTAAGCACGACGCGCCTTTCACGGTGCCAGCGCTTCAGAGCCAATAAAAAGGCCGGTTGATACCGGCCTTTTTTCATACTGCTTCGTTTAGCACGCACATACCGTCAACAACTGACAGGCTCTTGTGTGGTGTCAGCCGGGTCTGTCAATATTGACCGCAAGAATCGGAGTGCTTGCGATGAAAGACCCGCGTATTCTGGCTTCGTAATTGATGATGTCAGGATCCCTGCCCTATGACTACGAACCCTGCTTACAAAACCGACGATCAGCGCTGGGCGGCTGTGCAGGCACGAGACCCCGCTGCCGATGGCCAGTTCGTCTATGCGGTGCGTACCACAGGCGTGTACTGCCAACCCAGCTCAACAACACGCTTGCCCAAGCGCGAGAATGTCGAATTTTTCGATTCGCCCCAGAACGCTGAAGCAGCAGGCTATCGTTATAGCCGTAGGGCCCATGGCTCTCAAACCAGCGCCGCAGCCGAACGGGCCGCCATCGTGGCTCGTGCCTGCCGCCTGATCGAAACCTCGGAGACGCCGCCATCGCTGGACACGCTGGCAGCCGCGGTGGGCAAAAGCCCCTTCCATTTTCATCGGCTGTTCAAAGCCGAAACAGGTCTGACGCCCAAGGCATACAGCTCGGCCTATCGTGCTCGCAGACTGCGCGAGGAACTGAGCAGTCCGGATACGACCATCACCAATGCGATCTACGACAGCGGATTCAACTCCAACAGCCGATTCTACGAAGCCTCTGAACAGCTGTTAGGCATGCGTGCACGGGACTACCGGGCTGGAGGGGCCGGTGCTGTCATCCGTTTCGCTGTAGGTCAGTGCTCTCTAGGAGCGATTCTGGTAGCCCAAAGCCAACGCGGCATCTGCGCCATCTTGCTGGGCGACGATCCCGATCAACTGGTTCGTGACCTGCAAGATCAGTTTCCCAAAGCCGAAATCATCGGCTGCGACGGCGAGTTCGAGCAATTGATCGCTCAAGTCGTGGGCTTCATCGAAACGCCCTCTATTGGCTTGCACCTGCCACTGGATGTACAAGGAACGGCCTTCCAGGAACGAGTCTGGCGCGCGCTCTGTGAGATCCCGCCAGGCGTCACCGTCAGCTACACCGACATCGCCGAACGCATAGGCTCGCCCAAAGCTGTGCGTGCCGTGGCCCAGGCTTGCGCCAACAACCACATTGCCGTGGCCATCCCATGCCACCGCGTCGTACGACGCGATGGCGATCTGGCCGGTTACCGCTGGGGGATAGACCGAAAACGTGAACTGCTACGCCGCGAAGTACAAGACTGATAGTCGGCTGCCTGCCCCATCATCAAGAACGAGTTTTGAAGGCAAGAAACGGAGTTCCCCGTCAGGCCAGGACACATACGATGTGAGCTCCCAATAGAAATACAGGAGATTTCACTCATGGCTTTGCTTGATGGAAAGGTTGCCCTTGTTACCGGCGCATCCTCTGGTATTGGACGCGCCATCGCATTGAAGTTTGCTGAGCAGGGAGCGGCACTTGTTCTTACGGCAAGGCGTAGCGCATTGCTTGATGCCGTCGCCAAGGAGATCCGGCAGTCTGGCGGCCGTGCCGAGTTTGTGACGGGGGACATTACGCAGGCTGAAACCCATGAGCAACTGATCGAAGCCGCGAACAGCAGATTCGGTGGGCTGGATATTGCGATCAATAACGCCGGTATTGTCGGTGCCCTCAAGCCGCTGGCCGAGATGTCACTGGAAGAATGGCAAACAACACTGGATACCAATCTTGAGGCAGCCTTTCTGGGTGCCCGTAGCCAGATTCCAGCCATGCTCCATCGCGGTGGCGGTTCGATTGTTTTCACCTCGAGCTTTGTGGGCACCAGTGTCGGCCTACCCGGGATGAGCGCTTATGGTGCCGCCAAAGCGGCACTCATGGGACTGGTCAAAGGCATCACTGCAGACTATGCGGCGCAAGGAATACGAGCTAACGCTCTATTGCCTGGCGGAACTGACACAGACATTGCCGGGGATCAGAGCACCAAGGATTGGGCGGCGGGGCTGCACGCCATGAAGCGAATCGCCCAACCTGAAGAAATTGCGTCCGCAGCGCTCTTTCTGGCCAGCTCCATGTCCAGTTTTGTGACCGGATCAGCCCTGTTCGCCGATGGCGGCAATGCTGCCGTGAAGTGATAGACGACGGTTCAGCCCAGTTGTCCTAACACCGGGAATGTCTTGAGCACCCAGATCGCAAACCGCGCCAGCTCGCCGGTTGCCATGGCCCAACCCATCACAATCAGCACCAGACCCGCCCCCCAGCGCACATAGCGCCCGATCTTCCTGATCTGGGTCATGCGCTGCAAGAAGGGGGTCAGGAAGCAGGCGGCCAGGATGAAAGGTACGCCCAGACCCAAAGCGTAGACGGACAACAGGATACTGGCCTTGCCCGCACTGGCCGTGCTGGCTCCCATCATCAAAATGCCCGCCAGAATCGGGCCGATGCAGGGAGTCCAGCCAAAGCCGAACGCCAGCCCCATTACCGTTGCCCCGCCAGGGCCTGCCGCTTTGCCGGATTCAAAGCGATAGTAGCGTTGCAGGCTCATGGGCATGCGCAGCACCCCCATCACACTCAAGCCCGCCAAAGCCACCATGACACCTGCCGCCACATTCAACTCATAGCGATAGGCCATCAACAGCTGACCAAGGTAAGAGAGGCTGGCTCCCAAGGCGATAAAAACCAGCGAAAAGCCAGCCACAAAGCAAACGCTGCGGCCCAGTAGCTGGCTGCGCTTGACCTGCGTATACACCTGCCCGTCCCCGGCCAGATAAGACAGATAGCCGGGAACCAAGGGCAAGACGCAGGGGGAGAGAAACGAAGCCATCCCCGCCAGAAACGCCGTTATCAGGGCGATCAGGCCCAAATCCAAAGACACTATTTCCATATCAAGGGGCCGTGGCAGGTTCCGCTGCAGGGGCGGCCGGCATACGCATACGTTCGCGCGCCAGTTGCAAGCCCTGGTTCACGACCTTGGCGGTTTCCGAATCGGGTGGAAACTGCGCCAGCAAACGCTGCCAGTAGTCGATCGCAGCCGGATACTCCTCTTTATGCAAAGCGGCAGCGCCGGCCAGCATCAAGCCCAATGGCTCTTCGGGATACAGCTCCAGCGATCGCTTGACCAAACGACCCGGCAAACCGTCCAAGGTATCGACACCGGCCAGCAGCATGGATTCAGCATATTCAGCCAATGCCGTCGGGTCTCCATCCACCACGGCCATGGCCTTGGCATACGCCTGTGTCGCTTCCTGATGGCGGCCGTAATAGCGATGCGAACGGGCCATCATCAACCAGGCGCCCGGATCGTCCGGGTTTTCTTTCAGACGCTGCTCCAGACGGGCCACCATGGCCTCAATATCCACGGGCTGTGCGTTGGCTTGCTGCTGCACGGCGGCAGGATCGAGCATGGCCGGATTGCCCAGATAAAAGTACAAGGCGATAGCCGCGACCGGAATGCTGACCATCAAGGTCCAGGCCAGCTTCGGTGCGCCTGCTTGCTGCACAGATTCCGTTTTCAGCCCTTCGTTTTCTTCCAGCACACGCTGGCGCAAATCCATCTGCGCCTGTTCAAAGTCCTGGGCAGACAAGACACCGGCCTGCTTGTCCCGTTCGATTTCCTTGAGCTGCTCACGCAAAATCGCCAGATTGGCCTGCTTGTGTTCAACCACACGCTGCACGGCGGGCTTGCGCTTGACGCTCAACATCAAATACACCGCGCACAGCAGCACCAGTAGCGCGGCCACAATATAAAAAACAATAGTCACGATTGTTCATCCCGAGAAGAGCCCTGCAAGAGAGCATCGGCTTGACGACGTTGTTCCTCGGTCAAGGCCGTGTCATCACCCGCGCGGCGTCGACGGCGCAGCGTAAAGGCATAGACCAGAAAGCCAGTCAGCAATAACAGAGCTGGCCCGAACCAGAGCAGCAAGGTGGTGGATTTAAAGGGCGGGCGATACAAAATGAAGTCGCCATAGCGATCCACCATATACGTGCGAATCTGATCGGGGCTGCGCCCCTGCCCCAACTGCTCCATGATCTGCTGACGCAAGTCCACCGCCAGCTCGGCACGCGATGCCGCAATGGATTCGTTCTGGCACACCAGACAACGCAGCTCGGCCGCAATTTCCAGCATCACCGATTCCTGGGCGCCCTGTTCCCCCGACTGGGCCTGCGCCGCCGGCACCAGAAACCACACACTGGCCATCAAGGCCACCATCCATTGACGCATCATCATGGCTGCTGCTCCAAACGACGGATCAAAGGCAACAAGGTTTCCTCCATGGATTCACGCGACACGGGGCCTATGTGCTTGAAGCGCACAATGCCCTGCTTGTCGATCACAAAGGTTTCCGGCACACCGTACACACCGAAATCAATGCCCACACGACCGTCCCTGTCCATGACAGAGACTTCATAAGAATTGCCATTGCGTAGCAGCCACTCGCGGCTTTCTTCAGGTACGTCCTTGTAGTTCAAGCCCACAATCGGCACCTTGTGCTTGGTGGACAGCTCTTTGATGAAAGCATGTTCGGTCAGGCACGGGTAGCACCACGAGGCCCACACGTTCAGCAACCAGACGCGTCCCTTCATTTGCTCACCCGAAAAACTGGCTTCGGGATTGTGCAATTGAGGCAGGCTGAACGCCGGAGCCGGTTTATCGACCAAGGGCGAAGGCACTTCGCTGGGCTTCAAGGTCAAACCAATGCCCAGAAATACCAGCAACAGTACAAAACCGATCAAGGGAACAGTAAAACGGTTCATGCCTGCACCTGCGTATTCATGGCTTTGTTTTGCACAGCGGCACGGGTTTGCTTGGCGCGATAACGTCGATCACTGATTGCCAGCGCACCGCCCAAGGCCATCAGCAAACAACCCAGCCAGATAAAGTCCACCAGAGGCTTGTAGTACAGACGAACACTCCAACCGCCCTGATCAAAGTTGTCGCCCAGCGCCACGTAAATATGACGCAAACCATTGGCGTTAATGGCCGATTCCGTCATGGGCAAGGCCGAGGACAGATAGGTGCGCTTTTCCGGATACAAGGTGGACACCACCTTGCCATCCTGCAGCAGTTCTACCGTGCCGCGTTCGGCCGAATAGTTCGGGCCCGGCACAATACGCACGCCCTGGAAGCGCGCGTCATACGCGCCCACCTGCGCCGTCTGACCGGGTTGCAACAAGACATCGGTTTCTGTCTCGTAGTGGCTGACCATGGTCACCCCCAGGACAAAGACAGCGACCCCGATGTGGGCCAGGTGCTGACCCAGCCAACTGCGTGGTTGCGAGAACACGCCGGAACGCGTGGCGCGCACACGCTTGACCACATCAAACAAGCTGCCCAAAACAATCCATATGGCCAGACCCGCGCCCAAGGCGGCGGTGCCCTGCCACTGGCCGTACAACAAAGGAATGGCTGCACCCAGCACGATACTGAACACGATCACCAGGGCCAGTTGGCGCACCATATCCATCATGCTGGCACGCTTCCAATTCGCCATGACGCCAAACACGATCAGAACCAGAGCCGGGATCATCAAAGGCACAAACACCTTGTTGAAATAAGGTGGCCCCACGGAGATTTTGCCCAGGCCCAGCGTATCCATAATCAGGGGATACAAGGTGCCCAACAGCACCGTGCCCGTCACCACTACCAGCAAAACGTTGTTGACCAGCAGCAAGGACTCACGCGACACCACGGCAAACTGCCCACCTGCTCCGACACGCGGTGCGCGCCAGGCAAACAGGATCAGGGAGCTGCCCACAATGACGGCGAACAGACTCAGAATGAACACACCTCGGGCCGGATCTGTAGCAAACGCGTGTACTGAGGTCAGCACGCCGGAGCGCACCAGGAAAGCGCCCAAAATGGACAGCGAGAAGGTGCTGATTGCCAGCAACACGGTCCAGTTCTTGAAGCTGCCACGTTTCTCCGTGACCGCCAGCGAGTGAATCAGGGCGGTCCCCGCCAACCACGGCACAAAGGAGGAGTTCTCTACCGGGTCCCAGAACCACCAGCCGCCCCAACCCAGCTCGTAGTAGGCCCACCAGCTACCTACGGCAATACCCAAGGTCAGAAACAGCCAGGCCGAGGTTGTCCAGGGACGCGACCAACGCGCCCAACTGGCGTCCAGACGGCCTGCCAGCAAAGCGGCAATCGCAAAAGCAAAGGCCACCGAAAAGCCCACATAGCCCATATACAGCAAGGGAGGGTGAACAATCAGGCCAATATCCTGCAAGAGCGTATTCAGATCCAGACCTTCAGCCGGAACCGGGAACATGCGCTCAAAGGGGTTGGAGCTAATCAGGACAAACAGCAGAAAACCGGCGGTAATCAGACCCAAGACGCCCAGCACACGGGCCAGCATGGCTTCCGGCAAGGAACGCGAATAAATGCTGACAGCAAAGGCCCAACCCGTTTGCATGAACATCCACAGCAGCAGCGAGCCCTCATGCCCGCCCCACACAGCAGCAATGCGGTAGAACAAAGGCAGTTTGGTGCTGGAGTTCTGCGCCACATAGGCGACAGAGAAATCAAAGCTCACAAAGGACCAGGCCAGACACAGCAAACTGAAGGCCACCAAACCGAATTGCCAGCGGGCTGCGGGACGTGCAAAAGCCATCCAGGCCAAATTGCCACGCCAGGCACCATACAAGGACACAATGCCTTGGGCCAGCGCCAGTACAAAAGTCAGAATCAGGGCAAAGTGTCCAAGCTCCGGGATCATGGCTGGGCTCCTTGTTTCGCGCGCTCGGCCTGCTCCATGGCATGCATGGCCTCGGGCGGCATGTAGTTTTCATCGTGCTTGGCCAGCACTTCTTCCGCCACAAAATGGCCCTGCTCGTTCAAGCGACCTTGGGCCACCACGCCTTTCCCCTCTTGAAACAGGTCCGGCAAAATTCCCGTATAGCTGACAGGCACCTGGGCCGCGCCGTCTGTCACCACAAAGTTCACGGCCATGCCTTGGGCGCCACCACGGCGGATGCTGTCCATCTGCACAATGCCACCCACCCGGAAGGTCCGGTTTTCAGGGCTTTGCCCCTGGCTGACTTCAGTAGGGGTAAAAAAGAACACCAGGCTGCTTTGGAAGGCATTGAGGATCAGGGCGGTTGCCGCCCCCAGCACGATCAATGCGCCCAGAATCAGGACCAGACGATTTTGTCGCTTAGTCATGGCGCTGGCCCCCCAGGGCGCGCTCGTCACGTACCCGCTGCCAGGCCCGTGCCCGCCCTGCCCGGACGCTGAGCACTTCACCCAGCATCAACACGGTACAGGCCAGCACCGAGCCCCACACATACACGGCATAGCCGCCCATAGCGAAAAAATCGCCCACACTCGACCAATGCATCATCAGCCCTCCGTCAAGTTGCGAACCCAGGCGGTATGCGCCTCACGTTCAAGAATCAAATTGCGCACCCGGTACAGTGCGATGGCAATGCTGTAGCACCACATGGCCAGACTCATCAGCAACATGCCCGTCAGCATGACGGTGGCCATGGATGGCGAGCTGGTCAGCGATACCGAAGCCCCCTGATGCAAGGTGTTCCACCACTGCACCGAGAAATAGATAACGGGCACATTCACCACCCCGACCAGGGCCAGGATGGAAGCGGCTTTGTCAGCGCGACGTGGGTCGTCAATGGCACCACGCAAGCCCATGAAACCCATGTACAAAAACAGCAGCAGCAATTCGGAAGTCAGACGGGCATCCCAGACCCACCAGGCGCCCCACATGGGTTTGCCCCACAAAGCCCCCGTGACTAAAGACAAGACCGTACAGATGGCTCCAGTCGGTGCCAGCGCGGCCGCCATCATGGCCGCCGTGCGGCTATTGAAAACCAGGCAGATCAAAGACCAGAAGCCCATGGCCAGATAGATCAGCATGGACATCCAGGAAACCGGCACATGCAGAAAAATAATGCGGTAGCCCTCACCTTGCTGGAAATCAGTTGGAGCCAGGAAAAAGCCCACATACGCCCCAACTACGAACAGCAGCAGAGCCAGAGCGGATGCCCAAGGCACAATGCGTCCGGCCAGGAAGTAAAAATTCTGCGGGGCAGCGTAGCGATACAAAAAGTTCATGGAATTTACTCAAGAGCAAGGCGCAGCGCCGCTGCCGTAGCAGGTGGCGCGAAGAACAAAGCCAACAGTAAAAAAGCGGCCAGAACGGACAGATGCGCTTGCGCACCCAATCCGGCCTGAACCGCTTGCACCGCCCCCGCCCCGAAGACCAGCACGGGAACGTAAAAGGGCAAAATCAATAAAGCCAGCAAGACCCCGGCTGAGCGCAGACCCAGTACCAAGGCCGCACCAATCGCCCCCAGCAAGGTCAGAACGGGCAGGCCCAGCGCCAGAGACAGCATCAGCACGCCCAGGCTGGACGTAGGCAGACTGAATTGCAGCCCCAGAATCGGCGCCAGCAACAGCAAAGGCACCCCTGTCAAAAAGGTATGCGCCAACACCTTGCCCAAGACCCAAAGGCTGAGCGGCAAGTGCGAAAACAGCACCTGTTCCAACGCGCCGTCCTGCTCGTCCTGCTCAAACAGCCGGCTTAACGACAGCATGGTGGCCAGCAAGGCCGACACCCACAGCACACCGGGGGCCATCTTGGACAGCAAGGCCGCATCCGCCCCCACGCCCAAGGGGAACAGGCTGCACACCACCAGGAAGAAAACCAGAGGAATCAGAACATCGCCGGGGCGACGCATCGCCAGGCGCCACTCGCGCTTCATCAAGGCTAAAAAGAGGCTCAACATGCCTGCCCCAGATCCAGATGCTGCACCTCCAAATCCCAGGGCAAGGTCTGGTGGCTGGTCAGAATGACAGCGCCCTGCTTATGCAGATGCTGCGCAATCAGCTCGCCGAGAAACTTCTGACCGGCGCTATCCAGCGCAGTCAGCTGCTCGTCCAGAATCCACAAGGGGCGATTGCTCAGGGACAGGCGCACCAGAAACACGCGGCGACGTTGTCCGGCTGACAGTTGCCGTACAGGCACACGACGGTAAGCCAGCAAACCGCCAGCCAGCAACGCCTGGTCACAGGCCTCCCGTTCCAGCGGCACACGATCCTGCATGAGCAGGCTGTCCAGATTCTCTTGCACCGACAAGCTGCCATTAAGCCCCGGCGCATGCCCGCCATACACCAGCTGTCGGCGGTAATCGCTATCGTTGCTTTGCACGGGGCGGTCGCGCCAGATCAACTGACCTTCATCAGCCTGGGCGATATTGGCCAGGATGCGCAGCAAGCTGGTTTTACCGCTGCCATTGGGCCCACTGACCAAACAGCATTGGCCAGCTTCAAGCCTTAGGCTCAGCTCGGAGAACACACGACGCTGGCCCCGTCTACAGGTCAGCGAAACAGCTTGAAGCACAGCAACCCCTTGTCAAGAAAGCAAACAGAGCGAAGCCGCCCATGAAAAAAGGCGGCTTGCTTAGCTCGCTAAGTAAAGACGAGCCCTCTTCAAGACAGGGGATGTTTTACTTAGTTCCACAATACCCACGAGAAACTCAAGCTTATTGATCTAGGCCAATCCCGGTTCGAGGCTGCATTCTTGATAAGATGCTGCCTTAGTACTTTCTTTGAGCAATAAACCATGAGCACCCCAATCACCCTGACTCCCCAGCCCCTGAGCCCCGAGGCTTTCGCCCCTTATGGCTGGATGTTGGGTAAAGGTTTGGCCACGGCGCCTGCGACGGCAGCCTTCAGCAATGCCGCTACCGATTTCTGGCATGAACATGCGTTTGACACAGGTCCAAGCGGTCAGACCGAAGTGTTGTGGGTGAATTACCGGATTCAGGATCCCAACATCACGACGCTGGAAAACCACCTGCTGACACAACAGGCACTGATCCCGCTGACCGGTGAAGTGATCCATATCGTGGCCGAGAGCAAGCCTGAAGGCGGCCCGAACTTGTCCACCCTGAAAGCCTTCCGCATCCCTCAAGGGCAAGGTGTATGCATGCGTCCCGGTTGCTGGCATAGCAGCCGTGTTGCCGGTGGTGAAGTGGCCTGTTTGATGTTGACGCGTATCTCTACCACGGTAGATCTGGTCGCCCACTTGAACGAGGGCAAACCCGCTGTGGAAAGCGAATTGCGTCCTCTGGAGCAAAGTGTGGTGGTGGCGCTGTAAAGTGCCCGCAGCAGAACGTGACTACCGCTCTGCCGGACACCCGTATTAAAACGTCGATGCCGCGCCGTATTTCAGCGCCAGCTCAATAAAGGCGCGCATCGCTGCAGATTGATATGCACCTTTGCGCTGCATCAGAATGGCCCGCCGTTGCGGCGGTGCCGGGTCCAGACTCACCGCTACCAAATACTCGCTATTGCTGGCAATGGCAGCAGGCAACAAGGTCGCCAGACCTGTGCGCCGCACCACCTCAATGACCGCATTGAGCGAGTTGGACTCCATCGATACCTTCAAGTCCAGATCATGCTGACGACAATGACGTTCGATCTGTCCGCGCGTGGCGAACTCGGGGGTCAGCAAGACCAGAGATTCACGCGTCAAGGTATCCCTATCAATGCTGCGCCGCTCGGCCAAGGGGTGCGTACGGCTCATCACCAAGGCCAGCGTCTCCACCAATAAAGGCTGGAACTCCACTGCAGCCGAGGTAGGCTTTTCAAACGCAATACCAATATCCAGCTCGTCCTCGACCAGCTGCGTTTCCACGCGCTCCTGCAACATTTCCTGAATCACCAGACGCACATTGGGATAGCGCCGGTAGAAGGCCTCCACCAAAGGGCCAATCAGGTAGGACGTAAAGGTCGGTGCCACCGCCACCCGCAAGGAGCCTCGACTCAGATCACTGACGTCGTGCAAGGCTCGCCGCCCTTCCTCCAGATCCTGCAAGGCTTGCCGGGCATAACGCAGATAGACCTCACCGGCATCGGTCAAACGCACCAGACGCCCGGTGCGGTCAAACAATTGCGCGCCTAAATGTTCCTCCAGCTGACGCACCTGTTGCGACAGGGCCGGCTGAGACACGTGCAAGGCACGCGCGGCGCGGGTAAAGCTTTGATACTGGGCAACCGCCAGAAAGTAATTAAGATGGCGCAAGAGCATAAGGGGCCTTTGTATAAGCAAAGCCAATGAAAAGCATCAGAAATCGGTATTTTACCTTATGACCTTGAAGAGTTAATCTTCTATCCAAGCCGAACTACAAGGACAAGGATGAAAGACATTATCGACGGTTTCCTGAAATTTCAACGGGAAGCCTACCCCAAGCGCGCCAAGCTCTTCAAAAATCTGGCTACACAACAAAACCCCCGCGCTTTGTTTATCTCTTGCTCCGATAGCCGTCTGGTCCCAGAGCTGGTGACACAACGTGAACCCGGCGATCTGTTCGTGATTCGTAACGCTGGCAACATCGTCCCGTCCTACGGTCCAGAACCCGGTGGAGTGACCGCCTCCGTGGAATACGCCGTGTCCGCCCTGCGTGTATCCGATGTCGTGATCTGCGGCCACTCCGACTGTGGCGCCATGACCGCCATTGCCTCCTGTCAGTGCCTGGATCACATGCCTGCTGTGGAGCACTGGCTGCGTTATGCCGACTCGGCACGTCTGGTCAATGAAGCCCGCACGCACGCCAGCGAGCAAGATCGCATTGCTTCCATGGTGCGGGAAAACGTGGTTGCCCAACTGGCCAATATCCAGACCCACCCTTCCGTGCGCCTGGCCATGTCCGAAGGCCGCTTGACGCTGCATGGTTGGGTCTACGACATTGAGTCTGGCACCATCGACGCCTATGACGGTGGCAGCATGAAATTTGTGCCCCTGGCCGACAACCCCAATGTCTGTGTCGCCCCCCTGGTCCGCGGCTAAGCCCAATCAAGATTGAACCAAAACGCCATGCAACAGCATGGCGTTTTTTTATTGCCCATTGCCCGCGTTTATCCTGACCGCACAATCCTGTGCCTGTCTGTGTCAGAAATAAACGCCTCCTGACTATGATGGTCCTGATCCGATGATCTTTTCATCCACCTGTTCCATCCGAGATGCTGATTGACCTTGAACGCCACGACACAAAAAGCAAAGGGCTGTTCAAAAGGTGCTGCTTGGGGAACGCCTTTTTAATGACTGCGCAATGAAAAAAACATGTCTTGCCTTGGCCTTGATGACCCTGCATGCAGGGACACAGGCCCAAGCGTTCTCCAATACCTATTTCATCGGCGACAGCCTGACTGACAGTGGACAGTTCGGCTCGCGCTTTACCACCAATCCTGGCCAGGTCTGGTCCCAGGTACTGGCTCAAAAGCTGGGAACCGACGCCTCACCTAGCAGCCAGGGCGGCAGCAACTATGCTGTCGGTGGTGCTCGCGTGGCCGTCGATGAGCTGCTGGACCCCAGCAACCCTCCCGGCCCCACCAATCCACCTTTGCCCGCCATGACAACCCAGACCAACCAACTGCTGGCCATGAGCAACGGGCGTTTGGACGGGCAGGCCCTGTACACCGTCTGGGGTGGCGCGAATGACTTGTTTGCCGCCGTAAAAGATCCGTTCAATATGTCTCAGATCGTGGCTGATTCCGTCGGCAATCAAGCTGCCCTTGTCAACGCGCTATCGCAGGCAGGCGCGCGCTATATTCTGGTCCCCAACATCCCTGACCTGGGCATGACTCCGGAGTTCTCCGGCTCACCGATCAGTGCAGGTATCGCCACCTTGCTCAGTGACAGCTACAACCAGGCTTTCACCCAGCAACTGGCAACAAGCTCAGCCAACATCATTCCTTTGAATGTCTCGGCGCTCTTGCATGAAGTGGCCGCAGATCCCCAAGCCTATGGCTTTAGCAACGTCAATACTGCCGCCTGCGGCAGTGTTTCCTCCCGCCTGTGCACCCCCGCCGATCTGGTCGCAGCCGGAGCAGATCAACACTATCTGTTTGCCGACGGCGTACACCCCAGTTCAGGCGGCCATAGCACGATTGCTGACTATGCCCATGCTGTCCTGAGCGCTCCCAGTCAGGTAGCCGTACTGGCCTCCTCCGCCAATACCGCCGGGCAGATGCAAATGCAGCATATTGATCGTCGCCTGCACACTGTCAGCTCGTCCGGGAACCCAGGTTTGTCCGTCTGGTTCCAGGGGGAAGCCATCAGCCGCAATGGCAGCAGCTCGAACTCCCGTCTGGACGGTACCCAGGCGGGATGGAAGCTCGGTGTGGACAAGCGCATGAACGACTGGACGGCAGGTGCTTACCTGTCCTACGAGGACCTGGATGGCAAAACCGCCAACAACGGCAGTTACAGCCAAAAACGTCAGTCAGCCGGCCTGTACGGACGTTGGCAAGCCAGCAATCTATGGTTCAACGCCCAGCTGTTCTACAGCGATCTGGACAATAAAACCCGCCGCCACCTGCGTCTTGGTGCCGCCACCCGCGAGCACCAGGCCAAAGCGGGCGGCAGCCAATACGGTGGCAAGATAAGTACAGGCTACGACTGGCAGGTCGGTACTGTCACCCATGGTCCGCTGTTGAGCTTGAGTCTGCAGAAAGCCAAGATCAAATCCCTGTCCGAGGACGGGCAGGGTCTGTCCACCTCCATGGGCTTCGACGCCCAGGACCAGACCTCTGTACAAAGTGGCCTGGGCTATCAAATCAATGTGGCGCTCAGCAATCAATGGGCTGTGTATGCCTCTGCAGAGTGGCTGCACGAGTTCAAGAAACCTGCAAAGCAACTGGGCGCGCACCTGCAGGATGGCGTCTACAACAATCGCCAGTTTTATCTGCCTACAGACCAAAAGCGAGTGCGTGACACAGGTCTGCTGGAATTGGGAACCGTGGGCCAGTTAAGCAATAACTGGACGCTGGGGGCCGGTATCAGCGCCCAAGTAGGCAAAGGCACCAACGCACAAACGGCCGTGCATCTGAATACGGCTTACCGCTTCTAAGCCTGCTTGCAGTAAAACCCAATGCGGCATCCTGGCTGGGCCCGGATGCCGCAATTTCAATCTGCTTTATGTACCGAACTGCTAATCAGCCCAATAAGGAATCCAGTGTCTGATTCAGCGTTTCCAAAGGGGTACCAACCGCCGGTAGCTTTGTCACTTTTCGACCATCCACAAACAGCAAGGTCGGATAGGATTGCGCGCCCAAAGCCCGTGCCAGGGCAAAATCAGCCAAGGCTTGTTCCCGGCCTGAACCGTCAGTTAAATGGCGTCGCACAGCCTCTACATCCAGGCCATTGGCAGCAGCAATTCCCAGGCAGACCTCCTGATCAGACAAGCTGCGTCCGTTCAAGTAGAAAGCCTGCTGCAACTCGTGCACCCAATGAATGGCCTGCTCCGGATCTTGCGCACGCAGCACCGCCAAGGCTGTCGCCGCATCCAAAGAGTCCATAACCGTGGTCCCTTCCTCGGCCAAGGCTTTATAAGCAGCCCCAAACGTCACCCCCGTCATTTGCGCGATGCGCTCGTTGGATTCGGAAATATAAGGGTAGCGGGACATGGGCGCAGCCCGGTCACCCACGAACAAGCCACCCGAGACAGCGGTAAAAGGAATGCGATGCTTGTTGGCCGCCTCGAACTCGACCATGCGTTCGGCAAAACCCCAGCACCAACCACAATACACATCCTGCACATACACAATCGAGCGAGCGGGTAAATTGAATGTGTTCATGACATTCCTTCAAAATGGTGCGGCTTCCCGGATTGGGAGAGAAAAGGCAGTCCTGCCTCTATCCTCCAGACATGAAGCGATACAGAGGATGAAAAGCCGAGGACTCCACTTTATTGAATAAACGTCAGGAAATAAACTTCATTTCCTGCTGGGTGGCCATCTCTCGCGGCTCGGTATTTCACGCAGCCTGCAGCAGTACAGACCTCACCGCGCTGAAGCCTGTAAATCAAGATCCCAAAACCGTGAGACAAGCCCAGGCTTCTGAGCCCAAACCCGCTCCTGTGATGGAATCACACGACCTTCATCGCTTCCTTGAGAAGCCCAGCCGACTTTACCTTCCCGGCAAAATGCTTTTATAGTGTGGCTTCGATTCATTTCCCGTGAGGTATTCGTCCAATGCGCCACTAATGCCGCCGTCCCCTAGACGGCCAGTCTCCACCAGCCCCCACAACGCAGGGGGAGTTCTTGGCATTAATGGAAGCATCACGTATGACGAATCCTTATCTGACGCTGGAAGGCGTGTCCTATACCCTGCCGCAGGGCAAGACTCTGTTTTCCCAACTGAACGAAACCTTCGACTCGCGGCGCACGGGCCTGGTCGGACGTAATGGCGTGGGCAAAACCATTCTGGCTCAAATCCTGGCCGGGCAACTTCAGCCCAGCAGTGGCCGTTGCCTGCGCTCGGGCAAAGTCCATTATCTGGCGCAGCAAGTGGTGTCTGTCAGCGGGTTGCGCGTCGCTGATCTGGCGGGTGTAGGGCCAACGCTGGACGCACTTACCCGGATTGAAGCCGGCAGTAGCGCCATGGAAGACTTCAATCTGATCGAAGACCGTTGGGATATTCGGCAGCAATTACAGGAAGCGCTGGAGCGCAATGGCTTGGGTCATCTGACTGCCGGGACACCTGCCGAAACATTAAGCGGCGGCCAGGCCATGCGGCTGTCGCTGATCCATGCCTTGCTGTCTCAGGCCGATTTCCTGATTCTGGATGAACCCAGCAACCACCTGGATCGCGACAACCGGCTTGCCCTGATTGAGCAGTTACGACACTGGCCCCACGGCCTGCTGGTCATCAGCCATGACCGCCAACTGCTGGACACGATGGAGCGCATTGTGGAGCTGTCTTCCCTGGGGCTGCGTAGCTATGGCGGTAATTACAGCCACTACGCCGAGCAGAAAGCCCTGGAGCAGCAAAACGCCCTGGACCAGCTGGAGCACCGCAAACTGGAACGTCAGCGTGCAGAAAGCACCATGCAAGAGCAACGCCAACGGCAAGAGCGTAGACAGGCACGCGGGAATCAACAGGGCAAGCAAGCCAATCAGGCCAAAATCCTGCTGGACAGGCAAAAGGGTCGCAGTGAAGCCACCACCGGCAAACTGCGTCAGCAACACGTGACGGCCCAAAAGCAGTTGGCACAACGCGTACAGGAGGCAGCCGAGTTGATCGAGCAGGACACCGCTATCAATCTTCACGCCCTGCCCTTGATGCCGCTGACCCGCCAGCGCGTTGTGGAACTGGATGAGGTGAAGCTCCCCTATGTTCCGGCCAACCAAGCCCCGGTCACACTGCTGTTAAGCGGCCAGCAACGAGTAGGAGTCATAGGTCCGAACGGCTGCGGCAAATCCACGCTGCTCAAGGTCATTGCAGGTCAACTGGAACCCCTCGCTGGTCACTGCAAAGTAGTGCCACAACATGTTTACCTGGACCAAGGCTTGGCCGATCTGGATCCACAGCAAACCGTGCTGGAACAGATACAGGCCCTCAACCGCAAAAGCAGCGAGGGCGACTTGCGCATGCGTCTGGCGCAACTAGGACTGGACGCCCAAAAAGTTACCGGCCCCAGCGGTGCCTTGAGCGGTGGCGAACGCCTGAAAGCCGCCCTGGCCTGCGTGCTGTACGCTGATCCTCCGCCACAACTGCTGCTTCTGGATGAACCCAGCAACCACCTGGATCTGCCTTCAGCCTTGGCCCTGGAAACCATGTTGAGCAGCTACCAGGGCACGCTGATGGTGGTTTCGCACGACGATACTTTCATGAACAATCTTGGGCTGACGGAACGGCTGGAATTTAGTGAAGAAGGCTGGAGATTGCTACCTTGGTAGCGGCGCAAAACATAAGTGACGCTCCCCCGCTATCTGAACGGCAACCACTGATAGCGGCGGGTCCAAGGGCCAAATTCAGGGCGCACTCTTACAAAGCCTGCTTAATGTTCCCAAGTAGTGCCTGCGCCAAACGCTCTGCTTCCTTGCCCCTTGTGTCCCAGCGGTCAAGCACCTCACCGATATACGCCAGACGCGCATATTCCAAAGTCTTGGCCAGCTCCGCAGGCAGGCTGGGAATAGCCCACTCAGCCGCCTGTTCCTTAGTCACAAAGTCCCCATGAACACCTGTTCGCCACATGCGTGCCAAAGTCAGCAGAACATTGCGCTCGTCTCCACGCAGCCCTTCATACAAGGGCTCTACACCATCCCGCATCGCCTGGCGTATATGCTCAATCGGCGTGGCAAGAACATCTGCCAGCACATCCCTACCCCATAACAACTGCGCCTGCTGACGAGCCTGGGCCAAGAGCAAGGTGTATTCCGGGTCCGCAGCGGCGTCGGACAAGTAGCCCTCCTTGAAGGCATCCCGCAGCCATTCGCCGTAGATAAACTCCACCTTGGCCGGATGCTCATTGCATTGAAGATCAGCCAGACGACACACCACCAGCTCGATGCAACGCGGACCACCGGGCGTAGCCGGATGAGGGGCTGAAATAGACAATAAAGCCGCAATCAGATCCTGACGCTGTTCGTCTGACAAGGGAGCATCAACGACCGCCAATATATCCAGATCACTGTGTGGCCGCAGTCCTCCTGCCACAGCCGAGCCGTGCAGATAGAGAGCTTGCAAATCAAGACTCAGAATTTCTTGTACAAGCACCAAGGCAGCTTGCAACTGGCTATTTGGACTTTCTGGGGCCAACATTCAACAAGGTCTCTTCAAAAGCTGGATTAAGATATAAAACGAGCATCGGGGATCAAAAGCCGCATCGCCGTGAGCTGCCTGCTGGCCCTGAAATGCCAGACTCCGAACGCGTCGCTAAACAATAGATCGAACACAGCTTGAGCAAGCGAGGGTGAGAAAGTCGAGCGGTTACTTGCACGCCCACCTACACAGCCACCATCACAAACGCAAAAGCACGAATATAGCTAGCTGCCAAGTGCTATTGGCAATCGTATCAATGCGTCAGCTCGACACTCAAAGGCATGGAGACAACAACACCCATGGCTAACCAAACTGTTCTTGACTGTCCAGACCTCAAGAATGGATTAGCGGCAATTTCAGCAAGCGCCACAAAATAAATCGCAAAGAACAAGACGCGGATAGCAACCCCAAAGGCACCTAATAACAGGGCCGCGAATGCGCAGCCTGCGATAACGGCGGCCGCCACTGAAGCAAAAGCCACAGCGCGACCAGCTACATGTTCTACGAATGCACTGAGACGTGGCCGTTCTTCAGTAACAGACAATCGCGCGAGCAGTCCTTTAGCACCCCAGAGGAAAATCACAGTCAGGACTAAAGACCTAAAAGCAATATGTTCTTGTAACAACTCAGCGCCTACATTGGACTTATCAAAGTAATGATATGCCACCCACTGCACTAACCCAGCAATCAAGCCAAAGGAACCAAAAAATGGAAGATCACTTCGCAACTCCTTTGCTGCGAGCATCCAAGGGGCCTTGCATTGCGGCATACCACTTCCTTTATATTTTGCGGCCAACTGTACTAGCAAAAAATAGGTCTCTATCACCGAAGAACCTATAAATACTCCAGACAGTCTGACTGGATTAGTCCCTTACCTGAACAAACGATCAAACAACGCTGTCGCCCTGAGACACGCCTGGACATCCTCTCAGTTACCAAAAAACCTATCCTTTTTAGGGATTCCGCTAGCAAAGGTCTTAAAACATCCTTCCCTCAACCCCTAACTCAAACAAAAATGGCAGGTGCCTGATATCAGGCACCTGCCACATCTACAACACTTGCAAGAAGCTTAGACGTTGATCACACGTTTAAACGTTGATCAGTCGGCAAAGTGCCGTGAATGCTAGGTTTCGCGGGGAAATCGGGCCACGGCCTTTGCGGGAATTGCTGGAAGTACCCCCAGTTGTACCCCCAAGGGGGCATTAGGATGATAGATCAGTCTGGATGCCGGTGCCAGCTCTGCGCCTGCCGGATAAAACGGGTATGGCGCAGACCGCATTGTTGGCTGACGCCTGGAGCGGTACGCGATGAGATGCAGGGGAACGGGCCGCTGTGGCCCAGACCTCGGAGCACTCTCATGGCAGACCATCACACCCGCCACAACCCGCAGGGGCAAGATGCCCTGTTCACCACGCCCGCCTCGCTCATGCTCGATGCCCGCCTCACGCCATTGGAGTGCAATGGCTGGCAGGTGCTGCGCATGCTGCACTCTGCCGAGGGCATCAGTCCGCTGGCAAACCTGGGGCAGTTGCGCCGCTATCTCACCTCTACCCCGCTGGGGCAGCGGGCCGGGTACGAGACGGCCCGGCGCGTCCTCGTTGTGCTTCGGCTGACGGGCTGGATCAGCCTGGTAGGCCAGCACCGCGATCCTCTAACCGGCCATGTGCTCAGCGAGCTGTATCAGGTTCACGAAAGCGCCCTGCACTTCCAGCAGGCTTGCGCGCTCGATGCCAGCCTGTCCGAGCTTCTGCAAGCCTCCCTCGGCCACGAAAACAACCAGGTGGATCGGGTGGCCGTCCACATTCAGGCAACGCTGGCGCAGGCACCTGAAGCCGCTTCCATTGCGGCCCACGATCAGCTCGGCGATGACGATGATTTGCACCCGACACCGCCGTCGCCGTCGCAGGCGAGCGAAGCAGCCGACCCACTGCCATTGTCTGGCGATTCCGCTGGCAGCACGCGTGTTCCGCAACAGACCGGACACGCTCGCCATATGACGGCTGAGCAGGGCAGTACGTATAAGACGTATATGTATAAAAAAGAACGTACGTATCGCGCGGGCGAAGGCGACGGCGATCCGGCATCGCAGTCGGTGAGCTTGCCGCCTTGCCTGAGCAATGCCCAGGCAGATCAGCAAAAGGACGTGCAGGCCGCCTTGCGGCGGCTGCCGCCGCAGCATCGCCAGGAAGTGCTGGACGAATTGCAGGCACGCAGCCAGAGCGGCACCGTGCGCAATGTCGTGGCCTACTTCTTCGCCTTGGTGAAGCGCGTTTTTGCGGGCGAGTTCCGTCTGTGGGCAGGTCGTAAGGAGACATCTGCCGCCTCACGGGCTGCCGAGAATCGGCCTGCAACTCCGCCGCGTACCGAAAACCGCTCTGAACCGACTGCGCAACCGGCATCGCGTGAAACCGCCCTGGCGCACATCGCCAACATCCGCAAGATGCTGAACGCCTCGACGAACGCTGGGGACATCGCAGCGCAGGCAATGCAGGCCAGGGGATGGCAGCCGCATCCTGCGTAGCAAATGCTGCCGCGAAACGGGTCGTCACTGCACGCCGCAGTGACGACCCCGCCCACGCCAGCAACAATGCGGGCGAAAACCAGTTCCTATTGCGTGCGGCATACATGATGATGCCCGCCCTACACTGACCGGACAGTTGCCAAGACCGATGGGCTTCGCACATCGGCCCCCCCCCAACAGCGCAGGTTCCTGCAAGCGCTGGCCCGACAGGGTGGAGCCACCCCAGGTATGCCCAGGCTCCGACCACATACCGGCCCTACCCAGGGTGGAGCCTTCTTCGTCTGTTTGACTCATCCCTACCGCGCCTCCTGGCGCGCTGTCCTTTGCGGCAATTCCCTTTGTGCAACGCACATGGCTCCTGCTGCATTTCTCATTCCACTCACTTCATAGGAGAACTCGTCCACGTTCAAATCACTTTCGTCTTGTAGTACCTCCGTCCGGGCTTCCAGCAGGAAGCAAGACGGACGCCTCATTCGAGGCTCTGGTGTCTCCTGAACACCATGCCCTTGCCCTCACGGGATCTCGCCTTGTCGAGTTGGCACCAACACTAACCATTGAATTTCAGGACAACGCAGTACGGCGCTTTACTCGGAGGCCGGAAGATGGACGACTTGACCTACACCCTGCGGCAGCTATGCCAACGCAACCGTGACGGCAGTCACAACACGCAGGCCGATCGGATGCGTTCGCTGTCGCTGACCGCGCGGCAACTGCGCGAGGCCGGTTTCCGGCAGATGAAAGCTTCGTCTCTCAAGGGCAAGCACGTCCAGGCGCTACTGGAACGCTGGCAAGGCGAAGGTTTGTCGTCGGGCACCATCAAGAATCGGCTCTCTCACCTGCGCTGGTGGGCCGAAAAGATCGGCAAGGCTGGCATCTTGCCGGCGGACAACACACAGCTTGGCGTGCCCGAGCGCCGCTATGTGACCAACATCAGCAAGGCCCAGGAACTGGGCACAGGTCTTGAACAGATCACCGATGTCCACGTGCGCATGAGCCTTCAGCTACAAACCGCCTTCGGATTGCGCCGGGAGGAAGCGATCAAGTTCCAGCCCAGCTACGCGGATCGGGGTGACCACATTGCCCTCAAAGGATCGTGGACGAAGGGCGGGCGTGAACGCATTGTGCCCATCACCACCGCAGAGCAACGCGACGCGCTCCACGCAGCACACCGCCTGGCGGGCACAGGGTCACTAATCCCGGCAGACAAGACCTTCATCCAGCAGCGGCACGTCTACGATGGACAGTGCAAGGCGGCGAGTCTGAGCCATATGCATGGCCTGCGGCATCGGTATGCACAGATGCGATATGAAGCGTTGACGGGATGGAAGTCGCCGGCAGCAGGCGGACCTGGCAAGGCTCAATTCGGGCTGTCGCAGCGCTTGGTCGACCGACACGAGCGCCAGCAAATAAGCCGTGAACTCGGGCATGAGCGGTTGACGGTGACGTCGATCTATCTGGGAGGTTGAGGCTGGCTAGGCGGGTGCTTAAATAGCATTTCAATGATAGACTTCAGACGATTTAAGACGACTTTAAAACATAATTCCAGAGCGCCATCGACATGAGCACTGAACCGTGGGTGACTGCTGAACACGTGGCCCAGCATCTGGGGGTCGCCAAAGACACTGTTTATCGCTGGAGAGAGCGCAAGGGCCTACCAGCACATCGTGTGGGGCGACTGTGGAAGTTTCAGTTGTCCGAAGTGGACGAGTGGGTGCGCGCAGGCGGGGCTGGCGAAGATGCCACCGAGTTAGGGGGTCGACACACATGAGCACCACGGCTTTTGTCCGCCTATGCAACGGCCATGGCGAACCGTTTGGGTCCTTGAGGAAAGAGTCATGACGACATCAGAACAACAAATCGAACTCGATCTGATCGCCAAGCTTGGTGACCTCAAGTACACCTATCGCCCTGATATCCGGGACCGTACCGCGCTAGAGGCCAACTTCCGCGCCAAGTTTGAGGCACTCAACCGGGTGCGCCTGACCGACAGCGAGTTCCAGCGCCTGCGGGACAGCATCGTGACAGACGATGTTTACAACGCTGCCCAAACGCTACGCAACATCAACAGCTTCGAGCGCGACGATGGCACGCCGCTGAACTACACCTTGCTGAACATCCGGGATTGGTGCAAGAACGACTTCGAGGTCATCAACCAGCTACGCATCAACACCGACAACAGCCATCACCGCTACGACGTGATGCTGCTCATCAATGGGGTGCCAGTGGTGCAAATTGAGCTGAAGACCCTGGCCGTCAGCCCGCGCCGGGCGATGCAGCAGATTGTTGATTACAAGACCGTTCCCGGCAACGGTTACGGCAAAACGCTGCTGTGTTTTTTACAGCTATTCATGGTCAGCAACCGCACCGATACCTGGTACTTCGCCAACAACAACGCGCGCCACTTCAGCTTCAACGCGGACGAGCGTTTTCTGCCGATTTATCAGTTCGCCAGCGAAGACAATAAGAAGGTTACCCTGCTCGATAGCTTTGCCGAGAAGTTTTTGGCCAAGTGCACCCTTGGCCAGATGATCAGCCGCTACATGGTGCTAGTGGCCAGTGAACAAAAGCTGTTGATGATGCGGCCATATCAAATTTATGCCGTCAAAGCTATCGTGGATTGCATCCACCAGAACTGCGGAAACGGCTATATCTGGCACACCACCGGCTCGGGAAAGACGCTCACCTCCTTCAAGGCGTCTACCCTGCTCAAAGACAATCCAGACATCGACAAATGTCTGTTCGTGGTCGACCGCAAAGACTTGGACCGGCAGACTCGCGAGGAATTCAACCGCTTCCAGGAAGGTTGCGTTGAGGAAAACACCAATACCGAAACACTGGTGCGCCGCCTTCTGTCGGATGACTACGCCGACAAGGTGATAGTCACGACCATTCAGAAGTTGGGCCTTGCCCTGGATGGGGCCAACAAGCGCAATTACAAAGAGCGTTTGGAGCCGCTACGCAACCAGCGAATGGTTTTCATCTTTGATGAATGCCACCGTTCGCAGTTCGGCGACAACCATAAAGCCATCAAGGAGTTCTTTCCTAACGCTCAGCTCTTTGGCTTTACCGGCACCCCTATTTTCGAGAAGAACGCCAGCTATCAGCAGATCGAAGGCCAGCAGGCCAGCTACCGCACGACCGACGATCTATTCCAGCGCTGTCTGCACCAATACACCATCACCCACGCCATTGAAGATCGCAATGTCCTGCGCTTCCACGTGGACTACTTCAAGCCTGAAGGCAAGAACCCGCCCAAGCCCGGCGAAGGCGTAGCCAAAGCCAAGGTCATCGAGACCATCCTCGCCAAGCATGACACTGCGACCAATGGTCGTAAGTTCAATGCGGTGCTGGCAACGTCCGGCATCAACGATGCGATTGAATACTTTGAGCTGTTCGCGCGCATTCAGAACCAAAAAAAAGAGCAAGACCCCGAATTCCGTCCGTTGAATGTTGCCTGCGTGTTCTCCCCACCAGCCGACGGCAACAAGGACGTGCAGCAGATTCAGGAAGACCTGCCACAAGAACAAGAAGACAACAAGAAAGACCCAGAGGGCAAGAAGGCGGCACTCACTCGCATCGTCGCCGATTACAACGCACGCTTTGGTACCAACCACCGTATCAGTGAGTTCGACCTGTACTACCAGGACGTACAAAAACGCATCAAGGATCAGCAGTATCCCAACACCGACCTGCCCGCCGCGCAGAAAATCGACGTCACCATCGTGGTGGACATGCTACTCACCGGCTTCGACTCCAAGTACCTCAACACCCTGTACGTGGATAAGAATCTCAAGTACCACGGCCTGATCCAGGCGTTTTCGCGCACCAATCGCGTGCTCAACGATAGTAAACCCTACGGCAATATTCTCGACTTCCGCCAGCAACAGAATCCCGTTGAGGAAGCGATTGCGCTCTTTTCCGGCGAAAAGATCGACAACCCTCGCGAAATCTGGCTAGTGGAATCCGCAGCAGAAGTCATCCGTAAATACGAAGCTGCCGTGGCGGGCATGTCGCGCTTCATGACGGACAAGAACCTCATCTGCGAACCCGAGGCGGTATACAACCTCAAGGGCGATACCGCCCGCATCGAGTTCGTCAACCGTTTCAAGGAAGTGCAGCGGCTCAAGACCCAGCTCGATCAGTACACCGATTTGGCACCAGCGCAGAAAGAGCGCATTGACACCATCTTATCGCCAGACCAGTTGCAGAGTTTCCGCAGTACCTACTTGGAAACCGCCAAGCGTCTGAAGGAAATACAGAGTAAGGAAGGCGATCAGGCTCCGCCCGATGTACAGCAGCTTGACTTCGAGTTTGTGCTCTTCGCCTCGTCGGTGATCGACTATGACTACATCATGGGCCTGATTGCGAAGCTGACCCAGCAGAAGCCCGGCAAGCTCACGATGAATCGGGAGCAACTCATCGGTCTTATCCAGTCCGATGCGAAGTTCATCGACGAGCGCGAGGACATTGCCGAGTACATCCGAGGTCTGCCCGTCAATGAAGCCTTGAACGAAAAGCAAATTCGCGACGGATTCGACCGCTTCAAAGCAGAGAAGAAGACTCGGGAACTCGCTGACATTGCAAACCGCCACGCACTGGACGCAGCGGCCCTGCAAATTTTTGTAGATGACATCCTGCGCCGCCGTATCTTCGATGGGGAGCACCTGTCGGAGTTGATGGCTCCGCTGAGCCTTGGCTGGAAAGCACGCACGCAGAAAGAACTGGCGCTGATGGACGAGTTGACGCCGCTACTGCATAAGCTTGCTCAAGGCCATGAGATTGCCGGTTTGGCTGCCTACGAGGAGGGGCGATGATGGGTGCCGTCTTTGCACAAGGAGCGCAGTGGATTCGCGCGGACTTTCGTATGCACACAAGGCTGCAGGAGCAAGCGGCATGAGTGGTAACGAAAAAAAAACGATGGTGCCACGGTTGCGATTCCCAGAGTTTTGTAATGACCAGCCCTGGAGCTTTCAAGCACTCGGGAAACTTGCGAAGCGCTCGACGCAGAAAAATGTCAGCGGCGATATCACTCGTGTTTTGACCAATTCTGCTGAATATGGAGTGATTGACCAACGCGACTTCTTCGACAAAGACATTGCCAACCAAGGAAACCTTGAGGGCTATTACATCATTGAAAAAGGAGATTACGTTTATAACCCCCGTATCTCCGTTACAGCCCCCGTTGGACCTGTCTCGAAAAATAGGATAGGTCTCGGCGTGATGTCGCCGTTGTACACGGTATTCAGGTTCAATAACAAGCAGAACGACTTCTACGCCCACTACTTCAAATCGACGCATTGGCATCACTACATGCGTCAGGTATCGAGTACAGGTGCTCGCCATGACCGTATGAGCATCACAAACGATGATTTCATGGGGTTACCGCTTCCGGTTTCCAAACCAGAAGAACAAAAAAAAATCGCCAACTGCCTGTCTTCGCTTGATGAGCTGATCACTGCGGAAACCCAAAAGCTGGACACTCTCAAAACCCACAAAAAGGGCCTGATGCAACAGCTTTTCCCCCGCGAAGGCGAAACCGTGCCACGGCTGCGGTTCCCAGAGTTTCGAGAGGCAGGGGAGTGGACTGAGTGTGAGCTGGGGTCGCTGACAACCAAAGTTGGTAGTGGCATCACGCCGACAGGTGGAAATAAGAACTATAAGACAGATGGTCGTCCATTTGTCCGCAGTCAAAATATCGGCTGGGGCAAACTGATCCTAGATGACGTGGTATTTATTGACGAAGGAACACACAAGTCCTTCGATTCGACTGAAATCAAAGTATCAGACGTTCTTCTTAACATTACCGGAGCATCCATCGGCCGAAGTGCTGTTGCTGATTCGCGTATTGCAGGGGGGAATGTCAATCAGCACGTTTGTATTATTCGAGTTAAGCACAATGAGTTGAATCCCACTTTGCTGAACCAGTTCTTAATTTCAGAACGGGGCCAGAAGAAAATTGACAGTTTTCAAGCTGGAGGAAACAGGCAAGGACTAAATTTCGCGCAAATTCGGTCATTCGAGATTCCGCTACCGCCAACTAAGAATGAACAGCGTAGGATCGCGGACTGCTTGTCGTCCCTCAATGACCGTATCACCGCCCAAAACCAGAAAATCGACACCCTCAAGTCCCACAAAAGAGGCTTGATGCAGCAATTGTTCCCGGCGCTAGATGAGGTGCCCGCATGACTTGGCTGGCTGCTTATCAGTCCGGGCAGGGCTGCGTTTCCTGGCAGGGGCACTGCGCACAGGAAGGCGACGCGTTTGATGCTTTCCTGCAAGGGGCGGTGGCTGGGCGCCTGAATGATGCGGAAGGTCATGCCGAATTCACCGAGCATCTGCGTGGGCTGAGCTTGACCGGCATGGGACAGGAGGCACTGGAAGAAGTGCTAGCGGCTGAGGTGCCGGAAACCCGTGATTGGGCCGCAGGCGAAGCGCTGGCCGAGGCCGTGCTGGAAGCGCAGCACGATGTGGTACTGCCATGGAATACCGAGCGCGACAAGCGCAATCCCTTTGCCTCACTGCCCGGCGCGGATATTGTGGGTTTTCAGCGCGATGGAGAGTCTCACCGGCTTGCGCTGGGGGAAGTCAAATGTTCATCCGAAGTCCAGTCGCCGCCGCAGGTCATGAGCGGGCGCAGCGGTATGACGCACCAACTGGATACGCTCGCCAGCAACCTTGCCACCCTCTGCCAGTTGCTCAAATGGCTGCTGCCCCGAGTCAAAGGTACTGAGCATGAAACGGCGTTCAACAACGCTTGTACGCGCTATTTCAACAGCGGGAAGCGTGATTTGGTGTTGTTTGGCGTACTGATTCGTGACCAAACCGTGCGTGAAACCGATGTGCAGGCGCGTGGCCGCACCCTTGCAGATCGCCTGCAAGCCCCCAGTTGCTGCCACCTGCTGGCGCTGTATCTACCCTGGCCGATTGCCCAACTGCCTACACGTGTCGGGCAGGGAGGTGGCGCATGAGCCACTGGCTGCTCGATGCCATCGCGGACAAACGTAGCCTGGCGCTGCGCGAGGCCGACCGGGTGCAGTTCTATCACGAAATGACGTCGGAAGCGCCAGCCTTCGATGCTCAAGCCATGCAGGAAGTGGCAGCCGCGCTGGAACTGGCGGTGCTGGATATGGAGCTGGATCGTTTTGCCGAAGACACGGCCTCCCTGCAAGTGATGCGTCATGCGGCTGAAGATGCTTTCCGTCTGCTGCGCGTCATGCCTTTGCCAGAAGCGTCGACGGACGCAGCCACACAGCTTTTGCGGGCCTCAGCCCTGGCCGTGATTGGTGATCGTGGCGCGGATGCCGCCCGCTGGCTGCGTGCGCTGGAGGGCGATCAAGCCACGCCCGCCTTGCCGCTGGATTCTGTGGATTGGGGCGAGCGTTGCTGGGCGGCGCTGACCGACATCTGGTTGCGTCTGGTGCGCAAGAAAGGCTGGTCTGACCGCGATGCCGTGCTGGAGCGGGTGGTGGCATTGCGTGATGCCCAGCAGACATTCGAGCGTGACTATCTGGGCAGCTTCGAGCCGCTTGCGGCCAAGCGTTCGGCGCTGGAGCTGATAGCCATCTACCACTTGGCCAAGGCGGCCGATGTGCTAGCGCACTACATCACCGATGGCGTGGTGGGGGACAGCTACCAGATACAGCCTTTGCTGGATTTGCATTTCGACCGCGCTCTGGCTGCTTGCGATACGGGCCAGTTGCTGGAGTTGGGGCCGCTAACGCGGCTGCTGGCACGCGCTGCCGCGCAGATGGTCGAGAACTCGCTGTGGACGGTGACCCGTGCCGTGAACTCGCGGGTAACCAGGTTCGTGCGCGAACTGGTGAGCCGGGGTCGTAGCGACCGTGCGTTGTTTGACGTGTTGCCGCCGCAACGACGCACCTTGGCTGAGCGCGGACTGTTGGGTTCCAGCCGCCGTGCGGTGGTGGTCAGCCTGCCGACATCCAGTGGCAAGACGCTGATCGCCCAGTTCCGCATGCTGCAGGCGCTGAACCAGTTTGACGACCAGAAAGGCTGGGTAGCTTATCTCGCGCCCAGCCGGGCGCTGGTGAATCAAGTCACACGACAGTTACGGCGTGACTTCCAGCCCCTGGGTGTGGTCGTTGAACGGGTCAGCCCCGCTTTGGAAGTCAATGGCATCGAAGCCGGACTGCTGGCGGAATCGCAGGACGATACCCAGTTCCGTGTTCTGGTGGCTACACCGGAAAAATTCGATCTGATGCTGCGCCAGGGCTGGGAGGAAAAAATCGGTCGTCCCCTGACTCTGGTGGTAGTGGATGAGGCCCATACGATTCAGGACAAGGAACGTGGGCTGCGACTCGAACTGCTGCTGGCCACCATCAACCGGGAGTGTCGTGAAGCGCAGTTTTTGTTGCTGACTCCTTTTATTGAAAACGCCCGAGAGGTTGCACGCTGGTTGGGTGGTCAAAACTCGGACGATATCAGTCTAGGGGTGGATTGGCAGCCCAATGATAGAGCCATTGGCATTGTCAGTCCGCTGGATGCCGGAGCCTTGAATGGTCGAAGTCGAGATTACCGGCTGAGTTTCCAAACGGTACATACCTCGCGCCCAAGCATTCATCTGAATGAAGACTTTTCTCTGGGCAAGGAAGAAGCACTGGCCGCTTCTCTATCAAAAGCCAAGGATATTGGCACATTGGCTGCGATGACCGCACGCAAGCTGTCGGTGCGTGGCCCTGTGATCGCCATGCATAGCCGCCCGGATTATGTCTGGAAACTGGCTGAGAAGCTAAAAGGTAGCCGCAGCGATGCTTTGCCAGAGGATGTGCACTTTGTTCAGGACTATGTAGCAGCTGAGCTGGGCACCGCGTTTCCTCTGGTCGATCTGCTGGCCCACCGTATTGGTGTCCATCACGGCGGCCTGCCTGAAGAAGTCCGAATGTTGATGGAGTGGCTGTTCGAGCAAGGTCACCTTGATGCCTTGGCGGCTACTACCACGCTGGCCCAGGGCGTGAACTTTCCGGTCAGCGGCGTGGTGATGGCGGCAACCCAGTATCCCTTTGGTCAGGATATGCCTCCTGAGGATTTCTGGAATATTGCGGGTCGTGCCGGTCGCGTTTCTCAAGGGCAGCTTGGTGTGATTGCTCTGGTCGCCAAGGATGAAAGCGAGGCGGCACAAAAGCGGGAGTTTATTAACCGAAACACAGGCGACTTGAATTCGGCGCTGATTCAAATTGCAAAGGCTGCGGCTGACGGGCTGGAGGATCTGGGCCTCATCGTGTACCACCATCCGGAATGGTCGAGCTTCTTGCAATATCTGGCTCATACCTATCGCCAGATGGGGCAGCCATCGAACTTTGCGGATCAGATCGAACAGGTATTGCGTGGCACCTTTGGCTTTGAGAAATTGCGCGTATCGGATAGCCAGATTGCCCGCCGTTTGCTGAATGGCATCCATCGCTATGTCGATTATCTCGCCAGTCCTTCCCAACCGCTGAAGCTGGTGGATAGCACCGGGTTTTCACTGCAAAGTATCAGGACGGTGTTGACGCATAAAGGCGACCTGGGGCCGGATTCTTGGAATCGTGAGCGGCTGTTCCGTTCTGGTGACAACACTCTGCAGAACATGATGGGCGTGCTGCTGCGAGTACCCGAATTGCGCGACAACCTGAATTCGGTGCTGGGTGGCAGATCACCAGATGGTGACAAGCTGGCACGTATTCTGAAGGATTGGGTAAACGGGGCAGATATTGCCCATATCGCGGAACAATATTTCAGCGAGGGTGGTGCAGATGCTGTCACTGCCTTGACCAAGTGCGGACAAAACCTGTTTGGCAAACTGACCCATACCACGTCCTGGGGCCTAAATGCCTTACTGGCCATAACCACGGCAGAACTGGATGATGAAGAGCGTAACCACTTATCGAATCTGCCATCGCAGGTTTACTACGGTGTTGCCACAGATGAAGCGGTTTCTCTGCGTCTTTTGGGGGTTCCCCGTCGTGCTGCACCACGTTTGGCAGCAACCCTGCGCTTAACCCGGGAGGATTCTCTGCCTACCATTCGCCAACGTCTGGAAACCTTGCCGGAGCAGGTTTGGAGTGAGGCTTTGGGTAGTGAAGGCGCAATCTACCGCAAGGCTTGGATGGTTCTGGATGGGGTGCAGTGATGCAACAGAATACCCCGCCCTTTTTCCCTGATCTTCCCGCGCTGGCGACCCATCTGCGCAGCGAGCTGGAAAATAAAAAGACCATCCTGCTCTATGCCTACAATGGCACCGGCAAGACGCGGCTATCCATGGCCTTCAAAGACATCGGCAAACAAGGCGAAGGTGCGGACGAGAAGCGCGACACGCTCTACTTCAACGCCTTCACCGAAGACCTGTTCCATTGGGACAACGATCTGGAAGGTGACAACGACCGCAGGCTCACGCTCAATGCAGCCTCACGATTCTTTGCCGGTCTAGCCGAGTTGGAGATGGACAACCGCATCCGGCCGCTGCTGCAGCGCTATGCGGATTTCGATTTCCGTATCGACACGCAAGAATGGGCAGTGCGTTTCTCGCGCACGGTGGATGGGCAGGTCATCGACAACATCAAGGTGTCGCGCGGGGAGGAGAACATCTTTGTCTGGTGCTTCTTCCTTGCCGTCGTTGAGCTGGCCATGGACTCGGGGATCGAGGCTTACCGCTGGGTCAAGCACCTCTATATCGACGACCCGATTTCGTCATTGGACGAACACAACGCGATTGCCGTGGCCAATCACTTGGCGCAACTGCTCAAACGGCCCGAAAGCAAGCTCAAGACCGTGCTTTCGACGCATCACACGCTGTTCTTCAATGTGTTGTGCAATGAGTTGAAGAATGCCAAGCGGTATTTCATCAACAAGAACTCAGCAGGTAGCGGCTACGTCTTGCGAGAGGAGACGGGCGACACGCCATTCTTTCACCACGTCGCCACTCTTGCCGAGCTGTACCAGGCCGCGCAGGAAGATAGGCTGTTCACCCACCATTTCAACATGCTGCGTACGATTCTGGAGAAGACAGCCAGCTTTCATGGACACAAGAATTTCTCCATATGCATCAAGCAGGACGATAACGACCCGGACGGCATTCTGCATACGCGCCTGATCAATATCCTCAGCCACGGCAACTATTCTCTGTATGAGCCGCAGCAGATGCTCGACGAGAACAAGGCTTACTTCAAGAAGATTTTGAACGACTTCCTGAGCCGATACCCATTCAATCCCGATTTGTTCCCTCAGACTCCTGAGGGGGCAACAGCAGATACACCATGACCGAATCCGAAAAGAAAAAACTGGGCAAGACCCTCTGGACCATCGCCGACCAACTGCGTGGCGCGATGAATGCGGACGATTTCCGCGATTACATGCTGGCTTTTCTCTTCCTTCGCTATCTGTCGGACAACTACGAGGCTGCCGCGCAGAAGGAATTGGGAGCCGATTATCCGCAGCAGATTGATGGTTCGGTCTCTACTCCCTTGCAGCTTTGGTACGAATGTAACCTGGACGATGTGCCGGAATTCGAAAAGCAGATGCGCCGCAAGGTGCATTACGTGATAGAACCCCGATACCTGTGGGGCAACATCGCCGAGATGGCGCGTACGCAGAACGCGGAGCTGCTCAGCACCTTGCAGGCCGGCTTCAAGTACATTGAGGAAGAATCTTTCGCCAGCACCTTCCGTGGCCTGTTCTCGGAGATCAATCTGGCTTCCGACAAACTGGGCAAAGCCTACCCCGAGCGCAATGCGCGCTTGTGCAAGATCATCGCCGAGATCGCCAAGGGACTAGGGCAGTTCTCCACCGACAGCGACACCCTGGGCGATGCCTATGAGTACCTGATCGGCCAGTTTGCGGCAGGCTCGGGCAAGAAAGCCGGCGAGTTCTACACGCCACAGCGTATTTCAGACATCCTTTCGGCCATCGTCACGCTGGATAGCCAGGAACCTGCCACGGGCAAGCGCTCGCACCTCGACAGCGTACTCGACTTTGCCTGCGGCTCAGGCTCCCTGCTGCTCAACGTGCGCCACCGTATGGGGCCGCACGGTATCGGCAAAATTTATGGCCAAGAGAAGAACATTACCACCTACAACCTGGCGCGCATGAACATGCTGCTGCACGGGATGAAGGATTCTGAGTTCGACATCTTCCACGGCGACACCCTGCTCAATGAGTGGGACATGCTACGCGAGACCAATCCGGCCAAGATGCCTCGGTTCGACGCCGTTGTGGCTAACCCGCCGTTCAGCTACCGCTGGGAGCCTAGCGAGGCACTGGGCGAGGACACACGTTTCAAGAACTATGGGCTGGCACCGAAGTCAGCAGCGGACTTCGCCTTCTTGCTGCACGGCTTCCACTTCCTGAAGCAAGACGGCGTAATGGCCATCATCCTGCCCCACGGCGTACTGTTCCGCGGCGGAGCCGAGGCACGTATCCGCACCAAGCTGCTGAAGGACGGGCATATCGACACGGTGATCGGCCTACCCGCGAACCTGTTCTTCTCCACCGGCATCCCGGTGTGCATCCTGGTGCTGAAGAAGTGCAAGAAGCCGGACGATGTGCTGTTCATCAATGCCGCCGAATACTTCGATAAAGGTAAGCGGCAAAACCAGCTACTGAGAACAGACGAAATGCCTGATGGTGAAATCGGGCACATCGAAAAGATTATTGACACCTATCAGTTCCGCAAAGAAGAGCCGCGCTACTCGCGCCGGGTAGGCATGGAAGAAATCGAAAGGAACGATTTCAACCTCAACATCTCGCGCTACGTGAGCACGGCAGAAGCCGAGGAAGAGATCGACCTGGCGACCGTACACGCCGACCTTGTGTCTGCCGAGCAAAAGATCGCCGAAGCCAAGAAATGTCACAACCAATATCTGGCTGAACTGGGATTGCCTTTGCTTCCCTGAGCGACCCAACAAATGGGGTAATTCAATAAAAATTGCCCCATTTATTTCATTATTTACCCCATTACAAGCGCCCAGCCTTCGACAAATGCAAACGGCAAGGGAACGGCACTCAAGGGACAACGGCCCTATCCAGAAAAGGAAAAAGGCCGCCCCTGTACATTCGCTCTGCAACACTCGGCCAACTCTTCCCTATGCGGTGCCGCTGCCCTCCGCAGCACCCAGGTAGTCCGCCCAGTCCTGCAACAGCGTCCTTCTCTGATCCAGCAGCAGCGCCTTGTTGTACGTGGCCCGCACCTTGTTGCTTTCCACGTGGGCAAGCTGCCGTTCAATTGCATCAGGCCGGTATCCGCTCTCATTGGCCCAGGTAGAAAAAGTCGTCCGCCAGCAATGCGGCGTCGTTCCCCGACCCAGGTTCATGTCGCGCATTGCGTAGGTGAGCCGATTAGGCGTGGTGAAGCCCTTTCCACTTCGGTGCGGAAACAGATAGCGCCCGCCACCCGTGATGTGCTGCAAGTCTTTCAGCACCGCTACGGCCTGCGTGGACAACGGACTGACATGGTCACGCCGCGCCTTCATCTTCGCTGCAGGCCGACGCCACAGGGCATCCTCAAAGTCGAACTCATCCCACTCGGCATCCGCCGCTTCGCCTGGACGGCAGGCGGTCAGCGCAATCAGCCGCAGACACAAAGAGGTTTCCGGATAGCCCCGGTAGCCGCGCAACTCCTGATAGAACTTCTGGATTTGCTCTCGCGTCATCGCCGCCTTGCTCTCGCTGAACGGCACGCGCAGCAGCCCGCGCAGACTGGGGATCGGATTGGCCTCGACCAAACCACGCACCACCGCGAACTCGAAGATGGCCGAAAGATCGCCTTTGACATGGATGGCCGCCCACGCGCCATGAGCTTTGCATTCCTCCAGCAGCGGGCGAATCTGCTTCACGCCAATGTCGCTCATTGGCATCCCATCGAATTTGGGCGACAGGTACTTCCTGATGCGGGATTCTTTCGTGCGGTAGGAGCTGAGCGCAAAGACTGGCTTGATCTCGGCCAGGTACGCCTGCGCCACCTTGGCGAACGAACTTTCCTTTGCGCGCTTGCGTTCCTCCAGCGCCTCCAGGTTGCGCTCTTTGACCTGCCGCCGCTCATGGGCAGGATGGATACCTTGCTTGACCAAAGCACGCGCTTTCTCGCGGGCAGCGCGAGCCTCCGCAAGGCTTACTTGAGGAAAGCCGCCAATGGCAAAGAGGTTCTCCTTGCCTTGCAGGCAGTATTTCCATCGCCAGAGCTTGCCGCCGGTAGGCTTGACCAGCAGGAACAAGCCCCCGCCGTCTGATAGTTTCCAATCTCGATCAGTTGATTTGGCCGACCTGATCTTGGCGTCGGTGAGTAGATTCTCGGGCATCGTTGGACTCCACTGAGGGGAAAAGTACCCCCACGGTTGAACACGAGTACCCCCAACGCTACCCCCAAATTTTTCAGACCTCGATGAACAATAGGAACGCTCAGCAGACCGTATTGTTTGGCAAGTCCTTGTTTTTAAAAGACTCGCTCAATCCACCAAGCGCTACCGAACGCTCCTGGGTTCCGAAAAATCCGTCAGACGTTGAACAGGAAGTTCAGCACGTCACCATCTTTCACGACATATTCCTTACCTTCAGCGCGCATCTTGCCGGCTTCCTTGGCGCCTTGCTCACCTTTGCAAGCCACAAAGTCATCAAAAGCGATGGTCTGTGCACGGATGAAGCCGCGTTCGAAGTCGGTGTGGATCACGCCAGCGGCTTGAGGGGCGGTGTCGCCCACGCGGATGGTCCAGGCACGGACTTCTTTGACACCTGCGGTGAAGTAGGTTTGCAGGCCCAACAATCTGTAGGCGGCGCGGATAACGCGGTTCAGGCCTGGCTCTTCCATGCCCAGATCGGACAGAAATTCGATCTTGTCGGCGTCGTCCAGCTCAGCGATTTCAGCTTCTACAGCGGCACATACGGCAACCACAGGAGCGCCATCAGCGGCAGCATAGTTCTGCACGGCTTCCAGGTGTGGGTTGTTGGTGAAACCGTCTTCTTTCACGTTGGCCACGTACATGGTGGGCTTGGCGGTGATGAAGCCGTAGGATTTGATCTGGTGCAGTTCGTCTTCGTCCAGCTTCAGCGAACGCACGGACTTGCCTTCGCCCAGGGCTTTTTCGATACGCTCCAGCAAGGCCACCAGTTTGGCAGCATCTTTATCGCCCGAACGAGCCAGTTTCTGATTGCGGTGCACGGCTTTTTCAACCACGCCCAAATCAGCCAGCGCCAATTCGGTGTTGATGATTTCGATGTCAGCCAGGGGGTCCACTTTACCGGCAACGTGAATCACGTTGTCATCGGCAAAACAGCGCACCACGTGCACGGTGGCGTCGGTTTCACGGATATTGGCCAGGAACTGATTACCCAGGCCTTCGCCCTTGGAAGCACCCGCGACCAGACCGGCGATGTCTACAAATTCCACCACGGCAGGCAAAATGCGCTCGGGGTTCACGATCTTGGCCAGATCTTGCAAACGCTGGTCAGGAACTTCGACCACACCGACGTTCGGTTCGATGGTGCAGAAGGGGTAGTTTTCAGCCGCAATGCCGGCTTTGGTCAGAGCGTTGAACAGAGTGGATTTACCAACGTTGGGCAAGCCAACGATGCCGCATTGCAGTGCCATGAGTATCCTGAAAATCAAAGAGTTATATAAACGATGCACTATTGTAGCGCCCTTGGGCGCTACAGAGCCTGCAGACGGGTCAGAACAGTCGTGCCGGGGACACAGGCTAGCGCCTTGAAAGGCGGGCTTGCCTAGACAGGAATGCCGTCAAACAGCTTGAGCAGGCCAATAATCAGCAAGACCGGGCCACCATTGAAGATGGCATGCAGCACGATCGAGGCACCCATGCCTCGACGCACTCGCAGCCAGGCCAGCACCAGCCCTGTCAGACATTGGGGCAGCACCAGCATGGGCAGCAAATACCAACTCATGCTGTTGAGCTGAAAGTTATACAAATGTAGCGCACCAAAGGCCAGCGTTGCACCATAAAACACCCAGGGAAAGAAACGCCAATAGCGTCGCATGGATGAAAAGCGCCACGCCCTTCCCTGCAAGGCGCCCACCAGCTTGCGCCACCAGCTGCTGCCGGCGGGCAAAGCCTCGCGTGGCATGCCGGTATAACGGCTTATCCAGATAGCCAGGCACAAGACCAGCAAGCCTTGTATCAACCACCAGCCTGGTCCCTGAAACATCAGGAACACCGCCAGCGGAACAACCGTCAGCCATTGTGACGGCCGTCTCAGCACGAAACGAAAGACCAGCTCTTCCACAATGGGTGCCCAGATAATAGCTTGCACCCAGGGAATACGAGTCGGGTCCAGACGATGCTGCGCACCACCCACACCCGCTACCGAGACTGCGATCGGGCCCAGTACCAGCGCATTAATCAGCCAAAGCATGCCCGCCCATTGCAGCAGACGCTTCCAGGGCAAGGGAGCAAACCAGTCCAGATACCAGCCATCACCCTGGACTCTGCCAGGCAAACGCCGGGCGCTGCGAGGGTGACGCAGAAAATAAAAGAAGTCTTTAAGCTCGTCCCGGAAACGCATCTGGCTGCTTGGCGCTGGCTTCATGTATCAAGCCTTCTGGGGCGCGTAAAGCTGGCGGGTCGCCTGCTCAAAGTCGCCACGCAGCAAAGCAGGCATCATGACGCGGCAACGGTTCATACCGTCCTCGATCTCGCGCAGCTCTTCATTGCGAGGGGTATGCAGTACAAAGTTCACCACTTGCTGGGCCAGGCCCAAGGTGCGAGGGTGACCAATGCCCAGGCGCAAGCGCCAGAAATCCGGTGTCCCAAAGGCGGACTGGATGTCGCGCAGGCCGTTATGCCCGGCGTGCCCACCGCCTTTTTTCATCTTCACCTGACCGGGCAGCAAATCCAGTTCGTCATGCAGGACCAGCACCTGTTCGGGCTTGAGCTTGTAGAAACGCATCAAGGCACCGGCGGCTTGCCCGGACTTGTTCATGAAGGTAATGGGTTTGGCGATGATGACGTTTTCACCTTCAAAACGCGCTTTGGCTACCCAGGAGAAAAAGGATTTTTCCAGGTTGAACGTTGCATGCAGATCATCAGCCAACTGGTCTGCCAACCAAAAGCCCGCATTGTGACGGGTGGTTTCGTACTCAGGGCCAGGATTACCCAGGCCAACAATCAAACGGATAGGCTCAGACATGAATGTTTTCGCAGAAAGCGCCTGCTCCGGCAAAGGCGCAGGCACAAATAACAAACCCCCGCCAGCATACGCTGACAGGGGTTGATTCGCCAAGCTGCAAGCCGACCGAAGCCGGCTGGCAATCTTGATTACTCGGCGCTTTCTTCTGTTGCTTCCGAAGCAGCAGCACCACCGCCAACTGGCAAGGCAGCAGCCAGCAGAGGGTTGGCTTCGTTACCAGCGTAAGTAACACCACGTGGCAGCTTGATGCTGTCCAGGTGCACGTTGGCGTTGGCAGTCATGCCGCTCAGGTCCACAGTGATGGACGCTGGCAGGTTAGCTGGCAAGCAGGTGATTTCCAGCTCAGTCAGGATGTGGCTGATAACTTGGCTGCTCAGCTTGACGGCTGGGGACACATCGCCACCTTCAAAGTTCAGAGGAACTTTGGTGGTGATGGCTTGCGAAGCCAGAACGCGCTGGAAATCAACGTGCAGAACTTGCTGCTTGTAGGGGTGCCACTGAACCGAGCGCAACAGCACTTTTTCAGCTTTACCGTCCAGTTCCATCGTCAGGATGGAAGCGTGGAAGGCTTCTTTGCGCAGGTTGTGGTAGGTCTCGTTGTGATCCAGAGCGATCACGACGGGTTGTTCGTCGCCACCGTAAACGATAGCTGGAACCTGGCCAGCGCGACGCAGGCGGCGGCTCGCACCCGTACCCTGTACATCACGCGAAGTAGCGGTGAATTTCATGTAGAACTCCAATTGCAGAACGCTGAATACGTACTGCGGAAAGTGGTAGCGAACTACCAAGTTGACGTGCGCCGCGACCAGCGCACGCTAAAAAACTTAATCAGTGAACAAGGAGCTGACGGACTCGGCGTTGGAGATACGCAAGATGGTCTCGCCCAACAGTGCTGCACAGGACAGCTGGCGAATCTTGCTGCATTCACGTGCCTTGGCGGACAAAGGAATGGTGTCCGTTACAACCAGCTCGTTCAATTGGGACTGCGTAATACGTTCGATAGCTTCGCCCGAGAGCACAGGGTGCGTACAGTAGGCGTAAACCGCCTTGGCACCGCGCTCTTTCAGAGCTTCAGCCGCTTTGCACAGCGTACCGGCCGTATCCACCATATCGTCCATCAGGATGCAGGTGCGTCCATTGACATCACCAATGATGTTCATGACTTCGGAGACGTTGGCACGTGGGCGACGCTTGTCGATAATGGCCAGGTCCACTTCCAGTTGCTTGGCCAGTGCACGTGCGCGCACCACACCACCGATGTCAGGCGAGACAACCACCATATCCTGGTAGTTACAGCGCCAGATATCGCCCAGCAAAATGGGGGAAGCGTAGATATTGTCGACAGGGATATCGAAGAAACCCTGGATTTGGTCAGCGTGCAGATCCATCATCATGACGCGATCGACACCGACCACTTGCAACATATTGGCCACGACTTTGGCAGAGATCGACACACGCGCCGAACGGGGGCGTCGATCCTGGCGGGCGTAACCAAAGTAAGGGATGGCGGCGGTGATGCGACCGGCCGAAGCACGGCGCAAGGCATCGACCATCACCATGATTTCCATCAGATTGTCGTTGGTGGGAGCACAGGTGGGCTGCAGAACGAAAACATCGCGACCGCGCACGTTCTCGTTGATTTCAACCATGGCTTCCCCATCAGAGAAGCGACCCACCGTCATTTTCCCCAGCGACATATCAAGGTGGTTGACGACATCGACAGCAAGGCGAGGATTAGCCGTGCCGGTGAAGATCATGAATCGGTCTTGTGCCATGATGGGAGATAGATTTTGATGCAGGAAAAGCAAAGCTGTTGATCGAAACCCCTACAAGGAAACGACTCAACAGCTTTACATTATCGCAGGCTAGGCCTGAAAGGTGGCTGGGGAAGAAGGATTCGAACCTTCGCATGCTGGAATCAAAATCCAGTGCCTTAACCAGCTTGGCGATTCCCCAAATACTTACTTAATCCAGTCGCGTAGCGGATGATCTTGCAAACCTGAACAAACCCAAGTTTGTTCGACCAGCAATTTACCACTATTTGATTCTTCGCTACCAGAAAAATCTATTTTACTGCTATTTTGGTCAATTTCAAACTGACCTGTCTTGGCGCTTTGTTCGTCTCTGCACTCAACAAACAAACAAGAACCTGAGCCCGTAATTCTAGCATTCAATTTTAATCTTTGCAAGCCCTGTTTTAAATTTTTTAAACCAGGATAAAGACTGAATGCTACTGACTCCAGATTGTTTCTGCCAAAATAAGGATTGTCGTCCTTGGCTTGCCAGAATTTTTCTTGCCAATCAGTAAAGAACGTCATTGTGATGGGTTTTTCATCACGTGTCAAGCATTTGGAGGTAAATATTTCCCCCGTGGATATAAATTGCGGCGGACGGATGATGATGTAGTGTCGTGGCGGCATTTGAATGGCCTGCAACTGCTCGCCTATCCCTTGCGCAAATGCGGCCTGTCCGAATATAAAAACCGGCACATCAGCACCCAGGGGCAGGCCAATATCCATCAAGGCCTGACGGCTCAGCCCCAGGTTCCACAAACGGTTCAAGGCAATCAAGGTCGTGGCCGCATCGCTGGAGCCACCGCCCATCCCCGCTCCCGAAGGGATGTTCTTGATACAAGAGATGTCTACGCCTTGCCGAGTGCCCGTCGCTTGTTGCAGGGCACGAGCCGCTTTGATCACCAGATCCTGCTCAGGCTCCACATCGCTCAAGGTACTGTGTGCCCGATGGATCTGCCCATCGCTACGTGGTACGAAGCTCAGGTAATCATTCAGGTCGACAAAACGAAAAGCAGTTTGCAAGAAATGGTAGCCGTCCTCACGACGACCCGTGACGTGCAAAAACAGATTGATCTTGGCCGGAGCCGGGACGTTGTAGAGCGCCATTACACAAACCTGCTCGGGGCTTTACTGATCCACGACCAAACGCACGCTGATGGAGCGATTGGCCTCATGACGATTCAATTGCAGCAGGCGCGGGCCTTGTTCGTCGTAACGCGAGAGCGTCACACGCCAGCCGGACTGCTCGAAACTGCTTAGCTTTTGCTGATCATCCCGGCGTTCGCTTTGAACCGGGGCACTACCCGTGCGGCCATGCAGCCAGTCACGCAAGCCTGCAACAGGAACAGGACTGCCCAAGACCTGTTCAACCAGGGCATCGGGATGGGAGGCCATTTCCTGACTACCGTCTGTGCGTTCCAGAATGGCGCGCCCCGGTAACACCCAGACTCGCGCCAAGGTATTACCCAAAGGATTGCTCAAATCCAGCATCAGCTTTTGGCCGTCGTCGCGCCAGGAAAAGCCACCCTGCACGGCTTCGACCTGCGAGCTGGAGTGAGTCACGCTCAGCGCAAAACGGCCTGAACGAGACAAGGCGCTTGCCTCTTGCAACGCATCCGTAACGCTGCCAAGGTCAGATTTGGGCGGTGTCGCACAAGCACTGAGCAAAGCAACCAGGACCAAAGCCCCTGCTCGGGTCCAAGCCCGCTGTTTCAAGATACTCACGGCAGCGGTACTCCCAGACGCTTGATGGTTTCTGTCAGTGTTCGGTTTTCGGGGTCTTTGCTCAAGCCAGCCCGAAAGACCAGCATGGCATCATCACGACGGCCTTTGACCCACAGTACTTCACCCAAGTGGGCGGCAACGTCCGCTTCAGGCAGGCGCTCGTAGGAACGCTGCAAGTATTCCAGCGCGGCTTGCAGATCGCCAACACGGAACAGATACCAGCCTACGCTATCCAGAATATAAGGATTGTCCGGCTCCAGTTCCATGGCGCGTTCCAGCAAATCCTGGGCCTCGTCCAGACGGCGATTCTGATCCGCATAGGTGTAGCCCAAAGCGTTATACGCATTGGCATGGTCCGGGCGCAGCTCAATAACACGACGCATCAAGGTTTCAAACTTGTCGTGCTTGGCGCGCTGCTCGTACAACATGGCCAGGTTGTATTTGATCTCGGCGCTATCAGGCAACTCACGGTCCGCCCGCTCCAGCACTTCCAGAGCCTGGTCCGTACGACCGCTGTCTTGGTAGATAGAGGAATACGTCAAAGCCACAACGACCTGCTCGCTCATGTCGCGTGGGCGAGAGTTCTCCAGGGTACGACGTGCTTGCGGCAGATTGCCTTGGCGGGCTTGCAGGACGGCTTTATGAATCTGGGCCTGGAAACGCAGCGCGGGCTCTTCAATCAAGTCCAGCTGGCGAATGGCTTCGTTCATATCGCCCTGAGCTTCAGCAATTTGCACCAAGGACAAGCGGGCTTCAGAAATACTGGCCAAAGCCGTGTTGACGGCGTCGTTCAAGGACTGGCGGCGCTGCTGCTGGACCGCAATGTATTGCTCCAGCAATTTACGGGCCTGGTCAAACTCCTGGGCACGAATATGAATTTCGGCCTGGGTGTAGAGCAGATCAAAATCTTCAGGATTGGCGCGTTGCAAGGCGCTGACGATGGATTGGGCTTCGTCGAACTGCTGGCGCTCTACCAGACGGTTGGCCAGCAGCAGTTGCAACTTGCGGCTATCCGGATTGGCTCGCACAAAGATACGTGCACTTTGCAAGGCAGCCGAAGGATCAATCTTGATACCGTATTCCAGCACGCGCTGCGCGGCGGCTTCGGAATGCGGGTCCAGCTTCAGGGCTTCCCGTGCTTCGCGCTCGGCCCGGCTCATGTCCCCGGCACTCCAGGCGGTATCCGCCAAGGCCAGACGGGCTATGGGCAAGGAGCGCACGGGTTGCTGCAAGGCCTTGTCCAGCACTTCCAGCGCCAAACGGCGATCCACCATCTTGCTGACCATGCTCATGGCTTGGACCACGGCCTGCTCTTTATCCTGGGCGCGAGAGATACGCAGCCACAAGGCATCGGCCAAGCCTTCGGTCTGACCGCTGGAGGCTTCCAGGGCCAGAGCCGTTGCTTTAGCTTCGGGATCATTCGGGGCCAGCAAGGCCCATTCTTTAGCGGCACGCAGCGCACGACCCAAATCACGGTCGGCCATGGCGTATTGAAAGGCGTTTTGAGCCAGGCGAGGATCGCTGGTGTCACGCGCCAAAGACAGGAAAGTCTGGCTGGCAACGTCGTATTCACCACGCGAAGCAGCCACTTCGGCAACCAGAATGCGATACAGAATGTCCGAAGTCAGGCTGACCAAAGGCAATTGCCCGCTGCGCAAACGAATCTTGTCAGCAGGCGGCTCCGCCTTGAGTATGGGAAGTGAGGGTTGGGCTTGCACCGAAACCGCTGCAAGCAACGACATCAGGCCCAGCTTTAGTGCTAAGGTCAGAGCATTCATCCAGAAAAACCCGTGCCCTGATACGCGCGACAAAACGCCCGATGGCACAATAAAGGAATCAGATTTGTTGATGGTATCACCCCCCCATGCCTGAACTGCCAGAAGTTGAAACAACTCGTCGCGGAATTGCGACGGTTATCCAGGGAAAAAATGTCCGACAATTCCTGGTTCACGAGCCCCGTCTGCGCTGGCCCGTGCCTGCCTCTTTGCCGCAATGGATTGAAGGCCAGGTCGTCCGGAATTGCACGCGTCGAGGCAAATACTTGTTGTTGCATTTTGAACAAGGTGTCCAGATCGTCCATTTAGGAATGTCCGGCTCCTTGCGTCGTGTGGATCTGGATGAAGAACGCCGCAAGCATGATCATGCGGAATGGATCTTTGATGAGGCCCGCTTCCTGCTGCACGACCCACGACGATTTGGTGCGATATTATGGCATGCCCATAGGGACGGCCCTCTGGAAAACCACCTTTTGCTACGTACTTTAGGCGTAGAACCTTTCGACCCCCTGTTCACCCCCGAGTATCTGCACCGACATCTGCAAGGGCGGCGCGTCGCCATCAAACAGGCCCTGCTGGGCGGCAAGATTGTGGTGGGAGTCGGCAATATCTACGCTTCCGAATCCTTGTTCCTGGCCGGTATTCACCCCGAACTGCCCGCCGGTGAAGTTTCCTTGCATCGTTGCGAAAAACTGCACTCGGCCATCTTGAGCACCTTGCAATCCGCCCTGGACTCCGGGGGCAGCACCTTGCGCGATTACGTCAATGCAAGTGGTGAACCGGGCGCTTACTTCGACATTCACGCCAATGTGTATGAGCGTGCCGGCAAACCCTGCCCACGCTGCCAACAGCCTATCAAACGGATAGTCCAAGGCCAACGCGCGACCTATTACTGCTCGCGCTGCCAGCGCCGCTAAACCCTCCCCCTTTTTTCTGACAGCGTCTGATGCCGGTTCCGGCAGGCAGGCGCTCGTCTGCTTTTTTTCCAACTAAGCCTACCCTATTCAGGTATTCACCTATATCTAACTGATTCACCATAAACTAATCTGACACCATCCCTATCGACTGTGGAGTCATTTTCATGAGCAAGTCCTTCGCCTCGCATAACGACCTGGAAGACAAAGTCGTTGCCTTTGAAAAACTGTCCGACAACGCCTACGCCTATACGGCTGAAGGTGATCCCAACACGGGCATCATCATTGGTGACGAGGCCATTATGGTGATCGACACCCAGGCCACGCCTGTCATGGCTGAAGACGTGATTCGCCGCATCCGCGAAGTCAGCGACAAACCCATCAAGTATGTCTTGCTGTCGCACTACCACGCCGTACGGGTGCTGGGTGCCTCGGCCTACAACGCCCAGGAAATCCTGGCCAGCCGCGACACCTACGACCTGATCGTGGAACGTGGCGAGCAAGACAAAGCCAGCGAAATCGGCCGTTTCCCCCGCCTGTTCCGCAACGCCGAATCCATTCCTCCCGGCCTGACCTGGCCCACCATGACCTTTGAAGGTCATATGACGGTGGACCTGGGCAATCTGGAAGTACACCTGATGCAAGTGGGTCGTGGCCACACCAAGGGCGACACCATCGCCTGGCTACCCAAGCAGAAAATACTGTTCGCCGGTGACCTGGTGGAATACCAATCCACCCCGTACGCAGGCGACTGCTACTTTCGCGAATGGCCCCGCACACTGGACCGTCTGGGAGACTTCAAAGCTGAACAAATGGTTCCTGGCCGTGGCCCGGCACTGAAAAACGCCACCGAAGTGCGTCAGGCCCTGGCCGGCACGCGCGCGTTTTTGACAGACCTGTACTCCAGCGTGCAGCAAGGCGCGGCAGCCGGTAAAGATCTGAAGACCATTTACCGCGAAACCTACGATTTCATGAAGCCTCGCTACGCAGACTGGGTCATTTTTGATCACTGCATGCCCTTTGACGTGTCCCGTGCCTACGACGAAGTCAACGGCCACGAAGACCCACGCATCTGGACCGCCGAACGCGATCTGGAGATGTGGAAACAACTCGAAGGTCAGTAAGACGCAAGGCCAGGGAGAAAGAAAATGGGAGACATTAATTACCAGACCCTGGAGCTGACGCAAGCGCCCCCACCGGCTACCCATGCCCGCCACCCCGTTGTGGTGGTGGGTGCCGGCCCGGTGGGGCTGACCATGGCCCTGGATCTGGCGGCCAAAGGCCACCGGGTCGTGATTCTGGACGACGACACCACGCTGTCCAAAGGGTCACGGGCCATTTGCTTTGCCAAACGCACCCTGGATATCTGGGATCGATTGGGCGTGGGCTCGCGCATGATGGACAAAGGCGTGTCCTGGAATGTGGGCAAGGTTTTTTTCCGCAATCAGGAAGTCTGGAGCTTCAATTTGCGGCCCGAAGAAGGCCACCAGCGCCCCGCCTTTATCAATTTGCAGCAGTATTACTGCGAAGGTTATCTCTACGAAGCAGTCTGCGCTCAGCCCCTGATCGAACTGCGTTCCGGCCATAAAGTGCTGAACGTGGTGAATCAGGCAGAAGGCGTGCATCTGGATATAGAAACCCAGCAAGGCAATTACACCCTGGAAGCAGAATGGCTGCTGGCCTGCGACGGCTCGCGCTCGGCCATTCGCCGTGCTTTGGGTGAAAGCAGCAGCGGACGCGTATTCAAGGACCGTTTCCTGATTGCAGACGTGCGCATGCAAGCCGACTTCCCCGCCGAGCGCTGGTTCTGGTTTGACCCGCCCTTCCACCCCAATCAATCTGTCTTGCTGCACAGCCAGCCGGACAACGTCTGGCGTATCGACTTCCAATTGGGCTGGGATGCCGACCCGGTTGAAGCCGTCAAACCAGAAAACGTGCTGCCCCGCATTCGTGCCCTCCTGGGTGCCGACGCCCCCTTTGAGCTGGAATGGGTCAGCATTTACACCTTTGCTTGCGAGCGCATGCAGCGCTTTCGCCATGGCCGTATTCTGTTTGCTGGAGACTCGGCCCACCGTGTCTCGCCTTTTGGCGCACGCGGCGCCAACAGCGGTATCCAGGACGCCGACAACCTGGCCTGGAAGCTGAATCTGGTTCTGAATGCCCAGGCTCCCGACAGCCTGCTGGACAGCTACAGCCATGAACGTGAATTGGCTGCAGACGAGAACATTCGCCATTCCAGCCGTTCAACAGATTTCATCACGCCTAAAAGCGAAGTCAGCCGCCTGTTCCGTGATGCGGCCCTGATTCTGGCGCGTCGCCACGCCTTTGCCCGTGTACTGGTCAATAGCGGCCGCCTGTCCTTGCCCAGCGTCTACCCAGACAGCCCCTTGAATACGGCTGACACACACGAGTTCTCCGCCACGGCCACACCGCTAGGAGCCTGCGTCCCCGATGCACCTATAGAACAAAACGGTCAGCAAGGCTGGTGGCTGGGTCAATTGGGCAGCGGCTTCACCCTGCTGGAATTTGGCGAAGGCCAGGCCAGCCAGTCTGAAGTGGTAGACGAACTGGTCGCCCAAGGTCTCTTGACCCGCCTGCGTGTCTGGCCTGCTGGCACCAGCGCTACCCAGGCCCAGAAAGAGATCATCGACAGCCAGGATATGCTGCGCCAGCGTTACGACGCCCAACCCGGTTCCTGCTATCTGATTCGCCCCGATCAACACCTGTGCGCCCGCTGGCGTCATCTGGATGGGCAAGCTGTCCAGGCAGCCTTGCACAAAGCCTGTGGCCATTTCCTGGAGAGTGCTTCATGTCTACACTGAATACCGATACCCCCCTGGAACGGGCTGACGATTTCTACCAAATGTTGATCGATGCCCACCAAGGCCTGAGCACAGCACAAAGTCATGCCATGAATGCCGCTTTGGTGCTGTTGCTGTGCAATCATGTCGGCTCGCTGGATGTGATCAAGCAAGCCTTGGACGCCGCCCGCCAGACCTGCCTGGAGCAGGCTGCCTGAATCTGGAGACCCCTAATGAGCTCTTTGAATTATCAGATTGGTTTTGGTAACGCTTTTGCCACCGAGGCTCTGCCCGGTGCGCTGCCACTGGGACGCAACTCGCCGCAGCGCTGCCCTTACGGGCTGTATGCCGAGCAGTTGTCCGGCACGGCCTTTACCGCGCCACGCGCCGATAACCGCCGCTCCTGGCTGTACCGCATTCGCCCCAGCGCCAAGCAAGGAGCATTTACGGCATTTGAAGGCGCTCCCCACTGGAACGAAGACTTCGGACAAGGCCCGGCCAACCCCAATCGCCTGCGCTGGAGCCCACTGAATCTGCCCGGCAAGCCGACCGATTTTCTGGCTGGTGTCCATACCTGGGCAGGCAATGGCAGCAGCGATTCGCAAAGCGGCGTTGCCATCCATCTGTACGCCATCAACCAGTCCATGGGTCGGCGCGTGTTCTACAACGCCGACGCCGAAATGATGTTCGTGCCTGAACAGGGCCGCCTGCGTCTGGTCAGCGAATTGGGCATCATGGAAATCGAGCCTTGCGAGATTGCCGTCATGCCGCGTGGCGTGCGCTTCAAGGTAGAGTTGCTGGACGATGTGGCCCGTGGTTACTTGCTGGAAAACTTCGGCGCCCCTCTGCGTTTGCCCGAACTGGGTCCGATCGGCTCTAACGGCCTGGCCAATGCCCGTGACTTCAAAACGCCGGTAGCCTGGTACGAAGATGTCAGCGAGCCGCATGAGCTGGTCACCAAATTCACAGGCGGCTTCTGGGTTGCGCAACTGACGCACTCGCCCTTGGACGTCGTGGCCTGGCATGGCACGCACGCCCCCTATAAATACGATTTACGTGACTTCAATGTGATCGGCTCGATCAGCTACGATCACCCCGATCCCTGCATTTTCAGCGTATTGACCTCGCCCTCCGACACACCCGGCACAGCCAACCTGGACTTTGCTATTTTCCCGCCACGCATTCTGGCCATGGAAAACACCTTCCGCCCCCCTTGGTTCCACCGTAACTTCGCCAGCGAATTCATGGGCCTGATCCAAGGTGTGTACGATGCCAAGGCCGATGGCTTTGCACCCGGCGGCTCCAGCCTGCACAATTGCATGAGCCCGCATGGCCCCGATGCCAACACCTTTGACAAAGCCAGCAGTGCGGACTTGAGCAAGGCAGACTATCTGCGCGGTACCATGGCCTTTATGTTCGAAACCCGCAAAGTCATCCGCCCCTCGCCACAGGCCTTGCAAAGCGGCAGCCTGCAAGCCAATTACGATGCCGTCTGGGACGGACTGGAAAAACACTTCTCTACGGAACAAAAGGCATGACCCGACCTTATCTGAATGACACTCACGACCCCAAGCTGCAAAGCTGGGTGCCCGGCGCCAACGAGGCCGATAACGGTTTCCCTATCCAGAACCTGCCCTTTGCCGTGGCCCGTCGCCGTGACAGTCAGGAAGACTTCCGCGTCATGGTGGCCATTGGCCCCTACGCGCTGGACCTGGGCCTGCTGGCCTGCGATACCCCCTGGCACGGCAAAGCCGCCGACGCCCTGGCCGCTTGCGTCAAACCTGCCCTGAACGGCCTGATGGCCTTGGGTCAGGAATACTGGAGCGCGCTGCGTGCCGCCTTGTCACATGACTTGCGCCAAGGCTCCTCAGCCGAGTCGCGCCTGCGCCCCATGCTGATCGAGCGCAGCAAGCTGGAATACGCCCTGCCCGCCCAAATTGGGGACTACACCGACTTCTATATTTCCGTGCACCACGCAACGGCAGTGGGTAAACAGTTCCGACCCGATGCGCCCTTGCTGCCCAACTACAAGTGGGTACCCATTGGCTACCACGGCCGTGCCTCCAGCATCGGTGTGTCTGGCCAGCAGTTTCCACGTCCCGTCGGCCAGACCCGCCCACCCGAGGGGCAGGAGCAGCCCAATTTTGGTCCTTGCCAGCGCCTGGATTTCGAGCTGGAAATGGGCATTCTGATTGGCAAAGGCAACGAAGCCGGTCGCCGTATCCCTATCGCTCAGGCAGACGAGCACGTTTTTGGCCTGTGCCTGTTCAATGACTGGTCGGCGCGCGATCTGCAAGCCTGGGAATACCAGCCTCTGGGCCCCTTCCTGGCCAAGAACTTTGCCTCGACGATCTCCCCCTGGGTAGTGACGCTGGAAGCCCTGGCTCCCTTCCGTCGCCCCTTCAGCCGCCCCGAGTCTGATCCCCAGCCTCTGCCTTATTTGCAGGATCAGACCAACCAGGAAAGTGGCGTTCTGGACGTGGAACTGGAGGTGTACCTGAGCACCGAGCAGTCTCGCCAGCAAAAGAAAGATCCGGCTCTGCTCTCGCGCAGCAACTTCAAGGAAGCGTATTGGACGGTGGCCCAACTGGTCGCCCATCACAGCGTCAACGGCTGCAATCTGCAAACTGGAGACCTGCTGGGCACCGGCACCTTGTCCGGCCCGGCCAAGGGTCAGGAAGGCTCCTTGCTGGAAATGAACCAGGGCGGCAAAAACCCCATCGACCTGCCTTGGGGCGAACAGCGTAAATTCCTGGAAGATCAGGACGAGATCATTTTGAAAGGCCTGTGCCGTCAAGATGGCTACCCGACCCTGTCTTTTGGTGAATGTGCCGGTCGAGTATTGCCTGCCGTGCCTTAAGTTCAAGGCACCAAAACCTGCGAAGGTCTGATTGGCAAGAGACGCTTGCTTGTGAACAACACCCCGCAGCCGCTACCTGGCTTCGGGGTGTTGTTACGTAAAACCTATAGAAACAGGCTCGCAAAAACAAAAAAGGGACTTGAATTCCCCTTTTGCAGATTCATAGAGCCACTAGGCAGGCAATTGCTTATGTCTGGCCCAAGACCAGAGGATATAAAACAGAACGCAGCCATACAGCCCCAGCACAGCGCCTGAAGCCAGCACCTGGCTAAGAAAATGGTAGCCCTGCATGATGCGTAGAAAGCCGAACAGCAAACCGGCGCTGATACCCAGCACAAAGCCCCCGGCGGCCAGTTTGCGGCAGCCTGTCATGACGCCCACAAAGAACAGGGACAGGAGCACAAAGCCGGATGCGGCATGAGCACTGGGCAAGGCATTGCCTGCCTCAGCCCAGGAATGCGCCCAGAAGTAGGTGGGCATGGATTCTATACCGCCAAACATGGCCAGATTAAAGGGTCTTGGCATGGCGGTCAGATGTTTCAGGACGCCTACCATTAACGGGCCACTACCCATGAAGAAAGCCGCCCCCGCCCAAGCCAGTTGGCGGCGGGAACCCTTGGGCTGCCGCCAGGCCACGATCGTCCATACCACTGCGCCGCCAAAAGGAACGAACCACACCAGCCTGCGCCCGAACAAATCGACAAAAGGCTGCAATCGCCAGGAAAAATCCTGGACTTGTGGGTCATAGAAATAGGCACTGAGTGACAGGTCCGTTGCTGAACCCATCGTCACTGCCGCAACGATTCCCAAAACAGTAAAAAAAACGGCACTGGCAACGATATAAGGACGAAAAAACATCTACACACCAAGTAGCTTCAATCAGTCGGGCAATACTTTACCGGGGTTCATGATCCCCAAAGGATCCAGCGCCGTCTTGATCTGCTTCATCAAGGCCAGGGAAACCGGGTCTTTATAACGGGGCAGCAGTTGGCGCTTGAGCTGGCCTACGCCATGTTCGGCACTGATGGAGCCATGGAAACGGTGCACGCTGTCATGGACCAGCGCATAGATCTCGTCCTGACGCTTCAGCAGCTCTTCCTCCGTGAAGGCCGTGCCGCGCGCGACGTTGTAGTGCAGGTTGCCATCACCCAAGTGCCCGAATGTCACGTTTTCCAGACCCGGGAAGGCTTCTTGCAAAGCCTTGTCCGTCTCGTGCACGAACTGGGACATCACAGACACAGGGATGGACACATCATGCTTGATGCTTTTCCCATAGGCTTTCTCTGCCAGTGGAATGCTTTCACGCAAATGCCAGAGCGCCTTGCTTTGTGCGATGGTCTCGGCGATAACGGCGTCTTGCACCAGATCTTGCTCCAGAGCCTGGCCGATCACGCTTTCAAAACGCTCGCGGGCATGCTCCAGGCTTTCGCTATCAGACAGCTCCAGCAAGGCATACCAGGCTGCTTTTTCAGCCGGGCCCTGGAAAGGCATACGTTGATCGGGATAGCAATGCAGCACGGCTTGCAGACAATTGCCTGCAATCAGCTCAAAGCCGGTCAAGGACGCCGCCAGCCCCTGGCGCGCCAATGCCAGCACCTGAACGGCATCTTCAATCGTATTCAATGCCAGCAAGGCGGTGCACGCTGCTACGGGCTGGGGATAGAGCTTGATGGTCGCGGCGGTGATGATACCCAGGGTGCCTTCGCTACCAATAAACAGGTTGCGCAGGTCGTAACCGGTATTGTCTTTGCGCAGCCCAAGCAGCCCATGCAAAATTTCACCTTGGGCAGTCACCACTTCCAATCCCAGGGTCAGGTCACGAGCATTGCCGTAACGCAAAACCTGTGTACCGCCTGCATTGGTGGCCAGATTGCCGCCAATCGTGCAACTGCCTTCTGCGGCCAGGCTCAAGGGGAACAGACGCTGATGATCACGGGCGGCCTGCTGCACATTTTGCAAAATGCAGCCTGCTTCCACCACCATGGTGTCGTTGTCGGTATCCACGCTGCGAATCTTGTTCAGGCGCTCCAAAGACAGCACCAGCGCAGTGGCGCTGTTGTCCGGCGTTGCGCCCCCGCACAAACCGGTATTGCCGCCTTGAGGGACAATAGGCACGCGGTGCTGCGCGCATAGACGCACAACCTGGGCCACTTCTTCCGTCGTTGCAGGCCGGGCCACCGCCAAGGCAGTACCGGTATAGCGTCCACGCCAATCCTCCAGGTACTGCTGCATGGATTGTCCTGTCAGCACATGTTGCTGACCAATACGCTGTTCAAGTTCGTTCAGAAAAGTCATGACCCAAGCCACTCAAGAAAAACAATCAGGCGCTCTTGCTGTCGCGCTACAGCTCTTAATGGTAACTCACGAAAGCCGGTGGCATTCGCGCTAAACTTCTTTCTTTGTGTATTCGTTCAGGACGTGACAGTGACCCACATTCCCGCTCTACCGACCGCTGTATTCAAAGCCTACGATATTCGGGGCACCGTTCCCGAGCAACTGAATCCCGACTTCGCCTACCAATTAGGTCTGGCCCTGGCGGCCTTGGCCCGTGAACAAAGCGTGCAAACCCTGGTAGTGGGTTACGACGGCCGCCACAGCAGCCCTGCTCTGTCTCGTGCCCTGCAACAAGGGATCCAGGCAGGCGGAATCAACACAGTCGATCTGGGTATGGTTCCTACTCCCGTCGTCTATTTTGCGGCCAATGTACTGGAAACCGGCTCGGGCGTAGCCATCACAGGTAGCCATAATCCGTCCAACTACAACGGCTTCAAGATGATGATGGCCGGCAAGACCTTGCACGGCCAGGATATCCAGGGCCTGATGAAACGCATGCAAGCCGGTATTGAGCCTGCGGCTCAAGCAGGTACCGGCGAGAAAAAGGACTTGCTGGACCAGTACGTCAGCACCATCACCGAACGTGTCAAACTGGCCCGTCCCATGAAAATCGCCCTGGACTGCGGCAACGGCGTGGGTGGCGTCGTGGCTGCTCGCCTGTTCAAGGCCCTGGGTTGCGAAGTGGACATGCTGTTTGAGGATGTAGACGGCAGCTTCCCCAACCACCATCCGGACCCGGCCGAGCCGCACAACCTGCAAGACCTGATCTCCCATGTTCAAAACACGGACTGCGAAGTGGGTCTGGCCTTTGACGGTGATGCTGACCGCCTGGGTGTGGTGACTCGAACGGGTCAGATCATCTGGCCTGATCGTCAGTTGATTCTGTACGCCCGCGATATTTTGCAGCGCGAACCTGGCTCCACGATTATTTTTGACGTGAAATGCAGCCGCCACGTCGCTCTGGAAATTGCCAAGGCCGGGGGTGAGCCCTTGATGTGGCAAACCGGCCATTCGCTGATCAAGGCCAAACTGGCCGAAACGGGTGCCCCTTTAGCGGGCGAAATGAGCGGCCACGTGTTCTTCAAGGAAGGCTGGTACGGCTTTGATGATGGCTTGTACACAGGCGCACGTCTGCTGGCGATTCTCTCGCGCGGTGACAACCCGACGGCAGAGTTGGAAGCCTTGCCGCAAGACCTGTCCACACCGGAACTGAAACTGCCGCTGGCCGAAGGTGAGCCTCATGCCTTGATCGCCCGCCTGCAAAAAGAAGGCCGTTTCCCCAGTTCCAATCAGCTCAACACGATTGATGGTGTACGTGCCGAGTACCCGGACGGCTTCGGTCTGGCTCGCGCCTCCAATACCACTCCAGTGATTGTGCTGCGTTTTGAGGCCCAGTCCCAAGAGGCGCTGGATCGGATCCAGGGAGAATTCCGGGCGGCACTGTTGGCTTTGAAGCCTGATGCTGCTTTGCCTTTCTAAGGCCGTGGAAGTGCACTCATACCCAGATCCCTGCTCGCTAGTCTCTAGCGCAGTATAAAAATGCCCCCACGCGGCAACTTTGGCTTGCTGTCCCCCAAGGGGGCACTTTTTACCGGGACGACTAGCCTTGGGGCAGCCCAGCGATAAAAAAAGAGCTGCACTGCCTCTGAAACCTTGGATTCAACCCCAAGTCACAGCAAGCAGTTCAGCCCGTTTCTTTATGCCTTGGCCCAGGGCCAAGGCAGTCAAAGCCTTAACGGCTCAAATACTGATACAGATCCAGATGAGCCTCGCTAATACGGCCTATATCAAAAGCCTCTTCAGCCAGACGGCGGCTTTCCGCCCCCATGGCTCGCCGCTTGGCCGTATCTTCACCCAAGTCCATCACAGCCGCCGCCAATGCCTGCGCATTACGCACTGGCACCAGCACACCGGTCACGCCAGGTTCGATGGCATCACGGCAACCGGGTACATCCGTTGTAACCACCGCGCGCCCGCAGGCTGCGGCTTCTACCAAGGACTTAGGCAGGCCCTCACGGTAGGACGGCAGCACGGCAATGTGTGATTGAGCGTAAAGCTGCGCAATATCGCTACGTTCGCCCAGACACTCCACCACGCCCTGCTTTTGCCAGCTCTGCCACTCCTGATCGCTGATACTGGCCGGATTACCGGGGTCGGGACTGCCAGCCAGTACCCATTTAACCGGGCTACCTTGAGCAGCGCTGATGCGTGCAGCTTCAACAAACTCACGCACACCTTTATCTACCAGCAGGCGCGATACCATCAGGGCAACGGGCGGGCCTTCGGGCTCCGGCAAAGCCTGAAACTGATTCAAGTCCACGCCTGAGCCACGAATCAGGACGCACTGATCGCGTTTGACAACACGGTCTTCCAGCAAGACATCACGGTCATTGCTGTTCTGGAAAATCACGCGGCTATTCGGATGTCCCAAGGCAATGCGGTAAAGCTGCAGGGCAATCCAGCGCACCGGATCAAAGGACTTGTCGCGCTTGGTAAATACATAGCCCAGCCCGGATACAGCGGCCAGAAAACCAGGCACACCGGCCAGTCGCGCTGCAATCCCGCCATACAGAACCGGCTTGATGGTGACCGCATGCACCAGCTCCGGACGCTCACGGCGAAACAAGCGCCATAGAGCCCAAATGGTGTGCAGCTCTTGCAATGGGTTGGTCCCGCTGCGTGTCATGGGCAAAGCATGGTGATGCAGGCCGTGACGCTCGATCTCGGCAACCGCCGGGCCGTCCATGGTGGCGACATGCACGTCATAACCCTCACGTTGAGCGGCTTGCGCCAAAGGCAAACGATGTGACAGGAAAAAAGCGGGGTTATTGACCACGAACATCAGCATGCTCGTTTTCTTGCTGGTTTCGTCCGTCAAGGCTCTCAAGGCCTGACGGCTGCGCTTGCGCTTGGGGGGATACTGCGCCGTCAAGGTCTTCCAGGCCTGCGTGTAATTCTTGACCATGCCTTCCAGGGAGAACAGGCGGGCAACCCGTTCACGCGCATGCTCATGACGAGCCTGCCAGGAAGGCGCACCCAGTTCATCCACCGCGCTATTGATCGCGCCTGCCAAAGCTTCAGCATTGCTGGGGGGAACAATCCAGCCCTCATTACCGACGATCAAGGCAGCATCACCCACATCGGTGACCACATTGGACACCCCCGCAGCCATTGCTTCGCAGACCACGTTGGGAAAGCCTTCTGCCGAGCTGGACAAGACATGCACGTCCAGCGCATTCATCAGGCGAGGGACATCGCTGCGTCGTCCCATCAGGATGACGCTCTCGCGCAACTGATGCTGATCCAGCAAGCGCATCAAGGTTTCGTTATTACTGTCCATGCCATCGCCAATCAAAAGACAACGCAAGCCTGGATGACGGTGCAGGCTGCGAGCTAAGGCGGCCAGCAGATTGGGATGATCTTTAAGCGGATTCCAGCGGGCCACACTGCCAATGACAGGCGTATCCAGTGACAGGCCCAATTCTTCGCGCACTTCTTCACGTGCCTGCGGGTCAGGATGCCAACGGCTTAGATCGTAGCCATTGGGAATCACTTTCATGATGTCCGCACGATAACCCCACTGCTTGTGACGTCGGGCGGCATTTTCTGCGCAGGACACAATCAAATTGGGAATAAAACGTGACAGGCGGGCGCACAGCCAGGCCACCATACGAGCTTTCGGGCTGCCTTGATACAGATTCGCGCCCGAGTTACGAATACCCCAGGACACAGCCGGAATGCCGACCAGTCGCGCTGCGGCACCACCGATCAGATCGGAGTGATACATCCAGGTCTGCACCACATCGGGCTGCAAATCGCGCAGCAAGCGCGTCAGCGATCGCAGACCTTTCAAAAAGCCCAGCGGCGAGTGCATGTGCAGGCAGTACAAAGGAATGTCTGCAGCCCGCAATTGCGGCCCGAAAACATCTTCCTCGCCCAGAGAAATCACAATATGTTCGGTATCTTGACCGGGTGCTGTCACCAAGCGGAACAAGACGGTTTCTGCCCCACCCTGCCCCAGTCCCGCAATAATATGCACGACTCGCAAGGGCGGCGTTACTTTCTCCAGCTTGTCATCCACGGCGTCTGTGTCCTGATTGAACGACCTTGGCTGCATTGCACTCATGCTTTGGCTCCCTCTTCGATACCGCCACGGGCGGCCTGAAAGACCTGGTCCCAGTTAAGCAAAACCTGCTCTAGTTCATAACGCTGACGCACCGCTGCAGCGGCACGACGGCCCAAGACGCCCCGAAAGACGCCATCCCCCATCAGCTCGGCCAGGGCGGCAGTCAAGGCACCTTCATCCCCTACCGGCACCAGCAGGGCATCCTTGCCATCGGAACTGATTTCGCGCGGGCCGCTGGGGCAATCAACCGTCACGGCGGGCAGGCCCATGGCCATGGCTTCCAGCAACACGTTCGGAAAACCCTCTACTTCCGAAGTCATGACAAAGGCATGGGAGCGCGCCATTTCCTGCCAGGGCTCAGCGGTTTTGCCGGCCAGTTCGATACGATCGCCCGCACCGGACATGGCAATCTGCTGCACCAATTGGGCTCGCTGCGGGCCATCGCCCCAGATTTTCAATTTCCATTCCGGATGCTCGGCGGCCAGGCCTGCAAATACGCGGATCAAGACATCAAAACGTTTGGAGGGCACCAGACGCCCCATGGCCATCAAGGTGCAGTGACGGTTCTCCTCCACCCGCACCTCGCGCTGCACGGCATTCAAGGCCTGCGGCAAGGGGTTGGGAACCACCATGACCTGCTTCATGCCCGGCACCATGGCCTGGAACGCCGCCACACTGGCTCGGGTTTGCACAGTCACTACCTGCGCCTTGGGGTACAGACGGCGGCGCAGGCTTTGCAGCAGCTTGCCTGCGCTGCTGCTAAAGGCCGGGTTGGTGCGTTCACCCACCACAATAGGGACGCCCATGCCGCCCAGCCCCAGCAACACATTGATATTCACATTGGTCAGAAAAGACACGATGACATCAGGCTGTTTTTCATGCACCAGCTTGCGCATGGCGCGCAGCTTGGCCAAGGGTTTGGGCAACCAGCTACCGCGCATGCGATGGGCCAGCCACACCAGTTCCACCTTGGAGTCAATAGGGTAAAAGGCGCTGCCTCCTCCACTATAAGTAGGCACCAGGGTGACCTGATCGCCCCGCAAACCCCAGGCATTGGCCAGGGTGGAAGCGACGCGCTCGGCGCCGCCTGCGTTCAGGGAGCTGACGAAAAACAGAATATTCACTGGGCCTCCGTGGGCTCATCGACCGGGTAGCTTGGGCCTGCTGGCACTAGGCAAAGCGCCATTTTAAGGCCGACGCAAGCACTGTTCCAACACTTGCTGCCATAGCGCCAGAACTCGGGCCGAGGAAAAACGATCGCGCACATCCGTGGCGCGGCGTGCCAATCGCTGACGCTTGTCGTCGTTGGACATCAGGTCGGATAAATGGGCTGCCAGGGCTTCCACGTCTTCAATCGGGCGTACCAAGACGCCGTCAATATTGGCGCGGATAATCTCGCGCGGGCCGGTATCGCAATCAAAGGCAACCGCGGTCAAACCGCTGGCCATGGCTTCCAGCAGGCTGTTGGACAAGCCTTCCATGCGGGAGCTGAGTACATACAGATCTGACTGCTCGTACCAATCCGCCATATTGCCGACGCGGCCGGGAAGCTGAATCCGCTCTTGCAGCTCCAACTCTTCAATTCGTGCTTCCAGAGGAGCACGCTGCTCGCCTTCGCCCAGAATCACCAAGTCCCAGTCCGGGAAATAGTTGGACAACATGGCAAAGGATTCGATCAGGGTGTCAAACCCTTTAACCGGGTGCAGTCGCCCCACAGCCAGCAAACGTTTGCGGCCTTCTGGCAGTTCGGGCACCGGCACGACAGGCTCGGCACTATCCATAGGCCAGCGTACGGCATTAGGAATTACCTGAACCTGGCTGCCGGGCACATGCTCGCGCAACCAGTCTGCAGTACCAGCAGTCAGCGCGATCACGGCATGAGCTTGCGGATAGGTACGCAAACGGGCTTTTTGCCAGAAAGAGGACAAGGACTGAGAGGGCGGATGCGTATGCTCGGTAGCAATCACCTTGCAGGGCAAGCCCTTGGCGGCAGAAATGGCCAGTACCGAGGAAGTGGTCATCATGCCCAGAACCACATCGGGTTTGGTCTTGCGTATCAGGGATCGCACCCGGCTCACGCGCCGCCAGTTCTTCCACAAGGCATCCAGGCGGCCACGACTGCTGCCTGCCGTTCCCAGCACGTGGCGCTCTACGCCCTCTGCTACGGTATACGCGTCTTTGTCACGGCCGGCCTGCGTCACCAGAGACACTCGATAGCCGCGCGCCACCCAGGCTGCGCTTAAATCGACGGCGACACGTTCTGCCCCGCCCCCACCCAAAGAGTGGATAAGCAGCATGATATGAGGGCGAACTCCCGAATGACTGTGCACGTTTTCCTATTCCTGCGAACCAGACGCAAAGGCACTGGCTGGCTTCAAAGCCAAGATGAAATAACAAGTGAAAGAAGCCGCATACATCAGGCTGGTCGCCAGCATGATGCCCGACGGACCCATGCGCGCCGCCAGAATCGGGTTCAGGGCCGCTTTCACCAAAAAATTGATCACGGCAATAATTGCCATGGATTTATAACGGTTCTGACTGGCCAATAGCTGCACCAGAATCAGCACCCCAAAATAAAAAGGTAGTTGCACCAGTCCCCAGCTAAAAACCTGGGCGACGGTGGCCGTATCCTGCGCGGTAAACGCGCCACGTTCAAACAGCAGTGCCACGCCCCAAGGAGCCAGCAGGACGCCGATGGCCGCCGCTACTCCACCAGCCGCCAACATCATGACCGACCATTTCAAGGCCATGGAACGAGCACGGGCGTTATCGCCCCGGCTTTGAATATCAGCCAGCACAGGCAAGGCAGCACGGCCTACAGAGGCCGCCCCCACACCTAGAACCAGGGCCAGCAAGCGCGTGGCATAACCCAAGGTCGCGTTGGCATTCGCGCCCAGATTGGCCGCCGTATATTGGTCGATAGGGCCGACAAAGCTCATGGCAACCTGCCCCACCAGCATGATCGTGGCGGCCTTGAGCAAATCCGGCCACTGTTCGGCACGCAAGCTGATCGTGGGACGAGCCCAGATCTGATCAGCCCGAGAAGCCAGAATCATCAGCCACACGGCCTGGATCGTCATACCCAGCAAGGTGCCCCACAACAAGGGGCCAATGCCGGCATTGGCCCCTGCGGCCAGCACCCAGATCAGGATGACAAAGGCAGGAACACTTTCCAGCAGGGTGTTGATGTGACGCTCATGCGCCCGCAAACGGGCGGCACTCAGGCCAATCATCAGGGTCAGAACCGCCGCTGGCGCAAAGGCAAACAGCAGTTCCTGGCTCATTTCATGGACTGCAGGACTTAAACCCTGTCCCGTCCATTGCAGCACCCAGGGCCAGCTAATCCAGATCAATGCACCCAGCACGCAGCCCAGCACAATGCACCAGGCCTTGAGTTCACCCAGAAAACGGCTGCGCGCTGCCGGTTCCAGACGATGCAAGCGCACCAGAACGGGAATCAGCACAACGGACATGGAGCCAACGATTGTCACTGGCAGCCAATTGGCCATGACCATCGTGAACTGATAGGCATCGACTACATCGCTCACACCGTAGCGATAAGCCACCGCCATTTCTTTGAAAGCGCCCGCTGCCTTGCCCAGCAACAGAAAAAACGCCACCCGCATCGCCCCCAGGGCGATGCGACGGTGGTCGTCATGCAAACTAGACAGACGTGCTTTCAGGCTGGCCCAAATCAACTCAGAAACGCCACGTACCAGGGCATAGCTGTGTTCAAGCCCTGCAAAATCGTGTGAGTCGGCTCGTAACCCAATTGGGTGCGAGCCTTAGTGATATCGGCTTGAGAGTGCAGCACATCGCCCGCGCGGAAGTCCGCATAGATGGGCTGTTTGGTGTAGTTCACACCATTTGCACTCAAGGTCTGCTTCAAGTGCTCGAACAGCTCATTCAAACTGGTGCGAGCATTGACGGCCACGTTATAGACTTCGGCCACAGCAGGTTTTTGCTGCACGGCGGCCAGGATATTCATCTGAATAACGTTGTCGATAAAGCAGAAATCGCGGCTGGTTTGGCCATCCCCATTGATTTGCACATCCTGGTTCTGGATCATGGCCGATACCCATTTGGGGATCACCGCAGCGTAAGCACCATTGGGGTCCTGACGTTTGCCAAATACATTGAAGTAACGCAGGCCCACGCTGGAAAAGCCATAGGCACGGGCAAACACGTCCGCATACAGCTCGTTCACGAACTTGGTGACGGCGTAGGGAGACAGTGGACGACCAATCGTATCCTCCACCTTGGGCAAACCGGGATGGTCGCCATAGGTGGAACTGGAAGCCGCATAAACAAAGGCTTTAACCTGTTCGTCACGCGCGGCCACCATCACGTTCAAGGCGCCGTTCACGTTGACCTCATTGGAAGTCAGCGGATCGTTCAAGGAACGAGGCACCGACCCCAAAGCGGCCTGGTGCAGCACATAGTCCACGCCTTTAACAGCTTCGCGACAGGTATCCAGATTGCGGATATCGCCTTCAATAAAGCGAAAACGAGCCCAGCGCTCGGCACCAACCTGATCGCGCACTTCGTCCAGATTGTATTGATGGCCGGTTGCAAAGTTATCCAGACCTACCACCTGCTGATCCATTTTCAGCAGGGCTTCCAGCAGGTTGGAACCGATAAAGCCGGCACAACCCGTAACCAGCCAGGTTTTAGGCTGATTACGCAGTTGCTGGCTCGCCTGTTCGAATGCAGCGCTCATAATGCTTTCCAAAATTAAAGACGCAGATCGGATTGTTCGCGATCAAACACATACTTCAAGTCGTAGAGCACATGCTCGGGCTTGCCCCATTGGCGCACACCTTCCACACCCAGTTCCTTGAACTGCTTGTGGGCTACAGCCACGATCACCCCGTCGTACTCACCCGCTTTAGGAGTCTCGACCGGAGTAATACCGTATTCATGTTGCGCTTCTTTAGGGTCAACCCATGGATCGTATACATCTACGTGAACATCGTATTGCTTGAGTTCATGCACGATATCGACGATGCGGGTGTTACGCAGGTCCGGGCAGTTTTCTTTAAAGGCCAGACCCAGCAACAGGACGCGCGAACCTTGCACCTGAATGCGGCGCTTGGTCATGGCTTTAACCAGTTGGGAGGCCACATAGCCGCCCATGGAGTCGTTCAGACGGCGGCCAGCCAGAATGATCTCGGGGTGGTAGCCAATGGCTTGCGCCTTGTGGGTCAGGTAGTACGGGTCCACGCCAATGCAGTGACCACCCACCAGACCAGGACGGAAAGGCAGGAAGTTCCACTTGGTGCCCGCCGCTTCCAGCACGTCCAGGGTATCGATGCCCAGACGGTTGAAGATCAGAGCCAATTCGTTGATCAGGGCGATATTCACGTCGCGCTGGGTGTTCTCGATCACCTTGGCCGCTTCTGCCACACGAATGGAGCTAGCCTTGAAGGTACCCACCACAATGATCTCGCGGTACAAGGCGTCGACCAATTCAGCGACTTCAGGGGTCGAGCCGGAAGTGACTTTCTTGATTGTGGAGACGCGGTGTTCCTTGTCGCCTGGATTGATACGCTCCGGACTGTACCCCGCGTAGAAATCTTCGTTAAAGCGCAGGCCCGACACTTGCTCCAGCACAGGCACACACACTTCTTCGGTCGCACCGGGGTAAACCGTGGACTCGTAAACCACGATGTCACCACGCTTGAGCACTTTACCGATGGTCTCGGAAGCGCGGACCAGAGGAGTCAGATCAGGCTGCTTGAATTCATCGATAGGCGTGGGCACAGTCACAATGAACACATTGGCCTGGGCCAGTTCATCGGCCTCGCAGGAGTAGCTCAAGCCACTGGCCTGGGCCAGTTCTTCGCTCTCGACCTCCAACGTGCGGTCTACCCCTTCCTTGAGTTCGGCGACACGACGCGCGTTAATGTCAAAACCAATAACGGAACGCTTTTTGCCAAACTCTACAGCCAAAGGCAAACCGACATATCCCAAGCCGATGACGGCCAGTTTCACATTCTCAAGTTGCAACTTCATTCTCCAGTTAGCGCTATGCGCAAGGAATAATCTCGAACGCCTGACAGTATCAGTCCCGATCTATCCGCCGCCGTACCGAGGGTAGCAGCAGCCAGGAAGGGCGACGCCACGAAACCAGACGGGAATAGAGCCAGATATAAACCAGTGAGAAGGCCAGCATGCTGGCACACAAAGCCCAAGTATTGTCCCACCAGATCGTGGCTGGTACCAAACCGATCAGGGCCAGTACCCACAGGTAAGGCGAGGTCATGGCATTACAAAACGCGGGCAAGGCTCCGCCACTGTCACGACTGAACGTGGAACGCACCAGACGACGGAACACCAGTTGATGCAGGTGCAGCGCGTCCGGCTGATCCACAGGCACACCGCGTTTGAAACGGCGACGCCAGATCGAAAACATGGTTTCAAAAACAGGGTAAAACAGCACGGCCAAGGCGTAAAACGGCGACACACTGGGGTTGCGCACCACCAGTTGCACAGCCAGTTCAGCCAGCATGAAGCCCAGGAAATATGCGCCCCCATCCCCCAGAAAGACCCGTCCAAAAGGAAAGTTCCATACCAGAAAGCCCAGGGTGGCCGACGCCAGCGAGGCGGCAATCAGGAAAATCGGAATGTCCTGCACCTGCAAGGCCACCAGAGCCAGGGACAGCGCCATCAAGGTGGCGATCATGCCGGCCAGGCCATTCATACCGTCAATAATATTCAGGGCATGGGTACAGCCGCCTACCGCAATCATGGTAAAGAGCAGCGAAATGGGCCAGAAACCCAGAACCCAATCAGCCCAGCTCACCCCAACACGCGACACACCACCCAACAGCCACCAGGCAATCGAGGCCGACAGGAAAGCGGCCAGCAAGCGTTTCAGAGAACCTACGTCCTTGGTGATGTCCTCGACCAGGCCCGCCACAAATACCGGCATGGCAGCCAGAAACAAGACCGGCCACAGCCAGGTCAGTGTCATATTGCTGGGCCCAAGGACCAGCAAGCCAGCCAAACTGCCTGCCACCACGGCCAGACCACCCACACGCGGGGTAGGACGAGAATGGGACGCTTGGGGTTTACTAAGGTCGCTGTCCCCGGTCAGACGGCCATGCCAACGTTCGGAGGCCACGATCAGCCCGCCGACCATAAAAGCCACGACACAGATATACAACCAGGTAAGAGACTCCCCCATCTGAGGTAAAGACACCGCAAAACACCTGCTAGGTTAGGAACTACACATTATCAACCTGCCTTCCGGCTTGTGTCCGTGACCAGTCGCATTAAATGCAACAATTTCCGTCAAGTCCCGTATCACTTTCGTGTAGGCAGGAGTAGCTCGCTAATTTGCCCGAGCGCGAGCCCGAAAGCAAGTATTTTGCGGGATTGGGGCTCAGGAATCGGGTTGCGGCAACGGTTCTGTCGAGGCCAGCTGATTACCGCACTCGGTCAGGAGTCGCCGTAACCAGCGATGGCTGGGCGAATGCCGGTTACGTTCATGCCAGAGCTGATAAAAGCGCATGGGCGGAAACTCCAGCGGGGCCTCCAGAATCGCCAGGGGCAATAGTCGACAATAAAACTCGGCGAAATGACGCGAAGTCGTAAAAATCAGGTCTGTATTCTGTAGCAAATACGGTGCTGCCGAAAAGGACTGCACCGCCACGCTTTCATCACGCTGAATACGCAGAGTCGCCAAGGTCGTATCGATGACACCGCGCTGGTTGATGGAATACGGCATGGGCACCACATGGCGCGCCCGCACGTAATCATCCATGGTCAACCCCTTGCGAGCCAAGGGGTGCGTTGCCGCTACCAGGCAGACAATCTGATCTTCCAGCAGCACGGACAGGTGCATGCGATCGGGCGGTTCGGGCCAGTTCCCAATAACCATATCCAGGTCGCCTTCCGCCAAAGAACGCTCAAAATCAAAGCTGGCATCCAGAGAATGCAGATTCAAGCGTGCCCCCGGTGCCTCGCGACGCATGCGCTCGACCACTCCGCCAATAAAGACAGGCGCCAGATAATCTGGCGCTCCGATATGAAACTCACTGCGACTTACCTGAGGGTCGAAACTGTCGGGCGCATTAACCATACAGTCGATCTCGGCCAGGGCTCCTTTAGCGTGGGCCAGCAGGCCAATGGCGCGCTCGGTAGGCACCATGCCCCCTTTTTCGCGCACCAGCAAAGGATCGCCAATAATGTCACGCAAGCGTCGTAAGGCCGCACTGATAGCAGGCTGCGACTGGTTCATTTTGAACGCGGTACGCGAGACGCTGCGCTCGGTAACGAGTAAGCAAAATACCCTCAAGAGATAGGTATCAAGCGGGTTATCCCCACGTCGGGCGGCCATCTTATTCTCTCCTTCTTACGCTTTTTTCCAGCATGATAATGACATACATGCACAATACGAGATGGCATATATCATTTATACGCCTAATTCTATTTTATTTATAAACAGAAAACTTAAACTGGTCCCATATAAGAAAATCATAGCCCACAGGCGGTGGTTTATAAGGGTTTGAATAAATCAAACATACCGTGTAAACGCCCACCCACTACCCTTGATAAAACGGCCTCCAGGCCTGGTCCTGGAGCCGCCTCGGCTCGCACTATTTACGCTTAGATAATCGGACTGACACATGACTACTCAAACCCTTACCACCACACAGGCGCTCACCGAACTCTCCAGCCTGGATCAGAGCCAATTCGTGGAAAAGCTTGAAGGTATTTTTGAACATTCCCCCTGGGTCCCTGAGCGTAGCTGGAACCAGCGTCCCTTTGAAAGCGTGGATCAGTTGCACGCCTGCATGGTGCAAGTGGTCCAAGAAGCATCGCACGAAGAACAGAAGAACCTGATCTGTGCTCACCCCGAGCTGGCTGGTAAAGAAGCCGAGCAAGGGACCCTGACCACCGCATCGACAGGCGAACAACGTGGCGCCGGCCTGGATCAGTGTTCGGCCGAAGAGCTGGCCCGTCTGCGTGGCCTGAATGCCCAATACCGTGAGCGCTTCGGTTTTCCCTTCGTGATTGCCGTCAAGGGTTTGAGCCGTTACCAAATCATGGATACAGTAGAAGCTCGTCTGAACAACAGTGCTGAAACCGAGTTTCAAGCTTGTCTGACTGAAATCGGCAAGATTGCCCGTTTCCGTCTGGATGCGCTGCTGGGCTGATTTTGCTGCCTGCCGGGTCTTGTTGACCCATCCAGTTCACGGGGTAGCGCCAGCCTGCGGGCACGCTGCCCTTTGTTTCCTCTGACCCTTCGTGGCGCGGCTGCTTTCAGCCCCACGCGGGTCTGCCCTACCAAGGACCTCTGCCATGACAATCACATTGAAGTTGGAAACCCTGACAGCCGAAGCCTTCGCCCCCTTTGGTGATGTCATCGAGGCCTCCGACACGGTTCAGCACTTCACCATCAATGAAGGCAATACCGAGCGCTACCACGACCTGGCCAAGATCGAGCCGGGTGCAGACGGTCAGGCGATTGTGTCCATTTTCCGTGGTCAGCCACGCACCTTGCCCTTTACCGTGGAAATGATGGAACGCCACCCCAAAGGTAGCCAGGCCTTCATTCCGCAGTCCGGCCAACCGTATCTGGTGATTGTGGCCCCTGCTGGCCCGACTCCCAAGGCAAGCGATCTACGCCTGTTCCTGGCCCGTGGCGACCAGGGCGTGAACTACGCAACTGGCGTTTGGCACCACCCCTTGATGGCACTGAATCAAGTGGCCGACTTCATCGTGATTGACCGCAAAGGTCCCGGCGACAACTGCGATGTGATTCAGCTGGAAGAAAAAGCCATCATTGCTGAACTGGAAACCACAGCAGCGTGAGCCAGTCCTGTCCCATCACGCCGGACATAGCGGCCATTTACGCCCATCGTCCGGCCGATATTGATCCTGAGCACTGGCGCGCCCGTGTCAATCTGGCCGCCGCCTACCGGCTGGCGGCCCGCCAGGGCTGGGACGATATCATCTACACCCATATCTCCCTGCGCCTGCCCGGCCACGACGACACTTTCCTGATCAATCCCTTCGGTTTGCGCTTTGATGAAATCTGCGCTTCCAATCTGCTCTTGATTGATACCCAGGGCCAGGTTGTGGACGGCACAGGCCGTCGTGCCAACCCCAGCGGTTTTGCCATTCACGGAGCCGTTCACCGCGCCCGAGCGGATGCACACTGTGTCATCCACTTACATACAGATGCCTCGATTGCCGTCTCGGCTCTGTCCTGTGGACTGCTGCCTCTATCGCAACACGCCATGCGGTTCTGGCAGGATATTGGCTATCACGACTATGCCGGTCTGGCCTTCCCGCCCCAGGAGCAAGAGGCCCTGCTCAAGCAATTAGGCTCCTATCCCGCCCTGCTCTTGCGCAATCACGGTGCCCTGACCTGTGGCCGTACTGTTGCCGAAGCTTATGTCCTGATGGATGCCTTGGAGCGCGCCTGTCGCATTCAGCTCTCGGCCATGGCTGCCAGCCCGCAACTGCACCTGCCCCCGACGGATGTGCTGGATTTGACACATCGCCAGCTTTTACCCGGGGATGAGCCAGAGGGCTTGTTAGAATGGCCAGCCTTGCTGCGCAAGCTCTATCAGAGCGAGCCGGATTTTTGCCGCTAAGACCCTTTCCACCCCTACGGAGCTTTTATGCCTTCTATTAACGTACAACTATTCGACGGCCGTCCCGTGGAAATCAAGCGTGAGCTCGCCCAGGCCCTGACTAAAGAAGCCTGTCGCGTGCTTGGCTGTACCCCGGAGGCCGTCGATGTGGTCTTTACCGATGTCAAACGCGAGGACTGGGCCACGGCCGGCGTCCTGTGGTCGGACAAGTAAATCAGACCCATGAAAAAGCGGCCACAGGGCCGCTTTTTTTATATCTTTCAGCACCTTAACGGCTCTTCAAACGTAAATCAAACAGTAGTTTGGAGGCTATTAACATAGATTTTCAGGATGGACTAGGTGGGCAATACCCCTAGCGCTGAAAAATGCATGAAAAAAGCAGGAATCTGCTAGGGCGTGGCCTGAACACAGGCCCCATCTACAGGGCATATATCCTTTCCCCCCTGTCAGCATCAGCCTGCCATACGCTTTTACGTATTCTACTTATCAAGCCGTACTGCCTTCCAGTGATAGGGCCCATCCGATAACTTTATGCTTACGCGGCCCAGGCATCGGCTGCGCATAACGTATTAATAAGGAGACCCGGATGTCCGCCAACCCAGAAGTGTCCACACCTGCTGCTTGTGACGGTGTAGACGAACGCCTACCAACGGGGCGCCTGGCAACCCTTGGTTTGCAACACGTCATGGTGATGTACGCGGGCGCAGTTGCTGTCCCCCTGATCATTGGTGCGGCCTTGGGCCTGTCCAAGGAACAGATCGCATTCCTGATTAATGCCGACCTGCTGTGCTGTGGCCTGATCACCATCATCCAGGCTCGTGGCCTGGGTATGTTCGGTATCAAACTGCCCGTCATGATGGGCGTGTCCTTTGCAGCGGTCAGCCCCATGATCGCCATTGGCCTGGATCCGCAACTGGGCCTGCCCGGTATTTTCGGCGCCACCATTCTGGCCGGTATCTTCAGTATTCTGATTGCTCCGGTATTTAGCCGTCTGATGGGCCTGTTCCCCCCGGTCGTGACCGGCATCATCATCACCGTTATTGGTGTGACACTGATGCGTGTAGGTCTGAACTGGATTGGTGGCGGCGCTCCCACTATTACAGATCCGGCCACCGGCCTGTCCATCCCCAACCCCGAATACGGCTCGCTGGAAAACCTGGGCATTGCCCTGATGGTGCTGACTGTGATCCTGCTGATCACCAAGTTTGCACGCGGTTTCCTGGCAAACGTGGCAGTGCTGATTGGTCTGCTGGTCGGTTTCTTTGTCTCTTTGGCCATGGGTCGCATCACCTTTGAAGGTCTGGATCAGACCAGCTGGTTTGCGGTGGTGACTCCATTCCACTTTGGCGTGCCTACTTTCAGCTGGGCCCTGCTGGGCGCAGCGGCAGTCCTGTCCCTGATCATGGTGGTGATCATGGTTGAGTCTCTGGGCATGTTCCTGGCATTGGGTTCCATCTGCGGCCGTCCTACCGACCGAGAAGCGCTGGTGCGCGGTCTGCGTACCGACGGTCTGGGTACCCTGGTGGGCGGCATCATGAACACCTTCCCGCACAGCTCGTTCTCGCAAAACGTGGGCCTGGTCAGCGTGACCGGCGTGCGCAGCCGCTGGGTATGTGTCATGGGTGGTGCCTTCCTGATCATGCTGGGCCTGTTCCCAAAAATGGCTTTCATTGTGGCCTCCATCCCCAACTACGTTCTGGGCGGTGCTGGCATTGTGATGTTCGGCATGGTGGCCGCTACCGGCATCAAGATCCTGATGTCGGCCAACCTGAACCGCAACCCTTACAACCCCTATATCGTGGCCATCAGCCTGGGCTTTGGCATGATTCCCCTGGTTGCCGAGCACCTGCTGGACAAGATGCCCCCTGCTCTGGCTCCCTTGCTGCATAGCGGAATCTTGCTGGCTGCCGTATCTGCCATCTTGTTGAACCTGTTTTTCAACGGCATGGAAAAATACGCCGACCAAGGCCACACCGTTGAATCCACCGCTGCTACCCAGGCCCGCAAACAGGCCGCTGCTCAAAAAGCGACTGAAGACAGCGGCAATCACCTGGCCTCGCAAAACGGCTAAGCCCCTTTTTGAACAGCCGTCCTGCCTGAAATGGGCGGCTGTTCAAATTTCCGCAGTACCTTCATAAAAGTATCGACTGCCCATAATTAATCTAAGCAAGGTCAGTAACACCCACTCAAAGAAAACTAAGGCCGCAGGCCATAAGGGACATCAGATCCCAGGGACCTGCTTGTGCTCAAACAAAGAGGAGACACCATGAAAAAGCTACACCCTGCTCGCTGGGCATGCGCCCCGCTGGCCGCCGCCCTGCTGTCCAGCCCCGCCTTGGCAGCTGACTGGAGCGACACCTTTTTAGGCTACCGCTTCAGCACGCAATACACCGAGCCGATGAACGATCGGACTATTCAGAAGCACATCCTGAGCCTGACACACGTCAACGGCTACAGCCTGGGCCAGAACTTCTTCAACCTGGATATCCTGCAGTCGGACCGCTACGATCCCTCCAACGGGAATGGCAGCAATGGCGCCACCGAGTTCTACGCCACCTATCGTCACCAGCTCTCCATGGGCAAGGTATTCGACAAGGATCTGAGCTTCGGCCCCGTAAAAGATGTGGCCATCACAGCGGGCTTTGACCTGAACACCAAAAACACCGCCTTTGCACCGCGCAAACGCCTGCTGGTACTGGGCCCAACCTTCAAATTCGATGTACCCCGAGGCTTTGTGGACCTGAGCCTGATGGTGGGTAAGGAGTGGAACCACTGCGGTCTGGGTGCTCCCGCCTGCCCGGACAGCCGCCGCTCTTTCGACACCCAGTTTTTAGCCAGCCTGAACTGGAATCTGCCCTTTGATGTGGGTTCAGTGCCTTTGAAGTTCCAGGGCTTTGCCAACTACGCCGGCCCCAAAGGTGATGACTACGCGGGCATCAGCACCAAGTCTGAAGTATTGGTCCGTACATCCCTGATGGCCGACGTGGGTAAAGTGGCCTTCGACAAGAAGAACACCTTGTGGGTGGGGATTGGCTACGAGTACTGGTACAACAAGTTCGGTAACCGCTACAAGGCAGACGGCAGCCTGAAACCCGGTATCAAAACCAGCGCTCCAACCGTACAGCTGGAATGGCATTTCTAAGTCGTACGCAGCAAAAAAACCGCTTTTCGAAGCGGTTTTTTCATTCCAAAGCGTAAAAATCCTAGAACTGCACCTCACCGTCCCAGTAACCCGGCGTGTTGTAGATGGCACGCAAATAATCAATAAAGCGCCGCACTTTGGCCGGCAGATAGCGCTGCTGCTGATACACCGCCTGAATGTCATAACTGGGAATCTCGAACTCGTTCAGCACCGTCACCAGCTCGCCCCGCTTGAGCTCTGGCTGAATTTCCCAGGTGGAGCGCCAACCTATCCCCCAGCCCTGCTTGACCCAGTTAAAAAGCAATTCACCGTCATTGCAATCCAGATCACCATCAACCCGTACCGCCAAAGGACGACCATCCCGCAAGAAGGTCCAGCCGCGTTGCTGCCCACCCTGCAAGTTGAAGGCCAGACAGTTATGACGGGCCAGATCTTCCGGTACGCGCGGCACCCCGTGACGCTCGAAATACTCGGGCGTACCACACACCACACGGCGGTTCGGATACAGACGTACCGCCACATAGTTGGGGTCAGTGACCTCGCCAATACGCAAGGCCATGTCATAACCTTCGCGCACCAGATCCACCACGCTGTCGGTGAAGTTGAAAGATAGTTTCAGCTCGGGGTAACGCTTCTTGAAGGACAAGGCATGCGGTGCCACATGACGGCGCCCAAAGGCAGCCGGAGCCGATACCACCAAGTGCCCGCGCACCACTCTACGCTGGGCGCTGATGCTGGCTTCGGCTTCTTCAAAATCCTTCAGAATTTGTTTGCACTGCTCCAGAAACTGCTCGCCCAGATCAGTCAAAGTCAGCCCGCGCGTGGACCGGTGCATCAAACGCACCCCCAGTCTCTGCTCCAAGGCATCCAGGCGCCTACCCATCACCACCGGGGTAACGCCTTCGATCACGGAAGCAGCCGCAAAACTGCCTTTTTCAGCGACCAGCGCAAAACTTCGAATTTCGGTATAACGGCTCATTCAATACTCCAAGTATCGATAGAAACAATCGTACCACCATTTCTAGGCAGGGCTATCACTCCTTATTATCGAGTTGTGAATTTCGTCAAACGATGATCTAGGAGATATCAATGGCTCGAATGAGAGCAGTGGACGCCGCCGCCGCGATTTTACGTAAAGAAGGCGTGAGCACCGTATTTGGCGTGCCTGGCGCCGCAATCAACCCCTTCTACTCCGCACTGCGCAAGGAAGGTGGCTTTGATCACATTCTCGCCCGCCACGTGGAAGGCGCTTCCCACATGGCCGAAGGTTTTACCCGTGCCAATCCCGGCAATATCGGCGTATGTATCGGTACTTCCGGCCCCGCTGGCACAGACATGATCACCGGCCTGTACTCCGCATCGGCTGACTCGATCCCAATTCTGTGCATTACCGGCCAGGCCCCTCGTGCCCGCCTGTACAAGGAAGACTTCCAGGCTGTGGACATTGAATCCATTGCCAAGCCCGTGACCAAGTGGGCCGTCACCGTGCGCGAACCCGATCTGATCCCGCGCGTGTTCCAGCAGGCTTTCCACATCATGCGCTCTGGCCGTCCTGGTCCTGTGCTGATCGATATGCCTATCGACGTGCAGATGGCCGAGATCGAATTTGATCTGGATACCTACTCCCCGCTGGAAGCCTACAAGCCTGCTGCCACCCGTGCCCAGGCTGAAAAAGCCATCGAACTGCTGAACGCTTCCGAGCGTCCGCTGATCGTATCCGGTGGCGGCGTCATCAACGCCAACGCATCCGAGCTGCTGCAGGAATTTGCCGAGCTGGTCAACGTACCCGTTATCCCGACTCTGATGGGCTGGGGTACTGTGGCCGACGATCACCCATTGATGGCTGGCATGGTTGGCCTGCAAACCTCGCACCGCTACGGCAACCAGACCTTGCTGGCATCGGACTTTGTATTCGGTATCGGTAACCGCTGGGCCAACCGCCACACCGGTTCCGTAGACGTCTACACCGAAGGCCGCAAGTTCGTGCACGTGGACATCGAGCCTACACAGATCGGCCGCGTATTTGGCCCTGATCTGGGCATTGCCTCGGACGCTGGCGCTGCATTGAAACTGTTCATTGAAGTCGCCAAGGAATACAAGGCTGCTGGCAAGCTGCGCGACCGCGCCGCCTGGGTAGCCGACTGCCAGAAGCGCAAGGCCACCTTGCAGCGCAAGACCAATTTCGACAACGTACCCCTGAAGCCTCAGCGCGTTTACGAAGAAATGAACCGCGCCTTTGGTCCTTCGACCACCTACGTCAGCACCATTGGTCTGTCGCAGATTGCTGCCGCCCAGTTCCTGCACGTGTACAAACCACGTCACTGGATCAACTGCGGTCAGGCAGGCCCATTGGGCTGGACCATTCCCGCCGCCCTGGGTGTGGTCGCCGCTGACCCAGGTCGTGAAGTGGTGGCCATTTCGGGCGACTACGACTTCCAGTTCATGATTGAAGAACTGGCCGTGGGCGCGCAGTTCAAGCTGCCTTACATCCATATTCTGGTCAACAACGCCTACCTGGGTCTGATCCGTCAGGCACAGCGTGGCTTCGAGATGGACTATTGTGTACAGCTGGCCTTTGACAACATCAACGCCCCTGAAACCGAAGGTTATGGTGTGGATCACATCACCGTGGTGGAAGGTCTGGGTTGCAAGGCCATCCGCGTACACAAACCCGAAGACATCCAGCCTGCCATTGAACAGGCTCGCGCATGGATGAAAGAGTTCAGCGTGCCGGTTGTGATCGAACTGATCCTGGAGCGCGTCACCAACATTGCCATGGGTACCGAACTGCACAATGTGACGGAATTCGAGTCCCTGGCCGAAGCGGGTATTGACGCCCCCACCGCCATCTCGCTGATGGACTGATTGCTGATTTAAAAAACGGAGTAGCACTATGCCAAAATTTGCCGCCAACCTGACCATGCTGTTTAACGAGCACGACTTCCTGGATCGCTTCCAGGCAGCGGCCGAAGCTGGTTTCAAGGGAGTGGAGTACCTGTTCCCCTACGCCTACGACAAACAGCAGCTGGCTGACAAACTGCAACAACACGGTTTGACCCAAGTGTTGCACAACCTGCCTGCGGGCGACTGGGACAGCGGCGAGCGCGGCATTGCAATCCTGCCCGAGCGCGTGGGTGAATTCCAGGACGGCGTAGGCCATGCCATTGAATACGCCACCGCGCTGGGCTGCAAGCAAGTCAACTGCCTGGCTGGCAAGCTGGCCGAAGGTGCAGACCGCGAACTGGCTCACAAGACCTTGGTCAGCAATCTGCAGTTTGCTGCCGCCAAGTTGAAAGACGCCGGCCTGCGCCTGCTGGTTGAACCCATCAATACCTTCGACATTCCCGGTTTCTACCTGAACCGTACCGAACAGGCCGCGGCGCTGTTGCAGGACGTGGGTTCGGACAATCTGTTCATCCAGTACGACGTCTACCACGCCCAGCGCATGGAAGGCGAGCTGGCTGCCACCATGAAAAAGCACCTGGACAAGATTGCACACATCCAGATCGCGGATAACCCAGGCCGCAACGAACCGGGCACAGGCGAGATCAACTACGCCTGGCTGTTCAAGTACATCGACAGCATTGGCTACCAGGGCTGGATCGGCGGCGAGTACAAGCCCGCCGGCGTGACCAAGGATGGCCTGGGCTGGATGACTGAACTGACTGAAGTCACTGCCTGATCGTCGAATACCTGCAGATAATTATTAGGAGATTACACAATGGCTAAAATCGGTTTTATTGGTTTGGGCATCATGGGCGCACCCATGGCCGTCAACCTGATCAAGGGTGGTCATGAGCTGTTTGCCTACACCCGTGGCGACTTCCCCAAAAGCGTGAAAGAAGCTGGCGCCACCGTTTGCGCCAACGGCACCGAAGTAACCCGTCAGGCTGACATCATCATCACGATGGTGCCCGACACCCCGCACGTGGAAGATGCGCTGTTTGGCGAAGACGGCATTGCCGCCGGTCTGAGCGCTGGCAAGATCGTGGTGGACATGAGCTCCATCTCCCCCGTGGCCACGAAAGACTTTGCCGAGCGCATCGTCAAGCTGGGCTGCGAATACCTGGACGCTCCTGTGTCCGGTGGCGAAGTCGGTGCCAAGGCTGGCTCGCTGACCATCATGGTCGGCGGCAAGCAAGAAGCCTTCGACAAGGTCAAGCCCCTGTTTGAACTGATGGGCAAGAACATCACTCTGGTCGGCGGCTACGGCGACGGCCAGATCACCAAAGTGGCCAACCAGATCATCGTGGCCTTGACCATTGAAGCCGTGGGCGAAGCCCTGCTGCTGGCCTCCAAGGCCGGTGCCGATGCGGGCAAGGTTCGTGAAGCGCTGATGGGCGGTTTCGCAAACTCCCGTATTCTGGAAGTTCACGGTGAGCGTATGGTCAAGCGCACGTTTGATCCAGGCTTCCGCATCGAACTGCACCAGAAAGACTTGAACCTGGCCCTGACCACGGCGCGCCAGCTGGGTGTAGCACTGCCCAACACCGCAACGGCCCAGGAGCTGTTCAATACCTGCGCCGCCCACGGTGGCGCCGCACAAGACCACTCCGCCATGGTCCGCGCTCTGGAAATCATGGCCAACTACGAGATTGGTCAATAAGATCGGTTCAAGGATGCTCCCGTCCGGACTGATTTTTTCCAGATATCAAGCCAGTACGACCGGGACATCCAGCAAGCGGGCTGCGGCCCGCTTTTTTTTACCGCCAAGCCCCCCAGACAGCACAATCTTTCTCGAAGGCTGCCAGTCAAAGCGGGGAGGTGAAGGCGTGTTGTAGCGCAGTAAGATGGTTTGTTGCCGTCACTCTGCATTAGGATTGACCCATGAAGATCGAGCCACAAGACTTACTCAGCAAAATGTTTCAAGCTGCCGTCAACGCGGCTCAGCCTGAACATTGCATCCCGCCTTATCTGCCCGATGCTCCCAAAGGCCGCACCATTGTGATCGGTGCTGGCAAAGCATCGGCAGCGATGGCCCAGGCACTGGAGCGTCACTGGGACAAAGGCCCCATCAGCGGTGTTGTCGTCACCCGCTATGGCTACGGCGTGCCTTGTGATCACATCAAGATTCTGGAGGCCTCTCACCCGGTCCCCGATCAAGCCGGTGAAGACGCGGCCCGCGAAATTTTGCGCACGGTCAGCGATCTGAACGAAGACGATCTGGTTATTTGCCTGATTTCCGGTGGCGGCTCGTCTCTGCTGCCTCTTGCCGGAGAAGGCATCACCCTGGCGGACAAGCAAGCTATCAACAAAGCGCTGCTCAAATCGGGCGCTTCAATTGGTGAGATGAACACGGTACGCCGCCACCTGTCCGCCATCAAAGGCGGCCGTCTGGCAGCGGCTTGTGCCCCTGCTCGTGTCCTGAACCTGTTGATTTCCGATGTTCCCGGCGACAAGCCCATGGACATCGCTTCTGGCCCCACGGTGGCAGATCCCACCACATGCGAGCAAGCGCTGGAAATCATTACCCGCTACGGCATCGAAATTCCTGCCGCAGCCCGCGCCCTGCTGAAGAGCGGCGATGGCGAAACCATCAAGCCCGACGATCCACGCCTGGCTCATGTCACCACCCATCTGGTCGCCACACCCCAACTGGCCCTGCTGGCTGCAGCTCGTGTCGCTGAAGCCCGTGGGGTGCGTCCCGTCTTGCTGGGCGACAGCATTGAAGGCGAAGCCCGCGATGTAGGCAAAGTCATGGCCGGTATCGCCTTGAGCGTTGCCCAGCATGGCCAGCCTGCCCAGGCCCCCTGCGTGCTGCTCTCGGGCGGAGAAACCACCGTGACCTTGCGCGGCCAGGGCCGTGGCGGTCGCAATGTGGAATTTCTGTTGTCCACCGCCATTGCCTTGAACGGGGCACCCGGTATCTACGGTTTGGCCGGCGATACCGACGGTGTGGACGGCCAGGAAGAAATTGCCGGAGCCTTCTGCGGTCCGGACACTTTGGAGCGTGCCTGGCAACAAGGTATACGCCCAAGGGCCAGTCTGGACAATAATGATGGTCATGGCTTCTTTGAAGCCTTGGATGACGCTTTGGTTACGGGCCCTACCCTGACCAACGTCAACGATTTCCGTGCAATTCTGGTTTTACCCCCTAGCGATTAACGCTTTTCTTAAAGGACTGGACATGAGAGACACGAAAGTACTGACCCTGGCCGATGTTAAAAAAATTGCCGCTGCTGCCGAGCAAGAAGCGCTGAAGAACAACTGGGCTGTCAGCATCGCCATTTGCGATGCAGGCGGTCACGCGCTCTGGATGCAACGTATGGACGGCGCTCCCTTGATGAGCGCGCAGGTTGCTCCCGCCAAGGCACACACATGCGTGCTGGGCGGTGGCAAGCCCAGCAAGGTTTTTGAAGACATGGTCAACAATGGTCGCTTTGCCGCTCTGTCCATGCCCATCACGCCACTGGAAGGCGGCGAGCCGATTGTGGTGGACGGTCAAGTCATTGGTGCAGTCGGCGTGTCCGGCGTAAAGGCACCTGAAGACGCTCAGATCGCCCGCGCCGGTATCGCTGCTCTTTGAGCTATCGATCCCCCTAAGGACAACAACCCATGAAACGTCAACGTCATTCCCGCATTCTGGCTACCCTGGGTCCTGCCAGTTCTACGCCAGAACGCATTCGTGAACTGTTCGAGGCCGGCGCTGATGTGTTCCGCCTGAACTTCAGCCACGGCACACATGAAGACCATGCCGCGCGCTATCACACCATTCGTCAGATTGAACAGGAAACCGGTCGCAGTATCGGTATTCTGATGGACCTGCAAGGGCCCAAGCTGCGCGTTGGCAAAATGCAAGATGGCCGCGTGACATTGGAAACCGGCCAGAAATTCCGCCTGGACCTGGACCCCACTGAGGGGACCAGCCAGCGTGCCTACCTGCCTCACCCCGAAATCTTCGCTGCACTGGAAGATGGGACAGACCTGCTGCTCGATGACGGCAAGCTGCGTCTGCGTGTGGACAGCTTTGGTCCGGATTTTGCAGAAACCACGGTCATGGTCGGCGGCCCGCTGTCCGACCGCAAGGGCGTGAACGTACCCGGCGTGGTACTGCCTATCTCGCCCTTGACCGAAAAAGACCTGATCGATCTGAAGTTTGGACTGGAATTGGGCGTGGATTGGGTTGCGCTGTCCTTTGTGCAACGTCCTGGCGACATCCGTGAAGCCCGCGAGCTGATCGGCGACAAGGCCTGGATCATGGCCAAGCTGGAAAAACCGCAAGCGCTGGAACACCTGGAAGAAATTGTCCAGCTGTGTGATGGCGTGATGGTGGCACGTGGCGACCTGGGCGTGGAAGTCCCACCCCAGCGCGTGCCTGTGTTGCAGCGTCAAATCGTGCGTACTGCCCGTGCGGCAGGCCGTCCGGTGGTTGTCGCTACACAGATGCTGGAATCCATGATTACCTCGCCGGTGCCTACACGTGCTGAAGCTTCCGACGTGGCTACCGCCATCTATTCCGGTGCCGATGCCGTCATGCTGTCCGCCGAATCGGCCTCCGGCCAGTTTCCACTGGAAGCGGTGTCCATCATGGACAGCATCATCAAGGAAATCGAAAACGATCCTAGCTGGCGCACCATTCTGGAAGCCAACCACAGCACCGCTGAAGCCAGCACCGCAGACGCGATCTGCTGCGCCCTGCGTCGCGTGGCCAGCATTCTGGAACCGGCAACGAACGTGGCCTACACCACGACTGGCTTTAGCGCCTTGCGTGCCAGCCGTGAACGGCCCATCGCCCCTATCCTGGCACTGACACCCCGTGTGGAAACCGCACGCCGTCTGAGCTTGGCCTGGGGTGTCCATGCCGTGCCTTGCGAGGACGTCAGCGATCTGGGCGAGATGATCGACCACGCTACCGATATGGCAGCGCAACATGAGTTCGCCCAGGCGGGCGACACCATCGTGATGATTGCCGGTGTTCCTTTTGGCACCAGCGGTCGCACCAACCTGCTGCATGTGGCCACGGTTCCACAGAAGTAAGTTCGCTCAACCTTGGCGATAAAAAAAGCCTTGTCCATCCACTATGATGGGCAAGGCTTTTCCTATTCAGACTGTGCAGTATTTTTTTTCATGTGAAGCCAAAACAGCGGCGGCGAGCCGCACGGGCATCAACAAGGCCAGAAGCCCCGTAAATGCTGGCCCTTCAAGACAGGACACTCACAAACAAAAGATACGGGCAAAAAAAACCCGAGATCTAGAGATCTCGGGCAAATCCACCAAAGGAGGAGGGTGGAGGAGACAATCGTGGCAAGTTGGGCTACCAGATAAAGTATCGAGCCAGAAAGCTAAGGGTTATTACGCTTGTTTTTCCCGCTTTCTTTTCAACATCCAATAACTAAAGTCTACCCACAAAAATGGTGCAATGCAAGATAAATGCTGTGGAAAACCCTTAGATGCGTATCTTGTCGCATTAATGCATCAATTTCCTAACGCAAATATCAGTCCAGGTATCTAGTCGTTAACCCTAAGCCGCCAAACAAGCTCCAAACCCACAAAGAAAAACGGGTCAGTAATTGACCCGTTATTGCTGCTTGCATCCCTGAAAGCTCAGCACTCACGAAGAAGTGACTAGGCCCAGAACCCCTTTTACAAGCGATACGCCGTTGTCGTCATGACTTTGGACATCATGCGCATCAAGGTTTTGACAGGTGGAGGCAAACCCACAGCCCCATGATTCTCGGCGGTACGACGATGCTCAATCTCGTCATCGCGCATTTTTTCTACGATCCGACGCGAGCGATTGTCTGTAGCAGGCAAGGACTCCAGATGGCTTTCCAGATGCTCTTCAACCTGGCGCTCTGTCTCGGCCATAAAACCAAGGTTATACGGCACCCCTGCCCGGCTGGCGAGCAAACCCAGCGCGAAGGAACCGGCATACCACAAGGGGTTGAACACGCTAGGGCGGCTATCCAGCTCGCGCAAACGGTCATCGCACCAGGACAGGTGATCCACCTCTTCCTGCGCAGCTTGCAGCAGCACTTCGCTTGCCTGGGGATCTTTGCACAACATAGCCTGGCTACGGTACAAGGCTTGGGCGCAAATCTCGCCTACATGGTTCACACGCATCAAGCCGGCAGCATGGCGGGCTTCGTCAGCCGTAATCTCGGACACCTCCTTGCCTGCGGGATTCGGGCGCGACGCGCGTGCCGAACGTCCCAATACTTCCAGGGCCCGATTCGTCTCGCTCAGAATCTGGTCAAAAAAGCTGTTGCGTCGGTACAGACGGGTATCGCTGTTGGAAACGGTATGGCTCATGAGGACACCTGCAAAACAAAATGGATGGGTATTATTGCCGCAAAAAGGCGATCACTGCCTTGCTCTCAGACAAGAGCCAAAGCAATGGCAGCACACAAGCCATGATAACCAGGCCTATGCCGGCAATCTCTTGGTCAGACTGTAGATAGAAATTACAGAGCCGAACCGGATTGTCGTAATACAGCAGACCAACAATAGCCATCATCCAACTGAAATTACCAAAGAAAAACAGACGAAACACCAGATGGGCGCGGCGCCAGGACTCCATGAACAACATGCCCATCAAGACCAGACCGATATATTTGGCAGTGGCCATGGGAGGCGATACCAGCACATCGTCCAGTGCTTTGGGAACCATCCAGTAAGCCGCCGCAAAGCTGACCATGATCAAACCGGGCAAACCATATTCATTCAGGGCGTAATACGGGCGCAGCAAGGACTGCATGGCAGCCGAACGGCCAACCCCCTGGTAGCGCAAGGCCAGTTGCAAGCTAATGCCCGACAGGACCAACAAGGGAATATGCACCAGCATATGCAGACTCATGGAGGCGGTCAGAGGGCGATCCCAGAAGGCTGCGGCAGCAAACAGCAAAGCTGCCACCAATGCCAGGGCACTACCAAAATAAGGACGTACTTTAGGGGATTCGACGACACGTTTTAAGGACATTACATCGCTCCCTTCTTGTCCAGATCCTCGAGGGCGCGCTTGGCATAAGCCAGGGCCAACATAGGCTCACCGTAATCCACGATACGACCCAGGCGCGGTTCGGCGCTGACAACGTGATAGGCTGCGTTGTGCTCGTACTCATCGAAAGGGGCGGGAATAACGACGATACCAAAATCATCCAGCACACGTTGACGCTGCTCGCCAGGCATCATGGTGACAAATTGCCAGACGTCCGGGTTGGCCTTCATGGTTTTGCTATAGCGGCGCAGGTGATCAGGCGAATCGGTGGGATCGAAACTGATGCTCAGCAGGCGGATACGGTCCTGCAAGCCTTCGTCCACAATCGCTTTTTGCAGTTGCTGATACTCCGAGCCCATCGCCAGACATAGCGTGACACAGCGGGTATAGATGAAATTGACGATGGTAATACGGCCATCGTTTTGCAGCAGAGAGCTTAGCTGGGTACTGCCCCCGGCAGGGAGCAGTACTTCGACATCGGAGATCAAACGCGGCGAGGCGGCAACATCATTGCGACGGGCCGTCTCGGCTGTCAGGGCGGAGAACCCTTGCGTCAAATGGGCCAGTGCCCCAATACCCAGGGCGAAGACCAGGAGAATACTTATAAATAGTCTCATCGCTGGCCCATCATTTCAGTCTTACTCTTCCATGGGAGCCAGATCAGCATCCCCATTCCAAGGATCGGTTTTATCAGCGGTTTTTTCACGTTCGGCTTTGACAAAGGCCACGTCCACAGGATCGGCGCTATTGCCACCCAATTCTGTACGCAGGTAATTAACAACGGCCGTCATTTCCTCGTCATTGAACTTCTCGCGGAACTCGGGCATCGCACCATTGTACTTATTACCCTTGACCGTGATCTCACCCGTAATACCGTGCAGCATGATCTGGACCAAAACTTCAGGCTTGCGCAGTACCCATTCGGAACCCACCAGCGGAGGGAACACGCCTGGAACACCGGCACCCGTTGCCTGGTGACAGGCGGCACATTGGGCTACGAACAGCTGCTGACCATCTACCGCGCCTTCTGGCAATTCGAAGTCGGCAACGATACGGTTGTCGCCCACGGTTGCGTCATGGCTCAGGTCACTGCTGAAAATATAGTAGATGCCCCACAGGAACAGACCTGCAATGATCAGCAGAACCACCCAAGGGATCGGTGCTGCGTTTTCTTCCGGATCGGAATGCTCACGCAGCTGTGCTTCATATTTACGATTGTCGCTCATTCTAATTCTCCGAGGCGCCCCGCCTTGCGGGGCGCGCTAGCTCAGCAATGCCTGTTTATTTGATAACGCTGGCTGGCGATACGGGATACGTACGATCCAGCGCCAACAGGTATTCAACCAGGTCCAGGGCCTCTTGCTTGGCCACAACCACCTTGCCTTCCGGTGCGAAATCACCTGGCAAGTTGACAACCTTGTCGCCTTCCTCTGCCTTGTCCTTGAGCTCGAACATGAAGGGGTAAGAAGGCATATTGCTGCCAGGGGTATAAGCACGAGGCTGATACAAGTGACCCAGGTGCCAGTCCACGCTAGGCTGACGAGCACCAATATTGAGCAGGTCAGGGCCGGTACGCATGGTGCCGAGCAGGTGAGGCGTGTCGTAGAAGTAGTCGCCTGCTACCGAGGCACGACCCCAGCCACGCTGGAAGTCAGGAGCCTGGTTCTGGCTACGTGGCTGCTGCGAGTGACAGTAGACACAGCCCATATCAATGTATTGCTGACGACCGCGCAGTTGCACTTCCGTGTAAGGCTTCAGGCCTGGAGAAGGCTCCACCCTTTTAACTTGCAGGTAAGGGACAACGACCAGAGCCGATGTGGCCAGGGCGAGCGTCACCATGGCGCCGCCCAATAGTTTGTATTCGCTTTCCATGACTAAATCATGCCTCCACTACATTGCGAGTTGCCGAGCGCTGGTGAAACAGGGCTGGACCAATACGACGGCTGCCATAGCGCAAAGCCATTGCCACAAAGTGGAAGGCAAACACAAGGTGACCCAGAGTCATCAAACCACCACCAATCGAGCGCGACTTCAGGTAAGGCATCGTGACAAACACCGATTCCATGAAGGCTTTGGCAGGATCAAGCATGGCCAGACCTTGCAGCCAACCGCCAATACTCAGACCAATAGCGTAGATGGAGAAACCAATCACAACCAGCCAGAAGTGCAGGGAGATCAGTTTGGGGTAAGGCCATTCCCAGGACATCACGCGTGGCATCACGTAGTAGATGGCACCGAACATCACGATGGTAAAGAAGCCGTACAAGCCGATATGGGCGTGGGCAACCGTGAAGTGCGTGAAGTGGGTAATCGTGTTGATGCTGCGCAGCGCTTCAAAAGAACCTTGAATGGAGCTGACGGTGTACATCATGCCGCCCAGCACGATAAAGCGCAGGGTAGGCGAGTGAATCAGGGTACGGAAGTGACCCTTCATGGTGTAGTGCTGGTTGATCGAGAAAGCCAGCACGGGGATGATCATCATCATGCTTTGGACGATGGACAGGGTAACCATCCACTGCGGCACAGGACCGCCAACCAGGTGGTGACCACCAACCTGACCGTAGAAAAATGCCAGACCCCAGAAACCCACCAGAGACAGGTTGTAGGAGCTGATAGGCTGACCGATGATCTTGGGCAGGAAGTAGTACACCGAAGCCAGAGCCATCGGGGTGTAGAACAGACCCAGCACGTTGTGGCCAAACCACCAGTTCATGGTTGCTTGTTCAACACCCACGTGCACGGCAGGCAGGTTGCCGACCAGGAACAGGATGGGGAACCAGAACAGGGCTGCGCCCATGTACCACACCGACACATACAGGTGGTGAGCACGACGGTTTTGCAAGGTGAAGACCAAAGGCAAGGCTGCCAGAGCACCACCGATAACCATCAGGATATCAACCTGCCAAGGCATTTCCAGCCATTCCATACCGTCGGTGATACCCATCGCGATACATGTCAGACCGATAGCCAGACCAATGTTCCACAAGATCCCGCCCGTGATGGCATAACGCGCACCGATCAGGGGAGTCTTGAGCAAACGAGGCAGCATCCACATGGCAACGCCGAACGCGGCCATTGGAGCCCAGCCGTAAGCCACACCGTTCAGGTGCAGCGTACGCATGCGACCAAAGGTCATCCAGGCGTGTTGCGTCAGAAATTCGGGATCGTGCAGCTTGATCGAGCTGATCAAGCCTGCCGTCGAGGCAAAGAGCAGCCAGAAGACCGAACAGGCCAGCAAAATGAAAGTGACCTTGGCGGAGGAGCGGTCGGCTTCCACGCGTTCTGCCAATTCAAGGCTCAGCGCCTGACGATCTTCAGCCGAAATTGCCTTGCGGCCCATCTCTTCTTGAAGTGCCTGACGTTGTTCAGGGGTGGCGGAGGGGTCATCTACCTGCCCGATTTCGCCTTTGGAGAAGATCTCTCGCGAAGCAGCGGGACTGTGGTCAAAGAAGTTACGGCGTAACGACCAGATGAAAACAAAGAGTCCTGTAACGGACAATATGAAAGCTAGTAGCAGTATTGAAACGGTATTCACAATGATCCAGGCCTGGTTAATGTGAAGCTGCCAAGCAGCTCGGCGGCACCTTGACGCGTCGCAGATCAAAAGAGCATGGACGCAAAAAATCTGCGACTGCCTAGGTCGCGAGAGCCGTCATGTTAAAACACCCGCTTGTGACGTCCGAATAAAGCCCCCATTGAAAGCAAGGTTTATTGAGACAGAACAAATACGAGCACGACATTTTTTGGTATACGGGCGACAGCCATTATAGGCGAGGGTAAACCCCTGTGACATATCTGTTTCAAAATGCCGTGTACCGCACAGCAGTTTATCCTAGGACAAACAACAAAACCAGTCTAAATCTTACAAAGAGCATGGTTCTGCTCTGATTTGTCCATATGGAATTTCTTATACGGGTGCCACATCCGCCACCATCAGATGCCCTGAGAAGTGACAAGGCTCACATCCGGGCTTCACATTTCAATTAGCAATAAAGCTGCAAAAATCCGCGTCAAATCACGCTAAACCTGGTTTCCATCCAGGCGCGACACAGCCCTCATCAAAAAGTACAATCACCGCTATCAATCTACTGACGAGTCTTGGCTCGCACTGCAAACAAAGGAATTCATATGGAATGCACAATCGACTGGGGCGGCAAAGACGGAATGTTGTTCGTTGCCCGTACAGGCAGTGGTCATGTGACGGCCATGGACGGTGCACCCGAAGGTGGCGGCAATAACCTGGCTCCACGCCCCATGGAAATGCTGCTGACCGGCGCCGGTGGCTGCGCAGCCTACGACGTGGTGCTGATCCTCAAGCGTGGTCGGCACGCCATTACCGGCTGCCAGGTCAAGCTGACCGCCGAACGCGCCGACACCGACCCCAAAGTCTTTACCAAGATTCACTTCACTTTTGTGGTCACTGGCAAGGATCTGCCCCAGGCCGCCGTTGAGCGTGCCGTACAACTGTCGCACGACAAGTACTGCTCCGCTTCGGCCATGCTGGGCAAAACAGCCGAGATCACCTATTCCGTCGACATTCAGCAAGCCTGAGGCCACCATGTCCCTGTATCCCTACGAAGACCTGCTGCGCCTGGTCTACACCCAAGGCACTCCCAAAGGGGACCGCACCGGCACCGGCACGAACTCGGTATTTGGTCACCAAATGCGCTTCGATCTGTCGCAGGGTTTCCCGCTGATCACCACCAAGAAACTGCATACCCGCAGCATCTTTATTGAGTTGCTGTGGTTTTTGCGTGGTGAGTCCAATGTGCGCTGGCTGCAAGAGCGCGGCGTATCCATCTGGGACGAATGGGCCGACAAGGACGGCAATCTGGGCCCGGTCTATGGTGTGCAATGGCGTTCCTGGCCCACTCCCGATGGCCGTCATATCGACCAGATCAGTCAGTTGGTGGAACAGATCCGCAAAAACCCCGACTCACGCCGCCTGATTGTTTCGGCCTGGAACGTAGCGGATGTGGGCCAGATGGCCCTGCCCCCATGCCACGCCCTGTTCCAGTTTTATGTGGCAGACGGCAAGCTGTCCTGCCAGCTCTACCAGCGCAGTGCCGATATTTTCCTGGGCGTGCCCTTCAATATCGCCAGCTACGCCTTGCTGACTCACATGATGGCGCAGCAATGTGATCTGGAAGTGGGTGATTTCATCTGGACTGGTGGTGACTGTCACCTGTACTCCAACCACTTCGAACAAGCAGAGCTACAGCTCTCGCGCGAGCCTCGCCCCTACCCCAAGCTGACGATCAAGCGCAAACCCGCCAGTCTGTTTGATTACGAGTACGAAGACTTCGAAATCACCGACTACGATCCTCATCCCCACATCAAGGCGCCGGTTGCCGTATGAGTTCCACTCCTTTCATTCGCCTGGTCGTTGCCTATGCGGCCAATCGCTGCATTGGCAAGGACAATGACCTGCCCTGGCGCCTGCCTTCCGATTTGCAGCACTTCAAACGCGTAACCATGGGTTTGCCCATCATCATGGGCCGTAAAACCTGGGAGTCTCTGGGCCGCCCCTTGCCCGGCCGCCCGAATCTGGTGATCAGCCGCAATGCGGTTTACCAGGCAGAAGGTGCGCAGGTATTCAGCAATCTGGAGGATGCCCTGGCAGCCTGCCCCGGCTTTGAAACCGCTTGTGTGATTGGTGGCGAACAGCTTTTCCGTCTGGCCTTGCCTGTGGCGCAAGAACTGATTGCGACCGAGATCAAGGCTGATGTGGACGGGGATACTTTCTTTCCGGAACTGCCCGCCGGGGAGTGGCAAGAAGTGGAGCGCCTGCCTCAGCCTGAGGAAAACGGTTTCACTTACGACTACGTGACGTACCGCCGCCGTAGTTAAGAAAACCGGCTACTTGGCCCAAGCTATCCGTCTCACTGCACGCTTAACCGCGTATGCTCGAAACCAAATAAAAAGCCTGAATCCGATGACACGGATTCAGGCCTTTTTTGCGATCAGTCCGCCAAAATCAGGCAAGACCAAGGCGTATTCCTGCTAACTCAATATCTGAACTTACTCAGCCACCGCGGCATAGGCAGGGCCATCCAGCAAACCTTGCAGATCAGCCGGATTGTCAGCCTTGAGCTTGAAAATCCAGGTATCAAATGGAGCTTCATTGATCAGATGCGGTGCATCGGACAAGGCCTGGTTGAACTCCACCAGCTCGCCCGCCACAGGCGCGTAAATGTCGGAGGCGGCCTTCACCGACTCCACCACACCCGCTGTAGCACCCGCAGCCAGACGCGTCCCTGGGGTGAAGTCACCCACAAACACCAGGTCGCCCAACTGATCTTGAGCAAAGTCGGTAATGCCAACCAGCACAACACCGTCTTCATCTTTGGCCCACTCGTGGCTTACTACGTACTTTCTATCTCCTGGCAGCTGCATATCGCCTCCCTGACTGACCAGCCAACAATTCCGATGATTTCAGAAACGGCAGCAGACCATGCCCACTGCCCTTCCTGCTCGCATACTTAACCCTGCTCTGCCTGTGTCTTCAAGGCGCGTGCACACGCTGCTGCCGACGCCCAGGCCCATTGGAAGTTATACCCGCCCAGCCAGCCGGTGACATCGACCGCTTCACCGATGAAGTACAGACCAGGTACTTTACGCGCTTCCATGCTCTTCTGATTGAGCTCGCGTGTATCCACGCCACCGCTCATCACTTCCGCCTTTTTATAGCCTGCGGTGCCACTAGGTTTCAACTCCCAGCCATTAATCACCTGTCCCACCGTGCGCAACACGCGATCCGGCAGATCAGCCAGACGTTGCTGTCCCACGCCTTTGGGCAACAAGTCCGAGGTATCCAGCCATTGTTCGACCAGACGGCGCGGCCACAAGGTCGACAAGACAGTGACCAGTTGCTGACGGTTACCCGCCTTCAGATCCAATAATTGTTGCGCGATGTCCTGACCGGGAGCCAAGTCCACACTAATGCTCTCGCCCGACTGCCAGTAGCTGGAGATCTGCAAGATACCCGGCCCGGACAAGCCACGGTGCGTAAACAGCAGATCTTCCAGAAAGGCCTGACGTTGCTTGCCCTGCCCTGTGCTGACCTCCACCTCCAAAGCCATGCCGCTCAAAGCAGAAAATGGCTTCCAATCCCGACCGTCAAAGGTCAAAGGGACTAGAGCGGGGTGCGGCTCAATCACTTTCAAGCCGAAGTGACGTGCCACGCGCAAGGCATAGTCCGTGGAACCCAGCTGCGGAATCGCCATGCCGCCCGTGGCAATCACCACTTGCAAGGCATTCAAATCCCCCTGACCGGTGCGCAGCACAAAGCCGTCCTCGGTACGGCCAATGGACTGCACCGAACAGGGCATGCGCCAGGACACCTGCCCTTTCAAACACTCCTGACGCAGCATCTGGATGATGGACTCGCTGGAGTCATCACAGAACAACTGGCCTTTGTGCTTTTCATGAAAGCCGATGCGGTACTCCCGCACCAGCTCCAGAAAATCCTGAGGGGTATAGCCCGCCAAGGCCGAACGGCAAAAATGCGGATTCTTGGACAGAAAATTCTCGGGCGAGGTGCCCGTATTGGTGAAGTTGCAGCGCCCTCCACCGGAAATACGGATTTTCTCGGCCAGCTTTTCAGCGTGATCAATCAGTACCACTCGCAGGCCGCGCTGGCCTGCGATACTGGCAGCCATCATACCGGCCGCACCTGCGCCGATGACGGCAACATCAAAAAAAGGGATCACGCGGGTTTACTCGTTGGTTTCAGACTCAAGCACACAATCTACGTAGTAGCGTGGCAGTCCATCAGGGCCGATATCCTGCGCCAGTCCATGCACATAGGTCTCAAAGCCAGGGAAGCGGGCATTGAACTCGCGTGCAAATTGCAGGTACTCCACAATGCGCGAGTTAAAGCGTTCGCCAGGAATCAGCAAGGGAATACCGGGAGGGTAAGGCGTCAGCAAGACACCCGTCACACGGCCTTCCAGTTCGTCAATGCCAACGCGCTCGATATCGCCGTGCGCCATCTTGGCATAGGCGTCCGAGGGTTTCAGAGCGGGAATCATGTCGCTCAGGTAAACCTCGGTGGTCAGGCGGGCCAGATCGTACTTGCGGTAAGCCTGGTGAATCTGCTGACACAGATCACGCAAGCCCATGCGCTCGTACGTGGGCTGGGTCTTGCAGAAGTCCGGCAAAATGCGCCACATGGGCTGATTGCGGTCGTAATCGTCCTTGAACTGCTGCAAGGCGGTCAACAAGGTATTCCAGCGGCCCTTGGTGATGCCAATAGTGAACAGAATAAAGAAGGAGTACAGGCCGGTTTTCTCGACTACCACGCCGTGCTCGGCCAGATACTTGGAGACCAGAGCGGCAGGAATACCCTGTTCAGCAAAGGTGCCGGAAATATCCAGGCCAGGAGTCACTACCGTGGCTTTGACCGGGTCCAGCATGTTGAAGTTGGTCGACAACTTGCCAAAGCCGTGCCACTCCGCATCGGAGCGCAGAATCCAGTCGTCACGCTCGCCTATGCCTTCTTCAGGCAGATTGTCCGGTCCCCAAACCTTGAACCACCAGTCGTTCTCGCCGTATTCCTTGGACACCTTGCGCATGGCGCGACGAAAGTCCATGGCCTCGCAAATGCTTTCCTCGACCAATGCGGTGCCGCCAGGCGGCTCCATCATGGCCGCCGCCACATCACAGGACGCAATAATCGCGTACTGCGGGCTGGTGCTGGTGTGCATCAGGTAGGCTTCATTGAACACGTTGCGGTCCAAGGGGCGGTTCTCCGCATCCTGCACCGTAATCTGGGACGCCTGCGACAAGCCAGCCAGCATTTTGTGCGTGGAGTGCGTAGCGTAGATCATGGTGTCTTTGGTGCGCGGACGGTCCGCACCAATGGCGTGCATGTCGTGATAGAAATCGTGGAACGCCGCATGCGGCAACCAGGCCTCATCAAAATGCAGCGTGGGGATCTTGGAGTCCAGGGTTTCCTTGATCATTTCCACGTTGTAGATCACACCGTCATAGGTGCTTTGCGTCAGCGTCAGAATACGAGGCTTCTTGTTCTTGGCCTTGCTGGCAAAGGGATTGGCCTCGATCTTGCGCGCAATGTTTTCCGGCAGGAACTCGTCTTGCGGAATCGGGCCAATAATGCCCAGGTGGTTGCGCGTGGGGCGCAGAAACACCGGGATAGCGCCCGTCATGGTAATGGCGTGCAGAATCGACTTGTGGCAGTTACGGTCCACAACCACCACGTCGTTATTGGCCACATTGGCGTGCCAGACGATCTTGTTGGACGTGGACGTTCCGTTCGTCACGAAAAAACAGTGGTCGGCATGGAAGATACGGGCAGCATTGCGCTCGGCCTCGGCCACCGGGCCGGTGTGGTCCAGCAGTTGGCCCAATTCATCGACCGCATTACAGACGTCGGCACGCAACATGTTTTCACCAAAAAACTGGTGAAACATCTGGCCAACCGGGCTTTTCAGAAAGGCTACGCCTCCCGAATGCCCTGGGCAGTGCCAGGAATAGGAACCGTCAGAAGCGTACTTGACCAGCTCGCGGAAAAACGGCGGCGCCAGGCTTTCCAGGTAGGAGCGGGCTTCACGGATGATGTGACGCGCCACGAACTCGGGCGTGTCCTCAAACATGTGAATGAAGCCGTGCAGCTCGCGCAAAATATCGTTGGGGATATGCTGCGAGGTGCGTGTCTCGCCGTACAGATAGATGGGGATGTCCTCGTTGCGGAACCGCAGCTCGCCAATAAAGGAGCGCAGGTTCTTGATCGCATTGGCGACATCCTCCGGGGAATCCACATCGAATTCCTCATCATCAATCGACAAAATGAAGGCGCTCGCGCGGCTTTGCTGTTGCGCAAAAGAACTAAGGTCACCATAGCTGGTGACCCCGAGAACCTCTACGCCTTCGGCCTCTATCGCCGAGGCCAGGGCTCGAATGCCCAGGCCCGACGTATTTTCGGAACGGTAGTCTTCGTCGATGATGACGATGGGAAAACGAAACTTCATCCAGAACTCCTAGGTACGAGGCAGGGTAACGCCTAGCTGACCTTGATATTTGCCGCCGCGGTCGCGGTACGACACTTCGCACACTTCATCGCTTTCAAAGAACAACATCTGTGCACACCCTTCACCGGCGTAAATCTTGGCTGGCAGCGGGGTGGTGTTGGAAAACTCCAGGGTGACGTGGCCTTCCCACTCGGGTTCCAGCGGAGTCACGTTCACGATGATGCCGCAACGGGCATAGGTGCTCTTGCCCAGACACATGGTCAACACACTGCGAGGAATACGGAAGTACTCAACCGTGCGGGCCAGCGCGAAAGAATTGGGCGGAATAATGCACACATCACCGACAAAATCCACAAAGGATTTTTCATCGAAAGCCTTGGGGTCCACGATGGTCGAGTTGATGTTGGTGAAAATCTTGAATTCGTTGGCACAACGCACATCGTAGCCATAGCTGCTGGTGCCGTAGCTGACGATACGTTGTCCGTCTACATTGCGCACTTGGCCTGGTTCGAAAGGCTCGATCATGCCCTGGGCAGCAGCCCGCCGAATCCAACGGTCGCTTTTGATACTCATAAGAAATTAGCCGCCTTAAATCAGTAACCGGTTATTTTATCGTTTAGATACACACACAAGCCAATTGCGGCGCAAATATGTCATTTGCGCCACAATTCTCTGCCCGCTTTGCGCCGGGCAAGCCCGCATCAATCCTTCGAGAACCAGCGGTAAATCAGGGCCAGACCGTTTACCGTACCGGCGCTGACCTCAGCCGTCAGGCCTCGTGCCAGGCGGTAGCTGGCTCGACCCACCGTTCCGGTATCGGCCATGGCCTGCTCCAGGCTAACGGAAATATCCGCCGTCAGTGCCTTGGTGATCGCAATAAACTTGCGCTCTTCGTTGCTGGTGCCGCTGTTCAGGGATTTGACCACACTTTCCACCGGCAAAATGCTACCGGCACTGCCCAGGTCGCCCGAGCGCATGGCCACTTCATCAATCCCGAACTTGCGGTAGAAGGGCTCGCCATCGCCCAGGAAGGACGTCCCGACACTGAGCAGCAAGGCCATGTCACCACCAGAATCATCCGGCCCGTGGCCCAGCAGGAGCCAGGACAGTTTTTCAACTTCGCTGACTTCCGGGTAGGACACCAAATCAATTCTGGGCTTGCGAGCCGTACCGGCTACCTTAACACCTGCTTCTACTGCCTGACCGGTACGCAAGGCTTCGATGTCCAGAATAGGCGAGGTAATGTCACCCTGGAAGGTCACGGTTCCGCGTTTGAGCAGCAACTTCTGACCATAAAGCTCAATTCGCCCGCCACGAGTGCGCAAGGCACCCATGCCGGTCAACTTGCCGCCAATCATGGTGACCCTCAGGCTGCCAACCAGACCGGAGTTCACGCCGTAACCCGTCAGGTAAAAACGCGGCCCCAGATCCACATCAATTTCCATGCTCATGTCGGTTGCAGCCTGGGAAGGCTCGGAAGCCGGTTCGTCGCCTGCCCGCACAATCACCACATCGCTATCAACAGTGGGAATACCACCCAACATGTCCAGGTTGAACCAGCCCGCATCAGCAACAACCTTGCCGGTAATGGCAATACGCGGCAGTTCCATGTCCAGATTGATATTGCCGGACATCATGGCGTAACGATCGGAGCGCTGCAGAATCGGGAAGCGGAAAATATCCACGTCAAAGGCCCCTTGCTGAGTGCTCAGGTTCCACTGCCCCGACACAGTCAGCTTGCCATCCTTGGCGTCCGGGCTCTCTTTCAACCAGGTTGCGGTACGCCATTCCTGCGGCTCTACTCGTGGGCGAGCCGGGAACGTCAAGGACTCCAGGCGGAAGATGTCACCATCGAAACGGGCATCCAACTGACCGTCAATTAGACGGATGCCGTCATCCAGACGTGTGAAACGCAACTCGCGGCCCCTTACCGTGCCACGACTGGTCCAGGCCCATTTCGCGCCCACATCAATATTCACGTCTGCATTCAAGCGACCGCCCAGCTCCATGGCATCGCCCAGGAACAGGCGCGTCCAGCTCAAGTCATCAATATTGGCTTGTATGCTGACCGTTTTGCGATCGTTCTCATTCAAGGCCAGCCCGTGAAGAGGAGTCTGGGCCTTGGCTGTGACGTAACCCATTTCCTTGGTACGCACATCCATCTGGGCATCCAGACGGCTGGTCGTGGCCGAGGTAGGTTTCGCATTGATGACGATACTCAGATCTTCCAGCCCCAGGGACATGGGCGGCTCAGCAAAAACCTGTACATCCCCCGCCACGCGGTCGACGCGCACCTGGCCGGACAAGGCGCCATTAAATTTCAGGTCCCAGCGCGCTTTGATATCAATTTCGGGCGGCTGGGTTTTCTTGTTCTTGGCAATCTTGACGCCACCCTTGGCCTTGTCAGCGTTTTCTTCTACGCCGACTTTACGCAGCAAGCGCGCGATGCGAGGCTCGGACAGGACCAGATCCAACAACTCACCACGGCTGGCCCATTGTCCAGGCTGGTAAGTGGATTCCTGATGACGCAGATTGATCCAGGGTTCGCCATCAACTGTGGTGCTCAAGGTACCGGCACCAACTCGCACTGACCAGGGAGCCAAAGGCTCGGGTGCCTTGGGAGCGTTTGCTGTTTTATCGGCTGAGTTTTCGGGAACGCCAGCCTGTGCCTTCGCTTGCTCTGCTGCCGATGAAGCAGACGGAGCAGCATTGGCCGCAGCAGCAGGCTTAGTATCGGGGCTGCCCTTAGTTTCAGGATTTATACCGGCCTGAGCCGCTCCTTCTTCCTTGGCGGCCCCCTGGCCTGCTGCACCACCTTCAACCTTGGATTGGTCCTTGGCCTCTGCTGTGGCAACTTGAACAGGAGGCTCCGGCGCCCGCAGAGCATCGGTAAAACGCACAGGCAGTGCCGACTGCAAACGCACGATCAAACCGGCATGGTCGGCCACCAAACGGTTTACCTTGCCATCCCAATACGCGGCCTTGCCCTGATCGGCAAAATGCCAGCCACCTTCCAGTGCCAGATCGGCCTCGGCCATGCCTTGGCCCAACTGCCCCTTGGCCTTGCCGCCCAAGTCGTACTGGCCCTTCAACTGCAGGGTGTGATGAGCGATATCGCCACGCAACTGCCCTTCTGCCGACGCCTTGCCCAGCTCCAGGCCAGGCCACAGTTGCTCGGCACGAGGCATCTTCGCCAGCAAATCCAGCTCGGCCTTGCCAGACATGCCAAAACCACCTTTCAACTGAACCTGGTTATCCCCGATCTTCATATCGGTGAGCACATCCGAAACCGACAGCAAACGCCACCAATCCGCTTGGCCCGGCTGAGCCGGAGCCGACGCTTTTGCCTTGATCTGCCCGATAGCGGCCTGCTTGTTCCAGCGACTGCCCTGCAAAAGCTGCACATCCACATCCGCGGAGAGCAATTGTTCTTTATCCGCCAAGACCACATCGAACTGGCCTTGGGTATTAATCAGGGCGTCGGGCAGCACATCGCCCAACAAGGCATGCAGATCAAGCTTGTCGCTGCGGAACTGACCTTTGAAATGATCCTGAACGTGCACACCTTCCTGCGTGGCATCCCAGGCGAAGTCTGCATCCAGCGAGGACTCGTCCGGCAGTTTCACCGCCACCTTGGCCTGACGCACTGGCACGGAATCCAGCGGGCTCAATTCTGCGCTGGCGTCCAGGCTATAGCCCTGGCCCTGTCCGTTAAGCAGCAAGGTGGCTTGTTCCAGAGAGCCATTCAAGGTGATTTGAGCGTTGACCACACAATCGGGCAAAGGCTCGGGCTCAGGAACAGCAACTGGTTCCTGGATACGTTCTTCATCGACAAGACCCGTACTACCCTCGGGCTCGGAGCTGATGACTCCGGCGACACCCTGGGCGTCTACGGGCTGATCGACTGGCGGGCTGGCAGGAGTTGCATGACTCGGGGCGCTGGCCTCAGCTTGACCTTGCTGTGTTATTGCAGCCTTGGCACTGGTCTTGGCCGTTTCAACCGTGGCTGTTTTTTTGGACCGATCGACTACTGCCTTCTCGGCAGGTTTGCCGGATTTCGACGGCTCTGCATAAGCAGGCAAATACTGTTTCGCACAAATAGGCGAATCGGCCGTCAAACCGCGAGCAATGATTTGAATATCGGCTCGTGCCGGGTAAGGCGCTTGTAGTCCCGCCAACTCCACCTCACCCTGAAAGCCGGCGCGGATGGACTCATTAGCCACCATCAAATCGTACAGTCGAAGCTGCGCGCTGTCGGAATCCAACGCCAGTGCCGAAGACAAATCCGCAATCGCGACCGGCAAGGGCGTGCCATCCTGCGTTAACAAGAACTGCCCCAAAGCCAGCTTGTCCACGGCAATGCTGATAGGCAGCTCGGGCATTGTGAAGGGCTCGTCGGACTTGGGCTCGTCCGAGGAGGTCAAGGCCACATCCACTTTCTGAGCACTAAGCTCTACCACGTGCAGGCGGCGTTCCCACAGTTCTTTCCAGTTGGCCTGCAAGCGCAAACGCTCGATATCCACATGGGTGTCCGGCAGGCCAAGCACCAGGTGGTCGATACTCAAGCCATCCCAGATGGTTCCACGCACGCCTTGGGCGCTGCCCTGCGCATAGGGCAAAGCCGTGCGCAAGGCCCAGCTTGTACCGGCCTGACTGGCCAGCACCCAATACACAAAGCCGCAAACAAGCAGCAGGGCAATCACCACAAAGGGAATGCCCCACAAAGCGAAATATCGGAACCAGCGCCGAACCCAAGCCATTAAAATGCGATTCCCAAAGAAAAGCTCAAACGTACGCGTTTGTCTCGCTGACCATAGGCCAGATCAAGATTGAAAGGGCCAGCAGGGGTGCGCACCACCGCACCCAAACCGTAGCCCCAGGCTAAATCCATATCACCAAAGCTGGGCGCAGCGTCACCCACGTCAACAAAAGCTCGCATGCCATACATACTGGTGAAAAAGTGCGTGTATTCCACGCTGGCTACGGCCATGGCTGGCGCGCCCACCACGGCGTCGCCTTGTCGAAGCCCAATGCTTTGATATTTGTAGCCACGGACACTGCGAGCGCCCCCGGTGCGATAACCGAAGTCAGGCGGTGTGCGGTCCGTCATGCGCCAAACCTTACCGATTTCACCCCGCAGGGACAAAATATCCCGCTCCCCAACTGGCCACCACTGCTGCAATCGCAAATTACTGCGGTAAAAGGTCTCGCCCTTGTCCAGCGTGACACCGGCGCCCACGCCAAAATCAATCAGATTGCCTTCGCGCGGATCGTACTTCTTGTCTACGTCCCGACGCAGCCATTGCCAGGTTGCAATGGCAGAAGGTGTTTCACGGGTGGGCAGACCGGAAATCTTGGTTTTGTCCCAGGCGCCCAGTAAGCCCCATTCGGTTTCATATTCCACGCGGCTATTGCCCGCTGCCTGTCGCTCCTGGCGCAGCTTCCAGCCCAGGGCCGCCCGCTCCGTGTCCAAACCTTCAATGTCCGAGCGATCGTACAAGACACCAAAACTGTTCTTGTAGCCGCTAATGGTGGGCGGCAAGTGAATGTCATAAAAGGCCCGCTGACGTTTTTTATCCACGCCAATACCGGCCTCGGTCCAGATCGGCAGGCCAAACACAATATTCTTTCGATACAAGGCCTCAACACGCGCGCCGTGGTCACTGTCAAAACCCAAGGAGCCGGTGAACTGCCTGGATGGCGCTTCTGTAACCCGTACACGTACAGGCAGTTCTACATCACCATCTGGAAGCTCTTTCTTTTTGCCGGCTTGTTCATCCAGGGTGACAAAGGCACCCCGGAAAAAAGTGGTGGCAGCCAAAGATTGCTGCCACTCGTCCAGCTTGTCCTGATCGTAAGGATCACCGGGGGTATAGCGCACATAGCGGTCTACCAGAGACTGGGGAACTCGCTTCAGGCCAGTGGTTTCCAGCGGCCCCATGCGAACCCTCGGCCCGCTATCCACTTTCAGGGAAAGGTCGGCCACGCCTTCATCGGCCAATACGGTTGCCCGCGTGTCTATGTAACGAGCGTAGTAAAAGTCCTGGCGCTGTACACTTTCCAGCAGATCCGACTTGGCGGAGGACCAGACCGAATTCAAAAAGGGATCGTCCACTTTCAAAGGAAAGCTGGCTTTGATCCCTTCCAGACGCACCTGATATTCCGGCTCCTGAATCTTGCCTTTGAAGTCCAGGGCAATGTCTCGTACGCGCGTGATTTCGCCCGGCTGAATAATGATGTCCCAATATTCACCGCTGGAATCCTCACCCACCTCCAGCGTGACCACAGAGTCAAAATAACCCTGAGTCTGCAAGGCGGAGACGGTCGCATCGTGAGCCCGGCGCCGCAGACGCGAGACCTCTCCCAAGTCCTGGTCTTCCGCCAAACGTGTAATGGCACTGACCGCGCGCTGAATTTCTTTCAGCGCCTGGGGGGGCACGCCCCCCGGATCAATAATGACATCGGGAACGGAAGACTGAGCCCATACTGCAGGGCTCAGGACTATCGAAAACAACAGGCAAAAGCCGGATTTGCGCATACGTACTCAAAGAGGACGAGGAACAACCTTGGGGCGCTGCCCCGACGTGTCTGGAGGAAGTTGCGACAAGTTAGCCGAAACGCGATTGGCAATCTCGTGATACAGGCGGGCCTCGGGACTGTCTGCGCTGGCAATCACCGTCGGGGTACCGGAGTCGGTCTGAGCCCGAATGCTCATTGCCAACGGCAAGGCACCCAGCCAAGGCACGTTGAACTGGCTGGCCATATCGCGACCACCATGCTGACCGAAGACCGGGTCAGCATGACCACAGTTCGAGCAGATATGGACCGACATGTTTTCCACAATACCCAGAACAGGCACATTCACCTTCTGGAACATGTTCAAGCCACGCTTGGCATCGATCAGCGCCAGATCCTGAGGAGTGGTCACAATCACTGCACCCGTCAAAGGCACTTTCTGCGACAAGGTCAAGGCGATATCGCCAGTGCCGGGAGGCATATCGATAATCAGGTAGTCCAGATCATCCCAACGCGTTTGTGTAAGCAGCTGTGTCAGCGCCTGGGTTGCCATCGGGCCGCGCCAGATTGCGGGAGCGTCTTCGTCCAGCAGGAAACCAATCGAGTTGGCTTGCAAACCGTGACCAATCAGCGGCTCCATCATCTTGCCGTCTGCACTGCGTGGGCGCTCGTGCAGGCCCAGCATGGTGGGCACGCTAGGGCCATAAATATCCGCATCCAGCAAACCAACACGCGCACCTTGCATATGCAAGGCCAAAGCCAGGTTCACCGACGTTGTACTTTTACCCACACCGCCCTTGCCCGAGGACACCGCAATAATGTTGCGGATATTGGGCATGGGTCGCAACCCTTCCTGCACAGCATGCACGCCAATGCGGGGATTCAAATGCAGCTTGGACAGGGTGGCACCCACGCCTGTCAAGGCTTGCTCGATACGTTCGCGCAGCTGTCCCTGAATGTCATAAGCCGTATAGGGCAGGTGCAAAGTCAGCTCAACCTGGTTCTGGTCAATGCTCAGCTCGCATCGACCCGCATCGACCGATAACTTCTTTAACGTGTTGGGATCGGTCACACTCGCCAGGGCTTGCAACACGCGCTCGGAACTCACTGTCATTTATCCAAAACCTTGATATAAAGAAACATCACCATACCTTTAAACCAGAAAATTAGCGGTTCAAGAGGAATTTTTTTACACTTATGATGTCATACTAACCCTATGAACACATTTAACCAGATTATCCGCACAGCCCTCTTTGTCTTGCTGACAATTTTCGGTGCAATCATGGCGTTTATCTTCATGGTTTCTACCGCTATTGCGATCGGCATTTTATACATTGTGGCGCGTATTAGTGGCCGTCCTTTCGGCGTCAAAGCCTATTGGGACCAGCGCCGCCGCCCTGCCGCTGCCAGCAAACAGTCGACCACACCACGTTCGCGTGATGTCACCGACATCGAGATGCGCGAGATTCCTTAACAGTTCTTGACTGTTCGCCAAGCCTTTGGCGAGCAGCAACGCTGATTAGGCACTGCCCCCGAACACCCTGAGTCGTCAAAGGCTCAGGGTGTGTGCATTTGTATCATTCGCAATTGCCGATCAGCACTTTGCCCGTGGACATTCCTCGGTCTGGCGCAGCACAAGTGTGCAATAGACCGTAGAATCCTTGTTCCCTTTCTCTTTTATTTTGTTAAGTCATGTCACGAACGATATTTGTTACGACCGCCCTGCCGTATGCCAACGGCTCGTTTCACATCGGCCACATCATGGAATATATCCAGGCCGACATCTGGGTTCGGTCCATGCGAATGTCGGGACATACTGTGCATTTTGTGTGTGCGGACGACGCCCATGGCGCGCCCATCATGCTCAAGGCAGAAAGCGCTGGCATTACCCCCGCTCAGTTGGTAGACAAGATCGCGGCCGAGCGCCCCACCTACCTGAACGGCTTTAACGTCAAATTCGACCATTGGCACCGTACGGACTCGCCAGACAACGTCGAACTGGCCCAGGATATCTACCGCACGCTGAAAAGCGCCGGCTTTATTGACACCCGCACCATCGAACAGTTCTACGATCCGGTCAAAGGCATGTTCCTGCCCGATCGTTACATCAAGGGCGAGTGCCCCAAGTGTCACGCCAAGGACCAGTACGGCGACAGCTGCGAAGTCTGTAGCGCGGTTTACGCTCCTACCGAACTGATCGAGCCCTACTCCACCCTGACCAATGCACGTCCGGTGTTAAAGACCTCGGAGCACTTTTTCTTCCGTCTGTCCGACCCGCGCTGCGTAGCCTTCCTGCAAGAGTGGACCACGGGCAAGAACGCCCAGGGCAAGCCACGTCTGCAATCGGAAGTGCTGGGCAAGACCCGCGAATGGCTGGGTACAGGCGAAGGCGCAGAGGCCTCTCTGAACGACTGGGATATTTCCCGCGACGAACCCTACTACGGCATCCCGATTCCGGACGCTCCCGGCAAATATTTCTACGTCTGGCTGGACGCCCCTGTTGGCTATCTGGCCTCCTTGAAAGCCTACTGCGCCAAGGCCGGTCTGGACTTTGATGCCTTGCTGGATCCGGAAGGCAGCACCGAGCAGGTCCACTTCATCGGCAAGGACATCGTGTACTTCCACGCCCTGTTCTGGCCTGCCATGCTGAAGTTCTCCGGCCGTAAAGTGCCTGACGCCTTGAACGTGCACGGTTTCATCACGGTTAGCGGCGAGAAAATGTCCAAGAGCCGTGGCACCGGCATTTCGCCTCTGCGCTACCTGGAGCTGGGCATGGATGCAGAGTGGATGCGCTATTACATGGCCGCCAAGCTGAACTCGCACGTCGAAGACATGGATTTCAATCCTGACGACTTCATTGCCCGCGTCAACAGCGACCTGATTGGCAAGTACGTCAACATCGCCAGCCGTGCCGCCAACTTCATCAGCAAGCATTTTGATGGCAAGCTGGCATACCAGGGCGACACTTCCGAACTGCAAAACCAGCTCAAGGAAGTCGCCGAGAAAGTCCGCACCGACTTGGAAAGCCGCGAGTATGGTCGTGCCGTGCGCCAGATCATGGCTCAGGCCGACATCATCAACCAGGCTTTTGATACCGCCCAACCTTGGGTCATGGCCAAAGGCATTGCGACCGCCGAGCAAGCTCAGAAAGATGCGCTGCAAGATATTTGCTCGCGCACCCTGGCTGGCTTCAAGGGCTTATCCGTCATGCTGACCGCCATCTTGCCCACCCTGACCCATCGCGTGGCCCACGAACTGTTTGGTCTGGACCGCGACTTTGTCTGGGACGACGTGGCTGCCTTGCCTGATCACATCGCTCCCTTCAAGCATCTGATGCAGCGAGTAGACAGCGCCATGGTGGACGAGCTGCTGGCTCCGCCACCCGCTCCCGTCGTGTTGCCCGGTGGTGAAGCCATTGCCGAAACCATCGACATCAAGGACTTCATCAAGGTGGACCTGCGCATTGCCAAAATCGTCAGTTGCGAAGCCGTAGAAGGTTCGGACAAGCTGCTGCGTCTGAGCCTGGACGCTGGCGAAGGCCGCTTGCGCCAAGTGTTCTCCGGCATCAAGTCGGCTTACCAGCCCGAAGATCTGATCGGCAAGCTGACGGTACTGGTCGCTAACCTGGCTCCTCGCAAGATGCGTTTCGGCGTATCCGAGGGCATGGTGCTGGCGGCCAGCCATGCGGATGATGCGGTGGATCAAGGCATCTATATTCTGGAACCATTCCCCGGTGCCCAGCCCGGTATGCGCATCAATTAAGACGCATTCCTGATACGCAAAAGAGCCTCGCCGAAAAAGCGAGGCTTTTTTGTCTACATCTACCAAAGAATAGGCTCAAAACAGCCTGCCAAGCCCCTTTCAGCGCCCCGTAACCCCGGAAAGCCGATACACTCTTTATCTTGAAACTGCTGTATTGATGCACAGTCTGCTGCTTTGAATGCAAGGACCTCTTGGCATGGAAAACATCCCCCCTACTGAACTGGATCGGCACCTTGGTGCACAGCGCTCCACCTGGGTCAGTGTCATCGTCAATATCAGTTTGAGCGTGCTGCAAATTGTGGTGGGTCTGTTTGCTCATTCGCAGGCCCTGATTGCTGACGCCATCCACTCCCTGTCCGACCTGCTGTCGGACTTTGTAGTGCTGATCGCCAACCGCCATAGCCGTCGAGGTCCGGACGCAGATCACCCTTACGGACATTTGCGCTACGAAACGGCGGCCACCCTGGCCATTGGCGGCCTCTTGCTGGCCGTCGGACTGGGCATGCTATGGAATGCCGTGTCTTCCTTGCGCGACCCCAGCAGCATCGAAGCAGTACACCCGATTGCCCTGGCCATTGCCTTCATCGCGCTCTGTAGTAAAGAACTCCTGTTTCGCTACATGTTGCGTGTCGCGAAGCGCTTGCGCTCGACCATGCTGGTTGCCAATGCCTGGCACGCGCGCTCCGACGCAGCCTCCTCGCTGGTCGTCAGCGTCGGGGTGATGGCCAACCTGGCAGGTCTGCCCTTGGGCGACCCCTTGGCCGCCAGTATTGTGGGTTTGATGATTCTGCGCATGGGCTGGAAGTTTTCTATTGGCGCATTTCACGACCTGACCGATAAAGCGGTCGATCAGGAAACGGAAGAGCGCATTGCCAAGCTCTTGCGCGAGACCCCCGGTGTGGAAGGCATACACCAGCTAAGAACCCGCAAGCTGGGTGACATGATCTGGGTAGAAGTGGATCTGGAAATGGACGGCACCCTGACTATTGCACAAGGTCATGCCATTGCCGTGGCCGCACGGGACCGTGTAATGGCCGAAGAGCCCGTGCTGGATGTCATGACGCACTTTGATCCGGTCACACCCAAGCGCTAAACCCTGTCTAAGCTCTACGAGCCTCGCCAGCCCAACAGCAGGCTATCCAGGACGGCGGGCGCTCTCGGGTGCCAGCATCTCTACCAGTACACGGGACAAGGCCGTCACCATCTCATTGGCATGAGGCCGATGCAAAATCGCCAGTTCAAAAGCATCGATACGGGGCAGACCTTGTGCTTGGCCCAATTCAACATGGTCATCGCGCACCGCACGCCGCGGCAGCAAGCTGATCCCCATCCCGTCTGCCACCGCCCCCTGAATACCGCTCAAGCTGGAACTGGTAAAGCTGATACGCCAACGACGTCCCAAGGACTCGACAGCACTGATGATTTCCTCTCGATACACACCCCGACGCGGGAAGGTCACCAAGGGGATGGGGTCCAGATGAAAGACCGGATCAGTCGCACTATCCACCCAGGCCGTCTGCTCGGGTAGACAAGCCACCGCTTCACGGGCATTGTGACGCTGCTTGACCAGCACCAGATCCAGCTCACCCTGATCGTAAGCAGCCAGCAGGTCGCTGCTCAGGCCGCTACTGACTTCCAGACGCACCTGCGGGAAGCGACGGTTGAAGCCCGCCAAGGCCCGCATGGTCTGTCCATTGGTAAAGTCCTCAGGCACGCCCAGACGCACGGAAATAGTCACCAGAGAACCGGATAGGGCTTCAGACAGCTGATGATTCAAAGCCAGCATCTGGCGGGCGTAACCCAACAGGGTCTGCCCCGCTTCAGTCGTGCTGACGCCCCGGCTGGCCCGGTCCAGCAGACGCAGCCCGGCCAGTTCCTCCAGGCGCCGCACTTTCTGGCTGATCGTGGACTGTGTGGAATGCAAACGCGTTGCGGCCGCCGTGAAGCTGCCGCAATCGACTACCGTCAACAAGGCCCGCAGCAGGTCCAGGTCGTACAAGGGCCGGTTCAGGCTGGGACTGCTTGATAGTTGATGATCCATATGCTCAAACCCTTTCTGAAATCCGCCAGGGTAATCCACCCCGCCGCCCGTTTATTCAAAAAACAAATACTAGAGATTTATACATTTAATTTGTAAATATCACCAGCAGTCGTTAAGGTGTATTGGTCCCGCGCATTACAACGACATCCCGCCTGTGCCTTTTGCCAGCCGCCGGGATTGCGCCGTGCCGTTCGACAGATTTTTCCTTACTGAATTTCAATGGGAATCAACATGTCCAAAGTCAATTACTACGCCCCTCCAGGTGGCCATCCTCCTCAGACTCAGTTGCTGACGGACCGCGCCATGTTCACCGAGGCCTATGCCGTGCTGCCCAAAGGCGTGCTGCAAGACATCGTGACCAGCTTCCTGCCCGGTTGGGAAAATACCCGTCTGTGGGTATTGGCACGTCCTCTGTCCGGCTTTGCCGAGACCTTCTCCCAATACATCATGGAAGTAGGCCCACAGGGTGGCAGCAACAATCCTGAGTCCGACCCCGAAGCCGAAGGCGTGATTTTTGTCGTCAAGGGCCAGCTGGAACTGGTTCTGGAAGGCACCAAGCACATCATGGAAGAAGGCGGCTATGCCTTTATTCCTCCTTCCACCAACTGGACCTTGCACAACCGCACGGGCGAGCTGGCCAACTTCCACTGGATTCGCAAGCGCTACCAGCGTGTGGAAGGCCTGGATGCCCCTGAAGCCTTTGTGACCAACGAAAAAGACGTGAAACCTGGCGTCATGCCTGGCACCGAAGGCCGTTGGAGCACCACCCGTTTCACCGACATGTCCGACCTGCGTCACGACATGCACGTGAACATCGTGAACTTTGAACCCGGTGGCGTGATCCCTTTCGCTGAAACGCACGTGATGGAACACGGTCTGTACGTTCTGGAAGGTAAGGCGGTGTACCGTCTGAACCAGGACTGGGTTGAAGTGGAAGCCGGTGACTTCATGTGGCTGCGCGCTTTCTGCCCGCAGGCTTGCTACGCAGGCGGACCAGGCCGTTTCCGCTACTTGCTGTACAAAGACGTAAACCGTCATGCCAATCTGACACTTGGCGGCACTCGCTAATAGGGTCTGAAACAGAACAGCCGCTGCCCGTCAGCGGCTGTTTTGCATTACAAACACGCCAAACCGGAACGCGTCCCCCTGATGCCGCCTGTGCCCGCAGGTGTCCCACAAGGCGCAAATAGGGACTCTGGTTTCAAGGCTCATTCCAACCTTGCTTCTCTACAGGAGAAAAACATGAACGATAAACACTATCTGCTGCGCTCCATCCAGATCGCCGAAGAGAATGTCGCCCGCGGCGGCCAGCCCTTTGGCGCAGTGCTGGTGCGCGATGGTCAAGTTCTGGCCGAAGGGGTAAATGAGACCTACATTGCCCATGACCCCACCGCGCACGCTGAGATCCAGGCGCTGCGTACTGCCAGCCAGAACGTGAAAAGCAGCAGCCATGCAGGCAGCACCATGTATGCCAGCGGCATCCCCTGCCCCATGTGCATGGCCGCCATGATCGCCTCGGGCGTGGAGCGCGTGGTGTATTGCGCCGACGATGAGGAAGGCGAGCCCTTTGGCTGGTCCACCGAATCCTTCTACAAAAAAATGCAGCAGAACTTTGGCAAACAGGGCGTAAAAATGGAACACCTGCCCTTGCCTGAAAAACGCAAAGTGTATGAAGCCTGGCAAGCCCGGTTTGGGCAAGGCTCCAAGCAGGACTAAAACAAAGACCATTCAAAACCCTGCCATCAAGCAGGGTTTTGCGTATTTACATAGACAGACAAGTCAGAAAAGTTTATAAAACAGAGCAGTTATAGTAACGATTCTCATTTATTGAATCCCAAAGGAAATACATGATTGCGTCCCGCCCAGCCTCTTTAAAAATGATTGTTGCCTCCGTAATGGGCGCTTTGCTGCTCAGTGCATGCCAGACTGCACCGCAATCGCAACAAGCGGGCCAAACATCGTCCTTTAATGCGACTGCGCCTCAGGCACAGGTCACTTTCCGTCAGGACACCATTGATGGTGCCTACGAAATTCTGGCTGCCAAGGACAGCAAGCAGTTGTTTGTTGCTGCTACTCCTTTGTTTGAAGACCGTGCTGCTGGCTTCCTGCACGTTCTGGACCAGGACACGCTGCGTGAATCGCAACTGATCCAATTGCCGCGCCGTGCCTTTGCACTGGGCCTGAACCAGAAAACTCACACTCTGTACGTGGGCAACACCCTGGACGGCTCGCTGCTGGCAATCAACAGCCTGAATGGCACCGTCAAGCAACTGATCCAACTGGGTCAAAAAGAAGACAAGGGCGGCTGGGAACACACCCGTAAAGTCGTTATTGACGAGCAAGACAACCGCATCTTCGTGACCAATCCCTCCGAAGGAGGCCGCGTATGGATTGTGGATGGCGCCGACGGTCGTATCCTGCACAATATCGATAACGTGGGCTTGTGGCCTGCTGGCGCTGCCTACGATGCCAACACCAAGCGTCTGTTCGTGGGCCACGGCGGCAAGGATGAAATTGCCGTCATCAACCCGGGCACCGGCGCTATCGAACAGCGCTTCACCACTGGCGATGCAAAAAGCGATAAACGTGAGGATTCCCGCCACTTCTTCGTGAACATCGCCCTGAGCGCGGATGGCAAGAAGCTGTTTGGTGCTGACGCCAATACCGGCAAGATCTACCAATTCGACACCAGCTCCGGCAAAGTGGAAAACACGGCTGAAGTGGGTCTGGGGCTGCTGGATATCGTGTACAACGACGCTCGCAAAGAGCTGATCGCCACCAACCGTGGCGTGGATCGTGAAACACCAGCCGGTACCGGTTCGGTCACCATTCTGGATGCCAACACCCTGGCTGTTAAACACCGTATCAGCGCCCCTGTGCACCCCAACAGCGTCACGCTGAGCGCTGACGGCCAGACCGCTTTTGTCACTATCAAAATCCCTCATGGCGACAAGAGCCCGCACTACCTGAAAGGTGCCAAGGACAGCGTTCTGCGTCTGAACCTGAATCAGCTCTAAGCCCCTGGCTTAAAGCCTGGTCCCAAGCCGAGACTGCCCACAAGGCAGCTCGGCTTTTTTTGTACCTGCCACTTTGGTCTGCCAGGCGGCCTGCCCCTCATCTGTGCCTTGGCCGCAGGATAGTTTTGTCCGCTGTTCAAGCTCTAAGACAAGGCCCGCCATCACTGGCTCTTGGGCGTTTCAACGCTGTTTTAGCAATGCGGTCTGGAAACAAGCAGCAAAGCGGATTGCTGCAACCGGCCACTTGCTCAATAGAATCAATTAGTGGCCTAGCAAGACGCCTCTTGTCTCCCGGCCCCACACTCCCTTTCCCGCCTCCAGCTGTGCCACAGATTGGCATTTCTGGAGCGTTTTCTATTGAAGACAAGTCATGGTTCAGCTGAACGCGTATCACCAGCCTATTGGCCCCTCGCTCCCTCATTGGCAGGCCCGCCCGCAGCCAGCACGCTGCGTTCTGCACGGCAAATACTGCCGTCTGGAAGCCGTGAACCCGGAACAACATGGCGACAGCCTGTACGAGGCCTACAGCAACGCCAGCGATGGCCGCGACTGGACCTATTTGTCTGTAGGCCCCTTTAACAACCGCGCACAGTTCGACCAGCACCTGCAAACCATCAGCCAGGCCAGCAATGCCGTGCATTACGCCGTCGTCGAACAAACCACGGGTCGCGCATTGGGCACCTTGTCCCTGATGCGGATCGACCCACAAAACGGCTGCATTGAAGTGGGCTTTGTAGCCTGGTCGCCCGCTCTGAAACAAACCCGTATGGCCACCGAAGCCCACTACCTGTTGATGGCTTATGCAATTGATGGACTGGGCTACCGTCGCTACGAATGGAAGTGCGACACACACAATGCCCCCTCCCAAGCCGCTGCACGACGATTGGGCTTTCGTTATGAAGGTATCTTCCGTCAGGCGATTGTGTACAAGGGCCGCTCGCGCGATACAGCCTGGTTCTCCATTACCGACCAGGACTGGCCAGCCCTGAAAGCGAATTTCCAGGCCTGGCTGGCACCTGAAAACTTTGACGATCAAGGTCGTCAGAAACATCGTTTGGGGCAGCAAATAACTGTCGCTCCAGCCGGTCCCGGCGCCCGCCGCTTAAAGCAAATGCTGGCCCTGCAAACCGAGCTGAATCAGTTGATTGATCCGAACTGGCGAGTGGCCAAGCAGGACTACTACCGGGCGATCTGGGTGGAATGTGCGGAGCTGGCCGATTACCTGGACTGGAAGTGGTGGCAGCATAGCGAGCGCAATCTGCCGCAACTCCAACTGGAGCTGATCGACATCCTGCATTTTGGTCTGTGCGATGTACTGCGTGCCAACGATGCGCTGCGCGAGCAAGAAGCCGCCACCGCACTGGATCAGCTCCAGCACGCATCAGCCACCGCCAGCGACTCTACGGCCATCATGACGGCTCTGGAACGCTTTACCTTGCGCGTTCTGGAGACACGCCAGTTCGATTTCAGCGGCTTTGCCCAACTGGCTGCTCTTTGTGGTCTGACACTGGACACGCTCTACCACTCCTACGCGGGCAAGAATGCCCTGAACCGCTTGCGCCAACTGCGCGGCTATCAGCACGGCCACTATCACAAGCAGTGGGGCGGGCAGCAGGACAACGAGCATCTGGCACAGCTGCAATTGCGTCTGCCCACCGAGCATGACCATTACCCCGAAATGGTCCTGCATGCCCTGCAAGAAAGCTACGACACGTTTTTTTCGGGAGCCTCCCAGGTCCGGAACGGAGCCTGCGTACCGCCTCCCCTTTCTTCACGTTGACAAAGGACTGTCCATGTACCTCGATTGCGATTGTTCCATCAATGTCTTTCTGGACTCGCCTAAACCGGACTCCAATCCCGTGGAAAGCAATGACACGCGACATCCACCCGACCCCCGGCCACAGCCGCATAAGGTGCAACATCCCTGGTCCCGCTCGCGACGCCGCGAGCGCTCCCGCTGGCGCCAGGGTTAAGCAGCCCCAGCGCTTGTCTCCCGGCCCGGCACCACTGCCGGGCTCGTCTCCTTGATAAGGCCCCAAGCAAATGGAATAGGAGCTATGAGCCAGCGCGCATAGCTCCTCTTGATGTAAATCAAGACAATGAATCCCATCGTCGGCACAAGGATCGACGAGGCCTACCAAAGGAGACAAGCACATGGATACCCCACTCAGAGACAAATCCTATTTTGATGAACGCGCCACCAAAGAGATGGCCACTCATCTACAGCAAGTGCAACGCGACACCCGCGAAACCATGGCATTTGCCTGCCGCATCCTGGCCATGACCGAGCAGGAAGCTGGTTTGGCCGGCCAGATCAGCGTCCGTTCCGAGCGCCCCGGTGCGTATTGGACCTTGCGCTTTGGTCTGGGTTTTGACGAAGCCACCCCCGAAGACTTCATTGAAGTTGACCGCGACTTGAATACCCTTAGCGGCGAAGGCATGGCCAACCCGGCCACACGCTTTCACCTGTGGGTCTACGAAGCTCGCCCCGACGTCAATTCCATCATCCATACACACTCGCCCTGGGCCACGGTATTGGCCACCGCCCGCCAGCCCTTGGTAATTTCGCAAATGGACATGACGCCTCTGCATAATGACTGTGCATTTTTGGGCGAATGGCCTGGCGTGCCCATTGCCGATCAGGAAGGTATCATCATCTCCAAAGCCCTGGGTGACAAGCGTGCCATTATTCTGGCCCACCACGGTTATCTGACCGCAGGTAAAAGCTGCCAGGAAGCCACGTACCTGTCGGTGTATCTGGAACGCGCCGCACGTCTGCAAGTGCGTGCACAAGCGGCCTTTGGCCCACTTACCCCTGTGGACGATACCTTGGCGGCCGAAGCGCACGACTATCTGCTCAAGCCCTCCATTGTTAACGCTACCTTTGACTACTGGTCCCGTCAGACCCAAGGCATTGCGCCCTTAACTAAAACTCGCTGACGCCCGCAACCAATACCCCGCTTCCACCAGGAGGTCGCCATGACGATGCCTAACAATGGACAGGCGCGTTCGTCGCGCCAATACGTTACCGCTGGCTTGGCCAGCATGATGGGAACCACCATAGAGTGGTATGACTTTTTCTTGTACGGCACCGCTGCCGCACTGATTTTCAACAAGATCTTTTTCCCCGCCTTTGACCCGATTACGGGCACACTGGCGGCCTTTGCCACCTACTCTGTGGGCTTTTTCGCTCGTCCTTTAGGAGGATTTGTTTTCGGCCATTTTGGCGACAAGTTGGGCCGCAAATCCATGCTACTGATCACGCTCTTTCTAATGGGGATCCCCACCATCCTGATCGGCCTGATTCCCTCTTATGAAAGCATTGGCTACTGGGCCGCTGTGCTGCTGGTGCTGATGCGCTTTCTGCAAGGTATCGCAGTAGGCGGAGAATGGGGCGGGGCCGTGTTGATGGCGGTTGAACATGCCCCGGAAGGCAAAAAGGGCTTTTTTGGCAGCTTGCCGCAAACAGGGGTTGCCCCCGGCCTGATCCTGTCTTCCCTGGCTATGGGCGCCGTCGCCAGCTTGCCAGAGGAAGACATGCTGTCCTGGGGTTGGCGCCTGCCCTTTCTGGCCAGCGTCGCCCTGCTGCTGGTGGGTTGGTGGATACGTGCCAAAGTGGCCGAATCCCCCGACTTCGAGCAAATGAGCAAAAAGGGCAAACAGGTTCCGATTCCTGCTCTGGAAGTTCTGCGTCATTACCCACGCGAAGTCCTGCTGGTCGTGGGAGGCCGTCTGGCAGAAGTGACCTGGTTCTACACCGTGGTGACCTTTGCCCTGGCTTACGCCACCACCACCTTGGGAGTAGAGCGCAGCGTCATGCTGGATGCCACCGTCTGGGGTGCCTTCGCGGCCTTGTTCACCATGCCCCTGTTTGGCGTATTGGGCGACCGAATCGGCTTCAAATGGGTCTTTATGGCAGGCACGATCTGCATGCTGGCATTCTCCTCCACCTTCTTTTCCATGCTGGGCAGCCTGGATTCCAGGACCATCACCCTGGCTTTGGTGATTGCGATTGGGCTGGTGTATGCCGCGCTGTATGGCCCGCAAGGTGGCCTGTTTTCCACGCAATTTCCACCTGAAGTGCGGTACAGCGGCATCTCCATTGCCGTGCAGGTATCCGGTGCCATCGGTGGCGGCCTGGCTCCCTTGGTGGCGACCTCCCTGCTGGCCTATGGCGACGGTCAACCCGACTACATCGTCTGGTACCTGAGCGCGCTGGGTCTGATTGCTTTTGCCAGTACCTGGTTCATGCATGGGCCGACGCACTTCTCTCTTCCCGCCCTATCCAGCCGAAAGGTACGCACATGAACGCAGCCGGTATTCACTACTACTTCTGGATGAATTCGGACTGGGCCTACCTGGGAGCCGACAGACTGGAAGCGATTGCTCGCAAGCATGGCATCCCTATCCACTACAAACCCGTGGACTTGCCGCAAGTCTATGCACGTACAGGCGGTGTCCTGCTGGGACAGCGCTCACCAGAACGTCAGGCTTATCGCATTGCAGAGCTTAAACGCTGGTGTCGCAAATTGGGCATACAGGTAAATCCCACACCGCGCTTCATGTGCCCAGACGCCACGCTGGCCTCCACCCTGGTGATTGCTATCAATCAGGCTGGTATGCCGGTGCTGGATCTGTACAAAGCCATTTTGCGGGCACAATGGTGCGAGGAGCAGAACATTGCTGACCCCACGCAACTGGCTCGAATCCTGCAAGCACAGCAGCTGGATGCAGACTACTGGCTGAAACAGGCACCGCTGATGCAGGCGCAGTATCAAGCCCACACCGAAGAGGCCATTAAAGCCGGTGTCTTCGGTTCGCCCTCCTATGTGTATCAGGGCGAACTGTTCTGGGGTCAGGACAGGCTGGACATGCTGGACGAAGCCATCGCCCTGCATCCTGCGCCAGCTTGAAGCACAAGCCCGACACCAAGCCTGACTGTTTTTAAAACAAGGGCGGGGCAAGGTTTATCTACCTTGCCCCGCTCTACTTGTTTACAGCTTGGTTCGCAGGCTCAAACCCTGCCCCCAAGCCATCAAAATGATTCAAACGGTCTATACCGAAATCGCTCTAATAGCCCTAACAGTCATCAACGGCGAGCATCCGTACTTGGTCAAAATCTAACAAAAAAGCGGCGAATAAACGCCTCGCTACGGGCTGCGCTTGCTGCTTGAACAAATCGTCACCCAAAGAGCCTCACAATCTTCCCCGGACGACCTCATCCAGATGCACACTAGTGCGGGCAAAACCGCGGCTGGCCTGCCTGAACATAGTCCTTTATTCAGAGGTAAAAGCCGTAGAATCACGCCTTTTCCTGCCAGGAAAATTCACCGATACGCCAGCGTAGCATTCCTGAAATTGGACTTTTGGGTCCGCCTTAAGGCCCGAGTTTCGGGCTTTCGGCATGCCGCCTGCCAAAAATGAAATGCAATGAGCAATTTTGAAAATTTACTTTTTCCATTGATACAGAATGTTATGTCTGCCGTACGAATCATATCGATAGATTTTATCTATTCATTGAGTCTGTATTCTGAGGAAATTGGCTACTTGAGCAATGCCAGTAAAGGTAGCCGTCTTCGTCAGAAGAAGGGCGCGGGGCTTTATATTGAACAAATACGCCACTATAAAGTATCAGCCAGATCAAAAAATCAGGATTCTGCTGATCTCCAATAACACTAGACAGCACGAACAACTTCTTCAAGCCCTGCTGGCTGGTGCTTTTCGGGTTTCTGTTGCTGCGGACGGAGTGCAAGGATATACCAAGGCCCAATTAACGCTACCCGAACTTATCCTGATGGATAAGCAATTGACGGGGATAGACGCCTTGTCCTTGACCCATATGTTGCAAGGATTAAAAGCCACGGCCCAAATCCCCATCATCGTTCTGGATTCACGCATGGATGGCAGCAGCGATGAATGCGTCACTTTTCTAAAGGCTGGTGCGGTTGATTACATTGGCAATCCGTATGCGGTCGATGAAGTAAAAGAACGTATCAACGTGCCCTTGCGCTGCCCCAAGCAGATGGCGCCTGCACTTGTGCCGGGCAAGATGCCAAGCCAGCGGCCCAGCACGACAGCCGAAACCAGCATGCTGATCCATGCCATTCAGAAAACCATTGATGCCAATCTGGGTGCGCCGCCCAGTCAAAAAGAACTGTGCGATATGTTCAAGATTTCGCGTCGAAAAATCATGAATATATTTCAGCGTAATTTTGGCTTAAGTGTAAGTAGCTATATCCGATTGCAGCGTATGTATCGGGCCGAGTATTTGCTGAAGACTACGGCCTTGAAAATTGATGTGATTGCGACCGATTTAGGATTTTCCAGCCCGGCCAATTTCTCTACCGCATTCAAAACGTATGCGGGAGTGTCTCCCGGAAAATTCCGCCAGGCTATGGAGAAGAACAAACCCTATACAGAAAACACACCATGTATTCGCTCCATGGGCCCACCTGTTTTCTCATCTGGGTGGTGTCCGCCGTAAATGGCAACAGGAAAAGAACAAGGTCCACAGGAGACTCGAGCCAGACTCACATAAAAATAAAACTGTTGAACGAAACAATGCCAGGAAGGTGATAAAGGAACCCGCCCTTCACACCTCCACCTTGGCCAGATACAGAAAAAGATGGCTGCACGCCACACAAATCCGGTTTCAGAGGGTCTGCACTTGCCGCCAGGGGGCAAGGTGATAAAATCGTGGCTACTTGAATAGTTCAATTCAAAACAGATCCGGGACGACCTGGATCTGCCTTTTCAGTACAGGGACGGCCCTACCTCTTTGGCGGAGCATCCACGATGGCCCACCCTGCATCACCCTCAACTCAACTCATTACTCCCATCACCTGGCTGCGTCTGCTCGGTTCCTGGTCCATTGTTGTCCTGTTCATGATTTTCGGCGGGCAATGGCTGGGAGACTCCCTGAACGGCACCACGGCGGCCATCGTCTTTCTGGTGCTGTTCGTGACTATCCTGACGGCCTCGTTTGGTGTGGTCCGTGAAGCCGACCACCTGGCCCACCAACTGGGCGAGCCCTACGGTACCCTGATCCTGACCCTGTCCATTGTGCTGATCGAAGTTATCCTGATTGCCTCGGTACTGCTGGGGCCGGGCGACTTTCCCACCATAGGTCGGGACTCGATCTACGCCGTGATGATGATCATCCTGAACCTGATCACCGGCCTGTGTCTGATTGCCGGCGCAGCGCGCAATGGCGATCAGGAGTTCAATCGCCAAGGCACCAATACCTACTTGTCCATGATCGTCTTGCTGACCAGTGTGGGCCTGATTCTGCCCAACTACACCAGCAATGCGGGCGAGTTCAGCACCACCCAGGCCATTGGCATTTCGGTTCTGACGGGCCTGGTCTATGCCATCTTTCTGTATCTGCAAATGGGCAGTCACCGCCATGACTATGTGCAGCCCAATCAGGCGATTCAAAGCACTGAAGATACGACACCCACATCGCGTGATCCCCAGGCGACTCGCGCGATGCTGATACGCAGTCTGGTGCTGATCGCCCTGATCCTGCCTATCGTCCTGTTGGCACACCATCTGGCCATTGTGACGGACTACGGTATCGCCGCCTCGGGCGCCCCCGTTGCCGTCGGCGGTGTACTGATCGCAATTATCGTATTCACCCCGGAGTCCATCACTGCGATCAAGGCGGCCATGAACAATGAAATGCAGCGCGCCATCAATCTGTGTCTGGGTGCCTTCGTCTCTACCGTGGGGCTGACTGTGCCAGTGGTGCTGATGATTGGTCTGATCACCGGCAAGCAAGTGATCATGGGCATCAGCAATATGGAAATCGTGTTGTTTCTGATCACGGCACTGCTCAGTATCTTGAGCTTTAGCGGCAAGCGAACCTCACCCATTCAAGGCTATATGCATCTGATGGTTTTCGCCGTGTTCGGGCTGCTGCTGTTTTATCCCTGAGAAGAACAAGGCAAACAGAGCCAAACCAGCTTTGTTTGCACCTATCCAACGGGACAGACAAGCATAACGGGCCTTCGTGGCCCAAGCGCCTGTCACTCAAGGTCCATGATTTACTGACAGAAACCGAGCTGCTCAGGATCGATCCGGTTCCGAACGAACACACTTATACTCGAACTCGTTCATACCATCGGCAAAGTCCACGTGTTCCCACCCCAAGCGCGTAAAAAAGCGGCAGGCACGCTGGTTTTCCGGGAACACAAAAGCCACCCATTTACGACATGGGGGATGGCCTGGCCAAGCCAATACCGCTTCCAGCATGGCTCCGGCCTGACCATTGCCGCGTAATGGCGGCGCAACGGCAATATCGGTAATTGCATGTGGCAGATTTCGCCCGTCTCCCCAGGCACACCCAATCAAACCAATGGGCTGACCGTTCTGCTCGGCAACCAGCTGGACGCCATCGCTTTGGTTCAACACGTGCTCCAGCCACTCCTGATCCAGTGGCCCCAACTCGCGGTTCAAGTCCTCGTCCTGGAACCATTGCTGTATCCAGTCCCAGTCCGTCGCACGAATTCTTCTGATTTCCATCGCTACCCCGTTTTGAGTTGTCCGCTGCAGCTTGGAGCAGCCCCAGACAAAAACGTTCGAGACCAGCCTCATTCCAAGGCGGAATGACGCAACAAATTTTCCAGCCAATCCGCAAACACCTGAAAACGGCGCGACAAGTGTTGGCGATGCAAATACAGCAAGGACATGGGCATGGGAGCGGCACGGTGATCCGGCAGCACCTCCACCAATTCACCTGATTGCAAATGCGCCTGCACATCGTAAGCAGGGATCTGAATTAGCCCCAAGCCGGACAGACAGCAGGCGATATAGGCCTCGGCATTATTCACCGTCACACGACCTGGCAGATCCAGCACCTGACGCTTGTCCTGCTCCATCCACTCCCAAGGAGCCACACGCTCGCTGGTGGGCGAGGCATAACGCACCACTTGATGGTTTTCCAGATCCGTTGGCGTCTGGGGCATGCCATAACGGGCAAGATAAGCGGGGCTGGCTACATTGATCAAGGGCAAGCTGCCCATTTTTCTGGCGATCAGGCCCGAATCACTTAGGGGTCCCACTCGCAGCACACAATCCACCTGCTCCTCGATCAGATTCACCTCGCGGTCCGTCACGCCCAGATGCACATGGACATGCGGATAGCGCTCCAGAAACTCCGGCAGCGCAGGTGCCACAATCAGGCGGCCTACCCGCCCCGGCACATCCACCTTGATCGTGCCACTAGGCCCCACACTGGCTTGGCGAAACAGGTTTTCGGTTTCCTGCACATCAGCAATCACGCGCAGACAGCGCTCGTAAAACGCCGCACCATCTTGCGTGACTGTGACTTTGCGCGTGGTGCGATTCAACAGGCGAGCGCCCACTCGCCCTTCCAGCTCCTGAATGGCGGCCGACACCGAAGAGCGCGGCATACCCAAGGTATCCGCCGCGCGGGTGAAATTGGCACACTCCACGACCCTCGTAAAGATGCGAAACAGGTCAATGCGGTCCATAGCTTTCTCCCGATAAGCAGCAGCAAAACACGGGCAGAACTGCTAGACCCGGTTGACTCAAGCGGCGGTGCGTATTGTTCGCTTTTTCAGACAAATGATGTCAGAACTAGATGATTTAAACAATTTCAGCGACTTATATCATGAAAAAACGAAAAGGCTTGCAGCCCGCAGCCCACACTAGCAAGGAGTCATCATGGCAAAGCACAGCATCAAAGGTAAAACCGTTCTGATTGCAGGCGGGGCAAAGAATCTGGGCGGCCTGATCGCCCGCGACCTGGCAGAGCAAGGAGCGAGCGCCATTGCCATTCACTACAACAGCGACAGCTCCCAAGCGGATGCCGAAGCCACCATCAAAGCCATCCAGGCAACTGGTGCACAAGCCGTCGTCTTCCAGGCCGACTTGCGTTCGGCTAGTGCCATGGAAAAACTGTTTAGCGATACCGTCGCCGCAATTGGCCGCCCTGATATCGCCATCAACACGGTGGGCAAAGTACTGAAAAAGCCACTGACCGAAGTGAGTGAAGCCGAGTACGAGGAGATGAGCGACATCAACTCCAAAACTGCTTTTTTCTTCCTGAAAGAAGCCGGCAAACACGTACAGGACAATGGTAAAGTCTGCACCCTGGTCACATCCCTGCTGGGTGCCTTCACCCCCTTTTACGCCGCGTATGCCGGCACCAAAGCGCCGGTAGAACACTACACCCGCGCCGCCGCCAAAGAATATGGCGCACGCGGTATTTCCGTCACGGCGGTGGGCCCTGGTCCTATGGATACGCCCTTCTTCTATCCAGCCGAGGGGGAGGATGCCGTGGCCTATCACAAGACCGCGGCTGCCCTGTCTCCCTACTCCAAGACCGGGCTGACGGACATTGAAGATGTCGTGCCCTTTATCCGTCATCTAGTCAGTGACGGCTGGTGGATTACCGGCCAGACCATTCTGATCAACGGTGGTTACACCACCAAGTAAGAAGGCAAGCCAGTGTCTGAGCCTGCAATATCACTGCTTCAGGCTTGAGCACTGGCTTTTCTCAACACCTGCGCATGGATGTCCAAAAGGCATCCACAAGTGGGAATGCCAGCCAGAACGTAACCGCGTTCAAGCTCGAGATTCCTGATACGGGTTCTCGAAAATCTCTTCTACGGTCTGCCCGAACACGGCACTGATCTTGAAGGCCAGATCCAGAGATGGCGCATGTTTGCCCGTTTCCAGCGCATTCACCGCCTGCCGGGACACACCCAAGCGCTCTGCCAAATCTGCCTGCGTCCAATTCGCCTCGGCCCGCAATACACGCAATCGGTTTTTCATTTAATCGCTAGTCCGGACAAAGGGTGAAACCAGAGCGAACACAGCCCAAAAGAAGGGGTAAATCAGCCAGGCAGGAATATGGGGCGCAGCGGCGTAGGTTTCCCCAAAGCCCCAGGCTGTCCACAAGGTCAAGGTTGCGCCTGAGGCCAGCACAAAACACTTGGCCACGATCACCCGCACGAACTCATCGCTTTGCGCTATCAAGCGCAAGGTGGCCCAGACTTGTCCGGCCACAGGCAAGGCGACAGCTATGGCAATCAGCCAACCAACAGGCCGACCGAGCAGGCTGTCGAACAGCCCCAGAATGGTCAAGGCATTGACCAGGATATACACGCCCATAAAGAGCAAAGTGCGAATCAGATAGCTGCGACCTGGTGACGGCGCAGAGGGGGAATTACTGTTGGCAAGCATGGTTAAGCACCTGAATGTAAAGTAAACCTGACTTTATAGAAGTCAAAACTACTTGTCAATAAGTAATGTTTACTTTACATTTTTGAATATAGAGCCAGTCAACCAGCAAGCATTCCGATTGGCTGGCTGGTCTATTTGGGCCTACACGTTCTGACCATAAAAACGAGATTTGCAGTTGCCACCTGCGCGCGTTGCTACCCCCCAACACGCAGCCTGGATATAAAGCCACTTGAACAGGCAAAGTTCAAGACCTGCCCGTGTAGCCTAGCGTCGACGGAGATTGCCCAAACCGCGCCTGAAATAGACGGCTGAAATGAGAGAGGTCCTTGAAGCCACAGGCCATGGCCACTTCGGTCACCCGTTTAGGTTTCCCGCCCTCCAGCAAACGATAGCTCTGGATCAAACGCTGCTCCCACAGCCATTGCATGGGGGTTGTCGCCTCAAAAGCAAAGAGTCGGTACAAAGTGCGAGTCGCCATAGACGAAGCACGGGCAATCTGGTCCACATCCAGCGTATCCTCATGCAAATGTGCACGCATATAAGCCTGAACCTGCTCCAGCCGCCGCTCCTGACGAGTGCCCCGAGAAAGCGCAGGAGCGTCAGACTCGAATACCGCGGAGAAGATATCCAGCACAGAAGCCGTCACACGCTGATCCATACCGTCCGCTGCCGCCTCCCCCATACCAAGCAGTTGCTTGACCAAGGCGCCAGCCATCGGCCCCAGACGCGAGTTGGCTGCAATACGACGCGCTGCCAGATTGCCCACCGAGGGCAAGCGCGATGCCAATAAGGGGCGGGGAATCATGACCATGGCCGCGTGAGCCAAAGAGCCCAGCTCCAGATCAAAAGGCCGAGATTGATCCTGAAGTACCAGATCCCCTGTTCCCAGGCTGACGTAGCGTCCGTCCTGGCTCAGTTGAATATGACCATCCAGCATGAGCCACAGCATGAAACAGTCGCGCTGATCTTTACGGATATCGGCCTGCCGTCTGCTCACCCGTATCGCCTCCCCCTGAGGGGTGGCAGACCAGATGCTGCTCAGGCCCAAACCACCAAAACTAGTGAGGGTGACCCGCGCCTGAAACTGGGGCCGGGCAATCTGGCTGCACTCGGTCTGTGAAAACTGCCTGCAAGTGACCTCGTGCCAGTGCTCAAAGCTGTCTCCGGGCTTGACCGCTATGATCGCTGTCATAGGTTCAGTCTCCATAATCGGGGCTATCTGCACCGATGGATTAATCGTTTTTCAACAAGATTACGTCCATTACCCAAAGACAGACAAGCCCTGACAATACCAAGCCTCAGCTCCCTGCCCGTGTACTGTCCAGGATGGCAGGCACAGTCAAAAAAAACGTAAAACTGGCAGTGGCAGCCAAGCCAGAACTGCGCCACCCTCCTACTCTACAAGCGTCTATGACACCGGCAGCGGCAATACCAAATACACAGTCGCCCGGCCGTGAGCAAACCAAAGGAGAATGAAATGGCTATTCAAATTGATCAAATCAACCCCAGCAGCACGGCGGTCATTGTGATCGACATGCAGAACGACTTCATCGCACCCGGCGCCCCACTGGAAACACCCATGGGCATGGAGTTGATGCCCCGCCTGCAAAAACTGCTGGGCCACGCTCGCCAAACTGGCATGGAAGTGATCTTCACCGCCCACGCCCACCGCCGCAACGGCTGCGATATGGGCCTGTTCGGAGAGATTTACCCTCCGATTCAAAACCAGGTGGGGCTGGTAGATGAGACAGCGGGCGTTGATATCTACCCCGAAGTAGCCCCACAGGGGGATGAAGTCGTCATCAAGAAGCACAGGTACAGCGCGTTCTTTGGCACCGACCTGGACATCATCTTGCGTGCTCGGAAGATCGACACCGTTGTCATCACCGGCGTGACCACCGAAAACTGCTGCCACGCTACGGCTCGCGATGCCATGTTCCATGGCTACAAAGTGGCCTTTATCTCTGATGCCACAGGCACCTACAACTACCCGGATATGGGCTTTGGGGCGATTCCGGCTGAAGAAGTACACCGCGTCACCTTGGGGGTGCTGGCAGTATCCACCGCGCATGTCATGACGACGGATGAGCTGATTCACAAATCCAGACAATAATCACGAACCGGACCAGAACCCGCATGCATTGAGCCTCCAGCTCATCAGGCAGCACCACAGGTCTTGTGAACCGCCCCACTTGTGAGGATCGCTTCTCAAGACCTGTGGTTATTTTTCTTGTGCCACAACAAGTTGCGCCAGCCGCTGAATGGAGAGCGGCGCACAGCCTTCCGCATCATTGCTGATTGTCACATACGCCGCCTGCCCCGCCCCCGTGATCCCGCGAATCGTGCGGGCCAGCACCGTGCGAGTATGCACGTCCTCGCTGACAATGGCATCGAAGGGGGTATGCTTTTTTTGAGCATCGGCATAGCCGTAAGCACCAAACTCCCGGTTCAAGTTCCAGCGACACACCAAGGGTCCCGGCCACAAGGCGCGCAAGACGGGCAGTTGCTCTTCAATCGGCGGCATCTTGCCATGCAGCCCCAGACAAAATGTCGCGCCATTGGCCTTGAGCGTATCGACAAGATGTTGAGTCAACAGCTCTGGATCTCTTACCTCTACCGCAAGCACCACCTGTGAGCCTTGCGGCAAAGCCTCACTCGCCGCTGCCAGCATCTGCCCCAACTTGTCGAACAACTCTGCCGAACGATTCAACCAGCCCCAGGACAGAGGGCTTAACTGGAAGACCAAGACGCCCAACTTGGCACGCAAGCCCTCGACTGCAGGCTGCACGAACTGCTCTACAGCCAGACGAATATCCAGAAAGTCCGGATTAGATTTGCGTACCTTGCCCTGCTCATCACGAACTTGGGCATCCGTAATCATGGAAGGACATTTCACAACGAAGCGAAAATCTTCATCAACCTGAGCGGCATAGGCGGAATACTGCGTGACCGTCAAAGGACGCCAGAAGGTGCGATCCACACAGACGGTGCGCATCAAGGGATGCTGGTGATAGGCCTCCAGGCCGTGCTTGGACAAGATACTCGACTCGTACTCGCCATCCCAGATCAAGCCTTCCCAACCAGGGTAAGACCAGGTGGAGACACCGAAACGCAAGGCTTCAGGAAGCTGGGCGGCCAGATCGCTTAGCTCCAGCGCGGAAGCAGCAAGGCTGACTTTGGTGATTTTGCGTCGGGAAGGAGCAGCGGGCTTTGAGGCGGGTGGCTGAGGAATGGCATCGCCGAAAAGATCTTCTTGCATGCTGGGTATAGTGCCATGGGAATGAAGTTAAGCAAATGCCGGCTCAAAATCCACCAGATCCGTACTTTGCATGCCTAGCCCTTTGGCGACGCTACGGCAACGACTAACAGCCTGAACAATCTCCGCCCAGATTGCTTCTGCTTCCTTCACCGTTAACCTGAAGTATGGTGCCCCACAACATGCGCACTGGAACCTGGAACCCAGGTGCACCTCCAGGTCTGAGCGCTTGGCAGATCGTGTCGTCATCAGAAACCTTCCAACTTGTCAGGATTCACAGAGGCCGAATCATCTTGCGACTTGGCCCCCGAGGTTTGATCCGCTTTGATACGTCGTGGCCGCCTGACGCGCTGGGGCAACTGCTCACGCAGCAAGTCCATCCCCAAGGCATCATTTTCCATGGTCATTACTTTAGTCACATCATTCAAGCGTCCCAACACATGCAAAGCGCTTAAAAAGGTATGCAAGGCAGTACCGGCATTACCATCCTCCATGCGCCGGACTGTGCTCAACGACGTACCAATACGCTGGGCCAAATCCTCTTGGCTTAATCGTCGCGCACGGCGAGCCGCAGAGATATCCCGCCCCAGCCGCAGCAAGGCACGGTCTACAGGACGGGAGATGACACTACGAGGAGCACTTTTATTCTCTGAATCAGTCATATTTTTATCCATTCATATATGAACAAATATAAATCATAAGAACTCAAATATGAACAATAAGGACGCAGTATATGCTTTCAGTGAAACTCTCCATACCCAAGTGGGTACAGGTGCTTGATCACACGCCAAGAAGCGGCACAGCGCTACAAGACACCTGTACAAGCAAATGGCCAATATGCTCATCACGCGACAGTGCGGTGAACAGCCGATAAAAGTATTGGGGGAGATATCAGAATTGGAGCGGGTGATGGGAATCGAACCCACGACGGATGCTTGGGAAGCATCAGTTTTACCATTAAACTACACCCGCCCTGATGGAGAGGTCTGCCTCAAAAGCAGACGATCCCGCGAATGGGGAAGAGAAAATTATAGCGCGATCTTTTCTTCATGCGTCGCCCCGGCCCTATCTTTTTCGCGTGCCACCACATGAATTCGGCGGCAAGACTCACTACAATAGAGTTTTCCCGCTTTTAGCTGATACGCGAGCCATTCCTGATGCCCGCGCCACAACCATGACCTCCAGCAACGAAAAACAATCCCTGCTGTCGCCCAATGTCGCGAACAGCAAATCCGGCGAGACCCATATCCGTAGCTTTGTTCATCGGCGCGCGCACATTACGCCCAGCCAGGAACAAGCCCTGGCGCGCCTCTTGCCCCTGTGGTCGATCAGCTACCGCGACAACATCCTGAAACCGGAAACGGTGTTTGGCAATGACAATCCCCTGATTCTGGAAATCGGGTTTGGCATGGGTGAAACCACCCAGAAAATTGCCCAGGCCCGCCCGGACGACAATTTCCTGGGCGTGGAAGTCTTTAATGCCGGTGTCGGTGCCTTGCTCAAGCGCATTGATGACAACCAGATCAGCAACATCCGCATCATCCAGCATGATGCCGTGGAAGTGGTGCGCGACATGATCGCTCCCGGCTCGCTGGCCGGTATTCATATCTACTTCCCCGACCCCTGGCCCAAGAAGCGCCATCACAAGCGTCGTCTGGTGCAATCGCCCTTTATTCAGTTGCTGACCAGCCGTCTGAAACCCGGTGGTTACATCCATTGCGCCACCGACTGGGAAAACTACGCCGAACAAATGCTGGAAGTGCTGTCCGCCGAGCCCATGCTCAGCAACACGCACGAAGGCTACGCACCCCGCCCCGACTTCCGTCCACTGACCAAGTTCGAGAACCGTGGGCTGCGTCTGGGTCATGGCGTGTGGGATCTGATCTTCACCCGCAATGACACCCCTACCCCTGAACTGAACTGGCCCAAGAAAGAACAATGAGCGCTACCCTGTTCCCGCCTATAGAGCCTTACGCCCAAGGCACGTTGCACACCGATGATGGGCACCATATCTACTGGGAATGCTGCGGCAACCCGGCAGGTAAACCGGCCATTTTCTTGCACGGTGGGCCGGGATCAGGATGTTCTACCGATCACCGTCGCCTGTTCGACCCGCAAAAATATAATGTGCTGCTGTTTGATCAGCGCGGTTGCGGGCGTTCCTACCCTCATGCCAGCCTGGAGAACAACACCACTTGGCATCTGGTTCAGGACATGGAGCGGCTGCGCAAGGAAAAGCTCAAGGCCGACAAGATGCTGGTGTTTGGCGGCTCCTGGGGCTCGACTCTAGCGCTGGCCTACGCCCAGACTCACCCCGAGCACGTCAGCGAACTGATTGTGCGCGGTATCTTCATGGCCCGTCCTGAAGAGCTGCACTGGTTTTATCAGGAAGGTGCCTCGCGCCTGTTTCCCGATATCTGGGAACAGTATCTGGCCCCCATTCCCAAGGAAGAGCACGGGGACCTGATTACTGCCTATCACAAGCGTCTGACAGGCGATGACCCCGCTGTGCAGTTACGGGCCGCACACGCCTGGTCGCAATGGGAAAGCAATACCATCACGCTCTTGCCCAGCCAGAATCACCTGGATGCCAAGTCCAGTGATAAAGCTGCTTTGGCCTTTGCGCGTATTGAAAACCACTATTTCATGAACCGGGGTTTTCTGGAGCCGGATCAGTTGCTGAAAAACGCCCACCGCTTACATGGCATTCCTGGTGTCATCGTACAGGGACGCTATGATGTGTGCACTCCGGCGCATACAGCCTGGCAACTGCATCGCGCCTGGCCCCAAGCAGAATTTCATATGGTTGCGGACGCAGGCCACGCCTACGACGAACCCGGCATTTTGGCCCGGCTGCTGGCCGCCACCCAGAAGTTTGCCATCTGAATCACTCGTCCGGCCCTGGCCGGACCATATCCAGAGACAAGAATGAACATTACCCTGAACGGCCAGAGCAAGACTCTGGCAAACTCCGACACGGTTGGCACGCTGATTATCGAGCTGGGCTACGAGAACAAGCGTATTGCCGTGGAACTGAACGGCGATATCGTGCCCAAAAGCCAGCACGGCAGCACCCCGATCAAAGAAGGCGACACCATTGAAATCGTGGTTGCCGTCGGTGGCGGCTGATACTCGCCCTTTAAAATGCACAATTGCTGACATTCAGCTACGGCTTCGGGGATAAAAATGAGGTCATAATGGGCCGTCTCGCCTGCCATCAAGCAGGCAGCCGTAGAACCCTAACTTCAGGAGCAAAGCGATGGGCGTATTCAGTTTTCTTAAAGATGTCGGCGAAAAACTCTTTGGTGCCAACGAAGCCAAAGCAGCAACAGCTGACGAACTCCAGAAAGAACTGGCCAAACACCAACTTTCCGCCGATGGTCTGAATCTGACGGTTGATGGCGACAAAGTCACGGTTAGCGGCCAAGCAGCCTCCACCGAACAAGCCGAAAAAATTGTGCTGGCTCTGGGTAACACCCTGGGTGTCTCTCAAGTCGACAACCAGCTCAGCGTTGCTCAGCCTTCCGCACAAGCCACCATGTACACCGTACAAAAAGGCGACACCCTGTGGAAAATTGCTGAAACCAACTACGGCAAGGCAAACGGCGCAAAATACACGGTTATTTTTGAAGCCAACAAGCCTATGCTCAGCCATCCTGACAAGATCTATCCCGGTCAGGTACTGCGTATTCCAGCGCTGTAACAACAACAGCCCAGGACGAACAAAAGCCCGCGTATGCGGGCTTTTTTCTTGGTGGTCCTGCCAGAGCGAGTCACGCCCTTGCGGCAAGCTCCAAGCGCTTCCTAGCGAAAACCCTTGAAGCCCTTGCCAGCCAGACCTTTCAAGGCACCCATACCGCCCAGGCCGCGCATCATCTTGGCCATGCCGCCTTTTTTCATCTGCTTCATCATGCCTTGCATTTGCTCGAACTGATTGAGCAAGCGATTGACCTCTTGCACTGGCACGCCAGAACCGGCAGCGATACGACGCTTGCGCGAGGCTTTGAGCAGTTCGGGCTTGGCACGCTCGGCCGGGGTCATGGAGTTCAAGATCCCTTCCGTACGACGCAATTGCTGTTCAGCCTGACCACCTTGCAACTGAGACGCGGCTTGCGAGAACTGGGCAGGCAGTTTTTCCAGCAAGGAGCCCATATCACCCAGCTTCTTGACTTGCTGCAGCTGGTCACGGAAGTCGTTCAGGTCAAACTTGTCGCCCGATTTGATCTTGTCGGTAATCTTCTGCGCTTCGGCGATGTCGATATTGCGCTGAGCCTGCTCAACCAGCGAAACAATATCGCCCATGCCCAGCACGCGCTGAGCCATACGCTCGGGGTGGAATGGCTCCAGACCATCCAGCTTTTCGGAAACACCCACAAACTTCAGCGGCTTACCGGTGACATGACGTACGGACAAGGCCGCACCACCACGTGCATCACCATCCAGCTTGGTCAGCACCACACCCGTCAGCGGCAAGGCATCAGCAAAGGCCTTGGCCACGTTGACCGCGTCCTGCCCCTGCATGGCATCGACCACGAACAAGGTTTCAATCGGGTTCAGCAGATCGTACAGAGCGCGAATTTCGCGCATCATTTCTTCGTCAATACCCAGGCGACCGGCCGTGTCGACAATCAGCACATCAAAGTGATGACGCTTGGCGTGATCCAGGGCATTACGGGCAATGTCGGCTGGTTTCTGGCTAGGATCCGACGGCAGAAACTCGACACCCACCTGGGCGGCAACGGTTTTCAACTGCTCGATAGCGGCTGGACGATACACGTCGGCACTGACCACCAGAACTTTCTTCTTGCCTGTCTTGCGACCATGCTGAACGTGGCCGCCTTCGCTCAGCCATTTGGCGAGCTTACCGGTGGTGGTGGTTTTACCCGCACCTTGCAGACCGGCCATCAGAATAATCGCGGGAGGCTGAGCCGCCAGGGACAGCTCGCTGGCGTTGTCACCCAGGTCTGCGCCCATCAGATTGGTCAGCTCCTGGTGAACAACACCCACCAGTGCCTGGCCAGGATTCAAGCTGTCGGCAACTTCAACACCAAGCGCCTTTTCTTTGACCCGTGCGACAAACTCGCGCACGACGGGCAAGGCCACGTCCGCTTCCAGCAAAGCCAGACGCACTTCCCTCAACATATCCTGAGTATTGGATTCGGTCAGACGAGCCTGTCCGCGCATGGTTTTCACCACACGCGACATACGCTGGGTCAGATTTTCAAACATAGGACTGGGTTCGCTTAAACTAGGTTATCGTGTGGTCTACGAATAAGAATAAAATGGCCACTTGAGGTACGCCCCGTACCGTTTTTCAGGAAATCCGGGACTTATGTCTGCAAGTATTGTATTTCACTTGCTCGCCGCACTGGCGTACATCGTGCTGTCGATCTCGCTCTGGCGTCCGTTGACTCGCGGCAGCACCCGAACCGTACTGAACGCCCCCAGCCGGGTGGCCTTGCTCTGCGCCATCATTGTGCACGGAGCGGGCCTGCTACTGACTATTGTGCTGCCCCAGGGGCTGCATCTGAGCTGGGCACTGGCCCTGTCAGCGGCAATCTGGCTGGGCATGGTGGTGTTCTGGTTCCAAAGCCTGTATCTGCGTCTGGACAGCCTGCTGCTCATTCTACTGCCTGCAGCCACAATCGTCAGCCTGCTGGCCATGGCCTTTCCCGAAGGCCATATCGTCAACCATGTCGGCAATGAATGGCTACGGATTCACTTGATGATTGCGCTGGTCGCCTATGGGCTTAGCACCGTGGCGGCTTTGCACGCCGTCTTGATGACGGCTCTGGACCGTCAGTTGCACCGCCCTATTCTTCATCAGGAGCAACGTGGTTTGTTCAGCCGGGTTCTGGACACCATGCCGCCCCTGCTGGTGCAAGAGGAGCTGCTGTTTCGCCTGATCCGTGTCTCTTTCGTAATTCTGACCTTCACGATTCTGAGCGGTGCCGCCGTCTCCATGGCGATAGACGGTAAATTTTTGCCCGCCGACCACAAAACTGTCTTTACCTTGCTATCCTGGGTTACATTTGGTGGCTTATTATGGGGTCGAAAACAGTATGGATGGCGTGGTCGCGTTGCCTTGCGCTGGACCTTAGCCGGTTTTGCCTTCCTGCTGCTGGCCTATACAGGCAGCCACTTTGTACTAGACGTCATCTTGCAACGAGGGAAAATTGGGTAAAGTCTTATTTTGGGTTGTCGCCATCCTGGCGGCCATGATCATTGCCCGCATCGTGTCGCAAAACAAGGCCCGCAAGCGCAATCCACCCAATCCCACCATGCGTCCCCCGCGCAAGCAAGGCGCTGCTGAAGAAATGGTCCGTTGTGCACACTGTGGGATTTATCTGCCACGCTCCGAAGCCTTGATGAGCAATCATCACACCTGGTGCAGCCTGGAACACGCCAAGCGCGGCCCACGCAGTTAACGCCATGGCCCGCATGCACCACGCTTACGACCTGGACCGACAGGGCTGGCTGAAACCTCATGCCAATGTCTTGCGCGCCCTGTCACCCAATCAGGATGACCGCCCCGAGGGCGACACCCCGACCTTGCTGGTGCTGCACAATATCAGCCTGCCACCGCAAGAGTTCGGCGGCCCCTACATTCGGGATTTTTTTCAAAACAAGCTGGATATCAGCGCCCACCCCTGGTTCGAGAACATCCGGGACCTGAAAGTTTCGGCCCACTTTCTGATCCAGCGCACTGGCCACATCATCCAGTTTGTTCCCACTACCCGCCGCGCCTGGCATGCGGGTGTGTCGCGCTTTGAAGACCGCGAGCGCTGCAATGATTTCTCCATTGGCATTGAGCTGGAAGGCAGCGATTTCGAGCCATTCACAGAAGCGCAGTACCGGGAGCTATCCCGCCTGAGCCGCGCCTTACGTATGCGCCATAACTTGCGCGCCGTACGTGGCCATGAGCACATCGCTCCGGGGCGCAAGACAGATCCGGGCCCTTTCTTTGATTGGGAACGGGTGAAGCGGGAACATGGCTGGCCCAAAGAAACATTGCCGGAACAAGAGTTGGGACCAAAGCAAAGACAAGTGCCAGATCAAGACCGATAAAGTAGTTCAGGGCCAATATCGGCCAAGGTATTGCAGCCGGTCAGCGCCATCGCCACTTCCAGCTCCGCCCGCAAAATATGCAGGACATGAGCAACACCGGCCGCTCCTGCAGCGGCCAGACCATAAATATAGGGACGGCCAATCATCACGGCTGTTGCTCCCAGCGCCAATGCCTTGAGCACATCTGTTCCGCGACGAATACCGCCATCCATCAGGACCGGCACCCTGCCCTGCACGACCTGACAAACCTGAGCCAAGACATCCACAGAAGCGGGGGCACCATCCAAGGTTCGCCCACCGTGATTGGACACAACAATCCCGGCAACCCCCATCTCCAGGGCTCGCTGAGCATCACAGGGTCGCATGATTCCCTTCACCCAAACAGGCAAAGGACAGTTCTGCACCAGCCAGGCCAGATCATCCCAAGTCGGGGCCGTATCTAGCAAACCACTGCCAAACAAAGGACTGGTGCCTGCTGCGCCTAAAACCGCCTGCTGCGTTGGGGCACCCCGCAAATTCACGGCATCCACACCTGCGGGCAAGGCAAAGCCCGCACGCTGTTCCTGATTACGCACACCATTGACCGCAGCATCCACTGTCAGCATCAGCGCGGTATACCCTGCCGCTTCAAGCCGCCCCAGCAAATTCAGAGTAAATGCGCGATCCCTTTGCCAATACCACTGCGCCCACAAGGGGGCATGCGCCTGTGCGGCAATCTCTTCAAAGGAATGACTGGACTGCATGCTAATTACACTGGTCGCTCCCATCGCACCCGCGCCCAACACACTGGCCAATTCACCATCAGGGTGAGCCAATCGCTGATAAGCCACGGGAGCCAGAAGAATCGGGTAGTCCATGGACTGCCCTTGCAGCGTCAAACAGGTGGAAGGCTGATCAAACGTGCTTAAAGCAGCAGGCCATAAGCCCCAGCGCCCGAAGCTGGCCAGGTTGTCTTGCAGCGTCAGCTCATCCGCCGCCCCTGCACTGAAGTAAGCCCAATCCTGCGCACGCATACGCTGACGGGCATACGGTTCGTAATCCGTCAGACAGGCAATCTGAGCTGGAATGCTACTGAGCGGGGGCAGTCGTTCTTGGGACATGGTCAATCAAGCTCCAGGCGATCAGACATCGCTCCATTCACGCAGCAAATTATGATAAATCCCCGTCAGGCGTGATAGCTCCTGGGCATCCGCATTCTGCTTGGCCAGTTGTTGAATGCTCTGATCCAGCTCCCATAGCAACTTGCGTTGATGCGCATGGCGCACCATGCTTTGCGTCCAGAAAAACGAGGCATAGCGCGTTCCTTTAGTGACAGGCTGGACGCGATGCAGACTCGTTCCGGGATACACCACCATATGTCCTGCAGGCAGCTTGATGGACTGCGTGCCGTACACATCCTCGATGATCAGCTCTCCACCTTCGTATTCATCAGGATCGCTGAAAAACAAGGTCGTGGACACATCCGTACGCAAGCGCTGAGCCGTGCCAGGAACCGTAAAAATCGCGTTATCAATGTGCTTGCCGTACTCCCCGCCACCCTCGTAACGATTAAAGCGTGGCGGCAGCATACGCAGGGGCAAAGCAGCGGCAATAAAGCCGCTGTGCTGACCCAGTACGTGCATCAGAAACTCGCCCATCTGGCGAGACACTGCCGCATCCAGAGGCAGTTGCAGGTTCCGTTTGCTGTGCTGGGCCAGATAACCCGCCGTCGCACGCCCATCCTCCCACTGCGCCTGCTCCAGGGCCTGGCGACAGTCTCGCAATTGCTCAGCGTTGAGAACGTCCGGGATAGTAATCAGCATGGGATACCTGCAAGAACAAAAAAGCACAAAGTCGTACAAGAAGCAGACAGGCCGCCTCAAGAGGGCGGCCCATCCGACTTTACACTACAAGCTGCAGCTTACTCGAAGCGGTAAGAGGCATTGAACATGTAGGAGCGGCCTGGGCCGACGTTGGCAAAAATACCAACGTGAGAGGCATCATACATGCGCACATTGCTGATGTTGTTGACGTTGAACTGGAAGGACACGTTCTTGTTCAGGTCGTAGCGCGCCATCGCATCGTAACGCCAGTAAGAAGGCAGTTTCAATTGGTTGGCGTCATCCACAAAGCGCTTGCCTACAAATGTGGCACCTGCGCCCAAGGTCAACTCGGGCATGATTTTGTAGGTTGTCCAGATATTGAAGCTCTGCTTGGAGATGAACTTCATCTGGTTGCCGTCAAAGACATTGTCTTTGTTGCGGTACTTCTTGATCTTGGGATCCAGGTAGGTGTAGCCAGCCCACAGATTCCAGTTAGGGGTAATTGCACCAGCCGCGCCCAACTCCAGACCACGCACACGATTGCTGCCACTCAAGGACACGTCACCGGTCAACGGATCAGTAGAGCGAGCATCTTTCTTGTCGGTCTGGAAAACGGCCGCTGTCAAAGACAACTTCTCGTCAGCCACATCCCACTTGGTCCCCAGTTCCCAGCTGTAGCTGCGCTCTGGCTTCAAGTCACGAATTGCTGCTCCGCCTGCCGGGCCATCTGCACCACCGGCCTGACCCAGGTTTTCACCCGTAGGATTTGAAGATGTACCGTAGCTCAGATAAATGGAACCATTTTGTGCGGGTTTGTAGACCACGCCCAACTGGTAGTTCCACATATCGTCTTTGCGAGACTCTTTGGTGTTGTCGGCTTCAAAGCGATCAAAGCGTAGACCACCATTGATCATCCACTGATCATTCAAGGTCACAGTGTCAAAGATGTAGGCCGAACGGGTCTTGATATCGCCGGTTTTGGTCTTGGGACCGTACTGCAGCGAATAGTTGTACTGTCGATTAGGGTTCGGGTCGTAGAACGAGTCAGTATCACGGCCTGGGCCACCCGTCATCGCTTTGTTGTGGATTTCCTCCTTACTGATTTCCACACCTGCAACGATGTCATGCTTGATCGAACCAGTATTAAAGCTGCCGTAGACATCTGTCTGGTTCAACAGAGACTCAGCAACACGGTAGTTCGTACGGTCGTCACGACGGAACTGCAAGCCAGCACCTTCCGTCGCGCAAGCCCCGCCTGCACCTGCGGCGCAGTTATCAAAAGACGGACGCGTCATCAGATAGTGATTCAGAGTCTTGCTGTAACGCGTGACGTTACGCACCGTGAAACGATCATTCAGATCATGTTCGACGCTGGCCGAAGCGGTATCGGCAATGTACTTGCGAAAGTCCACATTGCGGCGACCGTAAAAGTTATCGCGGTCCGCTTCCAGTGGGGTGACGCGATCCGGATTGGCAGCATTCTTGAAAGGAAAGCCCAAGTCCGGCATGTCCTTGTTCTCAAGACGCGAGTAAGACAAGGTCACACGCGTTGGCGTACCCAAACCAAAGGCGATGGAAGGAGCAATGCCCCAGCGATCAATCTTTACACCATCGCGCCCTGCCACTTCGCCGCCCATACGCATCAGATTCAGACGGATGGCGCCGGTATCCGAGAAAGCGTAGTTACCGTCAGCAGTCAGACGATATTGATCAGACGTGCCATAGCCCGCTTCCACCTGGAAGAAGTCTTTCAGCTTGGGAGACTTGGTCACCAGGTTCAGGCTGCCGCCGGTACCGCCACGGCCGGTATAAGCCGAGCTGGGACCTTTCAAGACTTCAACCGATTCCAGGTTGAAGGTCTCGTGCGAGCCACGGGAATAGTCGCGCACACCGTCGATGAAAATATCGGTACTGGCTTCGTAACCCCGGATAAAGGGACGGTCACCCATAGGCGTGCCTCCTTCGCCCGATCCCAGGGTAATGCCAGGAGTCGTACGCAACACATCTTGCAGCGACGTTGCGCCACGGTCCCTGATCACCTCCTCCGGGATCACGGTGATGGAACGCGGGGTGTTAAGCAATGTCTCGGAAAACTTCACCGATTGCGCTTTATGCGCTTGAAAACCATCAATGCCATTAGCATCCGTCGTGCCTTGAACTTTGATGGATTGCAGCTCGGTCACGCCTGGATTGGCGGTTTGAGCAATTGCAGGAGTTGTCAGAGCAGCAAACAATGCTGCGGACAAAACCGTCTCGGCGAACCGACGAGGCGGCAGGGTGGAAACAAACAACATCACCAGCTCCATGTGGTAGTTATCGCTCTTTTTTGGGCAGTGCCATCGAATCAAGTCCGATCGCTCGCTATTAGCGATGTTTCGCTGCCAGATAAGCGCTTTTAAAGGAAGCGGTAATATTAATCATTCTTATTATGAAGTCCATCCATATCCTGCGATTTCCTGAAATTTGACTCAAAAACCGCGTTTTTGTCCTTACATTGTGGCGTCCATACATCGTATTACGATCAATTCTCATTAAGATGGACAAAAAATAAAAAATCGCTTAGCCACAAACTTTTGTTTAGCCCCTTATCTTCCTGCTTCTCCCCTTAGTCCTCTGCCAATGAACGCAAAAAAGCCTTGATCTTACAAATGAAGATCAAGGCTATGAGGCTAAACGATTGCTGACTCCACCCAGAGGCAGAGCCAGTAAGATTCAGGTTTACAGATTCAACAGCAAACGGTTCACACGCTTCACAAAACTGGCGGGATCCTGCAATGCGGCACCCTCGGCCAGCATGGCTTGTTCCAGCAGCAACTGTGCCCACTCACCAAAAGCCTCGTCGTCAGCGGCCTGGACTTTGGCGATCAAGGCGTGCTCCGGGTTGATTTCCAGAATCGGCTTGACCTCGGGAGCTTCCTGGCCAGCGGCTTGCAGCATACGCAGCAGGTGCGGGCTCAGCTCGTTGGCATCGACCACCACGCAAGCGGGGGAATCGACCAGGCGGGCAGTAATGCGCACTTCCTTGACCCTCTCGCCCAGTGTGGTTTGCAGGCGCTCGACCAGAGGTTTGAAGGTCTCAGCCACTTCGGCCTGATGTTTCTTTTCTTCCTCGTCCGCCAGCGAATCCAGGTCCAGGCCACCCTTGGCCACGGATACCAGTTGCTTGCCTTCAAATTCGCGCAAGTAAGACAACATCCACTCGTCCACACGGTCGGACATCAACAGCACTTCGATGCCTTTCTTGCGGAATACTTCCAGATGCGGGCTGTTAGATGCAGCGGCAAAAGTGTCAGCCGTGACGTAGTAAATCTTGTCCTGACCTTCTTTCATGCGACCGATGTAGTCGTTCAGGGACACGGTCTGGGCCGAACCTTCCTGATTCGTGGAGGCAAAGCGCAGCAAGGCAGCGATACGGGCCTGATTGCCCATGTCTTCGCCAGTGCCTTCTTTCAGGACCTGGCCGAACTGGTTCCAGAACTCGGCATATTGCTCGGGTTGGTTCTCGGCCAGATCTTCCAGCAAGGACAGGATGCGCTTGGCACTACCCTCACGGATGGCACGCACATCACGGCTTTCTTGCAGGATTTCACGCGAAACGTTCAGTGGCAAATCAGCCGAATCGATGACGCCGCGCACAAAGCGCAGGTAAGCAGGCAGCAGCTGCTCGGCGTCGTCCATGATGAATACGCGTTTCACGTACAGCTTCACGCCACGGCGAGCATCGCGGTCCCACAAGTCAAACGGGGCCTGCTTGGGGACGAACAGGAGCTGGGTGTATTCGCTACGACCTTCGACCCGGTTGTGTGTCCAGGCCAGAGGGTTCTCGTAATCGTGAGCGATGTGCTTGTAGAACTCCTGGTACTGCTCGTCGGTGATTTCCGACTTGGAGCGTGTCCACAAGGCGCTGGCCTGGTTCACGCTTTCCCACTCGTCCTGCTTTACTTGTTGCTGCTTTTCTTCGTCCCACTCTTCCTTGCGCATTTGCACGGGCAAGGAGATGTGATCGGAGTAGCGACGCAGCACGTTGCGCAGGCGCCAGCCGTCCAGGAAATCGTCCTCGCCTTCACGCAGGTGCAAGGTGATGGTGGTTCCGCGCTCGGCTTTTTCAGCGGCGGCAATGGTGAACTCGCCTTCACCGGCGGACTCCCACAGCACGGCTTCCTGATCGCCACCGGCACGACGTGTCAGCACGGACACTTTATTGGCCACGATAAAGGAGGAGTAAAAGCCCACGCCAAACTGACCAATCAGTTGGGTGTCTTTTTGCTTGTCGCCCGTCAGTTGGGAGAAGAACTCTTTGGTGCCCGAGCGAGCAATGGTGCCCAGGTTGGCAATGGCTTCATCACGCGACATGCCAATGCCGTTGTCGGAAATGGTGATCGTGCGCTGGTCCTTGTCGAACTCCACGCGGATACGCATTTCTGGGTCGCCTTCCAGCAAAGCCGGATTGTCGATAGCTTCAAAGCGCAGTTTGTCACAGGCATCCGACGCATTGGATACCAGCTCACGCAGGAAAATCTCCTTGTTGCTGTACAAGGAGTGAATCATCAAATGCAGTAATTGTTTGACTTCAGCCTGAAAACCCAAGGTTTCGGACGTATTCGCAGTGTCAGTCTGGCTCATGGTGAAAAAGCAAAAAAATGGGTTGATTGCCGCACGCCAAAGCGCGCCCTATTGCAGACAGATAGGGACGACCCACCATATTTCAAGAGACGGATCAGGCCGCCGGCCCGGATGTCAGGGCAATGACTCCGCTGATCATGATGGCGCAACCGAGCAAACTCCAGACATTGGCCTTTTCGCGCAGGACGACCATACCCAATATGGTGCCGGCCATCATGGACATTTCACGGGCGGGCGCCACCATGGACAAGGGTGCGCCCATGCTTAATGCCTGCAAGACCAGGATGTAGGACATGGGCGATAACAAACCCACTGCAGCCGCCAGTTTCCAATAAGGTTTGAACTTGACGAAGCCTGCCCGGCCCCGCTTGGCGATAAAAGGGGCCAGCATCCCCAGGCGCAACACATTGCTGAACCAGTCCAGCAGGAATGGCGAGATCAGCAGCACCTTGACGCCATAGGCATCGACCACGGTATAGGCCGCAATCAGAATCCCGGTCTGCATGCCCCAACGCACACCCGTCAGCGCTGCAGGGCTGAAAAAACGGCGCAGTCGACCTTGCGTGGCGATCAGCAAAATCCCCATCACAACCAGCAAGATGCCGAGCACTCCCAAAGGACGCACAGGTTCGCCCAACAGGATAAAAGCACCAATGGAAGAGAGCATGGGGCCCGTACCACGGGCAATGGGATACACCACGGACAGGTCTGCAACCTGATAGCCTTTTTGCAAACTCAGGCTATAGCACATGTGCAGCAAGGCACTAAGCACCAAACAGGTAATGGTCTCGCTGGTCCAGGGCATATTGCCTTGCGTAAAGACCACCCACAGCGTGATGGGGAAATAAAACAGAATGGCAAAAAAGGAATAGGCGAATACAAAATGCGCCCCTGCCATCGCCGCCCGTTTAGAGAGCAAGTTCCAACCCGCATGAATGAACGCAGCACACACCACCAACAACAAAGCGGTCCAGGACATGAGGGCTTCCACCAGCAAATAGCAAAAGAAAAACTATACGCCCCCTTCAAGGGGGAGGCCAGCCAATCACGGGCCTTTCAACGTCCCATGACAAATAAGAGACAGTACTGGACAATTCAAACATCAAGGTATGATGTTCGACACGTATTTTGATATGGAGCCGATCATGAGCACCCTGCTGTATGTTGATTTTCCTTACCCCGGCCCTTGGGGTTCAGAGATGAGCGAAGCCATGCAAGAACTGGCGCAATCCATCTGCCTGGAACCTGGCTTGATCTGGAAAATCTGGACCGAGAATAAAGAACAGTCCAAAGCAGGTGGCGTGTATCTATTCACCGATCAAGCCAGCGCGCAGGCTTATCTGGACATGCACAGCAAGCGGCTCAACAGCTTTGGCATCACCGGCATTGATGCGCGCTTTTTTGATGTGAACCAGCCGCTGACAGCTATCAATTCCGGTCCCTTGTCAGCCAAATAAGACACAGACAACAGACGCAAGAAAACCCGCATGCATATCAGCAAGCGGGCTTCCATATCGATGCTTAGGCAGTCAGCTCAACGGCCTTGAAATCCACCGGAACCTCCAGCGCATTGTTGATGTAGTTGGTGAACAGGTTCAAGGCAGTCACACCGACCAGTTCCACCACCTCACCTTCGGAAAAACCGGCATCGCGCACGGCTTGCACATCGGCAGCCGAAACTTGCCCACGCTGATCCACCAGCTTGAGCACAAATGTCAAAGCGGCGGCGGTACGCGGGTCATCCGACTGACCACGCTGGGCCTGAGCCAGTGTCTCCGGGCTTAGGCCAGCATTGGCACCCAGCACGTTGTGGGCAGCCAGGCAGTATTCGCAACGATTACGGTCGGCAATGGCAACCGCCAATTGCTCGCCCAGTTTCGCACCCAGCTTGCCACCGGCAAAGGCACCGAAAGAGCCCCACATGCTGCGCAAGGCGGCGGGCGAATTGGACACCATACGGAACATGGCAGGCACGCTGCCACCAAAGGCTTTTTGAATTTCCTGCAAAGCAGGCTGGCTGGCGGCGGGAGCTTGGGCAAGGTCAGGCAATGTAAGACGCGACATGATGATCTCCTGGTGAAGTGGGCCGGGGTGGCCGGAAAAAGCTTGCAGGGATAGTGTCTCGCCAAGATCAAGATCATTGGATAAGATTAGTCCCGACAACTTACCTTTTCATCCAGACAAGGATGTTTTCATGAACCTGGATCGCCTCTCCCTTTTGCTGGAACAATTCCGTGTTCGGGCTCATTTGTTCTACAACGGCTCTTTGTGTGGCGTCACCCGCTTTGCGGCCCAACCCGGACGGGCCTTCTTGCACATTCTGCGGCGTGGCCAGTTAAGCGTGCGCCACGATCCGCGCGATCCCGTGCCGGAAGTCCTGACCATTGACCGCCCCAGCCTGCTGTTCTACCCCCGTCCGCTGGAGCACGCTTTTTACGATCTGCCCAATGAAGGCTCGGATTTCACCTGTGCCACCCTGGATTTTGATGGGGGTGAGCATCATCCCTTGGCCCGCTCCCTGCCCGATCTGATTATTGTGCCGCTGGAAGAAGCGGCCGGCCTTGAACAGGCACTGGGCCTGCTCTTTGCAGAAACGGAGTCCGTGCGCTGCGGCCATCGCCTGCTGGCAGACCGTCTGTTCGAGATCGTGTTGCTGCAATTACTACGCTGGCTGTTTGACCATCCTGATCGTTGCGAGATTCCCGTAGGCCTGTTCCGAGGTTTGTCACACCCACCCATCGCGCGCGCACTGCTGGCTATTCAGGCCGATCCCGGTCGGGACTGGACCGTGCAAACACTGGCACAGGAAGCCAAGATGTCGCGCAGCGCCTTTGCCGTGCAATTCAAGCACTGGGTGGGCGACACACCGGCAGACTATCTGGCCCAATGGCGCCTGTCGCTGGCCTGCCAGCGGCTGGCACAAGGCCAATCTGCCAAACGTATTGCTCTGGATCTGGGCTACGCCAACCCCTCTGCCCTGTCCCGCCTGTTTCGGCAGCGCACGGGTCAATCCATGCGGGAATGGTTGGCTGCCCGACAATCAACTTGAGCGATTCTGATCCAGCACCGCCAGAAAATTCACCAAGGCCGGGTTGGTATTGTCCGAGACATAAGCACTCATCAGCTCGGCCGCAATATCGTTTGCATCCAGCAAGGGCAGATACTCCAAGGTATCGGTGCGCAAGCGCGCCAGGGAAGCGGGAACAATAGCTGGAGCAATGCCCGCTTCAACCATGACCAGCACCGTGGGCACCATGCTTTCCTGTGCAAAGCGCGGCAGGCAGCCTGAGCGCTGCAACATGCGCTGCTGCAAGAGATGAAAGTAACGCGACTGCTGCCGCGAATACGCCACCATTTCGTAAGAGAAAGCCTGGTGCAAGGTCAGCCCCTGACTATGCTCCTGAGCACGTGGATCATCCCGCCTGACGACAAACATCATGGGTTCGGCCTCCACCAGCTGCGGGTTCAAATCGGGCACGGCAAAGGAAGGCCGAATCAAGGCCACATCCACCCGGCGCTCATAAAGAGCCGCAGGCATATCGCTGGAGTTCATCTCGTAGATCTGAATATCCACCTGCGGGAAGTCCTGTCGAAAGCGATACAAATGCTTGGATACCCCCGCATAGGCGCTGCTGGGGGTCAGGGCTATGCGCAACATGCCAGTCTCGCCTCTGTGCACTTGCTGTACCGCTTGCAAGGTCTGCTCCAGTTCGTTGCCGATCAAGCGCAGGCGGCGCTGCAACTCCGCTCCCGCCGCCGTCAATTGCACCGTGCGTGTGGTGCGGATAAACAAGGTCGCCCCTACCTGCTCTTCCAGCCTGCGTATGGCCTGACTCAAGGGCGGCTGGGTCATGAACAAACGCTGGGCGGCTCGACCAAAATGCAGCTCTTCAGCCACCACCAAGAACATCTCGCTTAATTTGGAGTCCAGCATATGCCCGCCAATTAGGTTAAAAAACAGATCAATAACGATTATTTTTAATATTAGACAACATAATCAGCTCTTACTACCATCCGTCCTGACACTTATCAAAAACAGGGCCATACTGCACGTCACTGCGAATATTGGCCCAACGCAGGAGATAGACATGACGGTATTCAAGCATCGCGCCCCTTTACTGAGTGGCCTGCTCACACTGACTTTGTTGGGTTCCGGTTCGGCCATGGCCGACGCGGCTTACCCTTCGCAGCCCATTACGTTTGTGGTGCCCTACGCTGCAGGTGGCAGCTCGGATACCCGCTCGCGCATGCTGGCTCAAAAAATGAGCGACAGCCTGGGCGTGACAATCGTGGTGGAAAACAAGCCCGGTGCCAGCGGCAATATCGGCACCAGCATGATTGCGCGCGCCAAGCCCAACGGCTACACCATCGGCCTGGGCAACTTTGGCCCCATGTCAGTGAACAAGGCGCTGTACGGCAGTAACCTGCCTTTTGATCCTGAACAGGATTTGCAGCCCATCGCCCTGATCGAACGCGGTGCCATGGCACTGGGTGTAAACAGCAACTCGCCCTACCAGTCTCTGGCTGATCTGGTCGCCGACGGCAAGAAGAACCCCGAAAAACTCGACTACGCCTCGACTGGCGCTGGCGGTGCCTCGCACTTGCTGACGGAACAGTTCAAGGCCACCTCCGGCTTTGACGCCGTACACGTGCCTTACCGTGGTGGCGCTCCTGCATCGAACGACCTGCTGGCCGGCAATATCTCCTTCTATCTGGAATTGGCCAGCCTGTTCCTGCCCCACATGCAAATCGACAACCCACGCCTGCGCGTACTGGGTGTGACCTCGGAAGAGCGTCTGAAAGCCATGCCTGACACCCCCACCTTCAAAGAACAAGGCGTGGATCTGGTGGCCTCGAACTGGTTTGGCGTGATTGCCCCCGCCGGCTTGCCTGCTGATGTACTGGAAAAACTGAACAAGGCTGTCAACGACGCCCTGAAAGACCCCGACTACCGTCAGATTGTGGAATCCCAAGGCGCGGAAGTTGTAGGTGGCACACCTGAAGAATTTACCGCTTTTGTGAAAGAAGAAACCAAACGCTGGACCGCGCTGATCAAGGCACAGAACATCTCGATTCAGTAGTTCCAGTTCTCGCTTATGACTGCAAACCCTTCCCCTCTCGCTACGCAGGACCAGGCTATCCAGGCCTGGTCCTGGCTGGCTGATCCCGCCACCTGTATCAGCACCAATCCCACTGGCCCCTTGGCGGGCTTGAGCTTTGGTGTGAAAGATGTGCTGGATGTTCAAGGCATGCCCACGTGCTACGGCGCGCATTTCCCCAATGCGCTACCGGCCGAGCGGGACGCCGCCTGTGTCGCCCTGCTGCGTCAGGCTGGTGCCATTGCCCTGGGCAAAACCGTCACCGCCGAATTTGCCTACGCAGCCCCCGGCCCCACCCGTAATCCACTGAACCTGGAGCACACGCCCGGCGGTTCTTCCAGTGGTTCGGCAGCGGCCGTAGCAGCTGGCATGGTTGATTTTGCATTGGGCACCCAAACGGGAGGCTCCATGATGCGCCCCGCTGCGTTTACCGGCATTCTGGGTTTCAAACCCAGCTTTGGCGCGGTGCATCGCAGCGGTCTTTTCCTGTTGTGCGACAGCCTGGACACAATCGGCTACTTCAGCCGGGACTTGTCCGTGCTGCGCCGCGTGGCCACTGTCCTGCAAGGCTTGCCTGATAGTCGAGTCCCCACAGCGCCGAGCATTGGCGTGCTGGATGGCAAAGATCTGGGCCCGATCACACCCGCAGCACTGGCCGCGTTGGAACAAGGCTGTGAGCATCTGGAGCAACAAGGCGCCCACCTGGAGCGTCTGCCTGCGGACCCACAACTGAAAGAGCTGCTGATCCTGCAAGGCCAGATCATGGCTTATGAAATGGCCCGCAGCCTGCTGCCCGTCTGGCAAGCCAGCCCGGATGCCTTGCGCCCCATTACCGTGCAAGCCATCAAACAAGGCCTGGAATTGCCTGCAGCGGATTACCACGCCTGGCAGGCGCGCCGTCGCCAATTGCAAACAGAATGGCAGGAGCGTTATGGCCATTTCGACGCATTGCTGACTCCAGCGGCTCCCGGCCCGGCTCCCTATGGACTGGATAGCACGGGCTCTTCGATACTGAATCGTCCTTGGTCCTTGTTGGGCTGGCCTACCTTGAGCCTGCCCGCGCCCGGTCAAAACAGCCCACTGCCCTTGGGTTTGCAACTGATCGGACAGCCTCACCAGGACGCGGCTTTGCTGGATCTGGCATCGCTTGTCTGCCCGGCTTGACGGGTTTGAAAAGCAATCAAAAGAACTACTCTGCAACCAGCTGAAATAGAGTAAACAGCAACCAGAATCATTAACAAATGCTTTAAATAACAAATATTTAGGAGTGCCTTGAGTTTTCTCAAAACTCTCTTGAATATTGGCTCTGCAAACGGCCTGGCAGCGTACTAACATCAATAAGGTGTTCCCGGTGCGCTGCGTCGGTACGTTCATCACATCGCGACTACGCAGCACCCGGCTCTTTCAAACAATCCGGAAAAGACCATGCGTCGCCCTCTCTTACTGCTGCTCTCCACTTTCTTTCTGATCTGGGCTGTTGAAGCCCTGTGGCTGGCCCCCTCGCCACCGGGCGATATGCTGTGGGTGGTCCGACAAGAAGGCATGCTGTTAACCGGGATTCTGGCACTGGGCACCATGACGGCCATCATGATTCTGGCCCTGCGTCCCCGCCGTCTGGAACCCTGGTTAGGCGGCATGGACAAAGCCTACAGGCTGCATAAATGGCTGGGTATCATCGCCATTTTGCTCAGTCTGGCCCATTGGCTCAGCAAGGAATCCAAAGGTCTGATCTCGGCAGCGATCGGCACGGGCGGCCGTCTGGCCAAAACCCCGGTTCCTGAATGGGTCAGCCTGTTCAAGCCCTATGCAAAATCACTGGGTGAATGGACGTTTTACGCGCTGATTCTGATGCTGATCATCACCCTGGCGCACCGCACGATTTCCTATAAAAAGTGGTACAGCCTGCATCGCCTGATGCCAGTGGCCTATTTGATCCTGATCTTTCATGGCGTGGTACTGACGCCCCCTGCTTACTGGAGCGGTATAGGCGGCTGGGCACTGGCCATCACCATGATGATCGGGACAGCAGCAGCTGGCATCCAGTTGCTACGCAACTTGAGTTCGGCCTACCCACACACGGGCACCGTGATCTCCTGTACGTCACAAGGTGATGTGCTGGAGGTGCAATGCCGCATGGACCAATCCTGGCCAGGTCACCAGGCTGGGCAGTTTGCCTTTTTGCGTTTGAAGGGTGAATCCGAGTCCCACCCCTTTACCTTGTCCGATGCGGATCAGGACAACCAAATTGTGCGCTTTCATATCAAGCAGCTGGGCGACTGGACCCGCAGCCTGCCCGAGCGTTTGCATGTGGGCCAGAACATTGAGCTGGACGGCCCTTATGGACGCTTCACTCAGCCGGACCGCGATGACAAGGGCATTTATATCTGGGTGGGTGCGGGTGTCGGGGCCACGCCATTTCTATCCTGGTTAAGCCAGGAACATCAGGACGGTCACGCTCCCTACGCCTATCTGCAATATGCCTGTCAGCACAGCACTGACCCATTGGCTCAGGCCTTGAGCAAGGCTGCCAAAGAGCACCCGGACGTGAACCTGGAAATTTATGCCGATGGCCGTCGCTGGACGCCCAAAGAGGTGCTGCAGCATTACCAGGCCGACAAGCCTTTGCATATCTGGTTCTGTGGACCGGCTGCAATGGGCCGACAGTTGCGACGTGAGCTCAAGCAAACACTGCCTGCAAAATCCTGGACCTTGCACAAGGAACACTTCCAGTTCCGCTAAGCCTTTGCTCATCCAGCAACTGGCCTTGTTTAGAAATCAGAACAAGGCCAGTTCTGCGTATGCTGAGTGCAGCAATCCAGTGCGACTGGAACAGCCTACATATTTTGGTGAGGCGGCGTCGCCCCGAGCATAGACACAAAAAGAGTCACCAGATTGTTCTCCATGACGGCCCACTGCTCTGCAGTTTCCAACCCCATATTGTCGACCGCGCCGTGCATGCCCTGGTAGATCACCCAGGCGGTCAAATCCACGTCGGCCACAGACCAGGCACCCGCTTTCTGCCCTTCGCTCAGGATCCGGTGCAAGGGCTCGGTTACCGTATTGCGTTCGCCCTGGTAATTGCTGCGCATATGGTCTGAAAACACCAGATCATGCATCTCCAGGGTGTCTCTGTACGCCTGTACCGAAGCTCGAATCCAACAGGCCAGACGCTGCACCCAATCCTCTGCTGGCGCCTGCTCCAGCGCCCCCTGCACACGATCATGAAACTGCTGGATGAACTGCTCGCGCAGGGCAGCCAGAATCTCCTGCTTGGAGCTGAAGTAGTGATAGAACAAGCCCTTGGACATGCCCGCCCGCGACACAATTTCATCCACCGGCGTGGCTTCAAACCCTTGTTGCAGAAACAAAGTGGCAGCCGCCTCCAATAAGTCTCGGCGACGAACTTCAGAGGGTTGGGTACGAGGTGTTTTGGCAGCGGTCATGAATGTCAAAGTATCAGAAAAACCCCGACAAAGTGCCTCGTCGGGTGTCACGGCGCTATTTTAGCCAGCCTGTTTATTTTTCATTGACTGACAGTCAGTCAATAATTTATAGTAGTCGATAATAATTCTCATTTATCAAATATCATGACTCGCCGACTTGCTCTAACCATCGCCATTTACCTGGGGACTTTCATGGTCACCCTGGACATCAGCATCGTGAATCTTGCCTTGCCACGCATGCAACAAGCCTTGCAAACCGATATGGCCGGACTGCAGTGGATCGTGGATTCCTATGCGCTGTGCCTATCCGCCTTCATGTTGTCTGCCGGGCTACTGGGGGATCGCTACGGACGCAAGAAGAGCTGGTTGCTGGGCGTGCTGGCCTTCACCGTCGGCTCCATGATGTGCGCCTTGGCCGGTTCACTAAGCGCCCTGCTCTGGGGTCGTGTCGTGCAAGGCATGGCCGGGGCTTTACTTATTCCTGGAGCCCTGTCGATCCTGACCCACGCCTTTCCAGACCCGGCCCAGCGTGCCCGTGTCATTGGCGGCTGGTCTTCCTTCAGCGCCCTGGCTTTGGTACTGGGCCCGATTCTGGGCGGTGTGCTGGTCGATGTAGCCGACTGGCCTTCGATCTTCAGCCTGAATCTGCCACTGGGCCTGCTGACCCTGGGCTTGGGCATGTGGGGTATTCAGGAGTCGGCCAATCCCGAACACGCAGCTTTCGACCCTGTCGGCCAGTTGCTTAGCGTTATCTGGCTTGGCTCCCTGACCTATGGCCTGATCTGCGCGGGTGAGCAAGGCTGGCACGCCACCGAGACGATTCGCTCTCTGGTCGTGGCAGCGTTCACCTTCGTGGCATTTATCTATGCCCAAACCCGCGTCGCCCGCCCTTTGCTGCCTTTAAGCCTGTTTCGGGACTACCGCTTCAGCACCGCCAATATCGCCTCCTTTGTGCTGGGCTTTGCCGCCTATAGCAATGTGTTTTTCCTGTCCCTGTTCTTCCAGAACGCCCTGGGCTGGAGTGCCACCCAAACCGGCTGGGGGCTGGCTCCCCAGTTCATTGGCATGGCCGTGCTGGCCTCCCGTTTTGGAGCCTTGAGCCAGCGCTTTGGATTGAAGTTGATCCTGACTACGGGCTTTGGCCTGATGGCTACCGGTTCCTGGTTGATGATGGTGCTGCAACCTGGAGCTTCCTACTGGATGGCCGGTTTCGCATTGGCCGTACTGGGCATTGGCATGGGCTTGTCGGTACCGGCGTGCAGTACCTTGGTCATGAATCTGGTGCCGCGTGAGCGTTCCGGCATGGCATCAGCCACCACCAATGCCATCCGCCAAACCGGAATGACCTTGGGCGTTGCCCTGCTGGCTTCCTTGATGAGCCAAGGTGCCGTCAGCTCCTTGGCCAGTCGTCTTGATCCGGTCAATCCCATGCTGGAACAGGCACAACAAATTATCATCTCCGGTCAGGTGACTCTGCCTGCCTCAGCAGATTCCTTGTTCTGGATGCAAGCCATCCAGCACGCCTGGGCAGACGGCTTTCACCGCGTCATGTTCTGGGCCGGATTGCTGGCCGTCTTCAGTCTGGTTCTGCTGCTGCGTCTGCGTTTGCCTCGTGTACAGGCTGCTCCTGCCGCTGCGGTGGAACTGCATTAAGCCCAGCTTTTGCAGACTGGATTTACAATAGCGCATGGACAAATTACGACTGGATAAATGGCTCTGGGCAGCGCGCTTTTACAAGACACGCAGCCTGGCTTCCGAGGAGATCACCAAAGGGCGGGTTTTGCTGAATCAGCAAAGCACCAAGCCTGCCCGCGAAGTCTCAATCGGTGATGTGATTACCTTGCGCAAGGAGACTCCTGCCATGGAGGTTCACGTCACCGCCTTAAGCGGTGTACGTGGCCCCGCGCCGCTTGCTCGCCAGCTGTATCAAGAGACGGAAGAAAGCAGCACACGACGCGCGCAAGCCGCCGAACAACGCCGTCTGGCACCTGAACCTGCACTGGACTTTGATGCTGGACGTCCGACCAAGAAAGATCGTCGTCAGATGCAGTTGCTGCGGGGGAAATAGACCGCTCCCTGCTCGTACTTCGCGGTATAGAAAAAGCCCTGCCAAGCTGCCCTGCCTGGCAGGGCTTTTTTTTTATGATTCGTTCTTTCGATGAGTCTATCGCCAGCGTTTCACGGCGATCTGCACAGGGACTAACAACCCGCTCCTGCTTGCCTCTTCCCCGCCGGTCTACCTGCTTATGCTGCAAGCCCCTGCACTGCTTTTGAGCACCCCACAAAACGTCTGCACTCCCGTCCGCTAAAGCATCTGCCGATGCAGAAAACCTTCAACTAAAAACCTTAAAAACAACGCTGCAAACCCTTTTTGATATATCAGATTGCACTTTTATATATCAATAAAATCAAGGGTTTACACCATTGATCGCGCTTGCAACAAAACGCTATAAACCTAAAACAATTACATGCAAACGCATTCAAAAAAATGCAAGGAGACAGGAAAATGAAAATCACGGCAGTACGCGCGATTCCCTTGAACGTGCCTTTTCAGTTCGATAGCGCGGGCATCCAAAAACCCACCAACCTGGCCATCTGCCATGTGGAAATCGAGACCGATGAAGGCATCACCGGCTATGGACTTAGCGCCATTACCGAAGAGCACCCTGTTGCCAGCACCATCAACGATATTCTGGCCAGCGACCTGATCGGGCAAGACCCCTTGAACACCGAGCGCCTGTGGGATCGCATGTACTGGAACGTGTGCCCTCGTGGCCAGACGGGCTATGCCATGCACGCTATCTCTGCGTTGGACATTGCCTTGTGGGACATCAAGGGTAAAGCCCTGGGTCTGCCCGTATGGAAACTGCTGGGGGGCGCTCGTGAAAAAGTCCCTGCCTACGCGACCTTCGGCTTTGCTTTCCTGGGCGAAGAAGAGTTGGTTAAAGTTGCGCGCGACTGCGTGGATCAAGGCTTCAAGGGCTTGAAGATGGTGGTAGGCCATCATGGCTTGCAACGTCGCGACGAACCCCGTCCCCTGGCCGACCTGATCCGCCAGGACATGCGCCGCATGAGCCTGGTACGAGAGGCCATCCCCGCCGACATTCCGCTGTACATCGACGGCAATTGCAGCCTGGACTATGTACACGCCAAAGCCATCGCCCGCCATGCCCGCGATCTGGACGTCGGCTTTTTTGAAGAACCCATCACCCAGAACGACACGGGCCGCTTGCGCGAATTGCGTCAAAGCACTGGGATCACCATTGCCGCTGGTCAAAACGAAGGCCAGTCCTACCGCTTTCGGGATCTGTTGATGCAGCAGGCTGTCGACATTCTGCAGCCCAACGTGCTGATTTCTGGAGGTTTCACCCAGTCCCGCAAGATCTTCGCTCTGGCGGAAAGCTTTAACGCGTCCGTCGCCAATGGCGGGGCGTTCCCCTCCCACAACGGTCACCTGCACTGCGGATTGCTCAATGGCGGCGATGTGGAATGGCATCTGGCGGCCAGCGCCATGATGGCCGAAATCTACACCGGCCTGCCTCAGCCCGAACAAGGCTGGCTGCGCATGCCCGAGGCCCCCGGCCTGGGGCTGACACCACGACAGGATCAAATCGACAAGCTGCGCAGCAACCCCGGCAGCCTGGGCTCCGGCAAAGGCTGAAACCGACGACTACCGAGGAGGTAAAAAAACATGAAACCCTGGTCCCGTGTTGTACTTGCCCTCAGTTTTATCTTTGCTGTCGCGCCCCAAAGCTGGGCAGCTCCCCCCGCCTGGGCCGAGCGCCCGGTGCGGCTGATCGTCCCCTCTGCCGCAGGAGGGTCGGGCGATACCCTGGCCCGTCCCCTGGCCGAGGCGCTGGGCGCTGAAATTGGTCAAACCGTTGTTGTAGAAAATAAAGGAGGTGTAGGCGGCGTGCTGGGTGCCAGCATGGTGGCCAACTCCAGCCCCGCCGACAATCAGCTCTTGTTTGGTGCCGTGCATCACATGATTGCGCCTGCCGTGTTGAAGAACTTCCCCTACGACACACGCAAGGACCTGAAAGCCGTCACCCTGATTGCCGCCATGCCCAATGTGCTGGTGGTGAACGCCAATTCGCCCTATCACAGCGTGGACGACCTGCTGGCCGCCGCCAAGCAAGGGGCTGGCGTGAACTATGGCACCAGTGGCGTAGCCACCATGCTGCATCTGATGGCCGGCAAGCTGGAAAAGAAATCCGGCACCACCATGACCGCCGTGCACTACAAAGGCAGCGGCCCGGCTGTCATGGCGCTGATCAGTGGCGATCAAGTGGACTTCATGTTCGAGACCATGCCGTCGGCCGTGGCGCAGATACGCAATGGTCGCCTGCGCGCCCTGGCCGTATCCAGCCCGGAACGCGCTCCTGCCTTGCCGGATGTTCCCACGCTGAAAGAACTGGGCATGGATGAGATCAGTGCCCAGACCTGGTACGGGATTTTCATGCAAGGCGATGTACCGGATGCCACCGTGCAAAGCGTGGCAGACAGCATTCACAGTGCCTTGAATACCGACAAGATCAAGGAAATCTGGGAAGGGAACGGCGCGACCCTGGTCACCAATAGCCCGGCCGAATTCACGGTCTATGTGGATCAGCAGCTGAACTATTGGGCCGACTCGGTCAGTGATCTGGGGCTGAGCAACTTCTAACTCTAAAAACTGCAACTCACCTTCAGGGCTGCCACTGGCAGCCCTTTTTCTTGAGCCTGTCCTGCCCCTGCTGCTTCGCGTTATGCTGTGGCACCATCTACAGCAAACCATAGCCATGTCCAGCCTGTTCCACCCCTTTGAAAAGCTTGCCGCCCAACTCCTGCCCCATAGCAGCACCAGTCACAACGACGGCTCCCACGACCAATCGCACTTGCAGCGCGTCTGGAAGAACGTCTGTGCGATTCAGGAAAAAGAAGGTGGGGATCTGCGGATTTTGCTGGCAGCAACGGTGCTGCACGACTGCGTGGCGGTAGAGAAGAATTCGCCATTGCGCTCTCGTGCTTCCACCCTGTCGGCGGAGCAGGCACGACACATTCTGACCAGGCTGGGATGGTCAGAGCAGGACTGTGAAGCCGTGGGCCAAGCAATTCAAAGCCACAGCTTTTCAGCAAACATCCCGCCCGTCAGTCTGGAGGCCCGCATCTTGCAGGATGCAGACCGGCTGGATGCCATTGGCGCTTTAGGGATAGCTCGCTGCTTCTATACAGCGGGGCGAATGGGCTCCAGCTTGTATGAGCCGGAAGACCCAAAAGCAGAGACTCGTCCTCTGGATGACAAGCGCTACGCGCTGGATCACTTCCCGGCCAAATTATTCAAATTGGCCGAGGGTTTTCAGACTGAACGGGGGCAAGCAATCGCGCGTGAGCGACACGCGCGGATGGAACGGTTTATAGAGGAAATGCTGGGGGAGCTGTAATCCCTAGCCCCTTTTACAACTCCGTATATTTCTTGTTCGTCCCCCGCACTTTGTCAGCGGGGTATTTCCGGGCGTTTTTTACCAGCTTGTTGGTAACAGCCTCATTCATATCCACACCCAGAACGAAGGCCAGACGGCTCAGGTAGATTTGCACGTCAGCCAGTTCATCGCGCACGGCTTCAGCAGTTTTCGGGTCTTTGCCTGCTTCGCGGGACTGGTCTTCTGTCAGCCATTGGAAGATTTCGATCAGCTCGCCCACTTCGTTGGTCAGGGCCATGGCCAGATTTTTGGGGCTATGGAACTGGTCCCACTCACGCTCGCGGGCGAACTGGGCGACGGCCTCGTTCAGGCCAGTCAAATTCATCAAGGGGCGTTTTGAGTCTGTCATTACGTACTTCACTCTAAAAATTTCAATCCAGCGACAGACTCACACAAGGGCCGGGGGGATGGCAAGTCTGTTTACGATCTCGCAGCCGTTTGCAGGCTCATCATCAGGCGGTCCAATGCGTTGGCAAACTCACGCCGGTCGGCCTGGCTAAAGGGGGCCGGGCCTCCGATATCCACGCCAGTGCTACGCAGCTCTTCCATCATGTCGCGCATGGCCAGGCGCTCGCCTATGCTGTTGGCGTCCAGGCGTTCGCCCCTGGGTGTCAGGACCAGCGCTTTACGCTCCAGCACCTGGGCAGCCAGAGGGATATCGGCGGTAATCACCAGATCTCCCACGCTGGCGTGCTGGACGATGTAGTCATCCGCCACGTCAAAGCCCCGTGCCACCTGCACCGCCCTCAACCAGGGCGATGGCGGGGTGCGCAGCATCTGATTCGCCACCAGGATCACATGGCGACTCCAGCGCTGCCCGGCGCGGTACAGAATCTCTTTGATGACTACGGGACAAGCGTCCGCATCGACCCAAATCTGCATGGGTTACAGGCCCAGAGTTTGAGCCAGCAGCCGATCAATGACCTCATTGGTCGAGACGCCTTGCTCGGTAGCACGAGCGCGCACGGCATCAATAACTGGCTGGGTCAGCTTGACGGGGAAGGACACCAGGCCAGCAGCCTGATCCAGACGACGTTGTTCGCGCCGATCGGCCACGGCGGAGTCACCTGCAAAGCGTTGTGGCGTACCCGCTTTTTTTACATTGCTCAGCAGTTTGACGGCGCTGAGTTTTTCCATATCGGTGCGTTTCATCGGATTTCTTTATAAGAATGGGCTGGTTCGCTCACGGTAAGCGAACAATACGGCGACAAGGCCGTTAGCCGGTATGGCTGGCATACTGCGCAGCTTGCAGGAAAATGTCCAGGCTTTTTATGTATAAGCCCTGATAATCAAAGCTTTAGTTTCTGTAAGCAGCCACCGCCCGGCCCTACACCTAACCACCAGTCACCAGTCACCAGTCACCAGTCACCAGTCACCAGATCAGCATGCGCAAAAAAACCCGCCGTAGCGGGTTTTTTATTGGCCTGATCGTATCAGTCCTGACGTGCAGTCACTTCTACCAGGTGGTAGCCGAACTGAGTCTTGACGGGGCCTTGCACAACGCCAACGGGGGCGCTGAACACAACCTGATCGAACTCGGGCACCATTTGGCCACGGCCAAATGTTCCCAGCTCACCGCCCATGCGGGCCGATGGGCAGCTGGAATTTTCCTTGGCCACCTGAGCAAAGTCAGAACCACCTTCGATAGCGGCTTTCAGTTCGTTCGCTTTCTCTTCGGTGCTGACCAGAATGTGGCGTGCGGAGGCTTGTGCCATGGTGTACTCCTTTTTTTAGAAAATCGTTTGAGCTTAACCCAGAACCATGCCGGAAGCGAAGCCCCCGGCACCGGTTCTACACCTGCTGTTTCAATTTCAGGCCTGGGCAGCTTTCTTGCGCTTGGCCGCGGCAATGCCATGACCCAGGGCAACGATCAGCAAGGCACCCACCACTTCAGCAATCAGCTTGGTGCTGGTGGAGGCTTCACCAAAGAACTCGATGAACTTCACGTCGGTCACGATCATGCCACCGGCAATCCAGCCCAGCAGCGCGGCGCCTAAGGTCACCACGATAGGGAAGCGATCGATCAGCTTCAGAACCAGGGTGCTGCCCCAGATAATGATAGGCACACTTACGACCAGACCAAAGACAACCAGACCGATCTGATGATCCGGATCGGCGGTTTGCGCCGCACCGGCAATGGCGATCACGTTGTCCAAGCTCATCACAAAGTCGGCAATGATGATGGTTTTAACAGCTTTCCACAGGGTGGCACTGCCTTCCACATTACCGTGGCCTTCATCTTCAGGGATCAGCAGTTTCACACCAATCCAGACCAGCAACAAGGCACCGACCACTTTCAGGTAAGGCACGGCCAGCAAGGTCAGGGCAAAGGCAATCAGGACGACGCGCAGGCCAATGGCACCGGCCGTACCCCACAAAATACCTTTGACACGTTGTTTGGCAGGCAAGTTACGGCAAGCCAAAGCGATAACCACGGCGTTATCGCCCCCCAGCAATATATCGATCAGGATGATCTGAAATACTGCCGCCCAACTCATTGTTTGCAAAAACTCCATCATGTGTAAGACCGCCTTTTCATATTGTTTGATTAAAAGCTGACGACCATCTTGCATGACTGTACAACGAGAAAATGACGACTCGTGTACAAAACAAAAATGGCCTGATCCATTAAGGGCACAGGCCATATCGTTTTTAGAGGATACACCTTGCCCTTTAATGGCAAGGTCTTGCTTGCAACCCTAAGGTTGCCCGGGCACCGGGAACGTGTGCAAAAAACACAGATTGCCGTGATGACGATGCGCCGGAAAGTAAGCTACTCCCCCTGATAGTTCGCAAGTATAACGATCTTGTATGAAACAACAAAGCTTTTCGCCGGACATGACGATTTTTCGGTGCAAGTTCCGGATCGACGTTGCAAGCTGGCCTCACGCCCCGATAGGACCTGAATAAAGCGCCATTGAGTTAATGAGAACTATTTGCAATAATTTGCTTTTTGTCATTCAAGCTCCCTGCCCCCATGTCCAATTCGGACCTCTCCCGCAAAAGCTGGCTGGCCTATTATGGCGAGTTCATGCAGTCCTGCCTGCGCCGCTTTGGCGGTGCCGCGGACGCGGAAGACGTCGCCCATGATGCGGTAGAGGCCCTGCTTCGAAAAGATCAGAAAACACTGACAGCGGCCCATGCCCGCAACTTTCTGTACAAGTCCGCGCGCCATCGGGCCATTGATCTGTGGCGTCGCAACAGCCGCTTCCAGCACCTGGCCTGGGACGAGCTGCATGAAGACGCTCACCCTATCACCGACGGTGCCGATGCCCACGCCAGTGCGGAGCAAGTGCGCCACGCCCTGGTTGCGGCCCTGGAAGCCTTGCCTTTGAATCACCGAAGGGCTTTTGTCTTGAATCGCATCGAAGGCTGGACCCAGCCTGAAATTGCCCGTCATCTGAAACTGTCCATTGCCAGCGTGGAGCGTTATATTGCGCTGGCCAGCCAGTTTATCCGCGAGCGCCTGCGCGATGAGTTCTGAATCCCCTTTCTACCCCAGTGATGCCACCTCCCCTGCCGAGGCCGCCGCCCAATGGTCGGCCCGCCTGCATTCGGGCCGCTTCAGCCCGGCTGACGAGCAAGCGCTGGAGGAGTGGTTGCAGGCTGACCCGGAAAACGAGCGCGAATTTATGGCGGTGGAGCAGTTAAGCTCCCTGGCCAGCACGCTGGACAAGGATTTGGTCAAGCTGCTGTATGGCGGCAAAGTGCCCCAGCGGCCCGATCTGCGCCGCCGCAAACTGATCCGTAATACCGGCGCCCTGGTCGCTGTCGCGGGCTCTGCCGGTTTGGCAGGCCTACTACTCGGCCCCCAGGCTGTGTACGCCGCTAGCCTGCAAACACGTGTGGGCGAGCGCCGCTGGGTTCCTCTGCCGGACGGCTCCAGCCTGGAGCTGAATACCGCCACCCAAGCCGAGCTGCGATTTTATGAAGACAGCCGTCATCTGGACCTGATTCAGGGCGAAGTGATGTGCGCGATAGCATCCAGCCCGCAGCGCCCTTTCATCGTCAAAGCAGGCAATACGGTGGTACGCGTTACCGGCACCAGCTTTACGGTTCGCCGCGATGCCGAGCAAGTCAAAGTGCTGGTCGAAAGCGGTAGTGTGGAAGTGTCCAGCGGCCGCTGGTGGAACCGCCAGACCCGGTATCTGGCCGCTGGCTCTGGCGCCACCGTTTCCGTTCAGGATGGGCTCAGTATTCAACCCGAGGTCGATGTGGCCGCTGCCACCGCCTGGCGGCAAGGACGCCTGATTGTGCGGGACCTGTCCTTGTTCGAAGTCGTTGCTGAAATCAACCGCTATCGCGAGCATCCCATCCGCATTGCTGACGGCAGAATCGGCCAGCAGCGTGTCACCGCGTCCTTCCTGCTGGATGAACAAAGTGCGGTGCTTCAAGCCCTGCAACAGATCCTGCCACTGCAGGCCAAGACACAAGACGATGGCAGTGTCCTGCTGAGCAGCGTCTCGTAATTACAATTAGTTTCAAATAAATCGATTCAGGCTGAGGGGTTTAGTAAGACTGACTCGTATTTAGATTCAGCGTTCCTCAACATCGCGTTTGACGAACATCTCTGAATCCGGGCGTCGCCCTGCTCGCCCCTACCCTGAATCTGCACCGTGAACCGAACCGCTTTCCTACCCCGCCTGCGCCCCGTCCTGCTCGCTTTGATGCTGGCCAGTGCCAGCACCCCTGCCCTGGCCCAAGACAATCCTGTCCCTATTCACATTCCGGCCCAGCCCTTGTCCGAAGCGCTGCTGAAACTGGCCGAACAGACCCAGCTGCAGGTGTTTTTCTCTCCCTCGCTAGTGCAAGGTCTGAGCACGACACCGATTCAGGGCCGCATGCGCCCGGAAGACGCGCTGCGCAGCCTGCTGCAAGGCTCTGGCCTGGAATACCGGCGCGAGAACAACACGATCACCCTGTCGCGCCCCAATACGGACGCCACCATGCTGGACCCGGTGCGCGTCGTGGGCCGTCGCCTGCCCGTGACGGAAGGCAGCCAGACCTATGCCAGCCATGGCGCTACTACCACGGCCACCAGGCTGAACATGACGCTGCGTGAAACGCCGCAAACCGTCAGCGTCATGACGCGCCAGCGCATTGAAGACCAGTCGCTGGACAATATCGGCAGCGTGCTGCAACAAGCGCCCGGTATTTCCATCCAGCACATAGGCAGCGACCGCTACACCATCTACTCGCGTGGCTATGCTATCGACAACTATCAGCTGGACAGCCTGTCCACGCTGTCCGATATCGTCAGCCAGAACATTCCTCAGGGGCTGGCAGATATGGCGATTTATGACCGGGTGGAAGTGCTGCGTGGTGCCTCTGGTCTATTGACCGGCGCAGGCGACCCATCTGGCGTCGTCAATATGGTCCGTAAACGTCCGACAGCCGATTTTCAGGGCCATGCCGAAGTGAGCTACGGGTCATGGGATCAGATGCGCGCTCAAGTAGACCTTGGTGGCCCGATTAACGAGAACGGCAGCCTGCGCGGCCGTCTGGTTGGAGCCCATCAGGAAGGCAACAGCTATATGGACTACTTCACAACTAAAAAAGATGTGGTCTACGGCATACTTGAGGCCGACATTACGGACACCACGCTTGTCACCTTGGGGATGGATTATCAAAAAAATGATCCGCGCGGCTCCTCTGGCTCCGGCTTTCCTTTGTTCTACGACACCGGCGAACAGACCGATTTTGATATTTCCACCAATGCAGGGGCTCGTTGGAACACCAATACACTGGAGTCTCACAACACCTTTGTGAAACTGGACCAGCAACTGGGGGCAGACTGGTCACTGGCCATGTCCCTGAATTACCTGAAGGCCCGTCGAAGCGGGAAAAGCGCGGATGCTTCCTGGGGCTATCCCAACCGTGAAACGGGCGACGGCGTGCAGCTTTACGGAGGTGTTTCCGATGCCACACAGTATCAAACCAGTTTTGATATTCACGCAAAAGGCCCTTTTCAACTATTTGGACAGGACCACGAACTGATCGTCGGCTTTAATTCGTCGCGCTACAAGAATCGCCATGACACCATGGACGACGATATCGAAGGCACCTCCATCAATCTCCACAACTGGAACAACAACCCGGCCCTACCCAATACGACTGGAGAAAAGCTGTTTGACTATGATCTGACCGTCAAACAGTACGGTGGGTATTCGGCGCTACGCCTGAAACCCAGCGACAAGCTGGCTGTCATTTTGGGTGGTCGCCTTAGCAACTACCGCTACAGTCTTTCCCAAAGCTATCCTGACCCTGGTATGCAGCGCTTTAACAGCCTGAAAACCATGCACGAAGACAATGTCTTCACCCCATATGCCGGCATTGTGTACGACCTGAATGAAGAGCATTCGATCTACGCCAGCTACACCAGCATCTTCAAGCCACAAAGCTATCGCGACCGTAGCGGCAACTTTCTGGACCCGCGCAAAGGCGATAACTACGAAATCGGCCTGAAAAGCGAAATGCTGGACGGCCGCGTGAACAGCAGCATTGCGCTGTACGAAATCCGCCAGGACAATCTGGCCGTGGCCGACAGTGGCTTTATCGTGCCGGGTACCGAGCGCGAAGCGGCCTACACGGCGGTCAAAGGCGCCAAGACCCAGGGACTGGATATGGAAGTGACGGGCGAGCTGCTCGATGGCTGGAACATGGCCTTTAGCTACACCTACAGCCAGACCAAAGACGCCCAGGGCGAGCGCATCAAAACCCTGGTGCCACGCCATATGGCCAAGCTGTGGACCACGTACCGCCTGCCTGGAAGCTGGAATCGCCTGACGATTGGGGGTGGTGTGAACTGGCAAAGCCAGATCCATTTCACCGCCACACCGTGGGATTTGGGCAAGACTGTCACCGGAGAACAAAGCAGCTACGCCGTCGTCAACCTGATGGGCCGCTACGACTTCAGCAAGCAATTGACGGCCACCTTGAACGTCAACAATCTATTCAACCGCGAGTACCTGAGTGCGCTGGATCAGACCTTCTACACCGGCTATTACGGTGCGCCGCGTAATGCCATGCTGAACCTGCGTTATTCCTTCTAATCACGTGAAAGCGGCTACCAGGCAAACAGCCCCCGTAACCTGGAAAATAATCCAGGCCTCGGGGGCCACTGCGGGTTTGCTGATCACTTCAGCCTTGTGCCAGCGTTGCTGAACCCTGAAGGCTTACACGCACTTCAGGGCACTCAAATCCCCCGTATACGGAAAGCGCAATTCCTCGTAGCCAAAGGGCTGAAAATGCACCGTCAAACCATCTGCGTTGGGCAAGATAAGCGCGTAACTGGCAGGCTCGAAAGTCGATGTTGCGGCCCCCTCGCGCTCCAGATCCAGTTCGTGCTGATGGTTGGTGCCATTGACCGTCACAAAATGCAGGCCGTTCCACACACCGCTGGCGCAGCGATGCACGTGACCGGAGAACAAATGCACGGGCGCGGGATGAGCCTTGAGCAAAGGCAATAAATCCGACGCATTACTCATACGCAGCCAATCCATGGACGGATACTGCAAGGCAGGTAAAGGATGGTGCGAAAACAGCATTACCGGCCCGCTATGCGCGGCCAGCTCCTGCTGCAACCATTGCAGACGCCGCGTACACAAAAAGCCGTTGGTATAGCCGTCCTCCAAGGTATCCAGGTAGATCAGGCGCCAATCGCCCAAGGTCTCGGCATGCTGTACAAAGCCGGGTAAATCGGTCGTGGCCTGCGGAAATACACTGTGAAAAGCGCTGCGGCTGTCGTGGTTGCCCATCATCAAACGTACAGGCGGAATCAAATCCTGCAAGCCTTCACACAGCCGCTCGTATGCGCGTGGATGACCGGCGTGGGTCAGGTCGCCCGTCAACACGCACAAGTCTGCATCGGCATGATGACGATTGACGTGCTGTACACAGCTACGCAAACGATCCAGAGGGTCCGAGCCAAACAACAGGCCATCGGGCGGGGTAATGTGCAGGTCCGAAAACTGGATGATCTTCATCAGAATTCCTTAACGAATGCCGGCGCGTAAAAAGGCCTGCATGAACTGCTTTTGAAACAGCAAAAAGCCCAACAAAAGCGGCAAGATAGTCATTAATGTGGCGGCACTGATCAGGGAGATACTGACCCCGCTTTCCGGTGCGCCAAACAGGGATAAACCTACGGTCAAAGGACGGGTATGGTCAGAGCTGCTGATCACCAAGGGCCATAGAAAATTGTTCCAGTGCGTAGACACCGACACCAGGGCATAAGCCAGGTACACAGGCTTGACCAACGGCACGTACACTCGCCAGAGCACACCCAGGCGGCTGCATCCTTCCAGTCGCGCCGCATCCTCCAGTTCACGCGGCACTTGCTTGAAAGCCTGGCGCAACAAGAACACGCCAAAGGCACTGGCCATATAGGGCACACCCATGCCCCAGACCGTGTCCGTCCAGCCCAGCAAGGCCACCATGCGGTAGTTCTCCACAATCAGCACTTCGGGCAGGATGAACAACTGCAAAAGCAGCAGCATGAACAGAAACTGGCTGCCAAAGAAACGAAAGCGGGCAAAGGCATAAGCGGCCAGGGTGCACAGCACAAACTGTCCGAGCAGAATGGTCAGCACCAGCACGGTGGTGTTGAAGATGTAGCGCAACCAGGGCGCACGGTCCCAGGCGGCTGCAAAATTACTAAAGGTCCAGCCTGCGCTCCAGTCAAAACTCAAGGCGGCGGACGGGTCGCGAAATGCAGCCCAGCAGGCGTATAGCAAAGGGGCAATCCACAGCAGGGCCAGCGCATGTGCCCCCACCGTATCCAGGGATGGCAAACGCAAGCTGCGGCCCGGAGCAGTCAAAACAGTGTCCATGTTCATCACTGGTAGTGCACGCGTCGTTCAGCGTAGCGAAATTGAAAGATGGCGACAGCACCCAGCCCCAACAGGAGCACAACCGTCAGCACGGCGGCACTAGGCGTATCCATATAGGCAAAAGCGGTTTCCCAGATCCAGTACAGCATCAGCTTGGAGGCATTATTGGGGCCGCCCTTGGTCAAGATAAACAGGTGATCAACCAGCTTGACCGAGTTGATCAGCGCGTTGATCAAAATGAACAGGGTCGTGGGTGCCAGCAAGGGTAAAAGCACACGGCGGCCATACTGCCAACGGGTCGCGCCTTCCAGACGAGCGGCATCGCGCAGCTCGGGCGGGATGGTTTGCAAAGCAGCCAGATAAAAGATCATGAAAAAACCGGCCTCTTTCCAGATCGTCACCACCATGACCGCGCCCAGGGCGGTTTGCGGCTGGCCCAGCCAGTTGGTGGCCCCGGCGCCAAACAGCTTGGCAATCTGATCCAGTAAACCCAGATCCGGTGTGTAGAAAAACAGCCATAGATTGGCGGCGGCAATCATGGGCAGCATGGTGGGCGTGAAGTAGGCACAACGCACCCAGGCCCGCATGCTCATGGCCCGGTTGGCCCACAAGGCCATCAACAAAGCCAGGGCCATGGACACCGGAATCACAATGGCGGCATACCAAAGATTGTTCTTCAGAACCAGCCAGAACGTCGGGTCAGCCAGCATGGCATCGTAGTTGTCCATGCCCACAAACTGGGCCGGACGACGCGCCGTGCCTTTACTCAACAAGCTGGACCAGAACGTGTGCAGCGCCGGGATAAAGGCAAACACGCTTAGCAGCACAAACAGCGGCGTCAACAAGAGGTAAGCAAATACCCACTCTTTACGCAGCACACGCAATGGTTCAGCCATTCCTGCACCTGCTTAGTTGAAAGGACGCAGCAGACGGTCTGCGGCAGCCTGGGCTTCGTCCAGAGCGGCCTTGGGCGTCTTGGCATTAGTCAGCACGGCTTGCACAGCGTTGGACAACAGTTCACGTACACGTGCTGTCTCGTAAGTGGCAAACTCGGGCGAAGCTACGGCCAACTGATCGCGGGCAACCACAGCCTGCGGGAACGTTTTGGCGTACTCGACCAGAGCAGGCGTTTCGTAGGCGGCAGGGCTGACACCGACATAGCCCGTAGCCATGGACCACTTGGCGGCACGCTCAGGGGCCGTCATCCAGCGCACAAAATCCAGAGCCGCTTTCTTCTGTTCCTCGTTCGCGCCCTTGAACAGGTAGAAGTTGCCACCGCCGGTAGGCGAAGCCGCTTTTTCCTTGGCGGGCAGCATGGCAACACCAAAGTCGAACTTGGCTTCATTCTTCACCGCAGTCAGGTTGCCCGTGGTGTGCCACATCATGGCGGTCTTGCCTTGGACAAAAGCCTGGCGCAGCGTGCCCCATTCAATGGTGCCAGTGGGGCTGACTTTGTGCTTGTAGGCCAGGTCGTGGAAGAACTGCAGCGCCTCCACCGACTTGGGGTCATTGAAGTAAACCTGCGTGCCTTCTTCATTCATCAGCTGACGGCCATTTTGCAAGGCCATGGCCTGGAACATCCAGTAGGGGTAGCCCGTCGACGGAATCATCAAGCCGTGATGCTGGTCATTAGTCAGTTTCTGGGCGGTTTGCACCAACTCGTCCCAGGTCTTGGGAGCTTGATCCGGATTCAGGCCTGCAGCGCGAAACATGTCCTTGTTGTAGAACATGACGATGGTGGAGCGCTGGAACGGAATGCCCCAGACCTTGCCTTCCAAGGTGCCGTTAGCCATCAAGGCGGGATAAAAGCTTTTCAGCCAATCCTGGCTGGTGGCGTCCTGAGCCACATCGCTAAAGGCTTCAACCAGGCCTTGTTCCACCAGATCATGCGTATCCAGTGCGCCCAGCACAGAAAGCTGCACCGGCTCGCCCGCACGCAGGGCCGACAAGGCACGTACACGGGTTTCATCGTAGTTACCGGAGTAGACAGCTTTAACGGTGACTTCCGGGTTTTGGGCCTGATAGTCCTTGATCATTCCATCGACCACATCGGTCAGCGGCCCCCCTACGGCAATGGGGTAATACATGGTCAATTCGACCGCGCTATGGGCATTGGCGCCCAGGCCCATCAACAGGGCGCTGGAGGTGGCAAGCAGACAATTCTTCAACATGGGTAGACTCGCAGTACGTTTAGGGAAGAACAGCAGGAGGAACAGCGAAAGGAGCAGCAGTCAGAGCATCCGCAGACGGCAGGCGAGCCCCGCTGTCCTGGTTAAAGTAAAAAGCGTGAACAGGGTCCCAGCTCAAGCCACAGCGAGCACCCGCCTCGACGCTGCGGCTGTGCGGCGCGCGCACGATCAGGGTGTGGCCATCGTCAAGCTGCACATACACATAGGCATCGGCCCCCTGAAACTCCTGGTGCACCACGGTGGCAGCCACATACTGCTCGCCCGCTTCGTGCAAGTTCAGGTTCTCCGGGCGCACGCCCACCAGCACACGATGCGGCTGGTCGTACTGACGGCGCGAGGGCCACAACTCCAAGGGCACTTGGTCACTGTGAATCATCATCATGGGTGGGCTGCCGATAAAGCCGGCGGTAAAGACGCTATTGGGCTGCCCGTACAGGTCCTGGGCACTGCCCTGCTGCTCGATGTGTCCAGCGTTAAGCAGCACCACGTGATCGGCCATGCCCATGGCTTCGGTCTGATCGTGGGTGACGTACACCACGGTCAAACCCAAGCGTTGCTGTAGAGCACGGATTTCATGGCGCACGGTGTGACGCAGCTTGGCATCCAGGTTCGACAGCGGCTCGTCCATCAGGCAGATACGATGGCCCGACACAATGCTGCGCGCCAGGGCTACACGCTGCCGCTGCCCGCCCGACAACTGGCCGGGCTTGCGCTCTTCCAGACCTTCCAGATTGGTCAGCGCCAAGGCTTCACGCAAACGCTCTTTTTGCTGCTGACGATCGGCACGGCGTACTTGCAGGCCGAACAAGATGTTGTCGGCCACATTCAGATGCGGGAACAGGGCGTAGGACTGGAACACCATGCTCAAGCCACGCTTGGCGGGCTCCAGATAGGTGGCATCCTGCCCATTAATAAAAAGACGACCCTGATCGGGGGTTTCCAGCCCGGCAATAATGCGCAGCAAGGTGGACTTACCGCAGCCCGAAGGCCCCAGCAAGGCGGTAAATTTACCTTCCTGAATGGACAGGTCCATTTGCTTGAGCACGGCCTGTTCGCCCCAGGCTTTGCCTATGCCTTGCAACTCGATAGCGGCGCGATTCATGCCTGCACCTCGTCAGCAATCACGATCTGAACACGCGCAGGAATTTGCTCGCGGTAAGGCTCGGGAATAGGCTGGTCGCTGACCAGAATATCCACATCATCCAAAGAGCCACTGCGCACAGGGGCACGACGGCCAAATTTGGTGTGATCCAGCACCAGAATCCGCACACGGCAATTGCCGCGCAGGGCTTTGTGGCAATCGGACTCGGCCATATCAAAGTCCAGCAAAGCACCGTCCGAGTCAAAGCCCCCTACCCCGGACACGCCAAAGTCCGCCTTGAAGCTGTTGAACAGGCGTTCGGCGCCGGGGCCCAGAATTTCGGGGTTGGGCTGACGCAGTTCACCACCCGTCAGTACCACGCGGTGGCTCATATTGTGGGACAGGGCCAGAGCGGCACTGATGTTGTTGGTGACCACGGTCAGATCGCGATGGTCGGCCAGCGCCAGGGCCACTTGCTCGGGGGTGGTGCCAAAACCCAGCAGCAGGCTGGCACCGGGGGGAATCAAAGTGGCAACGGCTCGCCCGATACGGGCCTTGGCTTGCAAATGGGTAATGCGGCGCGTTTGGAAAGGCACATTACGCTCGACCACATTCAGCTCGGCACCACCATGGCGGCGGCGCACCAGATCGGCTTCATACAAGTGGTTCAGGTCGCGCCGGATAGTCTGCGGCGTCACCCCGAAATGCGCGGCCAAGCCATCCACTGACACCGCCCCTTGGGCGGCCAGCAGATCCACAATAATGCTTTGCCTGACAGATAGGTTCATAACACGGCGTATGGGTTTCGTTTGAATACCCGGCAGTGTAGGAACGCGAAGTTACGTGTCGGTGACGCTCAGATGAAAGTTTTATGACGCCCAAATGTTCATATGAACATACTCTGCCTACCATCAGCCATCAAACGCATGCGCCACTCGAGCAGGCCGACTCCATCGTCCATCCTGCACATAAGGTAGCTCTGCATTACGCATAGGGTAATATCAACGCCGAACAACTAAAAAAAATCAGGCGTCTACAGGCGCACTTATTCAGGAGACATGACATGAAACTTCATCGCTTTCTGCGTCCCTTGCTGGCCGCTACCTTGCTGGGGGCTACAGTCACTGCGCAAGCCCAGCTCAGCATGATGCTGCCTGCCAACCCAGGCGGAGGCTGGGACTCCACAGGCCGCCAATCCATGCAGGCCATGAATGAGGCGGGCATCTACACCGGCACGGTCAGCTTTAGCAATAAAGGCGGTGCCGGCGGCACCATCGGTCTGGCCGACTTCCAGCGCTCGCAAAAGGGCAAACCCGATGCACTGGCTGTATTCGGTGCGATCACAGTCGGCTCGATTGCCATGAACAAATCCCCCATCGATTTAAGCAAGTTTCGACCTGTTGCGCGTTTGACAGCGGAATACGTTGTGCTGGCGGTCAAAGCCGACTCCCCCTACAAAAACCTGGACGATTTTGTACAAGCGATGAAAGCCAACCCTGGGGCCATGCCCGTGGGCGGTGGCTCTGCCGGTGGAACGGATCACATTGCTCTGGCCTTGCTGGCACAGCAAGGCCAGGTGCCCGTCAAAGCCCTGAACTACATCCCGCAAGCCGGCGGGGCCGATACAGTGACAGGGATCGTCAACGGGACCCTGAAGGCCGGAATCTCGGGGGCGTCCGAGTTTCAGCAATTTGCCGACAGCGGCCGCATCCGTATTCTGGCCATCTCCTCGGACAAACGGATGAAAGGCCTGGAGCAAGTGCCTACCTTCACAGAAGCTGGCTACAAGGTGGAGATTGCCAACTGGCGGGGCATTCTGGGCTCGGTGGACATGCCTGAAGAAAACTATCAGCTGTGGATTGACCACTTCACCAAACTCAGCGAAGCACCACAATGGAAAGCAACGCAGGAACGCTTGGGCTGGGAACCGTACTTTCTGGCCGGCGACAAATTCGGTGACTTCATCAAGGCAGAAACCGAGCGCACCACGACCATCCTGCAAGACGCAGGCTTGATCCAGTAAAGCAAGTCGGGGAACACACATGAGTGTAACTTCGCGTCAGCCCTGGTGGCTGGGGCTGGCGGTCATCCTGGCGGGTGCCGTCTGTCTCTACGCCTCCATGTCCCTGACTCTCAGCGCACAATATGCCGCGATCGGCCCAGGCCTGTTCGTTGCGCTGGTCGGCGTGGGACTGGTTGTTCTGGGCATTTTGTTCCTGCTGCAAATGCATCGTGGCACCGCCTTCGACAAGGAAGAGCTGGCCCAGGATCCAGGCATGGACAAGGGGCCCTTCCTGACCGTCCTGCTGGCTGCCGTGCTGCCCAGCCTGATGATGGAGCCGTTGGGCCTGCCACTCACGGCCTCAGTGTGTTTCATGCTGGTGGCACGTGCCCTAGGTTCACGTCGCGTGCTGCTGGATCTGCTCTCCGGCTTGGTACTGGGCAGCGCCTGCTGGTTTCTGTTTGGCCGCCTGGGTTTGCAACTGGGCGGCTTTCTTCCTGTGGCGGGGCTGTAATGAATACGCTTTCTTTGCTCTTGCACGGCTTTGAGGTGGCTCTGCAGCCCATGAACCTGATGTGGGCCTTGATCGGTTCGGTGCTGGGTACGGCCATCGGCATTCTGCCCGGCATTGGCCCGGCACTGACCATTGCCCTGCTGCTGCCAGTCACGGTTTCCGTGGGGCCGGTCTCAGCCTTCATCATGTTCGCCGGTGTGCTGTACGGCGCCATGTACGGAGGTTCGACCACCGCCATTTTGATCAATACCCCCGGTGAAGCGGGCTCCATGATGACCGCGCTGGAAGGCAACAAGATGGCACGCCGTGGGCGAGGCGCGGCCGCCTTGGCCACGGCCGCCATTGGCTCTTTTATTGCTGGCACCATCGCCACGCTGGCGTTGACCTTCGCCGCCCCGGCCGTGGCCGAACTGGCCTTTATTTTCACACCGGCGGACTACTTTGCCCTGACCATCATGGCATTTACCTCGGTCGCTGTGGTGATGGGAGCTTCCCGCGTCCGTGGTTTTATTTCCTTGTTTCTGGGCCTGGCTTTGGGCGTGATCGGCATCGATGCCATGACCGGGCAGGCTCGCATGACTTTCGGGCTGCCCGACCTGCTCGATGGTGTTGAGCTGACGGTGGTGCTGGTCTCGGTCTTTGCGGTGGGAGAAATTCTGTACGTGGCCAGCCGCTTTCGTCACAACGACGAGCAGATCATCCCCATCAGTGGCAAAGCTTTCATGACACGCAATGAATGGGCACGCTCATGGAAGCCCTGGTTGCGTGGCACGGTCATTGGTTTCCCGATGGGAGCGATTCCTGGCGGAGGCTCTGAGCTGCCCACCATGCTGTCCTATTCCCTGGAAAAAAACCTGTCCAAAAACAAGGACGAGTTTGGACACGGTGCAATCGAAGGCGTTGCCGGTCCCGAAGCGGCCAATAATGCCGCCGCAGCCGGAATTCTGGTGCCCTTGCTAACGCTGGGCTTGCCCACATCCGCCACCGCCGCCATTTTGCTGGTTGCCTTTCAAAACTACGGTCTGCAGCCCGGCCCTTTTCTGTTTTCCAGCAACCCCGAACTGGTCTGGGGCCTGATTGCCTCGCTGTATGTCGGCAATGCCATGCTGCTAGTGCTGAACCTGCCGCTAGTCGGCCTGTGGGTGCGTCTGCTTTATATTCCCAAACCGCAGCTTTACGCCGGAATTCTGGTCTTTGCCATGATCGGCATCTGGGGCGTGTCCGGCTCCACCTTTGAACTGGCCATGATGGCCGGCCTGGGCGTGGTCAGCTACATCATGCGAGTCTACGGCTTTCCCATTGCCCCTTTGCTGATCGGTCTGATTCTGGTGCCCTTGGCAGAAAATCAGTTGCGAACGGCCCTGGCGGCCGGACAGGGAAATTTTCTGGTACTGCTGGAAAGTCCAGTTGCAGTGGGTTTTTATATTGCTGCCATTCTGTTTTTGAGCGTGCCATACATGCTCAAGCGCCTGCAAAAATAAGCCAAAAAAAAGCAAGCCCCGTATCCTGCGCGGCTTGCTTTCCCCCGACCAAGCCTCAAGCCAAGCGTTTATTTTGTCCCTTGCTGCGCCGCCAGATCGCGCACGGCCTGCAAGGTTTTGCTAACATGCTCATCGGGATCCATAGCCGTGTATTCGTACACAATCTTGCCTTCGGGCGAGATCACATAAGACATGCGGGCAGCCCGTTCGGTATGCGTTCCCAGTCCTGCGTCATAAGCCTTGATGACCTGGCCTGTGGTGTCGGCCCCCACCGCGAACTTGCTGCCGCAAGGTCCGGTGGAAAAATCCTTCAGGGTATCGATATTGTCTGAAGACAAACCAATTACAGTGGCGCCAAAGTGGCTGTATTCGTCAATGGCTTGCGCAAAAGTATGCGCTTCGACAGTACAACCCTGAGTAAACGCTGCCGGGTAAAAATACAGGACGACCGGCCCCTTCTTTAAGGCCTCATCCAAATTGAATTCAAAGGTTTTACCGGCCAGAGCGGCCTGCACGGTAAAGTCCGGCGCGGGTGTGCCCACGTCCAAAGCGGCCTGTGCGCCACCTGCCCCCGCCAGCAGGGACAAACCCAAAGAGAAAGCTGCTATTGCCTGCTTCATGCCATTACCTCCGTATGTGTGCGCTGCACCAGCAAGCAGCGTAATCCGCACAGGCACGAAAGCACAAGGCCTGGTTTTCCGGCCCGATCAGGGATGAACGATGCCGCTCCACAGCAGGACAAACACATTGTGGGGTGCGTCATGGCGGGCCAGACGGCCAGCTCGAATCAGCCTGGCGGCCTTGCCCAGCAAGGCAAACAAGGACTCGCATAACCAACTGGCCGCCAGATCGCGCCGCAAGTCCCCGCTTTCCTGCCACTGTTGGAACTGCTCAATCAACGCCTGTCGTACCGCTTCAGTGCGAGCCGTGGAATACTCCTCTACCTGCAACTGGCGCTCAACGTACATGTACAGATCCACAATAGGCAGCAGTTCCTGGATTAGTCGTTGAATGACTTCTTGTGGACTTCCCTCGCACAAGCGGGCGCGCTCAATAGCCTGCTCCGCACTATTTACCCCTTCCTGGAAGATCTCCATCATCATGGCTTCACGAGACGGGAAGTAGCGGCACAGGGTTGCGCGACTCAAGCCCACCAGACCGGCCAATTGCCCCATGGACGCCCGCGGCTGGTCGGCCAAAGCGCTTACAAGGCGCAATAGCAATTCCTCGCGAGGCCGAGGCTTTGCTGCAGTCATAATTCTTCCCCTAGGTAATACAGGACTGGATCGGGCACGGGCTATTGCCAGATCGCTGCGAATCGGTCTTCTTGTTTGGCACCACTGGAGAGCAGGAAAACGAACAGGCACGCTACCTGGGTGGAGCGTGCGCTAGTGTAACGTCATTCATTGAGAAACCGTATTTCACCCATGGAATAATGACTATGCGGGTGATTTTTTAAACGCTCAGACCGGCACGCGGAGCCGGCCAGAAAGCATCTGTCAGCAAGGTATCCGGATCCAGATCCAAAGGGCCGGGCCGGGTCTCCGGCACGCAGCGGCGCAAGGCTTGCTGCATCCGGTGCAAGGCCAGTTCGCCCGTGGCCCCGGCAGTGACCCGATCCCACCAGAAGCGATGCACATGGCGTACCTGCACGGGTACGCTAGGCAGGCCCAGCCTCTGGGCCATGGCCAATCGGTGCAGACCACGATTAATTTTCAGAATACGGCCATCACGGGAGATCACCACTCCCAAGGCATCTTTGCCGCGCCTGGGATCAAAGCCATCACGAGCCATCTCATCCAGAAAACCCAGGTAAATACGCAGGTACTCAATAATCTTCTCCGGCGTATCCAGAAATACACCTTGCTGATACGACTCCCAAGGATTGCCCTGTTCAATACGCTTCATCAGCTTTTTGAAACGCGCCGTTTGTTCCAGCTGATGCCGGTTTTCATCCAGATCGCTGATCAGGGAGTAACGCGTTCCGACGCGCAAATCTTCACGTCGCTGGTCCCAGCTTCCCTCCCAGATAAAGGCCAGGGAGGACGGCCGTTTTTCCTCTTTGCGAGGCGCCTGAATGGCCATGCGGATCAGCTCGCGCGGGTTCACATGCAGGGTTAAGGCCTGCTCCCCCAAGGTTTCATGGACGATGTGACGCGGCAGGCCAAACGCCTCGATCCGACGGCTGCCAGCTTTGCTGTGCATCCAGCGCTGCAGCATGATGCGGCCCAAGGGGAAACCCAAGTACTGCTGGGTCTTGTCCCGGCTATGGGCCACCCAATGGGCCAGCAGCACGCGCTGCCGAATCTCGGGCGCCGCCAAGCTGCTAAAAGCGGCATCCGCGCCGGGGCCCAGCAAGGCTTCGCGATTCGATTGACGCAACTCACGCGGATGAGTCATGCGCTTTCCATGACGGTTCACAGTTTTCCTCCCAAGCACTCGCAGCCCTGGCCGCCCCCAACAAAGCACAGCGACCCAGAACGACTGACAGTGGCCTTATTGAGCAATCACAATACCAAATGATACATAATAGTCTCAAATAATACATATTTTTATTGAGCCGATTCTCCACAAACCGCAAGGCTGACAAGGATCAAACCGGCCCCACACCACATCCTTACCTGTTCAGACACACACGCCTCAACATCACTACGCTCCCGCTGTTATCCGACGGGACGAGCTTCTTGAAACGCACGCTGCAAAAAAAAGCCCCTGCCAAGGCAGGGGCTTGTTCAAACAGGGCCAGAAAGTCAGATCACTCAGGCAGCCTTACGAGCGCCTCGTACAAAGTAAATAACAACCAAGGCGAGCAGGAACGGCACACCAAACAGCAAGGTGTAGTGAAAGATATTGATGAACCAGGTGGTCACCAAAATCGCGACAATGCCAATCAAGCCCAGCAAGGTGCCGATGGGATAGGCCGGCATACGGAAACGTAGCTGCACACCGTCCCGGGCCACGCGGCGGCGGAAGAACAAATGAGTCAGGAAGATCATGCCCCATGTGAACAAGGCGCCAAACATGGACAGGGCGATCATCACCGGAAAGGCGGTTTCCGGATTGTTGGCATACACCACTGCGGCCACGGCCACACCGCTGGCCGATAAAGCCAGGGCATTCAAGGGCACACCATTGCGCGCCACCTTGCCCAGCGCAGCGGGCGCATCACCGGCACGCGACAGGCTGAACATCATGCGGGTCGAGATATAGAGCATGCTGTTCATGGCCGACAAGGCCGCAATAATCACAATGAAGTTCAGGATACTGTCTGCATAGGGAATGCCGACGGACTGCATCACCGTAATGAAAGGACTGGTTGTGCCTTCCGCTACCAGCACCTGCCAAGGCACCAGCATCACGATAAGCGACAAGGACAGCAGGTAGAAAATGATCAAGCGCCAGATGGTGGCCTTGAAGGCCTGGCGCACGGCTTGCTCGGGGTTTTCTGCCTCGCCCGCCGCCACGGCAATCATCTCGATACTCAGATAGCTGAAGATGGAAATGATCACCCCTACCCACACCCCATACCAGCCATTGGGCATGAAGCCACCCTGGCCAAACAGGTTTTCCTGTACCTGTGCGGGCTTGTAATAGCCCGTCAACATGCCAATGGCCAGCACGATGAACGCAATAATGGCAAACACCTTGATCAGGGCAAACCAATACTCCACCGAGCCAAAAGCCTTGACGCTGTAGGCATTGACGGCAATCAGCACGGCCGAGAAAAAGGCGATCCAGATCCAGGGTGAGACGTCCGGGAACCAGAACTTCATATAGTCCGCCACCGCCGTCACCTCGGTGCCCACGGCCAGAACAATGCAGGCCCAATAGCTGTAGCGCACCAGGAACCCGGCCAGCGGATGAATATAGAACTCCGCATAGGCTCCAAAAGAGCCCGATGTGGGGTGTTCCACCGTCATCTCGGCCAGGCAGCCCATCAGGACCAGAGCAATGAAGCCGCCAATCACATAACTCAGTACAACGCCGGGACCAGCAAAGCCAATGGCAAATTTGCTGCCCAGGAACAAGCCGGTACCGATGGCGCCCCCGATCGCAATCATGCTCATTTGGCGGGCACTCAGTTTTTTATGCAGCCCGGCTTCGCGCGATTGAATTTGCTCAAATCGGCTCATGTCTCCTCCTTTATGCTTATTTTTTATATCAGCCTGATCAGGTCACCTTGGAGCGTGTTTTATAGGCGGGCTTGTCCCATTCCTTATCGGTCAGTACCGCCTTGATATGCTGCACAGCCTGCCAAATATCCACAAAAGACAGATACAAGGGCGTAACACCAAAGCGCATCACTTCAGGCTCGCGGTAGTCCCCAATCACACCACGGGCGATCAGGGCCTGCACCACGGCATAGCCTTGCTCATGGGCAAAACTGACATGGCTGCCACGGTAGTGATGATCGCGTGGAGTCACCAGACGCAGGCCAAATTCCGCACATTCCTGTTCCACCAACGCGATGAACAAGTCCGTCAGCGCCAGGGACTTACGGCGCACTGCCTGCAGGTCGGTTTGCAGGAACACGTCCACACCGCAAGCCACCAGGCTCAAGGAAACAATGGGCTGAGTACCGCACAAGAAACGCTCGATACCGTTGGCGGCTTCATATGACGGGCTCATGGCAAAAGGGTGCTTGTGGCCCCACCAGCCGGACAAGGGCTGGCTGATCTGGCCCATCAGCTTGGGGTTCACCCACAGCAGGGCCGGGGCACCCGGACCGGCGTTCAGGTACTTGTAGGTGCAGCCAATGGCAAAGTCGGACTCGCTGTCTTTCAGCTCGATAGGCAAGGCACCCACGGAGTGGCACAAATCCCAGATCAACAGGCCATTGTGTTCATGCACCAGGCGGTTGGTTGCCTGCATATCGTGCAAGTAACCCGTGCGGTAATTCACATGGGACAGCACCACCACAGCGGTTTCATCATTGACGGCTGTTTGCAGGTCTGCCGGGTCATCAATCAATTCAAGCCTATAGTCTTTGCCAAAGAAGGCGTTAAACCCTTCAATGATGTAAAGATCCGTAGGGAAGGAATCACGCTCGGCCAGGATCACTTTCTTTTCCGGATGGCGCTCTTTTTGCAAATTGACGGCGGCAGCCAGCACCTTGAACAGATTGACCGAGGTGCTGTCGCTGACGATGGTTTCACCTTGACCGGCACCGATCAGGGGCGACATCTGGTCGCCCAGACGCACGGGCAAGGTCCACCAGCCTGCCTTGTTCCAGCTATTGATCAGGTCGGTACGCCATTCCTGAGCAATAACTTCCTGGGCGCGCTCCATGGCGTGTCGGGGCATGGCGCCCAGCGAATTCCCGTCCAGATAAATCGTGTTGGGTGGCAGGTCGAACTTGGCTTTGAAGGCAGCCAGTTCATCGGCCTGATCCCACTGCTCGCATTGCTGCAAGGTAATCATATTCATGCTCCTCGATTCTGCTTTTTAAGCTATTTAGTCTAGCACCGAGCCTCTGGTAAATTATTCCAAAGCGATGAAGATTATGATTAATACTGGAAGAAAATTCGGTTTTTAAAAACCTTTTTCATAGAAAATTCTAAAATATGAGACTAGATGAGACAGACCTGAAAATCCTGCGTCTTTTACAGGACAACGGCAGGCTCAGCAACCAGGAACTAGCTGACCTGGTAGCCCTTTCGCCCTCCTCCTGCCACCGGCGCGTAAAGATTCTGGAGCAGGAAGGCTTCATCGAAAACTACAGCGCCAACTTGAGCGCAGGCAAACTGGGCTTTGCCATTGAAGCCTTTGTGGAAGTGAATATCGGTCAGCTCAACGAGAGCGAGCATCAGTACCTGAGCAAAGCACTGGCTACCATGGATGAAGTGCTCCATGCCTACATCGTGACCGGGCAGGCAAACTACATGCTGCACATACGCACGCGCAACTTCGAGACTTTTTCCAATTTTGTCATTCACAAGCTCAACACACTGCGCGGCGTCACCAAGATCCATTCGCAGATCGTGCTGTCTTGCATCAAGGCCAAGGGGCAACGCTTGCCTGTGTAAACCGGCTACCGGCAAGGTCTGGCCAGGTGCCAGACCCCGGACTTAGTCGTAGTTCAGTTTGAAGCGTCGCTTGAAATGCTCGCTGCGCCACCAGCCCTTGCCGCTTTGCACCGGTTTGTTATCGGTATTGAACAGATCAATACGCTGCACAATCACGGCCTGGTTCTCCTTGATCCAGAGCTGCTTGGCCATGTCTGCCGACGCATTGGCCATGCTGATCTCTTCTTGCGCATGCTTGATGGGCACGTTCAGCACGCCAGTCAGCATCTCTACCATGGTGTGTGTTTCCAGAGCCTGTTGCTCGATACGTTCTCCTATCGAGCGTAGCAAGTAGTTCTCCGCAAAATAAAGAGGCACCGTTGATTTGTAGCGCACCGCTTGCAGCTTATAAACCGGCTCATCGGAAGCGAAAAACTCAGCAATATCTGCCGGAGGGGTGACCAGCCCCCAACTGGCAATCTGAGTGGTGGTGTCTTTGCCCAACTGCACCAGGTCATTGATGGAACTCAGCTCCCAGGAGCCTGTGTTCTTGCGTTCCAGCACAAAGGAGCCTCGGCTGGGAAAACGCTCGATCAAGCCATTGCGCGTCAAGATCGCCAGGCCCTGACGCACGGTGATGCGGCTGACGCCGAACATCCCCCCTAGCTCGGCCTCTGTAGGCAAGCGGTCGCCGGGCTTCAAGCGACCGTCCTGGATATAGCGGGTCAGCTTGTCAGCAAGCTGCTCATACAGTGGTTTTGTACTCACTTTTTTATCTCATCCCTGTTGATGACGCTCTGCTGCTGGCTCTCCCTACGTGTTGTGTTCCACCTGCGGTATCAACAGAAAATCGTTGGTTCCCCTGCCAGTAAGCCGTCTTCTTATTCGCGTTCCAGCAGGCCCTTGATCAGAAACATCTCGGCCTCATGGACACAGGAAATCTGCTCCCATACCGCATCGCTTTGTGTAGCCAAACGCCAGGTCAGCAAGCTCACTACACATTTGTCTGCGCCCAGCTTGAGCACCTCGCCTGGAATAACGCGCGACATATTACGAAACTGCATCGCCTCCTTGCTGGCGCCCACCTCGTAATCCACCTGAAAGCGGTCTGCGTCCACATTCAGGCGCACATAGGTTTCCTGGCCGCTAAAGACCGAGGTCCCCCTGAACAGGCCCGGTTCCACTTCGCTGCGATTCGCACTGCCCCAGGCCCACTGACCTTGCAAGATGCCATCGGACATGATTTCAAAAGCGACCTTAGCCGGGCGCTCCACCAGGATGCTACTGGAATGACAATGTGGATCTTTCACGTACTTGCTCCTGTGACCACTGCTTATTGTTATGACAATGTTTTTATTGTCATGCCAAAGGAAAACCGATACTAGACGGGAAAACACGTACAGTTCAGCAAAAGATTGTCCATAACAAAGCCGCTGCCTCTCAACCCGGAGACGCAGCGGCTTTGAAACCTGAAGCAAAGCGCTATCAGGCGATGGACTACTGTCAGTTATGTCCTAACTTGCCGTCACCCACTGCTGGATGAAAGCGCGCAGCTCGTCGGGGCTGGAGGCCACACCCCCAGGTACCCGATAAACCTTTTCCAAAGGCCCCACCATCTCCTGCAGGGCAGGCAGATTGGCAGGGTCATCGCACATCATCACAATCCCGCGGCAATAACGACCGAAGCCTTCACGATGTGCCTTTAACCACAACACCGCTTTCTTGCGCCCTTCCGGGTCGCCGGGAGTGGAAGGATCGGGCAGGCTTTCGTAGACCAGAACGAACTCTTTTTCGGCCTTGATCAAAGTTTCCATATCGTCCAGCCATTGCGTGGCCAGCTCCAGGGTCAAGGGGAAATCGCGCACCCTTGCTATCGGCAAAGCGGATGTATCCAGAAATTGGGTGGAAAAGTCAGGAGAAATGTCTTGCTCACTCATTGCTAAAGCTCCTTGAATCAGGGCTGTCATACCCAATTGCAATATGCCCTCCATCTCGACCTCCTCCACGACCCGTTCCACGGCTGCACGTGGCTCCCGGCCAGCCACGGCATAGACCGTATCGGCAACCGCCAGGCAATGAAAGGCCACCGTTCCCATCAAGTAACGCGAGCGCTCGAAGGACACGCCATAAGCCTGGGCAATGTGCTCTTGATGCTCCCGGATCTTGTCCAGCATGGAAGGAGTCGCCACCAGCCTGCGTATCACATAGGGCGTGATACCAGGATTGGCTTTCACAAAAGCCTGTGTCGCCGCACTGAACAGCTGCAGATAGTCCTCCAGGCTGTCTTGAACCGGAATCGTGGCCCGAGGCACTTGCCAGCGGCTGAAAATTTCTTCGGCCACCAGTTGTTTAAGCCCTTCCAGATTGCCCACATGCTTGTACAGCGCCATCTGGCTGACACCCAAAGCGGCCGCTACCCCCACAAAGGTGATGTTGGGCAGGCCAATCTGAATGCCAGCGTCGGCAATCCGTGCTCGGGTGATGGTGGGAGGACGTCCGCGTGGCGCGGGCGCCTGAGGGGTTGGCATATCTATGTTGACCCTTTTGATGGCAGCAGCGTGCTAGTACCTGCCACTGCCTCTTATTTAATTTATGAAACTCTACTAATTAGAAGCCTAGTTTACATCCACGATAATGATTCTCAATATCATTTTTTGCAGAGCGAGTGTTCCCGCTGATGAAGTCGCAAGACATCGACCTGAACGAGCAACAGCGTAACCCGATTCCTCCCGCCCCATCTTGGCAAAAATAGTCAGGAACAGAGACTTTCACGCCTGAAAACCGTGTGACAGCCCCTGCCCGTTCCACCTCTTATTTCTGGTTTTTGACCAAAATTGGTATGACCAATTAATTGGATAAAAAATTGTTTATTCTTGAATCGTTAGGGTAAACACTTAGATTCAATAAAATAATCCTTTCTATACAATGCGCTCTGTTCTTGACGATCTCAAGAAATGGTCAGACCAATTTAACGACCTTCAGGCTCGCTTGCGATACAAGCGCCTCCCATTTGCTCCTGCGGAGATAGAACAACATGCAACAAGCGTGGCTGCAGCAATACGATCCCACCGGCAATATCTGGCTGTCGGCACTGATCGCCCTTATTCCGATCATCTTTTTTTTCCTGGCCCTGACCAAGTTGCGCATGAAGGGGTATATGGCAGGGACGATTACCGTCTTGCTGGCCCTGGGCGTTGCCCTGTTTTTCTATCGCATGCCGGTTTCCACTGCGCTGGCCTCGGTGGTGTATGGCTTTTTCTATGGGCTGTGGCCGATCGCCTGGATCATTGTGGCCGCCGTTTTTCTGTACAAGATTTCGGTCAAGACCGGTCAGTTCGACATCATTCGCGCCTCCATCCTGTCCGTCACGCCTGACCAGCGCCTGCAACTGATCCTGGTGGGCTTTTGCTTTGGCGCCTTCCTGGAAGGGGCAGCCGGTTTTGGTGCGCCCGTTGCCATTACTGCCGCCTTGCTGGCTGGCCTGGGTTTCCGCCCCTTGTACGCGGCCGGTCTGTGTCTGATTGCCAATACCGCCCCGGTGGCGTTCGGTGCCATGGGTATTCCTATCATCGTGGCCGGTCAGGTATCGGGTATTGATCCCTTTGAAATCGGCCAGATGGCTGGTCGCCAACTGCCTTTCATGACGGTGCTCGTGCTGTTCTGGCTGATGGCCATCATGGACGGCTGGCGCGGTATCAAGGAAACCTGGCCTGCCGTGCTGGTCGGTGGCGGCTCCTTCGCGCTGGTGCAGTTCCTGACCGCCAACTACATTGGCCCCGAGCTGCCGGACATTACCTCGGCTCTGGTTTCCCTGGTTGTGCTGACCCTGTTCCTGAAAGTGTGGCAACCCAAACGTATCTTCCGTTTTGAAACACAAGAAGGCTCGCCTGCCCAGGACAATCTGGCCAATCAAGCCCCTACCGTGCTGAGCACTGGCCGCATCATCAAAGCATGGTCGCCCTTCATCATCCTGACCGCCATGGTCACGATCTGGAGTGTGCAGCCTTTCAAAGCCTTGTTTGCTGCCAATGGCCCGCTGGCGTCGACCATCGTGAATATTCCTGTGCCCTTCCTGCACAATCTGGTCGACAAGGCTCCACCCGTCGTGGCCTCGGCCACTCCGTATGGCGCGGTCTACTCCTTTAACTGGCTCTCTGCCACCGGCACCGCCATTCTGATTGCCGCCTTGCTGACTATCCTCTTTTTGCGCATGAAACCCGCAAAAGCGGTGGAAACCTTGGGCGAAACCTTCAAGGAACTGGCTGTACCGATCTACTCGATTGGCATGGTGCTGGCCTTTGCCTTTATCGCCAACTACTCCGGCCTGTCCGCAACTTTGGCGCTGGCCCTGGCTCACACCGGCAAAGCCTTCACCTTCTTCTCGCCCTTCCTGGGCTGGATCGGTGTGTTCCTGACTGGTTCCGACACCTCTGCCAACGCCTTGTTTGGTGCCTTGCAGGCAACCACGGCACAGCAGCTGGGTCTGCCTGAAGTGCTGATGGTGGCCGCCAACACCACAGGTGGTGTGACCGGCAAGATGATCTCGCCCCAGTCGATCGCCATTGCCTGCGCGGCAGTGGGTCTGGCCGGCAAAGAATCCGATCTGTTCCGCTTTACCGTGAAACACAGCTTGATCTTTGCGGTTCTGATTGGCCTGCTGACTACCCTGCAAGCCTATGTGTTACCTTGGATGATTCCCTAAGGGCCCGCCCTCATCCTTCATCTGCAAGGCGCGTATACGCGTGCCTTGCAGATTTATTTTTCCGGTATCTCAAGAACTATGCGCCTCTCTGATCACGTTGCCCAACAATTGCTGGCGCTGATTCAATCCAGCGATTTCAAGGCCGGGCAAAGACTGCCTGCCGAGCGTACGTTGGCAGCCCAATTGAATGTGTCGCGTGCATCGCTGCGCGAGGCTATTCAGCAACTGAACAGCCAGGGCATTTTGCGCAGTCAGGTAGGTTCAGGCACTTACCTGGCCTCCCAAACGCCCCAATGGACCCAGCGCTCGGTAGACCCGCTGGCCGCCCTGATGCTGTCTGATCCCCAGTACCGTTACGACGTGCTGGAAGCGCGCATTGCTCTGGAGAGCAGTACCACCTGGCACGCCGCCCTGCGTGCCTCGCCCGAAGACAAGGACAAGATCCTGCAATGCTTCGAGCAAATGATTCGCTACCAGCAAAGCGGCGATACCGTGCAGTCCGCCCGCGCCGATGCCCAGTTTCACCTGGCCGTGGCCGAAGCCTCGCACAATCTGGTGCTGGTTCAGGTCATGCGGGGCCTGTTTGATCTGGTGCTCAGCAGCGTGACGCAAAACCGGGACATCATCATGTTCGTGCATGACTCCCCCGAGACCATTGTCAATCTGACGGCGCAACACGAAGCCCTGGTCAAAGCCATTGTCGATGGCGATCCCGCTCAAGCACGCCACGTTGTGAACGAACACCTGGGCTACGTACGCAACACCCTTCTTCAGGCTGACGAAGACCTTGCACGCCGCGAACGTGCCGCGCGCCTGCAAACCCCTCCTTCCGTCTTATCCGACCCGACTCTGCCATGATTATTTCCTCCTCGACCGACTACCGGCGTGCCGCCCAAAAACGACTGCCTCCTTTCCTGTTCCACTACATTGACGGCGGTGCCTACGCCGAGCACACGCTGCGCCGCAATGTGGACGATCTGGCCAATGTCGCCCTGCGCCAGCGTGTCCTGAAGGACATGAGCCAGCTCGATACCAGCATTGAGCTGTTTGGTGAAAAACTGTCCATTCCGGTGGCCCTGTCCCCGGTAGGTCTGACAGGCATGTACGCGCGTCGAGGGGAAGTCCAGGCTGCCCAGGCAGCCGATGCACATGGCATTCCCTTCACCATGTCGAGCGTGTCAGTCTGCCCGATCGAGGAAGTTGCCCCGCGCCTGAAGCGGCCCATGTGGTTTCAGCTGTATGTGTTGAAGGACCGTGGCTTCATGCGCAATGCACTGGAACGCGCGCAAGCTGCTGGCTGCAGCACCCTGGTCTTTACCGTGGACATGCCCGTACCCGGCGCTCGTTACCGCGATGCGCATTCGGGCATGAGCGGCCCGAACGCCGCCCTGCGTCGCTATGCACAGGCTGTCATGCACCCGCGCTGGGCCTGGGATGTTGGTCTGCTGGGTCGCCCGCACGATCTGGGCAATATCTCGCGCTACCTGGGCAAGCCTACGGGTCTGGAAGACTATATGGGTTATCTGGGCGCGAACTTTGACCCCTCGATTTCCTGGAAGGATCTGGAGTGGATACGCGAATTCTGGAAAGGCCCCATGCTGATCAAAGGCATTCTGGACCCCGATGACGCCCGCGATGCCGTGCGCTTTGGTGCCGATGGCATCATCGTCTCGAATCACGGCGGCCGTCAGCTTGACGGCGTCTTGTCCTCGGCACGCGCGCTGCCTGCCATTGCCGATGCCGTCAAAGGCCAGATCAAGATTCTGGCAGATTCGGGTATCCGCAGTGGCCTGGACGTGGTGCGCATGATTGCGCTGGGTGCCGACGCTGCCATGCTGGGCCGCGCCTACATCTATGCCTTGGCCGCCGCCGGGCAATCCGGCGTGGACCACCTGCTGGGCCTGATTGAAAAAGAAATTCGGGTCGCCATGACACTGACCAGTGTCAGCAGCATTTCCCAGATCACCTCTGACCTGCTTGTACAGGAGTCTTGACCATGTCAGTTTCCACCAGCGCTGCGGATTTGTTGCAGCAACTGCGCTCTATTGTCGGCAACCCTCACGTCCTGACGGACGACCGCAGTACGCGTCGTTACCGCAAGGGCCATCGCACGGGTGAAGGCAAGGTATTGGCCGTTGTGCGGCCCGGAACGCTGCTGGAACAATGGCGCAGCCTGCAAGCCGCTGTCGCTGCCGATTGCATCGTGATCATGCAGGCGGCCAACACCGGCCTGACGGGCGGCTCCACCCCCGACGGGGACGACTACGACCGCGACATCGTGCTGATGAACACCATGCGTCTGCAAGGCATACAAGTCATCAACGATGGCCAGCAAGTTGTCTGCCTGCCCGGTGCCACGCTGGACCGTCTGGAACAGACCCTGGCCCCGCTGGAGCGTGAGCCCCACTCGGTGATTGGCTCCTCATGTATCGGCGCCTCTGTGCTGGGCGGTGTTTGCAATAACTCAGGCGGTGCGCTGGTACGACGCGGCCCGGCCTACACGGAATTGACGCTGTACGCGCAAGTGCTGGACGATGGCACCCTGCAACTGGTCAATCACCTGGGCATCAATCTGGGAGATACCCCGGAAGAAATTCTGGGCCGCCTGGAGCAAGGCAAATACAGTGTTGCGGATATCATCAACGATCCGGAACGCAAGGCCAGCGACCCACGCTACGCCGACGATGTGCGCGATGTGGATGCCCAGACCCCGGCCCGTTTCAATGCCGACCCTTCACGCCTGTACGAAGCCTCCGGCTCGGCCGGCAAGCTGTGCATTTTTGCCGTGCGTCTGGATACCTTTCCCAAAGAAGCCAGTACTGTTTTCTACATTGGCACCAATGACCCGGACGAGCTCACGGCTGTGCGCCGCCATCTGCTGACGGAACTGCCCCGCCTGCCCATTGCGGGCGAGTACATCCATCGCACCGCCTACGATATTGGCGAGCAATACGGCAAAGACACCTTCTTGCTGATCGACCGTTTTGGTACCGCCAAAGTGCCATCCGCCTTTGCCATGAAAAGCCGTGTGGATGGCTTTTTTGAGCGCTTTGGCTGGCGCGGCGTCACTGATCGCGTGATCCAGGCCATCATGAACCGCCTGCCCAGCCACCTGCCGCCGCGCATGCGTGAATGGCGCGACCGCTTCGAGCATCACCTGTTGCTGCGCGTCTCCAACGACACCGCGCAGGCCACGCGCGATTTTCTGAGCCAGCAATTTGAAGGCAGCCAGCAAGGTGCCTATTTCGAGTGCGATGCCGAAGAAGGTCGCAAAGCCTTTCTGCACCGCTTTGCCATTGCCGGTGCCGCCATCCGCTACCGCGAGGCGCACCCCGACAGCGTGGAAGATATTGTGGCGCTGGACATTGCCTTGCGCCGTAATGACAAGGAATGGGTGGAGCAACTGCCGGACGATATGGAAAAAGACATCGTCCACAAGCTCTATTACGGCCACTTCCTGTGCCACGTATTCCACCAGGACTACATCGTAAAAAAAGGCGTGGTTCCTCTGGATATGGAACACCGCATGTGGAAGTTGCTGGATGAACGCCGTGCCGAATACCCGGCCGAGCACAATGTCGGCCACCTCTACATCGCCAAACCTGCCCTGGCCGGCTTCTACCGCGAACTGGACCCGACCAACACCTTCAACCCTGGCATCGGCCACACCTCGCGCCGCAAATGGTGGAGTGTGTGCTGCGGCGGCAAACACGACTAGCCCCCTTTTTCTTGAAGGCACTCACGGGCTGCAAGCCATTCCCTTGCTTGCAGCGCGGTCCGCCCCTTCAATAAACCGTCCGTCATGCAAACCAGCAGGCCCCCAAGCTCGACTTGGTGGGCCTGTTTTTTTGTGCATTGTGACAAACAGAACACAAAAATATTCTGCCGCCTTTCCTATTTAGTTTAATAGGTTCCACTAATTCAAAATTTAGATTACATTATCGATAATGATTCTCAATACCTTATATTGAAGAGCCGAATTCTCCGGCTTTTTAGATACTTACCACCGCTCATGACCACTCGTGAAACTGCTACGGACGTGCGTAGAGAGCCTGGCCCCATCAGCCAGATCCTCAGCTCTATACGCTCACGTCTGATTGTCGCCGCCGTTCTGGCGGCCTTGGGTTCAATGCTGACCCTGGTGCCTTTGGCCGGAATCGCCCACATCGCCAAGCTGACTTTGGGCAATACCCTGTCTGGCGAGCTGCAAGGCGATATAGGCTGGACGGTGCTATTGAGCATCATCAGCATGTTTGCAGGCCTGGCCCTGATCTCGGCAGGCGAGCTGCTGGCCCACCTGGCCGACAATCAGCTGACACGCGGTCTGCGTCTGAGCGCTGCCCAACGACTGGCCAAAGTGCCACTGGGCTGGTTTACCGGCCAGGCTTCAGGCGAAGTGAAACAAGCCATGCAGGATGACATCGCCACCCTGCACAGCCTGACCGCACACTTTTACACCTCGGTCGGCCGCGCCGTCGGTGCTATTGCGATCTCGGTGCTGTACCTGTTCGTCATGGACTGGCGTATGGCCATCGTGGCTCTACTGCCCTTCCCCGGTTTCTTCCTGTTCTTGCGCCACGCCATGAAGGCCAGCAGCGCGAACATGCAGGGCTTTGTCGAAAAGCTGGGCCGCTTGAATAGTGCCACCGTGGAATTTGTCAGCGGCATTCCCGTGGTCAAGGCCTTTGGTTCCAATGGGCAGGCACATGGCGGCTATAGCAAGGCCGTGGATGGCTTTGCCGACGCCTTTCTGAACTTTGCCCGCCCTTTGGTGGCCCGCATGGCTCACGCCCATGCCATGATCGCTCCGGTCACGGTTCTAGGTGTCGTGCTGATCTTCGGTGCCCTCTTCAGCTATTTGAACTGGATTGCCCCGGTAGACATTCTGCCCTTCGCCCTGGTGGCTCCCGGCATTTGCGCCCCCCTGCTCTTGCTGCATACCCTGCTGCACGATCTGGGTGGCGCAACGGGTGCGGCACAGCGCGTACAAGCTTTGATGCAAACCCCCGTACTGGAACCGCTGAGCACTGATCAGCAACAAGTCCCGGCAAGTCAGGAAGTGCGAGTCGAAAACGTCAGCTATGCCTACGGCGAAGGCCATCAGGCACTCAGCAATATCAGCTTCACCCTGGAACCGGGCACAGTCACCGCGATTGTGGGCTCTTCCGGTTCTGGAAAATCCACCATCGCCCGCCTGCTGCTACGCTTTTTTGACCCCAGCGAGGGCCGCATTACCCTGGGCGGAGCCGATCTACGCCTGATTGAATCCACCGAACTTTACCGCCGCATTGGCTTTGTGCTGCAAGAGGTGCGCCTGATCAATGCCAGCGTGCGCGAGAACATTGCGCTGGGCCGCCCCTCGGCCAGTCAGCAAGAGATTGAAGATGCCGCTCGCGCCGCCAATATTCACGACCGTATCTTGACCCTGCCTCGTGGCTACGACTCTGTCGTGGGTGAAGACGCCCAACTCTCGGGCGGCGAGCGTCAGCGCGTCAGCATTGCGCGCGCTGTCCTGCTGGACCCACCCATTCTGGTGCTGGACGAAGCCACCGCCGCTGCCGATGCCAGCAATGAAGTGGCTATTCAAGATGCTCTGTCACGCTTTGCCCAAGGTCGCACCTTGCTGGTCATGGCTCACCGCCTGGACACCATCATGCACGCGGATCGCATTCTGGTGCTGGAAGACGGCGCGATTGTGGAGCAAGGCAGTCACACCAGCCTGCTGGCTGAACAAGGCCGTTACGCACGGCTCTGGACCCTGGGTGGCTACGACAACCGTTCCAAGGACACATCATGCTAAAGACCCTGATTCAGTTGCTGGGTACGGATGCCCCCATTTTCCGCCGCTATGGCTGGATGGCTGTTTTATACGGCCTGCTGTGCGGCCTGACCATGACTACCTTGGTCCCCGTTTTCACTCATCTGCTCAATGGCGAACCCAAACAAGCAGGCGGCTGGTTGCTGGTCCTGCTGCTAGGCGTGGCTGTCTGCTGGGCTTGGCGCCGCCATGTGGAGCAAGCGGGTGTAAATGTTGGGGCCGCCATCCTGCAAGGTGGCCGGCATCGTCTGGGCGAACATATCGCCCAACTGCCCGTAGGCTGGTTCTCCGCTCAAAACACCGCGCGGCTGGGGCACATCGTCACCCAGGGCATGATGTCGGTGGCCCAATTGCCTGCACACGTCTTCACCCCGCTGATCGCCGGAGTTGTGACGCCGCTTGTGCTGGTCGTGGCGCTGTTCATTCTGCATTGGCCGCTGGGTTTGATTGCCCTGATCGCGTTGCCTTTGCTGGCGGGTGTTCTGGCACTGACCGCCCATTTGGGACGCAAGGCTGATGATGCCTTCCAGGCCCACTTCGCCCATGCCAGCCAGCGCGTGGTGGAGTTTGCCCAAGCCCAATCCGTGCTGCGTGCCTTCAATGGCGAAGGCGGTGGCACCCGTCTGCTGGAAGAAGCGATTGAGCGCCAGCACCAGGCGGGCAAGAAACTGATCTGGCAATCCACGGCCTCGGCGGTACTCAATGCCTGGGCCGTACAAGCAGCCTTTGCGGCCTTGCTGATTGCCGCCACGCTTTGGCTAAACAGCCATACGGGTCTGGGCCTGAGCAGTGCAGAAGTCATCGCCGTCATCGTGTCCTTGCTGCTGAGCGCACGCTATATCGACTCCTTGCTGGAAGTGGCCAGCTACGGTGAAGTGCTGCGCGGTGCACGCGGCCAACTTGATGCGATTCAAGAACTGTTTGCCGTTCAGCCCCTGCCCGAACCCGCTTCGCCCCAAACTCCAAGCGACGGCTCGATTGTGCTGAACAATGTGCATTTCCGCTATGCCGCCGACAAGCCCGATGTACTGAATGGCGTCAGCCTGAACATTGCACCTGGCAGCATGGTGGCCTTGATCGGGGAATCCGGCTCAGGCAAAACCACACTGGCTCGTCTGATTGCCCGCTTCTTTGATGTCAGCCAGGGCAGTGTCTCCATTGGAGGCGTGGATGTACGCCAGATCGGCAGCCCTGTACTGGCCACACAAATCAGCCAGATTTTCCAGGACGACTATCTGTTTGCAGGCAGCATTGCCGAGAACATACGCCTGGGCAAACCGGATGCCAGCCAGGCCGAGTTGATGGAAGCGGTAGAACAAGCCGGTGTCAGCGAAATCATCGCGCGCTTGCCAGAAGGTCTGAACACAACGGTGGGCGAAGGCGGGGCCCGCCTGTCCGGGGGCGAGCGTCAACGCATCGCCATTGCGCGCGCTCTGATCAAGAACGCCCCCATTTTGCTGGTGGACGAAGCCACCGCCGCACTGGATGCCGAAAACCAGGCAGCCATTGCCCAGGCTTTGGCCCGTCTGCGTGGCAAGCGTACCCTGATCGTGATTGCTCATCAGCTCTCTACCGTCGCTATGGCCGATCAGATCGTGGTGCTGGAAAACGGCCAGATTATCGAGCAAGGCCCACCAGCCCAACTGCGCGAAACCCAAGGCCGTTACGCCCACTTTCTGAACCAGCGTCATGCCGCCAAAGGATGGCGTATTGCCACCACAGCCCAGAATAACGGTGTGTGATGCGAGCTAGATCTTTTGTGCTGGTGTTTCTGATGCTGTGCAGCCTGTCCTTGTTGATAGGCGCACGGCAAATCAGCTGGGCACAATTATGGAGTTTTTCAGGCGATGCCTGGCTGACACTGAGCGCCAGCCGCCTGCCCCGTCTGGCGGCGCTGGTCCTGAGTGGCATAGGCCTGTCTGTCTGCGGGGTGATCTTGCAGCACATTGTGCGCAATAAATTTGTGGAACCGGCCACCTCGGGCGGGCTGGATGCCGCCAAGCTGGGCATTCTGATCGCCCTGACTCTGGCCCCCACCAGCGGCACATTGGGCAAGCTGCTGTTTGCCCTCTTGTTCTGCTTTGCCTCCAGCCTGATCTTCATCGCTGTGGTACGCCGCATCCGCTTCAAGAACACCGTGCTGGTACCGGTGATTGGCTTGATGTATGGGGGTGTGCTTAGCGCCATTGCCGAGTTCTATGCCTACCACCATCAGATTTTGCAAAGCATGCAGGGCTGGATGCTGGGCGACTTTTCCAAGATCGTGCAGGGCAACTACGAAATCATTTATCTGATCCTGCCCATTGTGTTGCTCACCTATCTGTATGCGCATCGCTTCACAGTGCTGGGCATGGGCGAAGGCATGGCCACCAGCCTGGGCCTGAACTATTCCGCCACCGTGGCCCTGGGTTTGATACTGGTTGCGGTTACCGTCTCGGCCACTGTTATTACCGTAGGGGCCATTCCCTTTATCGGCCTGGTCATCCCCAATCTGGTGGCGCTGCGCTATGGCGACAACCTGGGCCGTACCTTGCCCATTGTGGCGCTGGGCGGTGCCTGCCTGCTGCTGGCTTGCGACATTCTGGGCCGCCTCATTATCTACCCGTTTGAAGTCCCCATCGGCCTGACCGCCGGTGGCGTGGGTGGCGTGCTGTTTCTGTTCGTGATCTTCTGGAGGAACCGATGAAACGGCAACATCTGGTCTGGATACTATTGCTGGTGCTGGCACTGAGCTTTGTGTTCTATCGCTCCGGCCTGGACTTCGACTACATCATCCCCAAACGCCTGAACCGTTTGGCAGCCATGGTCATTGGCGGCATCTGCATTGCCTGGTCCTCGATTATTTTCCAGACCATGACCGGCAACCGGATTCTGACGCCCGCCATCATGGGATACGAAGCGGTTTACCTGCTATTCCAGTCCCTGCTGATTTTGCTGCTGGGCACACAAAGCCTGGTGATGCTGGGCGCCAATGGCAATGTGGTGCTGTCCATTGTGCTGATGCTGGCCTACTCGCTGGCAATCCATCACTGGCTGTTTCGCCAGGGCAAGAACAATGTGTATTTCCTACTGCTGATGGGGCTGGTACTGACCATGATCATCAGCACCTTCACCCAGTTTGTGCAGCTAAAGATCAGCCCCGGCGAGTTCTCCATTTTGCTGGGTTTTAGCCAGGCGTCCTTTAACCGAGCCGAGCCCCTACAACTGCTGATTTCCGCCCTTCTGGTGGGTGGCATTTGCCTGGGCAGCCTGCGCAGCTTGCCCACGCTGGACGTACTGTCTTTAGGCCGCGAACAAGCCATTTCTTTGGGTGTCGACTATCGCCGTACCGTGCGCATCCAGCTGGCCCTGATTGCTGCCCTGGTCGCCATTTCCACCAGCCTGCTCGGGCCCACTGCCTTCATGGGGATTTTCGTGGCTAACACCAGCTATACGTTGGCCCGCAGCTTCCGACACCGAATCACGCTGCCGCTAGGCTGCGCCATCGCCATCGTCATGTTTTTGCTGGCACAGATAGCGGTGGAACACATTTTCAATTACCGCACGACCGTCGGGATACTCGTCAACCTGGTGTGTGGCGCGTACTTTCTGGGACTGATGGTTCGTACCCGAGGCACTGCATGATTACGATCAATCAGCTCTCCAAACACTACAAGAAGAAGACCGTGCTTTCCAAGGTCAGCACACAGTTCCCCGCCGGACAGCTCAGCTCCCTGATCGGCCCCAATGGTGCCGGCAAAACCACCTTGCTGATGAGTATCGCCCGCTTGCTGGAGACCGACGAAGGCCGGATCCAGCTGGACGGCCGCAACATTGCGGATATACGTATTGCCGACTATGCGCGCCGGGTAGCCACCTTGCGCCAATCTCCTGATTTCAATTTGCGCCTGACCGTGGAAGAACTGGTCGCCTTTGGCCGCTTCCCCTATAGCCGGGGCGTGCTGACGGATGAAGATCAACAAGCCATCTCCGACGCTATTCAGTTTCTGTCGCTGGAACCCTTGCGCCAGTCCTATCTGGACGAGTTGAGCGGCGGTCAGCGACAGATGGCTTTTCTGGCCATGACCATTGCCCAGCAAACCGATTATTTGCTGCTGGATGAGCCGCTGAACAATCTGGACATCAAGCACGCCGTTCAGATCATGCGCGCCTTGCGTCGGCTCTGTGACGAGTACGGCCGTACCGTGATTCTGGTGGTACATGACATCAACTTTGCCGCCAACTATTCCGATCATATTGTGGCCATGAAAAACGGTGCGTTGTACTGCGCAGGACCGGTGTCAGAGGTCATCACGCAAGCACGGCTGACCGAACTTTATGGTCTGGATTTCGAGATTACGCACAGCGAGCGTGGCCGCCTGTGCAATTACTTCACCCCATCAGGAGAACTAGCATGATCGCCAAACACAGATACGGGCTGATAGCCCTGTTTGTGGCCGCCAGCTTTGCCTTGCAAGGCTGCGAGAAAAAGACCCAGGCAGCGGCGGAAACCCCGGCACCGCAAGCCGCCGTCAGCCCGCAGGCCAGTGCCCGCTATGAACCGATTGTGGTCGAACACAAGCTGGGCTCGACACGCATCGAAAAACTGCCACAACGCGTCGTGGCGCTGGACATGAACGAAGTGGATTTTCTGGATGCCTTGGGTGTCCCGGTGGTGGGCATGCCCAAAGACTTCATCCCGGCATTCCTGGACAAGTATAAAAATGCCCCTGAAATCCAGGACACCGGCGCAATTGTGCAACCGAATGTGGAACAGGTGTACGCCGCCAAACCGGACCTGATTCTGATCACCTCCTTGCAAGCCAATCACTACAAGGAACTGAGCCAGATCGCCCCCACCATTCACTTTGACGTGGATTACCGCGATAGCCAGGTCAACCACATTGAAGTCATCAAGAATCACCTGCTGACTCTGGGCTCGATTTTCAAGAAAGAAGAGCTGGCCCAACAAAAAGTGGCCGAACTGGATGCCAAAGTCGCCCAGGCCAAACAAATCACCCAGGATCGTCCTGAAAAAGCCCTGATTGTTCTGCATAACAACGGCTCGTTCAGCTCCTTCGGGGTGCAGTCCCGCTACGGTTTTGTATTCAATGCGCTGGGCGTACAGCCTGCCAGCCCGACAGTAGAAACCGGCCTGCACGGACAGCCTGTTTCCAGCGAGTTCATCCAGCAAGCCAATCCGGACATCATTTACATCATCGACCGTACCGCCGTAATGGAACGTCGCCCTGCCCTGAACGCCGACAGCCTGAGCAACCCGCTGCTGCGTGAAACCAAAGCCTGGCAAAACGGCCGTGTGGTATTTGCCAATGCCGAAGCTTGGTACGTAACTGCCGCCAGTGTCACCTCGCTGAAATTGATTATTGATGACGTGATCAAAGCCTACCAACAACCATGATCTAACGGTTTTTACACGGGCAAATAGACAGTAACGCGACTCAATCCAATTTCTATTTGCCTTAATAAAAGCAAAGAAACACACCCCGCTACATAAAGGAAACTGGCATGTACACACCACGCCACAATGGGACGTTTGCGCCCTCGATACGTAAAATCGGCAGTTCCAGCCGCTCCGGCTTTGCCCTGGACTGCACTTTCAGCGCCGTGCAAATGGCATTAATACTGGGTTTGGGAGCCAGCGCCCTGGCTTTGATGGCCTCACCTGCGCAGGCACAAAACAGTACGGCTGCCCAGGCCGATGAAGTCGTCACCCTGCCGTCCGTTACCGTCAAAGGTCAGCGTGACAAGACTGTAGAAAGCTATGCAGGCGGACAAGTCGCCACCGGCGGACGTGTCGGTTTGCTGGGCACCAAAGACTTCATGGAAACGCCCTTCAACACCATCAGCTACACCGAGCAATACATAGCCGATCAACAGGCGCGTGACATCAGCGAAGTGATCGCCAAAACCGACCCCAGCGTGTTCATGAGCGGCATCGCAGGCGAGAGCAACGAAAGCTATTCCATCCGCGGCTTCCGCTCCGATGTGGGTGATGTCACCGTCAACGGTCTGGCCGGGATGGGCGGCTACTACCGCAACTCGCCCGAAGCCTACGAGCGCGTCGAGGTCCTGAAAGGCCCCTCGGCCCTGCTTAACGGTATGCCGCCCAAAGGCTCGGCAGGCGGCGCCGTCAACCTGGTCACCAAACGCGCCGGCGACGATCCCCTGTTTCGCGTAACAGGCAGCTATATGTCCGACTCGCACTTTGGTGGCCACGTGGATCTGGGCCGTCGATTTGGCGAGGACAAGCAGTTTGGTGTACGCCTGAACACAGCCTACCGCGATGGTGAAATTGCCGTCAAAGACCAGGACAAGAAAATTACCCAGACCTCTTTGGGCCTGGACTGGCGCGGTGAGCGTGTCCGCTTGTCTGCCGACCTGTTTCACAGCAAAGACCGCGCCTACGGCCTGACGCGCGGCCTGACCTTGAATCCCGGCGTAGAACTGCCCAAACCACCCAAACCCGATGTGTCGTGGAACCCGCCTTGGGCTTTTTACGACACCACCGATAAAGGCGCCATGATCCGTGGCGAGTTCGATCTGAACGATCAATTCACCGCTTACGCCGCCGCCGGTATCAGCCGTACCAAATTCAGATCCAATATGGGCGCTGGTCAGGTGATCAATAACGCAGGCGACTTCAGGATCAACTTCAGCGGCGTGGCCGACGAGATGCGGCGCAAAACCGCTGAAGTGGGTCTGATGGGTAAGCTGCAAACCGGCCCGGTCAGCCATCAATTCGCGATCAACGCCACGCAGTACAACGAAGACTACGACCTGAGCGGCTTCCGCAACCTTCTGCCCACCGCATGGGAAACCAATATCTACGATCCCGTCTGGGGTCCAGAGCCTTCCTTGCCGAACAATATCCCGCTGATCAGCACCACTAAGACTCGCTTGAAGAGCATCGGTTTTGCTGACACCCTGTCCTTTGCCGAGGACCGCGTACAAGTGACACTGGGCGCACGCCGTCAGCAAGTGATCAACGAGAGCTTTAATGGCACCACCGGCCAGCGTACAGGCGAGCGCTACAAGGAAAGCGCAACCACTCCCGCCGTCGCTTTCCTGGTGAAAGCCACTGATCAAGTCTCGGTCTACGCCAACTACATCGAAGGCTTGTCCCAAGGCGCGATTGCTCCCAACACCGCCGCCAATGCAGGTCAGGTTTTTGCCCCCTTCAAAACCAAGCAGAAGGAAGTGGGCCTGAAGCTGGATCTGGGTGACTTTGCCCATACCCTGGCCCTGTACGAAATCAAGCGCCCCAGCAGCTATACCGACCCATTTACCAACGTGTTCTCCTTTGGTGGCGAGCAACGCAACCGGGGCATTGAATGGGGCTTTTTCGGCTCCCCCATGGAAGGTGTGCGCCTGATGGGTGGCGTGGCTTACTCCGATCCGGAAATCACCAAAGCCGCCAACCCGGCTGAGGAGGGCCGCCAGGCCACGGGCCTGCCCAAGTGGCAAGCCAAGCTGGGCGTGGAATGGGATGTACCCAACTTGCAAGGTCTGACCGTGATGGCCAACGCCACCACCTCATCCAAGCAATACCTGAGCGCGGACAACTCCCTGTCCATCCCCGGCCATACCGTGTTTGATCTGGGCGCACGCTATCGCACCAAGATCTCCGGCCGTCCGCTGACCTTGCGGGCGACGGTGAATAACGTAGCGAACAAGGCTTACTGGGCCAAGCCGCACTTCACCAGCCTGGGTGTGGGCGCACCACGGACTTTCATGTTGTCAGCAACGATGGAGTTCTAAGCTGAAGAGCTGAATTTGAAGACGGGGCCTTGTTGCAGCTGAGTGGTGTGACAAGGCCCTTGTTTGATGACAAGCAGATGCTGCCATCGGTATTTTCAGGTGAGCTCACCAGCGGTAGACTCACCAGTCAGCTAAGTGGCGTACAACTGAGCAATTTCTTAAACCACGAAGCACAACAGGTGAATATCTTCCGGGTCCAGCTCAAATAAACGCGGATCTGGCTCTGGCGCGATTTCAAAGCCGTGAGCCATATAAAAATCCACCGTATTCACCGAAGGCGTGGCCGAGGCATAGACCGCCTTCGCGCCCCACTTAACAGCCTGCTTCTTGGCCTGATCCAGCAGCCATACGCCCATCCCCTGCCCGCGCAAGGACTGGCTGACATGCAGAAAGAACAACTGACGCCACTCCCCCTGTGGCCCCAAAGGAAGGCTGTCCAGGCCGACGGCGGCCAGCAGGCTATCACCCTTGAATACGCCCATGAACCAGGAGCCTCGATGAAAAGCGTCCTCATGTTCCGGGTGATATTTCTCCGGGTCACCTTCCGGCCAACCCCGCAAATCAATATCAGCCGCTTGCTTGTGCAAGACGCCATCGCGCAGCTCGTACAAACCGTCAATCCGTTCACTACGGTCTATAGACCACAACAGATTCAGTTCGGTTTCTTTCAAAGGGCGCAGCGTCAAGCCTGGAGGTAAAGAGGGCATGGTAATCAAGGTGATGTATTTCGGGTTTGTAGAGGATTGAATCCGCCTCAACGCTCAACCAGGGAACTCGCCTGGCCAAGTCCCGCATGAAACTTGCCCCCTGGGTGAACGCGCCCGATTATAGGCGTACATCGCTCTGAATGCCTCGGCGAACAGGACGGCGCAAGACCGTAGCAGCTCGCAAATCGGGCTGTGGATCACGATCCTCTGCCTGCGCCAGCGTACTTAAAATCGAGCAGTCAGGCTGTTCATCACCCGGACAACAACCAATGGATGCTTCCAGCGCCAAGGCCATGTCCTGCATGTTTTTAATGCGGCTGCTCAGCTCAGTCAGATGCTGTTGAGCGACCCGCTTTACATCTGCACTCTGACGCGACGGGTCGTGCCACAGGCTCAACAAATCACCAATGGCTACCATGGAAAATCCCAGATCGCGAGCACGTCTTATAAAGCGCAAGCGCTCCACATCTTTTCGGCTATACGTCCGGTAACCCGCAGCAGTGCGCTCGGTTTCCGGGATAAGGCCAATCTGCTCGTAATAACGAATCATTTTGGCCGACACTTTGGATACCTTGGAGGCTTCACCAATATTCATCTTGCTCCCCTTGCTCAATGAAAGGACTCGAAAGTCGGGTGTCAGTGATGGCAAAAGGTGGCAGGCCTTGTCCAAAGCCCCATCAGTCTTTTCTGCCTGCCCAGGCCTGTGTTGCCAGCACTGACAACACATAGTGTGAAGATTCCCACGGTAGGAAGGTCAAGCGCCCGCGTGGCCCAAGCCTCCGGCTCCAGAACGCTATGGCGTAAAAAATACATCCACATGCAAATCCTGCACTTTCAAACCGCGCTTGAGCACCATGCCCATCGTGGCATCCACCATGGATGGCGAGCCCGCCACATAAACCTTCCAACCGCTTAAATCAGGCTGATCGTGGCCAACGATATCGGTGACAAGCCCCCGGCGATAGTGAGTGGCCGGTATCCCGGAGATGACAGGAGTAAAAGCCAGATTGGGGTATTGGCGCTCCAGCGCCCGGAAGTCATCAATAGCATATAAATCCCGCAGTTCGCGCGCTCCAAAATACACATGAATGGGCTGATTCATGCCACAGGCCAACGCCGTTTCAACAATCGATTTGATAGGGGCCAGGCCCGTGCCTCCCGCAATGCACAAGATAGGGCCGCCATGCCCCTCGCGCAGATAGGAGGAGCCGCGAGGCACGTCCAGGCTGAGCTTCTCGCCCGGCTGAAGCACGGTGTGCACATACGAAGACGTCACCCCACGGGTAACACGGCGTATGTGAAACTCCAGCTCGGGTGCACCAGGGCGGTTGGCCATGGAGTAACTGCGCACGGGCGCCTGTCCGAATTTGATATCCGCGTACTGACCGGCAAAAAACATCATAGGCTCAGGCTCATCCAGACGGATACGCACAAGGCGCACATCGTGCGTCAGTTCTCGCAACTCGGACACCGTGCCGGTCACGCTACGCGAGGGTGCCAGCCCCCGTACATCATCCGTGCCAATCCAGTCTACGGTCACATCACTTAAGGGGATCGCCCTGCAGGCCAGAATCAGACCGCGGGCTTGCTGCTCCTCGGTCAGGGCAAAGCGGGAGTGCTCCAGCCGGTCAATTTGCCCATCAACCAGCCGGGTTTTACAGCCCCCACAACGTCCCAGACGACAGCCATGCGGATAGGCCAGGCCGCTTTGCAAGGCGGCCTGCAAAATGTTTTGCCCCTCCTGAGCGGCGATCTGCTGACCGGTCTGACGGATAAGAATTGTTTTGCTGCTCATTGCTGCCCCCTTCACGTATAGCCCCACGGGCCACGCATTGCTCTCAGTTCCCGCCCGGTTCTGGTTGACCAATAGGGATCTAGCTGTCTCATTCTTGTATTTGACATGGCGACTCCACACAAAGTTGTTGTTTAACGACACAAAAGGCTTATTTCTCAATGCCTTGTGAACAAGCTAAAGCTTCCAACGATTGGAGAGTCAACACCTTCAACAAGGTGTGCAGACAAACCTTGACCTTCCAATCGTTGTAATGCCTAGCCTTGGCTAACAACTTTGCACAGACGCTTCGGAAGGGCCGAAGCCCTGCTGCAAGAAAGGGATACAGCCATGCGTCGAACATTCAAATTTGCTTTAGCGGCAAGCGCCATCGCCGCCATCGGAACCGCCTACGCTGCCCGCGATGGTTCCGATCATAAAGACAAGGCAGCAGAACCGCCACCAGAAGCCGCCAGTACGCCCGCAGGCCCCAGCGTGCCTGTTGCTCAAGTTCTGGAGCGCAGCATTCTTCCCTCTACGGATTTCACCGGATTTCTTGCCGCCCCTCAATCGGTAGAACTACGTTCGCGCGTAAGCGGCGCGGTCGAAGCGGTCAGCGTCCCGGAAGGCAGTCTGGTACGTAAAGGGGAGGCTTTATTTCATATAGACCCGCGCCCCTTTCAAGTGGCTCTGGATACAGCCACAGCGCAATTACGTCAGTCCGAGGTTCTGGCCAAACAAGCGCAAGACGATCTGAACCGGGTACAGAAACTGGTCGAGACCGGCGCCGTTTCCCGCAAGCAATACGATGATGCACTGGCCATACGCAACGCCCAGCAAGCTCAGGTCCAGGTTGCCAAAGCAGCGGTCGCCGCCGCGCAGCTGGACCTGTCCTACACCCATATCCGCTCGCCCATCTCGGGTCGGGTAGACCGGGTCCTGGTCACGGCAGGCAATCTGGTCAATGGCGGCGCCACTGATCAGGCCAGCCTGTTGACCACCATCGTCTCCACAGACCCTTTGTATGCGTACTTCGACATAGACGAAGCCACCTACCTGAAAGCCATCCGCCAGACCCGCCCCGAAAAGGATGACAACACCTCCGGGCTACCCGTTTCCGTTGGACTGGCAACAGATCAGAGCTTCCCATATCAGGGGACACTGGACTTTGTGGGAAACCAGATTGATCGCAGCACCGGAACCGTACGGGCGCGCGCAGTCATTCCCAATCCCGACGGCATGCTGGCCCCCGGTTTGTTTGCACGCGTCAGACTGGCTACAGGGGCAGAACAGGCCGCTATCTTGATTGACGATCAGGCCTTGGGCACTGATCAAGGGAAAAGATATGTACTGGTTGTAGACCAGAACAATCAAGCCCAATACCGCGTGGTCGAACCTGGACCGATGGTCGATGGTTTACGTGTCATTAAAAGCGGTCTGCAAGCCGGTGAAAAAGTCATCATCAAAGGCTTGGTACGCCCCGGCATGAGCATCACTGCCCGCCTCGTTCCCATGCAGGCGAGCAGTGAAACAGCAAGCGCTGCGGTCCACCCCGCGGAGGCCCAGCCATGAAGTTCCCTCACTTTTTCATCGCCCGGCCCATCTTTGCCATCGTGCTGTCCTTGCTGATGCTGATCGCCGGTGCCATGGCCTTCTGGCAACTGCCGCTAAGCGAATATCCGGCAGTCACGCCCCCTACCGTGCAGGTAACGGCCAAGTATCCAGGTGCCAATCCAGAAGTCATTGCCGACACGGTGGCCGCGCCGCTGGAACAAGCTATCAACGGCGTGGAGAACATGCTGTACATGAACTCCCAAATGGCGACCGACGGCCAGATGGTCTTGACCATCGCCTTCAAGCAGGGAACGGATGCCGACATGGCACAGATCCAAGTGCAGAACCGGGTTTCTCGCGCCCTGCCTCGTCTGCCCGAGGAGGTTCAACGCATCGGCGTTGTCACCCAGAAAACCTCGCCAGATGTGCTGATGGTGGTTCATCTGGTCTCCCCGGAAAAACGCTACGACTCGCTGTATCTGTCCAACTTTGCCATCCGGCAGGTACGAGACGAACTGGCCCGCCTTCCTGGGGTGGGTGATGTGCTGGTTTGGGGAGCCGGTGAATACTCCATGCGCATCTGGCTGGACCCGTCCAGCGTGGCAACACGTGGGCTGACAGCCAGCGACATCGTGGCGGCCTTGCGCGAACAGAACGTGCAGGTCGCTGCCGGTTCGGTGGGGCAACAGCCCAATACGGACTCGGCCTTTCAAGTCACCGTCAATACCGTGGGGCGCCTGTCCACGGAAGAACAGTTTGGTGAGATTGTGGTCAAGACGGGCGAGGACGGACAAGTGACCCGTCTGCGCGATGTAGCCCGAGTCTCTTTGGGGGCCGATGGCTACACACTGCGCAGTTTGCTTAATGGCGAATCCGCCCCTGCCCTGCAAATCATTCAAAGCCCAGGTGCCAATGCCATTGATGTCTCCAATGCGGTACGCGCCAAGATGCAGGAACTGCAAGGCGGTTTTCCGCAAGACATTGAATACCGCATCGCCTATGACCCGACAGTGTTCGTTCGGGCCTCCTTGCAATCCGTGGCCATCACCTTGCTGGAAGCCGTCTTGCTGGTGGTGATTGTGGTTGTCCTGTTTCTGCAAACCTGGCGTGCTTCCATCATCCCGCTGGTCGCCGTGCCAGTGTCCCTGGTGGGCACCTTCGCCTTGATGCATATATTTGGTTTCTCCCTGAACACGCTTTCGCTGTTCGGGCTGGTCTTGTCCATCGGCATCGTGGTTGACGATGCCATTGTGGTGGTAGAGAACGTGGAACGGCACATGGCGCTGGGCGAGTCGCCCAAGCAAGCGGCCTTCAAAGCCATGGATGAAGTAACCGGCCCGATTATTGCCATCACATCCGTTTTGGCAGCGGTCTTTATCCCCTCCGCGTTTCTATCCGGACTGCAAGGCGAGTTTTATCGACAGTTCGCCCTGACGATCGTGATTTCCACCATTTTGTCGGCCATCAACTCCTTGACCCTGTCGCCCGCGCTGGCCGCCATCCTGCTAAAACCCCATCACAGCAAGACACGTCCAGACTGGCTGACACGGCTGATCGATACCCTGTTTGGCGGATTCTTCCGCCTCTTTAACCGCTTCTTTGACCGCGCTGCCGGCTCTTACGTAGGGACAGTGCGCCGTGCAGTCCGTGGCAGTGCGATTGTTCTGGTGTTGTATGTCGGCTTTGTGGGTCTGACCTGGCTGGGTTTTCACCAAGTACCCAACGGCTTTGTGCCCGCTCAGGACAAGTACTTTCTGGTGGGCATCGCTCAGCTTCCTAGCGGAGCCTCACTGGACCGCACCGAAACGGTGGTCAAGCAGATGTCGAACATTGCCCTGTCCGAGCCGGGCGTGGAAAGTGTGGTCGCGTTTCCAGGCCTGTCCGTCAACGGGCCGGTCAATGTTCCCAATTCCGCTCTGATGTTTGCCATGCTCAAGCCTTTTGACGAGCGTCAGGACCCCTCGCTTTCTGCCAACGCCATCGCCGGCAAGCTGATGGGCAAGTTCAGCCAGATCCCTGACGGATTTTTGGGGATTTTCCCACCGCCACCTGTCCCCGGACTAGGCGCCATGGGTGGCTTCAAACTGCAAATTGAAGACAGAGATGGTTTGGGCTTCGAAGCTCTGGTGCAGGCACAAGGGCAAATCATGGCCAAAGCCATGCAGGCCCCGGAGCTGGCCAATATGCTGGCCAGTTTCCAAACGAATGCGCCCCAGCTGGATGTGGAGATTAATCGGGTCAAAGCCAAGACCCTGGGCGTCTCCATGACAGACGTATTCGAGACCTTGCAGATCAACCTGGGATCGCTGTATGTCAACGACTTCAACCGCTTCGGGCGCACTTACCGCGTCATGGCACAGGCTGACGCGCCATTTCGCGCCCAGGCTCAGGACATCGGTCTGCTGAAAGTACGCAGTAATAAAGGCGACATGATTCCCTTGAACGCCTTTATCACCCTGACCGAAGGCTCCGGCCCCGACCGGGTGATCCGTTACAACGGCTTTCCTTCCGCCGACATCAGTGGCGGCCCAGCCCCTGGCTACTCGTCGGGACAGGCCACAGACGCTATCGAAAAAATCCTTAGGGAAACCTTGCCCGAAGGCATGGTCTACGAATGGACAGACCTGGTCTATCAGGAAAAGCAGGCCGGCAACTCCGCCCTGTACATATTCCCTCTGGCCGTCCTGCTGGCCTTCCTGATTCTGGCCGCGCAATACAACAGCTGGTCCCTGCCCTTTGCCGTCTTGCTGATCGCCCCCATGGCCCTGCTCTCGGCCATAGGTGGTGTCTGGCTATCCGGTGGCGACAACAACATCTTCACGCAGATTGGTTTTGTAGTACTGGTCGGGCTGGCCGCCAAAAACGCCATTCTGATTGTGGAGTTTGCCCGCACGCAGGAAGAGGCGGGAGCTGACCCATTGACGGCCGTCCTGGAGGCCGCCCGGCTACGGCTGCGCCCCATCTTGATGACCTCTCTAGCCTTTATCGCTGGCGTGGTTCCCCTGATGCTGGCCAGTGGAGCAGGTGCAGAAATGCGCCACGCCATGGGGGTGGCCGTGTTCGCCGGCATGTTGGGCGTCACCCTGTTCGGCCTGCTACTGACCCCTGTGTTCTACGTGCTGGTGCGCAAACTGGCACTGCGTCGCCAACAGCGCCGGGGCCCTGACCGCAACGACCAGCAACACGCATGAAGCCAAGGACAAGCATGAACATGATTTTCCCCTACCTGCCCCGCGTTCGACGCCTCAGCCCCCTTGCCCTGGCATTGATACTGACAGGCTGTACGCTGGCTCCCAAGTACGAGCGGCCGGCAGCCCCTATCGAGGCCACGTATCCCGCTTCCCCCCTTATGACCGAAGAGGCTAGCTCTGCTGCAGTCATCGCTGCAGAAATAGGCTGGCGCGACTTCTTCCGCGACCCGCTACTACAGCAACTGATAGAAATTTCACTGGCAAACAACCGCGACTTTCGTACAGCGGCCTTAAATGTCGAAGCGGCACAGGCGCTGTATCGCATTCAACGCGCCAAACTGCTACCAGAGCTGGAGGCGGCCGCCAGCGGTGCCTCCGAGCGACTTCCCGCCGACCTAAATCCAACTGGCACCAGCCAGCTTAATCGTCGCTACGAGGTGGGCGGTGTCAGCACAGCCTGGGAGCTGGATCTATGGGGCCGCATCCGCAGTCTGAACGAACAGGCACTGGCCCACTATCTGGCCCTGGATGAAACTCGCGTAGCGGCCCAAACCAGCCTGATCACCGAGCTGGCCAATACCTATCTGACGTTGCGGGCCGACCAGGAGCTGCTACGCCTGAGCAGCGACACGCTGGCAACGCAACAGCGCTCCTACGAATTAAGTCGCCAGTTAAAGGAACTGGGCCATGCCACCCAACTGGACCTGCGCCGCGCGGAAGTCGCCCTGCGACAGGCAGAATCCAGCTATGCCGCCTATAGCCGCCAGGCAGCCCTGGATCGCAACGCTCTGGTCCTGCTGTTGGGACAAGCACTCAGCGCTGATCTATCCAGACAGCTGGATGAGGCGGTTACGCTGCCCGATCAGATCCTTGTGGCGGATCTACCTGGCGGCCTGCCCTCCGACCTGCTGGTACGCCGACCCGACATTCGGGCTGCCGAGCAAACCCTTCGAGGCGCCAACGCCCATATTGGCGCAGCACGAGCTGCTTTTCTTCCTACCATCAGCCTGACTGGGTCCATCGGAACCGCCAGCGCTTCACTGGAAGGTCTGTTCGACTCGGGTACACGGGCCTGGAGCTTTTTTCCCAGCATTAATCTGCCCATTTTCAAGGGGGGTGCCCTGCTGGCAAATCTGGATGTCGCCCATGTGCGCAAACGGATAGAAATCGCCCAGTATGAAAAAACCATTCAGGTCGCTTTCCGGGAAGTGGCGGACGGGCTGGCAAGCAAAAGCCTGCTGGACCAGCAGATCCAATCCGAGAAGCTGGCGGTCACGGCCAGCCTTGAGGCTCAAACCCTGGCCGAGCAACGCTTTCAGGAAGGTATGGACGACTACTTGAGCGTTCTGGATGCACATCGCAGCCTGTACAGCAGCCAGCAAACACTGGTCAGAACGCGCCTGGCACGACTGAGCAATCTGATTGACCTGTACAAGGCTTTGGGGGGTGGGTGGAAGGAGTACACAAACTCGGCGGATCACAACACTTGAACCTCGCTTTTGTGCCCGAGGCAGGACAGCATGTGCATGGCGTGCATGGATGGACCTCCCGCTCTGGCCCTGACACTGCTCTAGCAGTGCCAGGGCAGCACGGTTGATCTTAACGATTCCGACGGGCCCGCTCCTGCACGACGTTACTTTCCAGCATCAATGCCGCCCGGCTAGTAACCCGATCCAGCATGCTGCTCAGGGCCGACAGTTCTGCTGCACTCAAATCCTGAAAGATCTCCTCGTTCAAGGACGCAACAACCGGCATAACCTCCTCATAACGCTGCATCCCCAATTCCGTCACCGAGACATGCACAATGCGCGAGTCTTTGGTATCGCGCGTCCGCTTTAGCAAACCTTTCTCGCACAAAGTACTGACCGCTCGTGAGCAACGAGCGGTATCCAATGCTGCCGCCTCGGCCAAAGCCGTGCCTGTCAAAGCAGGATGCATGTTGGCAATCGCCAAAATGCGCCATTCACGGCGAGTGATATTGAAACGCCCCTCGCATAAGCGAATAAAAATCGGATTACTGGCAGACCAGGCTCGATACAGCTGGAACATCATCATGGCCGGCAGCGTAAGGGGCGCCGCACTGCCTGCAGTGCTTGCCAAGGCAGGGGAAGGCTTGGGGGAGCTGACCATGGGATGACCTTTAACCTTGAAGATACTTGATTAGAACAACTATCAGCCCCCTTGGTAAGCTGCGGTAAAAACTGATGGAAATCAAAAAAAAGGAGACAAATCATGGCCCTGAACCGCCTTCGCGCCACGGTAACAAGCTGTCTGCTGTCAGGACTGCTGTTCACTGGTTTATCCCACGCAGCAAGCCCCGTTGAAACCCTGACTGTCGTTGTGCCCTATGCGCCCGGAGGCGCGTCTGACCGGGCCGCACGCATTGTGTCGGACGGCCTGCACAAGAAACTGGGTATTCCCATTGTGGTCGAGAACAAAACCGGCGCCGGGGGGCGGATTGCCGCCCAGTATGTCAAAAGTACGGCGGCAGACAAAAATGTGCTGATCCTGGCCAACCCCGCCGTCATGGTCGTCGCCCCCCTGGTTTTCAATGACATCCCCTACAAACCCGACACCGACTTTCAGGCCGTTTCCATGGTGACTGAATACGGTTTTGGGGTAGCGGTGTCGGCAGACAGCGACATTCAAACCATGGACCAACTGATTGCCTGGGCTAAAGAGCATCCCGGTGCCTTCAATATTGGCGTCCCGGCCACCGGCAGCCTGCCGCACTTTTTCGGCCTGATGCTATCCCAGCAAATTGGCTCCAAGGGCGAGATCATCGGCTATCGCGGTTCGGCCCCAGTCATTACAGACTTGATCGGCGGCGTATTGCCCTTGGCTATCGATACGCTGGATGTACTGACGTCTCAGCACCAGGGCAAGCGCATCCGCATTCTGGCCACCTCGGGCAGCGAACGAGAGACCACCCTGCCAGATGTACCTACCTTGAAACAGTCCGGTGTGGACCTGGAAGCCTCAGGCTGGAACGCCTTCTTTGCCCCGGCCTCCATGCCAGCCGATAAAGTCGCCTTCCTGGGCACGGCCATTAAAGAAGTCACCAGCGACCCGGCCCTGCAAGAAACACTGCTGAAAAATGAATTAATTCCCGTATCTGCCGATGCAGAAGAAACCCGCGTCCGCATTGAACAATTCCGCCAGCAATGGGCTCCGGTCATTCAGGCCTCCGGCTTCAAAGTCACGCAATAAACCAGCAACACAGACAACATGACACAACGCAAGAACGTCCTGTTCATCATGGCCGATCAGCTGCGGGCTGATCACCTGGCCTGCTACGGCCACCCTCATATTCGTACCCCCCATCTGGATGCTTTGGCCGCCAAGGGGGTGCGCTTTGATCGCGCTTTCGTCAATTCCGGCGTCTGCGGCCCGTCCCGCATGAGCTACTACACAGGCCGCTACCCATCGACGCACGGAGCCACCTGGAATCGCGTGCCCTTGTCGGTAGGCGAAGTCACCATGGGCGAGTATTTGCGCGCCGGTGGACACAAACTGGTGCTGGCGGGCAAAACCCACATCATGGTCGACCACAAAGGGCTGGAACGGCTGGCACTGGACGGTGGCAGCGAACTGGCCCGCCTGCTTAAAACAGGGGGGTTTGAAGAGATAGACCGTTACGACGGCCACCACGAACCGGGAGAAGAAAGCGGCTACCCGGCTTACCTGCGACGTCATGGTTATGAATCCGACGACCCATGGACAGACTTTGTCATCTCTGCGCACGGGCCCGATGGGCAGCCAGTCAGTGGCTGGCACATGCGCAATGCTTGCTACCCGTCCCTGGTAGAGGAAAAGCACTCGGAAACGGCCTATATGACGGACCAGGCCCTGTCCTTCATGGAGCGCATGGGGGATGAACCTTGGGTGATGCACCTGAGCTACGTCAAACCACACTGGCCCTATATCGCTCCTGCGCCCTACCACGATATGTACAGCGCCGAGCAATGCCTGCCCGTAGTGCGCAATGAGGCCGAATTAAGCAATGCGCATCCGGTCGTAGAGGCCTACCGCCAGCAAGAGGAATGCGTCAGTTTCGCCAGCGAAACCTGCATCAACACGGTCAGACCCGCCTACCAGGGCCTTATTACCCAATTGGACGACCACCTGGGCCGCTTGTTCGACTTCATGTCCCGCAATGGCCTGATGGACAACACCCTGATCATCTTCACGGCCGACCATGGGGATTTCCTGGGCGATCATTGGCTGGGCGAGAAAGAGTTGTTCTACGACACCGTGCAGCGTGTACCTTTCATCGTCTACGACCCGTCACCGGAGGCGAATGCTACGCGGGGAACAGTCGATAACAGAATGGTCGAAGCCGTGGATGTGCTGCCCACCATGCTCTCGTGGCTGGGCCTGCCGCTGGCCTCCCACAGACTTGAGGGACGAGACTTGCTGCCCCTGCTACATGGCACCCAGCCCCCTTGGCGCGACTGCGTGTTTTCCGAACTGGATTACAGCTATCGCCTGGCACGCGTGATACGCGATAAATCACCATCCAATGCCAGAGCCTGGTCCCTGCGCAGTGACCGCTGGCGCTATGTGTATTGGCTGGACGAGCCTGAGCAGCTCTATGACCTGCATGCCGATCCTGAGCAGTTCAACGACCTGGGCCAAACTCCAGACCACGAAGACGTACGGGTTGAATGTCGGGAGCGCTTGCTGCAGTGGTTCACAAGCCTGAAACGCCGAACGACCGTGACGGACGAAGAAGTAGAGCGCGGTACCAATGCGTATAAAAAAGCAGGGGTATTTTTCGGGCAGTGGTAAGCACAGGAGCAGAAAGGGCAAGCGTGTAGCATCAAGCGCTTGCCCCTTTCCTAGTCCGGGTTCTTCGGACCGCGGCGCTTGGGCAAGATGGCGGGCGTATCGTCATGTGGCTTGAACAAATACGGACTCTTATCGGGTTCCGGGTTCGGAGAACCATCAAACTGCGTGGCTTTATGGTCTACCGGCCGCCTTCGCTCCTTGTCTTTGCCGCGTTCATTTACTTCCTTCAGGTCTTCCTGCACCCGCCCGGCAATATCCACTTGGGATTCGCTGCTGGGCTCCGGTGCTTTGGCTTGATTCGAGCCTTCGGTGTTGCCTTTGCGTGTGGGACTCATGCGGACTCTCCAAAGATCAGGTTTCACAAACAGGCTCCAGCAAACAGTGTGCCTGGTAGCCTTCATGGCTGCCCCAAAGCTGAAAACCTGCCAAGCAAGGCCGTCAATCAACAGCCTTGGACGGATGTGGACTAAGGCTTGGCCTGACTGTGACCTTCATTGGCACGAGCCAGAAAAATCCGTATCAACTCCGGTGAGTGCTCTTCCAGCCAACGAGCCATCGCACGCTCTTGCTCCAGGATTTGATGGCACACCATCGCCGTCTCCGTATCGCCCACAAAATCAGCGGCCTCCTTGAGCTGGCTGTAAGCCGCAATTTCCAGGTTTTCGAAGGCAAAGCTGAACATCGTGCCTTTCACCACCTCATCAGAGGCAAAGATCCCGGAAAAGCCCTGAAACGCTGCCATAACTTTCCCGCCCAGGTCTTTGAGCAAGGACGTATCCCCACCGCGCCGCTCTATGCATTCGCGCACCAGCCCCTGCTGTGTCTGAGTTTCCTTGATATGTTGCTGAATGCGCTGATGCAACTCCGGGTAGTTCTCCACCCGCGAGAGCATGCTGTTCAGCATCGTCTCAGCCTGTTCTTCCATTGCATGCGCGTCTCGAAGCCAGTCCATCAAGTGTTTGTCCGCGCGTGATTTATTGGTATCCATGACATTCTCCTGTCGGTTTACCTTGCCGCAACTGCGACAAGCAACTGATACCCAGCATATGGCGTTCCCAAGGTGCCAGCGCCCCGCGCACACCTTGAAAAACACCAAACAGCTACCTGCTTTCTCTTGAATCAGCTCCCACACATTCCGGACCGAAAAAATGAAGCCAGGCAATCACGCACGGCAAGCAAAACACTTAAATAATCGACATTAGAAAGGCGCCCAGCCCCGCCAAAAGCACAACCAACGCCGGCGGCACACGCCCCACCGTCAACAAGCCAAACAAGAGCAAGGCCAAGCCAAAATCCGCCTTGTCATGAATGGCACTGGTCCATACCGGGTCATACAGCGCGGCCCCCAGGATGCCGACCACCCCTGCATTAATCCCTGCCATCGCCGTGCGCACGCCAGCCCGATGTCGCAGCCCTTCCCAAAAAGGCAGGACGCCAATCAGAATCAAGAACGCCGGGATAAAAATCAGTGCCAACAGCGCCATGCCCCCCAGCCAGCCTTGCAAGGGCCATTGAGCCATCGCCCCGATATAAGCCGCGAAGGTAAACAGTGGGCCCGGCAGTGCTTGCGCTGCTCCATAACCCACCATCAAGTCCGCATTGCTGACCATTCCTGTCGGTACGACAGAGGCCTGCAAGAGCGGCAACACAACATGCCCCCCACCAAAGACCAGTGCCCCGGATCGGTACACCCCCTCAAGTAACTGAACAATCGATGAGCCTGTTGCCGCAGCCCACACAGGCAAAGCAAGCAAGAGCCCGACAAAAGCCACTAGGGCAGCCATCCCTACCCTGCGAGACACCGGAAACGAATGAGCCTGAGCCACTCCTGCTTGAGCAAAGTCCAATTTCCTCCATGCGATCAAACCTGTCACCGCAATGGCCAGAACCTGCCCAAAGGCCGAGGGCAAGGCCAGACTTAACAAAGCAGCCACCATCGCCAATGCAGCACGAGATCGATCAGGACATAAGGACCGGGCCATTCCCAACACCGCCTGGGCCACAATTGCTACCGCCACAATCTTGAGCCCATGTACCCACGCAGACTCTGCAATCCCCTGCTGTCCCGCCAATCCCATGGCAAACAAAATCAATGCAATGGCCGATGGCAAGGTAAAGCCGGTCCAGGCTGCCAGCAAACCCATCCACCCGGCACGCCCCAGCCCCAGCGCCATCCCGACCTGGCTGCTGGCCGGGCCCGGCAAGAACTGACACAGGGCAAGCAGATCGGAGTAGCTGCGATCATCCAGCCAGCGACGGCGCTCTACGAACTCGGTACGGAAATAACCCAGGTGCGCGATCGGGCCGCCAAACGAAGTCAGCCCGAGTTTCAGGAAGGCCCAGAAGACCTCCAGCGGGCTGCCTGGCCTATCCGACGCCTGCCTCTGCACTTCTGCCGGTACTGATGTGGGTGTCTGTGTCTGTGTCTGTGTCTGTGTCTGCACAGGTTCGTTCGAATTATTCATTGCTGCCTGTTCCCCCCCTTGATCAACATCCGGCACACGTCATCTGCACCACCTGTTTTTACTGCTGATTAGTTTTCTGCTTACCGCCGATAGACAAGCTACAGACACCTTAGCCTGGCAACATATGATTATTGTGATGTAGAAAGTCAGGAATTTACCCACGGCGATTTAACTCGACCCACCCAACCCCGCCTCCCGGCACTCGCCCAGATAGCTTACAAACGTGGAAATCCGCGCCTACAAAGCCGTATTGCGGTAATACACCTCATTGATAGGCTGACTCATATCCAGCGCACGCTTGGGAAACAACTGCCCCAGCATCCACCACAGCAATAAATGCCCCTGCCTGAGTCAAGACAAACAGATACCAAGGCTTCTTCCACCCAATAGGCTATGATTTACAAGCCATGCCAAACGGACAATAACTGAGCAAAACCTACCAAAAAATAGAGATCATTACTCCAGAGCCATGAGTCAGCCACATCTTGTAGAAATAAACCAATATTCGTTTTCACCGGCGGCTTTGGCGGACATAAGAAATAACGCTTATGCGGTCGGTAACTGGCCTTTGGTTTATATCCTCAGTGACGGAGCCAAACGCCGAGCCTATGTAGGTGAAACAAGCAGTGCGCTGACCCGTTTGAATACGCATCTGCAGCATGAGCATAAGAAAATGCTCACTACCGCCCATTTGATCAGCAGCTCACGCTTTAACAAGTCCGCTACGCTAGACATTGAATCGGCGTTGATCAAATACATGGCAGCCGATGGTTGCTTCGAATTGCTCAATGGCAATTTGGGCCTGTCCGATCACAACTATTACCAAAGAGATGAGGTCTACACGCAGATCTTTCGTGAGACGTGGGACAAACTCCGTGGCCAAGGCATAGCCAGGCATTCGTTAGAGTCGATTGATAACTCCGACGTTTTTAAATATTCCCCATACAAAGCGCTATCTTTCGACCAGCGTCAAAGCCTGGTGGAAATGATGCGTGCTCTGCTCAATGACAATCTGCGCCATCTAGTCGTTCAAGGCGGGGCTGGCACCGGAAAGTCGGTTCTCGCTATTTTCCTGTTCAAGCTGATCCATACCGATGAAGCGGAACTGAATCTTCAGGAGTTTTCCGAAGAGGAAAACGAGCTACGTGAACTACTCTGCCAGCTAAAACAACGTTTCCCTACCCCCCGAATGGCCTTGGTAGTGCCTATGGCTTCATTCCGCGCCACCTTGAAACGGGCATTCAAGAACGTGGCTGGCCTGCGCCCTGACATGGTGATCGGTCCGTCACAACTGGCTCGGGAGACTTACGATATCGTACTGGTGGACGAGTCCCATCGACTCCGCAAACGAGTCAACCTGGGTTCCTACTACGGAATATTCGACAAGGTCTGCAGCGACTTGGGTTTGGATAAAGATAGCTGCAGCGAAGTGGATTGGGTGACCCAACAGGCTAAAAAGGCCATTTTTTTCTACGACCCCGATCAGTCCATCAAACCATCGGACGCCAACGCGGCAGACTTTCAAAAGATCAAGCAATCACCTGACGCTAGAGTAATGACACTGACTTCTCAGTTTCGCGTCCAAGCAGGCCAGGACTATGTCGACTTCATAGACAAGCTTTTGAATGTCCACCTTGCAAAGCAAGAGCAATACCGCTCCAAAAAATATGACTTTCTACTCTTTGAAAACATCGCAGATCTGGTTCAAGTTATTGAGCAGAAAAACCAGACTTACGGCTTGGCCCGCCTGGTAGCCGGATATGCCTGGCCATGGCATTCGAAAAAAGACTCCACGCTTTATGACATTGAAATAGACAATGTAAAACTGCGTTGGAATCGAACCAATACGGACTGGATTAACACGACGGGGGCAGAAGATGAGGTTGGTTGTATTCACACCACCCAAGGATACGACCTGAACTACACCGGCATCATTTTCGGAACAGAGATTGGCTACGACGCCGACACGAATCAGATCACGATCAACGAAAAAAACTATCTGGATCGAAACGGCAAGCAAACCATAAAAAGCACAGAAGAACTGAAGCAGTACATCCTCAACATCTACAAAACCATCATGCTTCGGGGCATCAGGGGCACTTACGTCTATGCCTGCGACCCGGCGCTGCGGGCCTATCTCAAGCAACATATCCCCAGCTACCAGGCTCCCCCAGCCCAAGAGCTCTTGCCTGCACCAACGTTGGTGCCCTGGGTCAATGCCGTTCCCTTCTATGACCTCCAAGCCGCCGCTGGCAGCTTCAGTGAATTGCAACACGTAGAAAACAAAGAATGGGTTGGCCTGCCCAAAGAGATGGAGGCGAAGCAAGATATGTTCGCCTGCCGGGTCGTAGGCGAATCCATGAACAAGATCATCCCGAGTGGCTCGCTCTGCCTTTTCCGCCAGGATCCCGGTGGAAGCCGAAATGGCAAAATTGTTCTGGTAGAGTGCTTGTCTGCTCAGGATAGCGACGATGGCTCAAGATTCACCGTCAAAGAATATGAAAGCATCAAAACCCAGACGGCAGAGGGCTGGGAGCATAAGAAGATCTTATTAAAGCCCCGCTCTACCCAACTTACGTTTGAAGCGATTGAACTCAATGAAGACGCCGAATATCGCTATCGGGTAGTGGGCGAGTTTATAAGGGTTTTGAGCTGAACAATGCCTGTGTTTTGCCGAACACAGGCATTGCGCTACGCAAGCTCAGGAAGAGGAAAGATAACCGAAGGGAAGATTAAGCAAAAAAAAGCAGACGACACGTCTACGGGCATGTCGTCTGCTTGCCTTCTACTGCAGTGAACCGTTTAGAAGCGTGTGCGTATACCCACACCAAACGTATCGCCACGCGACAAACCAGTCAGTTTGTCGCTGTAATACGCAGCATAGACATCCGTGCGCTTGGAAAGCTCGTAGTCGTAACCCAAGGCCCAGCTGTTGCGCTTGACGTCACTGGCCCCACTACTACGCGTGTGACCATACGAAGCCAGCACCTTGCCGCCGCCCATGGGGACAGACACACCAAACTGCCCGCCCTTCATCGTGATGTCACCACTAGTAATGGTGTTCTTCACGTACTGAAACTGAGCAAATACCTTGGCAAAATCAAAGTCATAAGCCATGCCTAACTGGCTCGCCCGCTGATGACGAAAGCCCACAATAATGTTTTCCAGATCATCCGCCTGATTGTCGAACTTGATCTGCTGATAGGCCAATGTCGCAGAGAAAGCACCATTGAAATACAGCGCATTGCCACCCCATTTATTGGAGCCAGACTTGTTAGGCTCGTTACTGAACCCGTAAATCAAGTTTGCCGTCAGGCCATTGAAGTCTGGCGTGGTGTACTTGACCGCATTGCTCCAGCCCGAATCGCCCAGCACGCCTTGGCCTTCCATCCCCAGATACGTGTGGAACACCGATGGGGAGAACGTGTAGGAATCGCCAAACGGGTTAAACAAGATGGTGGAGACGAAATAAGGCGTAGTCAGCCGCCCCAGCGTCAAAGTGCCTGCATCATCACTTTGCAAACCCACATAAGCACTACGAGAAAACATGGGATCGCCATTGAACCGCCCCGCCTGAGCTGTCTCTGGCCGGAAGAACCCTTCCATGGCAAACACGGCGCGAACACCGTTGGACAACTCCTCCTGGCCTTTCAAGCCCCAGTAAGAGGTTGTCATCCCTCCCCCGCCTACCGTCCCTTCCCGCTTGTTGCCTCCTACAGGCTTATGTATACCTGCCCAGGCATCAACCAGACCGTACAGCTGCACATTGGATTGAGCGTGGGCAGTTGACCCTATTCCCAGCAAAGCGGCCAGCAGCCCGCCTGCCAATATCGGCATCTTTAGAACCATTGTGTCTCCGTTATCGTTTTCAGTATTGTGGTGATCCCCCTTCCCTTTTTCTAAGGGGGAGCCCTGACTGGGTGTCATCCACTTCGGCAGTACAAACAGGCAAAGCGAACAACCCCAATTTTTCTAGGGGCTTTTAATTTTTACTGTCACTTACAAGTGGTTTGGGAAGATGCGGGTGATAACGGTTATTCCAGCTTGTACGCTTGTTGTCCTTGGGGACGGCTTGGGTTTTTCTTCTGTGGCGTCGTGTGCTTAGGCAAGCGGCAGTTCTTAAGTGAAGGCTTGCAGAGAGAGCGAAGGCCACTGAATAAGCACAGTCGTAGAGACGGTGAATGCGATGAACACTAAGTCGCTAGCGTGGCTAAGCTTGAATAAAGTTTTATAAAGATTCCCAGATGCGGGATTTGTATTGCGAAATTTTCTAGTTGCTTAAGCAGGAAAAAGATTGTTGATGTTGCCGGGGCTGGAATCGAACCGGCACGCCTTGCGGCGGGGGATTTTGAGTCGGTGATTTACAGTGTTTCTACAGGGAAATGGGGCGAATTCTAGCGTAGGTTGAAACAGGCAAAACCAGTTTCAAATCAGTAGGTTAGCGTATTTTACCTGAATTGGTGAAAACTGGTCACTGTACCTGTACTGTACCTGTACTTCACTGAAAAAAATCAGTGTGAAGCGAGTAACAATTACGCTGCTCACTGGCTCCGACTTAAGCTGTCTTGAAGCTGCTGGAAGAGATTTCTAGCTCTCATTAGTCCACAAAGGGACAAGCTCTTTCATACACATGAGAGGCCTTGACTCGAACTCAGGCTCCGTGAGTACCGTCAAGTGTATTGGAGCGCCATACATTCTCGTTGCGCTCACAAGCACCTCCCGCAAAGCATAGTAAGTTTCTATCATGGAACCGTTTTTTTTGCCGAGTACGGCGAGTATGTCAATATCTTGAAATTCTTCTCCGCGAAACGCGGATCCGAAACCATAGACAGAACTAAGCCTGCTCTCGACTAAAGTAATAGTTTGGATTGCCTTTCTGGTCTCGTTGATGATATCCCCAATATTCGCTGGCCCAAAGAGCGCCCGACATTTCATTTGTGACATAAAGTCCTATACGCTCAGAAAGACAAAATTCCTTTGCTTGCTCCGTGTAACCGCACCACCTGCCACCAATATAAATAATTGATGGCTTTCCGAATTCATGGATAACACGATGTACTGCGGTAAGCCCCATCGCGTACTCGTTGAGACATATTATGGAAAGATGATCTTGCTGTTGACGTCGATCTAATTCGAACACGATATCGTGATGTCGGCTGAGGTTGAGAAAGTTTCCGTGGCTTCGAATAAGTCGCTCGAGCCATGAAATCTGGGCAAAGCTCACATTCCAAGTATTGCTTCCGTTCTGGCTCATGGTTGCATCGCTTTCTCAAACTCTTGGGGGAAGAGTGGGTAATTGTCTAACCTAGTGTATTGGTGTTGCTCAAAGGCCTTAGCGTGATTTTTAAATAAGAAAAATAGATATATTTCTGTTTTGCTGAGTAGCCTAAAGTTTGCGCCGATTGTATTGACGATTTCAATATTATTGGGGACGATCGTATCAAGTTTTCGCAACGTCCAAATTTCATGCATGTTTGATCCGGGATCTGTTTTTGCCACTGATGATTGCGGCCCTATAGTGGTCCACAGCGCATGGTTTTCAGCAAGTAGGAATGATATGTGTTTCTTTAATTCTTCAGAGCTCTGAAAAATTTTTGCCATGCCATTGGAACGAATGCTAGCCTCATGAGATCTTTTCCATAAATGAAGCGTTTCCGTCGAGTAGGTTCCCGACGGAGCTTTGTCGATCTTACGATGACACGTTGGGCACAGAAGAATTAGGTTTTCATACTCATCACTTCCTCCGCCGGCCACTCCTCGTGGGCCAGTAGGGCTACTGGCAATAACATGAGCCATCTCGCCAACGTTGAAGCCACGAATACCCTCGAGCAGGACGGTCAGATCTTCCCGACAGCCAGGATTTGAGCAAATTCCGGCTGCACGGCCCCAGAGCAGCTTCACCGTGTTGTCACTAATTGCCATGGTTAAGCGACTCCATATGCTTCAAGTGCCGGATGGATTTCTACATTAGATATCCATATGGCTGCCCGAGTAATGAATAACTTAGATATCAGTGAGTTCTTAATCTTCCACAATAGCATGTGGCTTTCATTTGGCGAGGAGGATAAATTTTGCGACCCAAACAATTTATTTTCTCGTTTGGCTACGTAGTGACTCTACAGCCTTAGTCAGGGCTGCAACATTTGGAGCTTGTGTTCCCCAATCCTTCCAAAAATCTCGGGTTGCACTATCAGGAACTATGGTGGGCAAGTCCAGTTTGATACGAGAGGGTAGTAGAACCGCGTCGCCTAGCATCAAGGCTTCGCCTGTATCCAGTAAAGGGAGCACGCTGGTCAAGCCGGCTAAGGAATCGGGCATCAAGCGCTTAATTACTCCCTGGTCTGCATCGTTGGTTAATCTCAAAGACAAAAAGTTGTTGCATTGACTTAATATTGTTCTACTGACGTCTGACGGGCGCTGACTAACGACTAACAATGAAAATCCGTACTTCCGGCCTTCTTTGGCAATACGCTCGAAAGCCCCCAAGGCTTGACGCTGAACAGCATCAGCATCGTCACGTACCGGAAGGTAGAGGTGAGCCTCATCGCAAAGCAATGTGACCGGCGTGCGATCACTTCCGGCCATCCAGAACTGCACGTCATAGAGTAGTCGAGCAAGAGTTCCTGTGACTACCGGTAAGACATCTGATGGCACCTCTGAGAAGTCGATTATTTTTATTCCCTTTCCTTCATTCGAACCAAGCAATTTTGCAATCTGTACGGCGAGCCAATCGTAGGCGATTGCAGGGGGTGGCGGGGAGAACATAAATCCATACCGTCGATCCTCCAATTTTGCTTCCATGCGAGAGATAAATCTCGTCAGTTTGTCTTCCCATTCACCTTTAACAGGTCCGTTTTTGCCGACGCCCTTGGTGGTATTGTCTATGTTTAAGAGATCCAGTAGATCCTTTATCTCGTACGGAACTGGAGAGTCAACAGTAAAGGTTTGCGCTACGTCATCTTTGCCTTCTGCTTTGAGCGTTCGCTCTTTTAAAGTGCGTACATGAGACGTGAATCTAGAAGCTTGATTGGGAGCATTTTGATCGCTACGGTCGAGAATCATTGACAGCATCTCATCTCGATTCAACAGCCAGTAGGGAAGGAACAATGCGTCGTCGGCTGGCTGAGCCAAGTCCCCGGGGCCTGCGATGCGCAGTCTGCTGGCAAAGCCGCCCTTGCTCTCATCCGACAGCGGTGCATACTCTCCGTGCATATCAAACACAAGGATATTAGGGTACTTGAGCTGGGCTGCCCGCTCGAGAATTAATGCCACTGCATAACTTTTTCCCGAACCAGTACTTCCCAGAATCGCGGCATGTCTTTGGAAAAACTTATCGCCACTGGCAATAGCCTCTGCGGTTCTATCAGCAACAAAAGCTCCCAGCCTTAGTCTTTCGTTCGGCGGGTAGTCGGCGCCAAGTATGCCCATGAATCGTTGAAGATTTGCACCTTCTATGACATAACACTCGCGATCAATCTGTGGAAAACTATCAGCGCCGCGTTTAAACGTATTTTTCTTTTCCCCATCTACGGTGCGAAAAGTCCCAATCAATGCGCCTCTTACCGCATCGGTAGGCACAGCGGTTAGTGGTAAGTCCTCGCCATCCGCAGGCAATTGGTCAGGTAGCGCATCGCTTAGGATGCGTGTGACCCGTTCTGTAATTGCAATTAGGAATTCGCGCTCGGTACTACCCTTAATTGCGATTAGGTTACCTATACCTATTCTGGTCAATAACACTGAGTTAGATACATCGACGGCGACTTGGCTTGTATCGACCGAAGACACTCGGCCAAGCAACTCAGCTTCGGAGAATTGTAGTGCTGCGGGTGTGGCTGTCATGGTTCAAGTACCTCCGTAACAAAGGAATTAACATCCCATATTGCAATATTTGGGAAGAAAAACTCTTGCTGTTCAATTACGGCGTTCGTGCCGGTGACCCCAGATTTCTGGGCGTGCTCAAGAGCAATAACGCTCGGGAATTTGAATGCAAAATCTCTTGCCACGGCAGATAACGAATGCGTCAGCATCAATGTTGGTTTGCCAGCCCTGATGCTGGGCGACAAATGCGTTTCTAAATGGTCGTCGTTAAATCCGTACCCCAAGACTAAGAATCGACTTGCTCGGTCAATTGCTTCGTTTGCCTTGGACCGATGGTGATCAAAAGGGCTTTCGTAGCCGTTACGAAACTTATTGTGTCCTGGCGTTATTATTAGGCGGCTGACTCCAGTTAATTCTCCGGCATAGAATACTGGACGCCCATTTCTTGCGTACCAGTCAAGACTTCCGTGAGGTTTGCAAACGATAGCTCTGTGTCTGAACTGTAAAGAGGCCGCTCTCCGGGGTTTCATAGTGATTCCCCGACAGAAGCTCATCCGGCTTTCATTTTCGTTTAGCTGGCCGGCGAAGCGTCCGGTAAACATCGTATCAGCCCCAAGATCCGCCTCTTCTGCGGCGATTTCTACTAACCGGTCATAATTTGTAGTGACAATCGTTAGTCCAGAGGGCGGCTTAACGAGGTGCGAAAGTAGTCGAGTAAGTCGCAGTGTCCGCTTTCCAGAAAATACCTCAGATATAACCGATCGTTCACGCTCAGATATTAGCTCTGCCGTAGCAGAGGAAATGGCTGTTTCGAGGGCAGGTGTTGGAGGCATCGCTAAGAGCGCCGCCTCCAAGCCTTTGCTCAAAATTAATCGCCCTATCTCTTTCCACGCAGTCGAATCATCTTCTTCTAAATTAGAACCAATATTGGTGAGCAAGTAATTTGCTAGTTCCCCCATCCCCGGAAGGCCCTCAGCGCAGGAGAGGCCGGAACCAACCACCGTAACCATTCCATCGCTGAGGTGCTCTTGAAGGCGTAACTTGACGCTATGAAGCTCCATCCGGTCCTCTCGTCCTTGAAGGTCTTATTTAAACTAGCTAAAGATCGTGTTGACGCCCACGTGACAGTTTTTAAATGATTGTGTAATACAGAACCCGGCGAAAGCCTATCCTGCACTAGCTTCAGTCACCTATATTTTCTTCGTCATGACTAAGCTTTTGGGCTTGCCAAGGCACTACGCGGTTGCACAAATTCTTCGAGGTCTATGTCCCCGTCGATGAACCGTTGAGCATGTTCTTCATCTGCTGCACTGAGCGAGAATCCCTCCAAACCCACTGATGCGCGTGCATAGTTGACGGCCGCTACACGCCGGTCGCGCTCGGCACCGGATATTGTTTTAGTTTGTTCCGTTTCGTGCGAACCCATCTCAGCCATGGTTGTCTCCCGTGCTTTAGGTAACGCTATTTTACAAGGTGTGGGATTTTTTTGGCGCTTTGTCGAGAAAACAGGCAAAAAGGTTTCACGCAGAAATTGTCTTGCTTTTGTGGCTATCAATAGGTTTTCCCGATTGACGGCGATATTGGCTGCCATCCGTGATGGACACTTCCCAAAGAGGCTTTGCCTCTCTGGACTCTCCACCCTCGCCGGCGGGACCTCGGGGGCAGGGGTTACGGGCCAATGGCCCTGAACTCCTACCCCTGGGCGCAGCGTATGAGCACTCCTGCTGTGTCAAAGGGCCGTGTCCTCGCCCGTAGGGCTGCGGGCCGCACCAACCCCTTGCCCCGTCATCCGCGCTGTCTATGGCGCAGTTCGGCATGCATGTAGTGATTCTGGCTGGAGGAGGTGTCAAGGGCGGTACCGGAGGCCGCGCAGCCAGGAGTAAGGCGTAGGGAACGGGTGAGGATGCCGGGCGCAGCCTCCATCCTTGACGCATCTGGAGGCCATGCAGCCAGTCCGGCAAGAACGGACGCGGGATGCAACCGAAGAGGTTGCCCAATCGAAACGCTGAGAGACGTATGAGATAAACGAGAAATGGCCCTGCCGATGGCGAGGCCGATACAAACGCCACCGTGCGCGTCGCTTATCGTTGATTGAACCGCCGGTAGCCGTCCCCCAGTTCTTCTCCATGCTCTGCATGACGTGCAGCCGAACGCATTGCGCTGCGTCAATGTACCGAAACTGTACCTAAGCGAACTTTTAAGAAAATCCCCCAGTACTGGGGCTATGACTTTAATCGCGCTAAGTGCTTGTAAACACTAGGGATTTTTGAGTGGTGCCCGGGGCCGGAATCGAACCGGCACGCCTTGCGGCGGGGGATTTTGAGTCCCCTGCGTCTACCAATTTCACCACCCGGGCTAGGTATGGCAACCTGGGAATCCAGGCTTGGAAGGAAAGATTGTTATTATACGCAGATTCCTGAGGGTTTTGGCAAGTGCCACAGCAATTTTTTTAAATTTAGCCTGGCACTGAAAACATTCCCACCTAAAATCCGTCGGAAGCCCCGTTTTCCGCCTGCTTTGTCACAACTGCTTAAGCATTAACGGACGGTTCTAGGCAGGCAGGAACCCACACCACTTTTGGCCATACTCAAACCTGGATTCCAAATAAAAAAAACAGGCCAGGTACACCGTCCTGGCCTGCTCAATTTTTTGGTTCTGAGTATGGAGCCCCTAGTCCCCTGCCACAGCCTGCCCGTTACGAATCCACTCTCTCCAGATCGCGACCAACAAAGCCATCAGGACCGGGCCGATAAACAAGCCCACGATGCCCATTGTTTGCACACCGCCAACCAAACCAAAGAACGTAGGCAGGAACGGCAGTTTCACCGGGCCACCCACCAGGCGTGGTCGCAGTGTTTTATCGACGATGAACAGTTCGATAGCGCCCCACAAGAACAGGCTCACGCCAGCCACCAGGTGACCAGAGCCTATTAAATACAAGGACACCATTGTGAATGACAGGGGAGCACCGCCGGGGATCAACGCCATAAAGCCGGTGATCACACCCAAGAGTACAGGCGATGGAACACCTGCAATCCAATAGGCGATACCGAGAACCACGCCCTCACCCAAGGCGATCAAGCCCATCCCGGTGACAGTGGAGTTAACAGTAGCAGGCACAACACGAGAAAAGCGCTGCCAGCGGCCTGGCAGGATGCGCTCACCAACAATATCCAATTGCACCAACAGCCTGTCGCCATCTTTAAAGATGAAGAACAGCGTGATCAGCATGAACAGCACGGTCAGCAGCAGGTGAAACACGTTGCCGGTAGCGGACAGCACCATGCGATAGATATTGCCCAGATGCTGGCCGCTAACCATCTCGACCAGCTCGCCCAGCGCGTGGGGCTCGCCTAAATAGACTTGCCAGTACTCGGTCAAGCGCTCGCCCATCAGGGGCATGGCTTTGATCCATTCCGGAGTAGGAGTGCCGTAGCGGTTGGCGGCCAGCGCCCAGGTAATGAAGCTGCTGGCTTCCTGGATCGCAAAGGACAAGGCCAGGGACAAGGGCACGACCAGGACCACGATGACGACCAGCAAGGCCAATGTAGCCGCCAGTGCGGTGCGGCCATTGCAGCGTACGACCAGCCGTTTATATAAGGGCCAACCGGCCAGGCCTATGATCAACGCGGCGAGGACAGGGACCAGAAATCCCTTTAAAAAGTAGACGCCTGCGGCCAGCAAGAGCAGCAATAGCCAGCGAGCGATTAGAAATGCGGGTAAGACGGGTTGCATAAACGGTGGAGACCCTCTTGTCTATTGGTCTGGGCATGGGTCGGTGCCCGAAAGTTTTTTGACGATAGCATGATCACAGCCCGAGGAATACCCGTTTCTTACAAGAAGCTGAGCGAGGCGTTTGATACGGCAAACCCGCTTTAAGCAAACCCGATCTTTCTGATCAAACCAGAATTGATATGGCACTGACCTATTCAGCGTTGGAGCTAAGCCAAGGCCCGAAGGCTCAACTACATGATCTGCATCGCCTACCAAGTATCCTCCTCGTCCAACTAAAGGACTAGGGAAAAGTTACTTCCAACGCCTTACGGCCAAGTTTGTATGTCCACGGCAACTCTCAGGCCTCTCTTGCTGCTCAGCTCAACACGCTAGAGCCCTCCCTTCCCTCCCTCTCCCAGTCCTTCCACTTTGCGGGCCTGACTGCAGTTCAGACACGAGCTACGGCATCTTTTTCTGCTTAAACCCTCCAAATCAATCACCCACAGGTAAACCCCAGTTTTTTTAATTTTTCACATACGTAAAATATTTTTCTCACACAGGAAATTTAGAAATGAAAAAACCATCTTGGATTGTTAGTCCCGAAGACGCCGTTGCGTACTCTCCCGCCAACCACACGGGCACCGTGAATCGTCGCCTGATCAGTCAGGCCAATGTCGGTGCCAAGCATGTGGAGGTGCTTTTGGGTGTGATTGAAAAGAACCAGGGCGCCCTTCCCCATGCGCATCCTGGAATCGAGCAGGTCTGTTATCTGCTCAGCGGTACTGCCGATGTAGAAGTCGACGGTGAGCGCGGTCAGATGAAAGCAGGCGAGTGCTGCTATCTCCCCCCAGACAAAAAGCACGTTTTCACCGTCACCAGCGATGAACCTGCCCAACTGCTGGTGATTTACTCCCCGCCCTACGAAGAGCACCCCGATCGGGTTATCCGCTGATTCGCTTGTGCTTGCTGGTTTGGGCTAACGCGCCCTGCCTTTCCACCCAGAGGAGACCGCTATGAATTTCAAGAAAAATAATCTTTTGCTTTCGCTACGTTCACGCTGCAAGGCCGTATTGGCCTGTAGCGCCGCCATGCTGCTGATGGGTGGCAATGCCTGGGCTCAGTATCCGGAACGAGCCATTACCTTGATCGTGCCTTTTCCGGCTGGATCAGGCACCGATGCCGTAGGTCGGATCTTTGCGGAAGAGATGGGCAAGCGGGTAGGCCAGACCATCATTGTTGAAAACCGCCCTGGTGCCAATGCTTCGATTGCGGCCAACTATGTGAAACGGGCCGCCCCAGATGGCTACACCCTGTTCATCACCACCAATACCTCGCATTCTGCTGCACCGTGGCTGATGAAAAATGTGCCCTATGATCCGATCAAGGATTTCACGCCCATTGCCCGTGGCGGCAACCTGCCCTTTATTCTGGTGACGAATCCCGATCGTCCCTACCAAACCGTTGAGCAGCTGCTGCAATACGCCAAAGCCAACCCTGGTCAGATTACGTACGCCTCTGGCAACAGTACCGGCATCGTGGCAGGCGGCACGTTGGATCTGCAAGCAGGCATGAAAGCGCTGCATGTCCCGTACAAAGGCACCCCTCAAGCACTGACTGACCTGATCGCCGGGCAAGTAGACTTCATGTTTACCGACGTCACCTCCGGGCTGGCTTTTATTAATAGTGGCCGCCTGAAAGCCTTGGCCGTGTCCACCGCCAAACGCAGTGCCTTGCTGCCCGATCTGCCTGCCATGGAAGAAGCAGGCTTGTCTGACTTTGACATCACTTCCTGGAACGGATTTTTCGGCCCGGCGGGGATGGACCCGGAGCGCGTGCAGCTACTCAACCGCACAATCAATGAAATTGTTCAGGACGAAGCCGTGCGCCAGAAGCTGGCCCAGCTAGGTTTTGATGCCTTTAGTGGCCCACCCGAGGAGTTTGCCCAGTTTGTTCAAGAGCAGTATGTACTGTGGGGAAAACTGATTAATGACGCCAATCTCGGCCCTCAGTAATTGGGTGGACTCCTGCCATGACTGAACACAAGAAGGACAATGTGGGCCCCTTGAGCGGTATCCGTATTCTGGATTTAAGCTCGGTGGTGATGGGGCCCTTTGCCACGCAAATTCTGGCCGATCTGGGAGCTGACGTGATCAAGGTGGAGTCCCCCAGCGGGGACACCATGCGGGCAGTCGGCCCTATGCGCAACGCGGCTATGGGGGCCTTGTTTCTCCATCTGAACCGCAATAAGCGATCCGTAGTTCTGGATTTGAAGACCCCTGCCGGTCAAGAGGCCTGCCTGCAGCTGATTCGGGAATCGGATGTGCTGCTCTACAATCTGCGCCCGGCTGCCATGGCACGCCTGGGCCTGGATTACGAGCGCGTCGCCGCTGCTAACCCGGCTATTGTGTATGTCGGCGCCTATGGCTTCGGGGAAGATGGCCCCTACGCCGGACGTCCTGCCTACGATGACCTGATCCAGGGCATGACGGGGCTAGGCCATCTCTACCAGCAGCAGTCCGGTGATGTACCTCGCTATACGCCGTTGACTCTATGTGATCGCACAGTAGGTCTGCATGTAGCCGTAGCGGTACTAGCTGGTGTCATTGAGGCACGCCAAAGTGGCCAAGGCCAGGCCATTGAAATCCCCATGTTCGAAGCAATGGCGCATTTTGTGCTGGGCGATCATCTGGGCGGCCACTCTTTTGAGCCTGCACTGGGTCCCACCGGCTATGCCCGCCTGCTGGCTAAAGAGCGCAAGCCCTATCAAACCAGTGACGGCTTTCTGGTGCTGTTGATCTACAACGACAAGCATTGGACCAATTTCTTCTCCCTGATTGGTCAACCCGAACTGCAACAGGACCCACGTTTCAGCTCGCACTCGGCCCGCGCCATTCATATCGGCGAGGTCTATGACTTTGTGGCCTCACAGATCAAGCAAAAGGACACAGCTTATTGGCTCCACGCCTTGCGTCAGGTCGACATCCCGGCCGCCCCCTTGTACTCCATCGAACAACTGATCGATGACGAGCATCTACAAGCGGTACAGCATCTGCAACATATGGAACACCCGACCGAGGGCCCTATCTGCACCCCCTCCCCTCTGGGTAAATATTCGCGCACCCCTCTCAGCATTCGACGCCATGCACCGAGCCTGGGAGAACACACCGCCCAGGTTCTGGCAGAGCTGGGCTACACCGAGCAAGACATACAGGCCATGCTGGCCAGCGTTCACCCCTCACCCCGAGACCAGATTGTATGAATATTGAATTAAGCGAAGATCAACGCGCCTTGGTGCAGGCTATTGAGTCGGTTTGCCAGCAGTTTGATGACGAGTACTGGCTGGCCCGCGATCAGGATGGCGTCTATCCCCATGACTTTCATAAAGCGTTGGCAGACGGTGGCTGGTTGGGCATTGCCATGCCAGAGCAATACGGCGGGGCGGGCTTGGGCATGATGGAAGCCGCTCTAATGATGCACACCATCTCCCGTACAGGCGCCGGGTTCTCGGGGGCGTCTGCCGTACATATGAATATTTTTGGTCTGAATCCGGTCGTGGTGTTTGGCAACGATGAGCAGCGTGCCCGCTTTCTGCCACCATTAATTCAGGGCAAAGACAAAGCCTGCTTTGGTGTCACCGAGCCTAATTCCGGACTGGATACCAGCAAGCTGGAAACCCGTGCTGTTTTGCAGGGTGACCATTATCAGGTGCATGGTCGCAAGATCTGGATTTCCACGGCACAAGTTGCCAACAAAATCCTGCTACTGGCCCGCACAACCCCGCTATCGGAAGTCAAGAAACCAACGGATGGTCTATCTCTGTTCTATACAGACCTGGATCGCAGCACCATCGAAGTGCGCCATATCGACAAGATGGGACGCAACGCGGTGGACTCGAACATGCTGTTTATCGACGGGCTGCGTATTCCTGTTGAGGACCGTATCGGTGAAGAAGGTAAAGGCTTTAGCTATCTGTTGCACGGCTTGAACCCGGAACGGATTCTGATCGCCTCCGAGGCTATTGGACTGGGCAGAGCCGCCTTGGAGAAGGCCACCCTCTATGCCAAAGAACGGCACGTATTTGGACGACCAATCGGGCAGAATCAAGGCATACAACACCCGCTGGCTCAAGCCTGGATGCAGCTGGAAGCCGCCGACCTGGTCACTCTGAAGGCTGCGGCTTTGTACGATGCTGGCAAGCCTTGCGGGGAGTATGCCAACGCCGCCAAATACCTGGCAGCCGAAGCCGGTTTCCAGTCTTGTCAGACCGCCATTCAAACCCTAGGAGGCATGGGTTACGCCAAGGAATACCATGTAGAGCGCTATCTGCGCGAAAGCTTTATTCCGCGTCTGGCTCCTGTCAGCCCGCAATTAATCATGTGCTATATAGCGGAAAAAGTGCTGGGACTGCCCAAGTCCTATTGAGCCGCCTTCTAGGCCTCTTCAATAAAACGGCAAGCTACACGCAGGCGCTCCGCATAACTTTGCAGGTTCTGTTCAATACGATAAACAGGACCTGCAATCGAAATAGCGTAACTGCCGCCTGAAATCCGGATGGGCCACGCAATACCGCCCACATCGGACATGGATTCGCCCATATTGCCGTACCAGCCACGCTGCGCAGAGGTTTCCAGGTCTGCATTCAAACTGTCCAGGCTGGTCAAGGTCTTGTTCGTAAAGGCCTCTAAAGGCCCATCACCCAAAAGCTGGGCGCGCTCTTCCAGTGTCATCTGAGACAACAGCGCTTTACCAATAGAGTTGGCATGAACATGGCGTTGGGTTCCTGCCACCGCCACATAGCGGATGGGATGCGGGGAAGAAATCACCTCTACATAGACCACTTTCTTATCCAGATCCAGCTTGCCAAACACAACGGTTTCCTGCGTGGTGTTGCGCAGTTCTTCCAGACTGGGGCGTACTTTTTCCAGAATCGGGTCTGCTTGAGAAATACGCTGGGCCATCGCCAGTAAACGGCCTGTCGGGTAATAACCTTGCCGACGCCCCGTCTCGTAGATATACCCCTGCCGGGACAACGTGCGCAGCAAAGCCAAGCAGCTGGATACAGGCGCATCCAGCAATCGAGCCATTTCAGAAAGCGCTAAAGGGCGTGTCTCTCGAGCAAACAGTTCGATGATCTCGATAACGCGCAGAGCAGTTTTGACATTGCTCTCGGCTGGTTTGGTGCTCATGCTCAGGGCGCCACCGGCAATGCACGTTTATGCGCCGAGGCATGGAAAGTCTTGATGATGATCTGCGTGGCTTCATCATCAATGGCTTTGCCTTCCAGAAAATCATCAATCTGGTCGTAGCTGACACCGAAGGCATCTTCGTCTGGCTTCAGAGGGCTGAGACTTTCCAGGTCAGCGGTGGGGACTTTAAAGACCAAGGCATCAGCAGCGCCCATTGCCGTAGCCAAAGCGCGCACACGGCGTTTGTTCAAGCCTGCCAAAGGCGTAATGTCAGCAGCGCCGTCACCAAATTTGGTGAAAAAACCCATCAAGGCTTCAGCGGCGTGGTCTGTACCCACCACCAAGCCACCGTTCGCACCAGCAATCGCGTACTGCGCCACCATACGCTGACGGGCTTTGATGTTGCCCATCAGAAAATCTTGTTGAGCGGCATCGCGGAACTTCAGGCCGGAGGCCAGCAATTGCTCCAGCATGGCATCCGATGCGGGCTTCACGTTCACGACCAAGGTCTGATCGGGATTGATAACCTTCAAACCACCTTGGGCGTCTTTCTCGTCAGCCTGCTCACCGTAAGGCAAACGCACGGCGATGAATTGCGCTTGATGGCCTTGCTGACGTGCCTGCTCTACGGCTCGCTGAGACAGACACCCTGCTGCCAGGGAGTCCACGCCCCCGCTGATCCCCAGGACCAGGCTGCGGCAGCCGGTACGCAGCAGATAGTCACTTAGAAAGCGGACGCGGCGTTCGATCTCCTGCTGAACATCGAAATGATCCGTGATCCCCAATTCCGCACGGATACTGGCTTGCAAAGCGCGTTGATCATCAGTCATGGCGCAGGCTCTCTACACAAAGTGAACAATAGTTCGATTGTAAAGGACTGGGGGAACTGTGCCAGACGGTATAGGCATCTCCAGTTATTTAATGCGCCAACAAAATGGCCTGAGCCTGAAAACTCAACACAACAGCAAGGTATGGACTATTGTTCCTCTAGAGCCGCCCAAGCCCCTTGCCCCTGGGGCCAGGCGAGTCAGACAGCTTGCCGCAGGCGGAGTCTGCCTTCGGGATACAAGCACTCTGCTGTTTGAGCGCGACGCTTATAGCTCGTCCGGGGGACGAGCTATCGCGCGAGTTCAGAGTGCGCCCGAAGGGAGACTCCGACAAGGGCACCGGTGCGCAGCACCGGCAAGCAGTCCGCCTGGCCCCAGGGGCAAGGGGCTTGGGCGGCGGTTCTACGAAGATCAGTACTACTCCGCCCCCTACACTCGAAACCCATAAAAAACCCCACCTGCCAAAACAAGTGGGGTTTCATCAGCTAAAAGCTAAATCAGCTTAGCGATCCAGCTGCGACACATCACGCACTGCACCACGGTCAGCCGACGTCGCCAAAGCGGCATAGGCTTTCAGGGCTTGCGACACAACGCGCTCGCGGTTCACTGGCTTCCAGGCCTTGGAGCCACGCGATTCCATTTCGGCACGGCGTGCGGCCAGTTCTTCATCGCTGATGGCCAAGTGGATACGACGGTTGGGGATGTCAATCTCGATGGTGTCGCCATCTTGCACCAGGGCGATATTGCCACCTTCGGCAGCTTCAGGTGACGCATGACCAATCACCAGACCGGACGAACCGCCGGAGAAGCGACCATCGGTGAACAAGGCCGAGCTTTTACCCAGGCCCATGGATTTCAGATAGGAGGTGGGGTACAGCATTTCCTGCATACCTGGGCCGCCTTTGGGGCCTTCGTAGCGAATAATGACCACATCACCCGCCTTGACCACGCCGTCCAGAATGGCAGCCACAGAATCGTCCTGGCTTTCGTAAACGCGAGCAGTGCCGGTGAAGGTCAGGATGCTTTCATCCACGCCAGCGGTCTTGACGATACAACCGTTGATGGCCAGGTTACCGTACAACACGGCCAAGCCGCCGTCTTGCGAATAAGCATTAGCCTTGTCGCGGATACAGCCCTTGACGCGGTCTGTGTCCAGTTCCTGGTAGTAACGGTCCTGGCTGAAGGCCACTTGCGTTGGGATACCGCCGGGGGAAGCGCGGAAGAAATCGCTAATGGCTTTGACGTTGTCGCCCTTGACGTCCCAACGCTTGATGGCTTCACGCAAGGTGCCACTGTGTACGTTGCCCACATCCAGGTTCAGCAAGTCGGCCCGGGCCAGTTCGGCCAGAATAGCCATGATGCCGCCCGCGCGGTGCACGTCTTCCATGTGGAATTCGGGGGTGGCGGGAGCCACTTTACACAGGCAAGGGACGCGACGCGAGATCTTGTCGATATCGGCCATCGTAAATTCCACACCGGCTTCCTGGGCTGCGGCCAGCAAATGCAGCACGGTGTTGGTGGAACCGCCCATGGCCACGTCCAGGGTCATGGCGTTTTCAAAAGCCTGGTAGGTGGCGATGTTGCGTGGCAGGACGGATTCGTCGTCTTGCTCGTAGTAGCGTTTGGCCAGATCCACGATCAGGCTGCCAGCGCGCTCAAACAAGCCTTGGCGGCGAGCGTGGGTGGCAACAATGGTGCCGTTACCGGGCAAGGACAGGCCCAGCGCCTCGGTCAGACAGTTCATGGAGTTGGCGGTAAACATGCCCGAACAGGAACCACAGGTCGGGCAAGCGCTACGTTCAACAGCTTCAGCCTGTTCATCAGTGACATTAGGGTCAGCGGCTTGAATCATGGCGTCCACCAGATCCAGCTTTTGCACCACGGTCTTGCCGTCTGGCGAGTAGACCTTGCCCGCTTCCATCGGTCCACCCGACACAAACACCACAGGAATGTTCAGGCGCATGGCGGCCATCAACATACCGGGGGTGATTTTGTCGCAGTTGGAGATACACACCATGGCGTCGGCACAGTGGGCGTTGACCATGTATTCCACCGAGTCGGCGATCAGTTCGCGCGAAGGCAGGGAATACAACATGCCGCCGTGGCCCATCGCAATACCGTCGTCCACCGCAATGGTGTTGAACTCTTTTGCCACACCGCCGACCGCTTCAATTTGACGGGCAACCAGTTGGCCCATGTCTTTCAGGTGTACGTGACCCGGTACGAATTGCGTAAAGGAGTTCACCACCGCAATGATCGGTTTGGAGAAATCCTCGTCTTTCATACCGGTGGCGCGCCACAGGGCACGCGCGCCGGCCATATTCCGACCGTGGGTCGAGGTACGGGAGCGATATTGGGGCATGACTACTCTCTGAACAGGAAAATTATGTAAAGATACCTATCATAAACGTCCCAAGGCGCTTTGTGCGCGTCAAGGTCGGGAAGGCGTCTTACCGTAGGGCGGCTACCGATCTGGCACCCAGAATCCTTTGCAGCAAAACCCCTTAGTTAACAGGAGATATATTATGCCGCAGGCCGTGCCTGACCTTTCCAACCTGCTTCGACAGGACATCCGCTTTCTGGGCAAGGCCCTGGGAGAGGTGATTCGTGATAGCGAAGGAAAGGCGACCTTCACGCTGATTGAAGCCCTGCGCCGGGCGGCTGTCAGTTTCAGACGTGAACACGATCCGCAGCAAGCACGGATTCTGGAAAAAGACATTCCCAAGCTGAACGATGCGCAGGCCCGTTCCGTGGCCCGTGCCTTTGCCTACTTTTTGCACCTGTCCAATATTGCCGAGGACCGCGACCAGAACCGTCGCCGCGAAGAGCAAGATCCTGCGAAACTGCTGGGCAGCCTGCAACACGCCATTCAGACCTTGATGGACCAGGGTCTGAGCGCCAAGAAAATTCGCCGCTATCTGCAAGAAGCCTGTGTGATGCCGGTGCTGACGGCTCACCCTACCGAAGTTCAGCGCCAAAGTACGCTGGCTGTGCATATGGCCATTGCCGATGAATTGAACGGACTGGATCACAAAGCCAGCGCCACACAATCAGCCCGCACCCAGGAAAAGCTGACCGGTCTGGTGTCCCTGCTGTGGCAAACCCGCATGCTACGCGACCACAAGCTGACGGTGATGGACGAGATCGATAACGCCCTGGCCTATTACGGCTCCACCTTCCTGCCCACCATTCCGCAGCTGTACCACGATCTGGACCGTTTGCTGGAACCAGGCAAAACAAGCCTGCTGGATCAGAAAACACGCTCCCTGCCCGCCTTTTTGCGCATGGGCAGCTGGATTGGCGGCGATCGCGACGGCAACCCCAATGTAGGCCCTGAAACGGTTGAACAAGCGGTGCTGCGCCAGTCGACACGCGCGCTGCAACACTATCTGGAGCAGATTCGTTTGCTGGGTACGGAAATCTCCGTGTCCGACGCACTGAACCGTGTCAGCAAAGACCTGGCGGCCTTGTCGGCCAGCAGCCAGGACCCGTCGCCACACCGTGTAGACGAACCTTATCGCCGCAGCTTTATTCATCTGTACGCCCGTATGGCGGCCACAGCGCAGAACCTGCTGGGCCGCGACCTGGCCGATCGCCCCACTTACGCCGCCCCACCCTACGCAAACCCGCAAGAATTCAAGGCTGATCTGCAAATCATTGCCGACTCCCTGGCTGAAAACAAAGGCGGCGCCATTGCCGGCCTGCGTTTGAACGAATTGATTCAAGCTGTGGAGGTTTTTGGCTTCCATCTGGCCACTTTGGACCTGCGCCAAAGCTCGGACGTGCACGAGCGCGTACTGGACGAGCTGTTCCGCGTGGCAGGCACGCTGTACAAGGACGAACCCGTCAATTATCGCCAACTGTCCGAAGAGGACCGCATCACTTTGCTGCGCTCGGAGTTGCGCCACCATCGCCCCCTGGTTTCGCCCTGGTATCGCTACTCGGAAGAAACCGAGAAAGAACTGTCCATTCTGCGCAAAGCCGCCGAATGCCGCCGCCGCTTTGGAGCGCGCGCATTGGAACAAACCATTGTGTCGCACACCGAAACCCTCAGCGACTTGCTGGAAGTGCTGGTGCTGCAACAGGAAACTGGCCTGATCGTGCCCAATTCCAACGAGCCAGAGCATCAAGGTCTGATGGTTGTACCGCTGTTCGAGACCATTCCTGACTTGGAGCGTGGCCCGCAAATCATGCAGGAATGGCTGGATATGCCTGAAATCCGCCAGCGCGTGCGTCACGCGCAGGACAGCGTGCAGGAAGTGATGCTGGGTTATTCGGACAGTAATAAAGATGGTGGCTACCTGACCTCCAACTGGACGCTATACCGTGCCGAGCGTGAATTTGCGCAGGTTTTCTCGCGCCGCAAAGTGCGTTTGCGCCTGTTCCACGGTCGTGGCGGTTCGGTAGGCCGAGGCGGTGGTTCCAGTTTCGACGCTATTTTGGCGCAGCCTCCAGGCACCGTGAACGGTCAGATTCGTCTGACCGAGCAAGGCGAAATGATTCAAGGTCGCTACAAGGATGCGGACGTGGGTCGCTGGCATCTGGAGCTGTTTGTCGCTGCCACGCTGGAAGCCAGCCTGGGTTCACGCAAAGGCTCGTCCAATGACGACGAACATCTGGCTGCGTATGGTGACGCCATGGCCTGGATGTCCGAGCAGGCTCATCAAAGCTATCGCCAACTGGTCTACGGTACGCCGAACTTTGATCAGTACTTCTTCCAGTCCACGCCTATCAAGGAAATTGCTGGCCTGAATATCGGCTCGCGTCCTTCCTCGCGCAAGGCCACGCAAAGCATTGAAGACCTGCGCGCCATCCCCTGGAGTTTCTCCTGGGCACAATGCCGTCTGCCTATTCCTGGCTGGTACGGCATGGGCACGGCCTTGAACCGCTATCTGGAATCGGGGCTGCCCAATGATGGCCTGAACCGCAGCAAGCGCTTGGCTCAGTTGCAAGCCATGGCGCGCGACTGGGCCTTCTTCCGCACGCTACTGTCCAATATGGAGCAGGTGCTGGCCAAGACTGACTTGGATATCGGCCTGAAATACGCCGGTCTGGTCGAGGACGAGGAACTGCGCGAGACCATCTTCACGCAAATCCGTGACGAGTTCGAACTGACACACCGGCTGTTCCGTGAAATTACGGGCCACGAACTGCTGGCGCACGATCAGGCTTTGCAAGATGCCCTGGCCGAACGCTTTGCCTATATTGACCCGCTGAACCACTTGCAGGTGGAACTGCTGCGCCGCCATCGCCGTCAAGGTGAAAAGGCCAACAAGCCCACACGCAGCGGTGTGAACAAGCAACACGTCATTCACCTGACGATCAACGGTATTGCGGCTGGCCTGCGTAACTCGGGCTAACTCCAAGCCATGGAAATTGACCTATTAATTACTTTTATAAATAAGCTAATTTCCAAAAGAAGTTAAGAGCGTACAATAAGCCATTACTACGCTTTCTGAAAAAGGCGTGATCCTCACCGGGGTCACGCCATATGGCTTATGGCGCTTGCAATCATCCTGGGAATTCTGACTGGCCTGTCGCTGGGCCTGACTGGCGCGGGTGGCGGTATTTTGGCCGTGCCCGCTTTGGTATTGGGCATGGGTTACAGCATGACGGCGGCCACGCCAGTGGCCTTGCTGGCTGTAGGCGCCGCCGCTCTGGTCGGCGCGCTGGATGGTCTGTACAAGCATATCGTGCGCTATAGAGCTGCCATGTTCATGGCTATCACGGGCGCTTTGGTCACGTCTTTGGGCGTACGCATCAGCCACGCCTTGCCGGAAAAAGTGCTGGTAACGCTGTTTGTCGCCATCATGCTGTGGATCGCCACCAAAATGCTGCGTCGTCCGGCGGCAACGGCCCATGCTCATACACCCTGTTGCCTGAACCCGGAAACCGGCCGCCTGCGCTGGACGCCAGCAGGCACAGCCACCTTGGCTTCAATTGGTGCGGTAGCGGGTTTGTTTTCAGGCATGTTGGGCGTGGGCGGCGGCTTTCTGATCGTGCCTGCCTTGAAACGTTTCAGCGACCTGTCCATGCATAGCATTGTGGCTACATCCTTGATGCTGATCGCCCTGATCTCCCTGAGCGCTTCGGCCATGAGTCTGGCACACGGGGCGGAGATTCCCCTTAGCGGCTGGGTTTTTGTGGCCTCGGCCATGGGTGGCATGGTGATAGGCCGACAACTAGCCCCTCATATTCCTTCTGTGCGCTTGCAACAGGGTTTCAGCATCCTGACCGCTGTTGTGGCCCTGTCCATGCTGGCACGTACCTATCTGTTTTAAGCCGCGATTCGATACGCGCGCTCAAGCAACAACGGATACATGGCTTTGAGCCAAGCGCTGCGCTTGGCTCAAAACTGCACATACTTTACTCGCAGATACTGCCACCACCGTCTTGCGGATTCAGACGGTAATCGCTGAAAGAGCCGACCTCACGCGGACGCACGGCGACAATGCGCTGAACAATATGGTCCGGATCGGCCCGGAAACCATGCTCATACGCCACGATATCCAGGTCCGCACACCAGCGCAGCAGCTCCCCCGGCTGCAACAGAAAGTCCGGATTACGCGGCGTGTTGTATTGCTCGTTGCCCACCCCAAAGGTTTCGTAAACCAGCACCCCACCTGGCTCCAGACTCTCCAGCAAAGTCGGCATCAAGGGGCGCCACAAGTACTTGGTCACCACCAGAGCATTGAACTTGCGCCCGGCAAAAGGCCAGGGACCGTTTTCGATATCAGCCTGGATAATTTCCCCGTAAGGCGAAGTCGCTGCCACCGCTTCCGGGTCCCGGTCTACACCGATCACGGTATTGCCCCGCTCAGCCAACCAGCGGGCATTGCGCCCCCGACCACAGGCCACATCCAGAACCGTGCCCGGATTCGGAATCAAATGGGCCCATGCCTGTAACCAGGCGCTGGCCTGTCCCCTGTCGTTCATCCTTACCCCTTTGCTAAGCAGACAAAACGCCCATGGTAACGCAGCAGTGGGCAAGCTCAAGCACAGCACTGGCCTGGGCTACAATTGGCCCCGATTCCACGCTATTTTTTGAGGGTGTATGAAAGTTCTGCTGCAAAAACCCATATTGCTGATGGCCGTTCTGTGCCTGCCTTTATGGTTTGTCTACGGCAACTTCATCCTGGCCGCTGCCACCTCCATCCTGATCGGGATGCTGGTGGGCATGATCCGCACCCTGCACCAAGTGACCCAGGCCAAGAAAGCCAGCGCCAAGAGCGCCGCCCCGGCTTCTTCCGAGACACCTAACGACAAGCCCAACTGACGCCATGAACGTATTGTCCGCCCCTGCCCTGCCACACGGTTTGCCTCCCCTGTCCGAGGAACTGAAGAAACACGTCGCACAGGTTAATGATTACTTGCTGGACCGCATTGCCGATGAAGGCGGTTTCCTGCCATTCGACCAATGGATGCACCATGCGCTGTACGCCCCCCATCTGGGCTACTACACCGGCGGCAGCACCAAGTTTGGCAGCAATCAGCCAACGGGCGACTTTACGACGGCCCCCGAACTCTCTCCCCTGTTTGCTCAGACCTTGAGCCGTCAGGTCATGGAAGTACTGGAAGGCAGCCAATCCCTGTCCGTTCTGGAGTTCGGCGCGGGTAGCGGCGCTTTGGCCCAAGCGCTGATTACGGAGCTGCGCAAGCAAGGTATCGAGCCGCAGTATTCAATTCTGGAAGTATCGCCTGATTTGCGTGTGCGTCAGCAAGAGCGTCTGGCCCCCCTGCAAGCACAAGTGCAGTGGCTGGACAGCACGCCACACAGCTTCAAGGGTTGCGTGGTGGCTAATGAGGTTCTGGATGCCATGCCTGCCAGCCTGTTCACGTTTGATGTGGCTGGCAAGGTGCTGGAAGTGGGCGTTATTGCAGCAGACGACAGCACAGCCCAGGGCCTGCCAGCGCCTTTCTACCTGGCTACCCGCCCGGCTCCCGACCATCTGGCTTCGCTGGTGGCCGAACGCGTGGAAGCGCAGCCCTTCTACCTATCCGAGATCAACCTGCAAGCTGAAGCCTGGGTGCGCAGCATGGGTACTTGGTTAAAGCAAGGCGCGGCCATTTTGATCGACTACGGTTTTCCGCAGCGCGAGTACTATCACCCGCAACGTGACAAAGGCACCTTGATGTGCCACTTCCGCCACTTTGCTCATGCCGAGCCGCTGGTGCTGGCTGGCTTGCAGGACATTACCGCCCACGTGGACTTCACCGCCATGGCGGATGCCGCCCTGGAGGCCGGTTTGGATGTACTGGGCTATACCAGCCAGGCGCGCTTCCTGATGAATTGCGGCATCACCAACTTCCTGGCTTCTCCGCCGGAAGACCCATTGCCCGCCGTGCAACAGCAATGGGCACAGACCATGAGTGCCGCCAATAAACTGCTGTCTGAAGCGGAAATGGGGGAACTGTTCAAAGTGCTGATTATTGGGCGCGATATTTCAGCCCCAGTGCTGGGCACAATGAGCGGAGATCGACGCGAGCGTCTGTAAAGCGGCCTTGAGGAACTTCCTGAGGGCATTTCCCTCAAGAGCCATAAGCAGAGATCAGCAAACGGCAGGGTATATACCTTGCCGTTTTTACGTGAAGCAACCGCGCCAGAACACTCCCCCGAGACATCGCCCCCTAGACGAACACGCACTCAGCAGAAAAAAATAAGCGGCCTATTAGCCGCTTATTTTCTGAGTGTGCACTCCAGGCTGCTCACACATAGACTAAACAGACTGCTCCAAAGCTGCCAATCGAGCTGCGCGCACCGCTTCACGGATTTTGCCTGGCTCGGCCTTGTATCGAGCAGCAACTGCACCGGCATCCACACTGGCCATCACCTTTCGCAAGAAGTCCCATTCCAGCTCTGGAACGTCCTGCTGACAGGCCGCCGCACTGATCAGCTGAGTAAAGCGCTCTGGTTTGCGCAAGGCATCCAACGACTCCATGACTTGCAAGGCAGACTCCACGTCTGCACGAGGCTGCAACAAGGCAGGGCTGGCTAACAGCACTGGCAAAAGACGGGCCTGGTCGCGCCATTCAGAGGGTGCACGAATCTGTTCGGCCACCTGTCCTGGGGTGTCCGAAATATGGCACAGAACGGCAAAGCAGCTTGCCAGATCCAGACGCCTGTCTTTGGCGATCTGCACCTGCTGACCCACCTGATCGTTGTAGTTCAAGCCGGGCATGACACGCTCTAACGCGCCGACCTCCCGCAGTACCTCGAACATGCGAGCGGGCTGCTGGGCAGATAAACCTTTCGCTATTTCCAGATAGATGCGCTCAGGCACCAGCTCGTCCACTTCACCCTGCTCGACCAGATCACGTGCCAGAGCCCAGGTATCGTCGGCCACGGTGAACTCGGAAAAGCGGGCGGCAAAACGTGCCAGACGCAGCAAGCGTACCGGGTCTTCGCTAAATGCGGTGCCCACATGCCGGAATAGACGGGCCTGCAAATCCGCCAAACCATTCAAGGGATCATGCAGATTCCCCGCCGCATCCACGGCCATGGCATTGATGGTCAGATCACGGCGACGCAAATCGTCCGCCAGGCTCACGTCTGTGCCGGTGTAAAAGGTAAAGCCCTTGTAACCACGGCCCGACTTGCGCTCAGTTCGGGCCAGGGCAAACTCTTCTTTGCTATGGGGATTCAGAAAGACAGGAAAGTCGCCACCTACGGGAACAAAGCCGCGCGCGGCCAGGTCTTCGGGCCGGGCACCGACTACGACCCAATCCTTGTCACCCGCTGGCAGCCCCAGCAAGGCATCGCGAACCGCGCCACCCACCACATAGACCTGCAAACCGTCCAGAACAGGATCTGGCGGCCCCATCAGGGCCGCCAGAGCTGCTTGCTGTCTGTTATCAAGCATGGACGGACTCATCAAGGCGAGATCGTACCTAAACGCCCTTTGAGGGACTGCGGCTGACCGCTGAACATCATGGCGTAATAGGTCGCGTTGGAGAGCACGTTTTTCACGTACAAGCGCGTTTCAGTAAAAGGAATGGTTTCTGCAAAAATGGCCCCTTCTACCGGAGTGTTCAAGCGCGAGCGCCACTGGCGGGGACGACCTGGCCCTGCGTTATAGCCTGCCGATGCCAGAACCTGCGATCCATCCAGTTGACCCAGAACCATATTCAGGTAATTGGTACCCAGCACCGTATTCACCTCGAACTCGTTCACACGGGAGGGCGAGAAGTCACGCATATCGATCTTGTTGGCCACCCATTTGGCGGTGGCAGGCATCAGTTGCATCAAACCCGATGCCCCGACACCCGAGCGCGCATCGGTAATAAAGCGCGATTCCTGACGGATCAGGCCATACACCCAGGCCGGGTCCAGATTAATGGACTTGGCCTGCTCAGTTACGCGGCCCTCAAAAGGGGCGATAAAACGCTGGCTGAAGTCGATCTCGTTCTTGGTCAACAAGGAAGTATTCACCACCCGGTCGTAGATATGCTGCTCGCGCGCGAACTCGGCTGCTGCACGCAACTGTCTGTCGTTCATGCCACGCAAGGCAAAGTTCCACTCGGGTACCGCTTCCGGACGCCAACCCAGCTTGAACAGCTCCACCGCACGCAGCAAGCCCGCATTGGTACGGGCATCCTGCATGTCCAGCGGCGTCAAAGGTTGCGGCTGTGGGGGCAAGGAAGGTGTCAGGCCCAACTCTTCCGTGGCCAACTGACCGTAGAAGTTCAGATCACCCACAATGGACTGGAACTTGGCACGAGCCTGATCTTTATGACCCAAGGCTTCATGGGCACGCCCCGACCAGTACACCCAAACCGGCTCGGCCTTCTGCGCATCGTTCATCTTGTCGATGGCGGCAGAGACATGCTTCCACTCGATGGTGCCCTGACGCAACTCGGCGCGCACTTGCCAAGCGTTGTTGTAATCCGTCATGGGGGTACGACCGGAGCGGCGATACCATTTGGCCGCATCGTCTTCCACCCGCAAGGCACTGATCAGACCAAACTGGCCCCACACCCAATTCAGGTTCTCTTGAGGGATCTTGCCCGCCCAGGTACGGTCTATATAGGCCGCTGCGGCATCGCGCTGACCACGGCCCAAACGGGACAAGGCCAAGGACACCAGCTCCGGATTGACCGAACTGTTGTTCACATTACGATCCAGCCATTTCTGTGGCGAAGCCATCAAGGCGGTGTAATCCTTCATTTGCGGCGCAGTGAAGATAATCGCGGCCAGGCGGCGGGCCTGGGATGTACGATTATTTTCCAGAGCATCACGCATCAGATCACGGACCTGATTCTTGCTGATCACTTTACGGGCGTACAACTGGTCCAGTGCCGACCAGCAGGCCTGGCTTGGAGAGAACGACACCAGCAAGTCCTGCACATCCACAGGCTGACCGGCCATGTTCTGTGCCGACGCTACTGCACACTTCACAGCCGAGGTAGGGGCGTGAACGGGGGCCAGCTCACGCACCAAAGCATAGTTGCCGGTACGCGCGGCCGCCACAATCCAGTCGGACTTCAGGCGATTTTCCAGGTATTCGTCTTGATTGCCGCTCAGGAACAAACGAATTTGCTCATCGGGCACGGGCGTGGTCGTATCCTGCAAAATCCGGCGCAAGCGCCAGTATTCGGCGTAAGAACCCAGAACAGGATCATTAGCGGCAACCGGAGCCAGAGCATCGAGCGCCGTCCAGCGCTTGGCCTGCATGGCATCACGGGCGTCAATCAAAGCCTGGCGGGCCGTTGGCGGCACAGGCGGGACTCGATCCCAGCGACGCACGGCTTCTTTGGCAGGCTGCAACGCGACAGCTTGCTTGGCAACGGCAGGATCCGGGGAATGAGTCTGGGCTTGCGGCGACTGCGACCCCGCACAGCCGACCAAACCCAGGGCAAACACCACCAAAGCGCTCAAGGGCGGGCGAGGAAGCATGGATGCCATGCCCCAAGCTGGTGTTTTCTGGTACTTTAGCTGGTTGATACCCATAGTGACGGCCTTTAGAAAATCACCCATGATTCAGAACGTAGAGCATAACGCAGCCGCGCTGCGCACGCGACTAAAAGACCTGCGAGCCGGGCAGCCCTCCATCGACACCAACCGGGGCGCTTTGCTGATACGGGGCCGTCTATTTACCTGGCTGGCCACCAACCGCAGCCGCCTGCGTGAACAGGGCCGTACCGAACCCACTACCATTGCCGCTTTCTGGCCTATGGCCCAGGAGCCGGACTTGCGCCCACTGCTGCTTCAATGGGTGGAAGAGGAAGGCATCAATGTCTGTCTGCCCGTTGTCAAAGAGGCCGATGCCCCTTTGAGCTTTGTCGAGTGGACACCCGAGACCGAAATGGAAAAGGGTCGCTACGGCATCGAAATCCCCATTTCCACTAAAACCATGCAACCGGATATTGTCCTGGTCCCAACCCTGGGCTACACCAGACAGGGTGATCGTCTAGGGTATGGCAAGGGTTACTACGACCGGACCTTGGCGGCGCTGAAAGAACAAAACCACGCTTTTACCAGCATTGGTATTGCCTGGGCAGTGGGCGATTTATCCGGCCAGGCCTACCAGCCCGCCCCGCACGACCAACGCCTGGACAGTATTCTGACTGATAAAGGCTGGGCTGTGCCCGCTCCGGAACTATAAGTAACCCGCTACCACAAACTGTTTAATCCACAACTCTGTTTGCCAAGCAGTTGATTAAACCGGGTCAGATGCTGGCTAGTCAGTTCCCCATGAAAAAACCCGCCAAATGAATGTGGCGGGTTTTTTTTTCGCGACGCGAAGTGCTTAGCGCCAGGTCAGATTCGGCAAGATAGCCATGCTTGCATCTGCCCCGTTCAGGGTGTACATGTGAATGCCAGGAGCGCCGCCATCGAGCAGGTCCTGACACAAGCGTGCCACCACATCGATACCGAAAGCACGAATCGATGCACGATCATCACCAAAATCGGCCAATCGCAGGCGAATCCAGCGCGGCACTTCTGCACCGCACATGGTCGAGAACCGCAGCAACTGGGACGAGTTGGTAATGGGCATGATGCCCGGTGTGATCGGAATCGTGACTCCTTGCGCCTGGGCTCGCTCAACAAAGCTGAAATACGAGTCCGGGTTGAAGAAGTACTGCGTGATCGCACCGTGCGCACCAGCCTTGACCTTGTTCACAAAGTGACCCAGGTCGTCGCTAAAGCCTGTGGCCTGAGGGTGCATCTCGGGATAAGCGGCCACTTCGATATGGAAGTGTTCGCCATAGTTTTCACGAATGAATGACACCAGATCGCTGGCATAGCGCAGTTCGCCCGCGTCACCACCCATACCCGAAGGCAAGTCACCGCGCAGGGCCACGATACGTCGTATGCCCTGATCGCGGTAATTGTCCAGCATCTCGCCAAGCTGCGCGGGCGCCGTACCAATGCACGACAAGTGCGGTGCGACATCAAAGCCCAGTTTTTGCAGCAGTGCTACCGCATCGACCGTGCCAGCACGGGTGGAGCCACCGGCTCCAAACGTCATGCTGACATAGGCGGGGTTCAAGCCCATCAAAGACTTGGCGGTGCGCACCAGTTTTTCCTGCGCCGCGATATCTCGCGGCGGGAAAAACTCCAGGCTCAAGGTTTGCTTGTTGCTCATTTCATTAACAATCCCGACAGCAGCCCGGAAACCAGACTGTAGACGATCGCCCCAATCACGGCCCACCAGAAGCCTTCAACCTGGAAGCCTTTGAGGATGGAGCCCGCAAACCAGAACACCAAGGCGTTGAGCACCAGAAGGAACAAGCCCAAAGTCACAATAGTGATGGGCAAGGTCAGCACAATCAGCAAAGGTTTGACCAAGGTATTGAGCAGGCCCAGTACCAGCGCAGCGATCAGTGCCGAGCCAAACGAGGCAACCGTAATACCAGGCAGGATGTAGGCGACAACCAGCAGGGCAACAGCATTCAGGATCCAGACAAGTAGCAAAGTCATGATAGGGCTCCAAGAATAGGCGTCCGAAGACGCCGGTGCGTTTTAGTAGCGGTAGTGCTCAGCCTTAAATGGCCCTTGCACAGGTACGTTGATGTAATCCGCCTGCGCCTGAGACAAGGTCGACAAGTTCACACCCAATTTCTTCAAGTGCAAACGAGCGACTTTTTCGTCCAGATGCTTGGGCAGTACATATACTTTACCCGTTTCGTAGTTCTCGCCACGAGTGAACAGTTCAATTTGTGCAATGGTCTGGTTCGTGAACGAAGCCGACATCACAAAAGAGGGGTGACCAGTAGCACAACCCAGGTTCACCAGACGGCCCTTGGCCAGCAGAATGATGCGCTTGCCATCAGGGAAAATGATGTGATCAACCTGAGGCTTGATCTCTTCCCACTCCAGATCTTCCACCGAGGCCACGTCAATTTCATTGTCGAAGTGACCGATATTGCACACGATGGCCTGATCTTTCATGCGTTCCATGTGCGAGCGGTCGATCACGTGGTAGTTACCGGTGGCAGTCACGAAGATGTCGGCCTTGTCGGCGGCTTCTTCCATGGTCACAACGCGGTAGCCTTCCATCGAGGCTTGCAGGGCGCAGATAGGGTCAATTTCGGTAACCCAAACCTGGGCGCGCAAGGCGGCCAGTGCTTGGGCACAACCTTTACCCACGTCACCGAAGCCGCAAACCACGGCGATCTTGCCGGCAACCATCACATCGGTAGCACGCTTGATACCGTCTACCAGGGACTCGCGGCAGCCGTACAGGTTGTCGAACTTGGACTTGGTCACCGAGTCGTTCACGTTGATGGCAGGGAAAGCCAGTTCGCCTTTCTTGGCCATCTGGTACAGACGATGCACGCCTGTGGTGGTCTCTTCGGTCACACCCTTGATTTGGGCCAGACGGGTGGAGTACCAGGTTTTGTCGTTTTGCAGACGGGCACGAATGGAGGCGAACATGACGCGCTCTTCTTCGCTGCCGGGTTTGTCCAGAACGGACAGGTCTTTTTCTGCACGGGCACCCAGGTGCAGCAACAAGGTTGCGTCGCCACCGTCGTCCAGAATCATGTTGGCCTGTTCGCCGGGCCAGTCGAAAATGTCGTGGGCGTATTGCCAGTACTCTTCCAGGGTTTCGCCCTTGACGGCGAACACAGGCACGCCAGATGCGGCAATGGCAGCGGCTGCGTGATCTTGAGTGGAGAAGATATTGCACGATGCCCAGCGCACTTCAGCGCCCAGGGCAGTCAGGGTTTCAATCAGAACCCCGGTTTGGATTGTCATGTGCAAACTGCCGGCAATGCGCGCGCCCTTCAGGGGCTGGGAGGCAGCAAATTCCTCGCGGGTGGCCATCAGGCCAGGCATTTCGGTCTCGGCAATGGTCAGCTCGCGGCGGCCCCATTCAGCCAAGGAAATATCGGCAATTTTGTAATCGGTAAAAGTCACAGTCGGGCTCCGTTATACGGCACGCAGACTGCAGGGAGAGCAAATGAATTCTCACCAGCAGCCCGCCATGCAGGTCGTGGTGAGCGTCGTTCTCCAAGGTGGATACCACCTATCCATGCCCCGAGCCTGGCAAGACCGTGAGTCTTGTCGCAACGCCCCTCGAGGATGGCAAATGAATGTGGGTGATTGTACCCGTTTGGATCATCTTGGGAAGACAGCCCCACGGGTAAAAATCATAATTTCTTCTCATGAGACTGGCACTTGCCCGTCCCACCCAGCGTTGCTGGCTGACTGGTTTCCCGGCCCCGACAACGCTGTCAAACTGCAGCAAAGCGCCGCCCGCAAGCGGCCTTTGCCTATCTGCACATCGCTTAGATAGCCTGACGCAAAGCCTGGGCCTTGTCCGTAGCTTCCCAGCTGAACTCGGGTTCGCTGCGGCCAAAGTGACCGTAGGCAGCAGTCTTGGAGTAGATGGGACGCTGCAGATCCAGCATTTCGATGATGCCGCGTGGGCGCAGATCGAAATGTTGGCGAACCAGCTTGGCGATCTCGGTGTCCGGGATCACGCCTGTGCCTTCGGTGTAGATGGTGATATTGATAGGCTCGGCCACACCAATGGCGTAGCTCAGTTGCACCTGACACTGGCGGGCCAGACCGGCTGCCACAATGTTCTTGGCCACATAACGGGCGGCGTAGGCAGCGGAACGATCCACTTTGGAGGGGTCCTTGCCGGAGAAAGCACCACCGCCGTGAGGGCATGCGCCACCGTAGGTATCCACAATGATCTTGCGACCAGTCAGACCGCAATCGCCTTGAGGGCCACCAATCACGAACTTGCCGGTGGGGTTCACCAGGAAGCGGGTTTTCTCGGTCAGCAGATCCGAAGGGAAGCATGGACGAATGATGTGTTCGATCACGGCTTCGTGAATGTCTTTCTGGGACATTTCAGGCGCGTGCTGAGTGGACAGCACCACAGTATCCACTTCGGTAGGACGGCCATCCACGTAGCGGAAGGTCACCTGGGACTTGGCGTCAGGGCGCAACCAGGGCAAACGGCCATCTTTGCGCAGCTCGCTCTGGCGCTGTACCAGGCGGTGGGCGTACCAGATAGGAGCAGGCATCAGATCAGGGGTTTCGTCGCACGCGTAGCCAAACATCAGACCCTGGTCGCCAGCGCCCTGGTTCAGCAACTCTTCTGGGCTGCGATCCACACCTTGGGCGATATCGGGCGACTGCTTGTCATAGGCCACCAGAACGGCGCAGGACTTGTAATCAATGCCGTAATCGCCATTGTCATAGCCAATGCGCTTGATGGTGTCACGGGCAACCTGGATGTAATCCACGTTGGCGTGCGTGGTGATCTCGCCAGCCAGCACCACCAGACCGGTATTGCACAAGGTCTCGGCAGCAACACGTGCCTGAGGATCTTGCTCGAAAATAGCGTCCAGGATGGCGTCGGAGATCTGGTCGGCTACCTTGTCGGGGTGGCCTTCAGAAACGGATTCGGATGTAAAGAGAAAGTCGTTGTTGTTCACAGCGTAGCTTCCTTGAATAAGGGCTGATAATCAGCACGAGGTTGAACAAACTGCGTTGCACCTCGAAGCCAGCGATGTGGATACGATAGACGGGGCGCGACGCTTTAGCGGTTTATAGTGGGCAGCTTGCTGCCCGATCGCTCCGCAAGTTGTCGTTTAACTCAGCGATACAATCCATTTTAAGCGAAAATACGTATTTATTTCAGCAAAACTTCACACTAAAGGATTGCCTGGCCCATGCTCGCGGCACTTTTACGTCTGATGGCTCGTCTGCCTTTACCCGTTCTTCATGGGCTGGGCAAAGGAATCGGACGCCTGATTTACGCTTTTCCCGGACGCTACCGCCGCCGTCTGCAAAGCCACTGCCGACAAGCGGGTTACGACTCCCCCGCATTTTTCCGGCAAGCGGCCGGACAAACCGGCGCCATGATTCTGGAAACACCGCGCGTCTGGTTGTATCCGCAAGCCTGTCTGGCCCGCTGCACCGTCGATGATGTGGCCTTGCTGGAAGCCACCCATGCCGAAGGACGCGGCGTGCTGTATCTGACCCCGCACCTGGGTTGCTTTGAGATTACGGCACGTTATCTGGTGGGTTTAGGCCCACTGACCGTGATGTTTCGCCCACCACGCCAGGCCGTACTGGAACCCCTGATGGTGGAGTCACGTGAACTGCCCGGCCTGCATGCCGTCCCCGCCAATATGAAAGGCGTGCGCGAATTTGTCCGCGCGTTTCGCAAAGGTGAATCGGTAGGCATGTTGCCCGACCAGGTTCCCAGCGGTGGCGATGGCGTATGGGCACCCTTTTTTGGCCGCCCTGCCCTGACCATGACACTGGCTGGCAAGCTGGCCCGCCAGTCCGATGTGCCTGTGATTGTGACCGCTGCCGAACGCCTGCCTAAAGGTCGCGGCTGGCATATTCACACCTTGCGCCTACCCGAGCCGTTGCCCGAAGACCCGACGGAACTGGCCACCCTGATCAACGAATCCATGGAAAGCTTGATACGCCGTTTCCCCACCCAGTATCTGTGGGGCTATAACCGCTACAAGATTCCCCACGATGCGCCCCCTTTGCCTGGCGATACCACCCCATGAGTTTTAATTCTTACCCGCTGCTCAAATCCGTTTTCACCTACTTTGGCCGTGCCTCGGTACGCACGCGCCAGCGTTGGGGTGCTGTGCTGGGCGGGCTGGTGCATCGCTTTGCCTCCCGCCGCCGTCATATCGTGCGTACCAATCTGGATCTATGCTTTCCAGACACGCCCGAGAGCACCCGTCGCGAGTGGGAAAAACAGCACTTCCGCCTGCTGGCCCAATCCTATCTGGACCGGGGCCTGCTCTGGTTTGGTCTGCCCAGCACTATTCTGAACACTCTGCACCTGACGGGCGAAGAACACATCACCCAGGCTCTGGAACAGGGTCGCAAGGTCATGCTGCTGGTGCCTCACTTTCTGGGTATGGATGCGGCGGGTACACGCCTGTCCATGTCCATCTCGCCGTTGGTTGCCTTTTACACTCCCCAACGCGACCCCCATGTGGATCGCCTGATGTACGAAGGCCGTAGCCGCTTCTCCTCCGTCCCGCTGATTTCTCGCAAAGACGGCATTCGTGGTCTGATGCGCGCGCTGCAAAAGGGCCAGCCGATTTATTACCTGCCTGATATGGACTTCGGCACCAAGGGCTCGGCCTTTGTACCCTTTTTCAATGTCCCGGCGGCCACACTCTTGTCCACCGCCCAGATCGCACGCAACCAGGACGCGCTGGTGATTCCGGTTATTTCCCGCGTGGACGCCGAGACTGGTCACTACCATATTCAGGTGCTGGAACCCATGTCCGACTTTCCGGGTGAAGGCAGCCTGGAAGAAGCCACGGAACGCATGAATGCCCTGATCGAAAAATATGTGCGCGAAGACCCGCCGCAGTATTATTGGGTACATCGACGCTTCAAAACCCGCCCTGAAGGTCAACCCGGCATCTACTAGGCCCCATCATGCACAGCACCACCACACCCCAGCCCGCTTCCTCACTTTGGCGTTTCAGCAAAATGCACGGCGCGGGCAATGACTTTGTCATGCTGGATGGTGTCAGGCAAAGCATTGAAATGACTCCCGAACGCGCCCGCGCGCTGGCGGATCGTCACTTCGGCATTGGGGCAGACCAGATCTTGCTGGTGGAAGCCGCAACCGAACCCGGTGCAGATTTCCGATACCGCATATTCAACGCTGACGGTGGCGAGGTCGAACATTGCGGCAACGGCGCTCGCTGCTTTGTCCGCTTCGTACACGAACAAGGCCTGTCCTCGGCCAACCCTTTACGAGCACAAATTCGTACCGGCATCATCAGTTTGAATGACGATCCGGAGCTTGGCGTGGATGTCATGATGGGCACCACCCGATTTGCCCCGGCCGATGTCGCTTTTGACCCTAGCGGGCTGGAACAAAAAACTCAGGGCGAAGATACGCTGTGGCTTCTGCCCGTACCCGATCAAGCCGAACCTGTCGCCCTGTCGCTGGTGTCCATCTCCAATCCGCACGCCGTGCAGGTGGTAGACGATGTGCTGCAGGCGCCGGTTGCCAGCGTCGGCCCCTTCATCGAATCTCATCCGCGTTTTGCTCAGAAGGTCAACGCCGGTTTCATGCAGGTTCTGGACGCCCATCACATCAAGCTGCGCGTCTACGAGCGCGGCGCCGGTGAGACCCTGGCCTGCGGTACAGGCGCTTGTGCGGCTGTGGTGGCAGGCATACGGCGGGGATTGCTCCAAAGCCCGGTTGTCGTTGATACTCGTGGAGGCAGTCTGCGCATTGAATGGGACGGACAGGCGCTACGCATGAGCGGCCCGGCCCAAACCGTCTTTACCGGACAAGTCGATATAGATGCACTGTGTGCGTCCCTAGCCAGAAAGGAAACCTTCTAGACATGGATACCCCCAACAGCCTTAGCGCCGTGGAAGTGGCCCAGTTTTTGAAAGCCAACCCTGATTTCTTCGACGCGCATGCCGATGTTTTTTCCAAACTGATGGTGCCGCACCCCCATCAAAGCCGCGCTATTTCACTGGGCGAGCGCCAGATCATGCTGCTGCGCGAGCGCGGCAAGAAAACCGAGCGCCAACTGGCCACACTGGTCGCCAATGCTCGTGGCAATGAAAAGATCTCGCGCCAACTACATCAATGGAACTGCCAGATGCTGGCCGAGTCCGATCCCGGTGCCCTCCCCGCTCTTATCTGCAGCAGCCTGGAGCGCATTTTTGAAATGCCCGTTGTCCGCCTGCACTGCTGGAATCCGGACGAAGTGCTGGCTGACGACGCGCTGGTCAGCTGGGCCTACACCTTGATCAATCCCTATTGCGGCGTCCGACGCGAACAGGAGTTCCTGGCCGATTTGCAGCAAGACGCGCAATCGGTGGCCATTGTGCCCTTGACGTTTCCGGAGTCGAACACCCTGTTTGGTCTGCTGGTTCTGGGCTCGCCTGAAGCCACGCGTTTTACGGCCGATATGGGTACGGACTTTCTGGAAGGCATTGGCGAATTGTGCAGCGCCGCCCTGCAGCGTTTGTACAAGCCCAGCAGTGTTGATCAAAGCGAATGTCCGGCCTGAAAAAACAAGATCACTCCCCTTCTGGGGACACGCCTCAAAAGCAGCCAGCCGCCCCCCAGGCCCTCAGCCCGGCCATGCAAAGCTGGCTGCATCAACTAAGCCACGAAAAACGCTATTCGGAACACACCCTTAGTGCGTACCGTAATGATTTGCGCCACTTGCTGGCGCAGTACCCAGGTACAGACCCCGACACACTGACTCAAAGCCAGTTGCGACAGGCTGCCGCCCGCTTGCATGCGCAGGGCCTGGCACCACGCAGCCTGGCCCGCATTCTGGCAGCCTGGCGTGGCTACTATCAAGCGCGCACTAAAGAACTGGGTTGGCCCTTGAACCCTGCAGCCAGCCTGAAGGCACCCAAGATAGGCCGCCCTCTGCCCAAGGCCTTGTCCGTAGACCAGACCCAGCAGCTATTGGACCGCCCCACCGCCCCCATTCAGGACGACCCGGTCAGCTGGCGCAATCAGGCCATGTTTGAATTGTTTTATTCCAGCGGACTACGTTTGTCCGAGCTGGTCAGCCTGGACACGCACTATCACCAGGACGCGCACTATCAGTCCAAGAGCTGGTTACTGCTGGATGATCGTGAGCTGGTGGTCAGTGGCAAAGGCGGCAAGACGCGCCGCCTGCCTGTCGGGGAGAAAGCGCTGCATGCCTTGCAGCAGTGGCTGGAAAAGCGCCCGGCTTTGGCATCACTGGCGACCAGCGCAGATGCCAGCGCGGCCCTGTTTCTGGGTGCCCGTGGAGCCCGCATTCACCCACGCGTGGTGCAGCAAGAACTGGAAAACTATGCCCGCGCCAGCGGCCTGCCAGTGCATGTCCACCCGCACAGCTTGCGTCACAGCTTTGCCAGCCATTTGCTGCAATCAGCACAAGACTTGCGGGCGGTGCAGGAACTATTGGGTCATACCAATATTTCCACGACTCAGATTTATACCCGTCTGGACTTCCAGCATCTGGCCCAGGCTTACGATCAGGCCCATCCTCGGGCACAACGCAAGAACCGGGCCAGTGACAAGCCGGAGGAGTGAATCAGGGCTGCAAGGCCTTGACCAACTGGTCTGTGTTCGAGCGCATCATGCCCAGGTAGGTATCCACGCCCGAGCCTGGGGCTCCCAAAGCATCGGAATACAAGGTGCCGCCGACTTTGGCGCCGGTCTCCCGTGCCACTTGCTCGACCAGTTTTGCGCTGACCGTGTTTTCCACAAAAATGGCCTGAATCTGCTCGCTACGCGCTTGCTGGATGATCTGCGCAATATCACGGGCTGAAGGCTCCGCCTGGCTGGATACCCCCACCAAGGGAATGAAACGGATGTCGTAAGCCTTGCCCATATAAGAGAAAGCATCGTGCGAGGTAATGACCTTGCGCTTTTCTACCGGCACCGCCTGCAGGCGGGTTTTGATGGAATCGTCCATCTCCTGAATGCGCTGTGCGTAATCCTTGGCGCGACGCTGGTAGTACTCGGCATTGGCCGGATCAGCCTGCTCCAGACCTTTGCTGATATTACGAACATAGATCTGTGCCAGGCCCAGGCTTTGCCAGGCGTGGGGGTCCTGGCTGCCGTGCTGATGACTATGGTCATGCCCGCCGTGGGACTGTGTATCCTCTTTGGCGTGGGTCTGCTCATGGTCGTGGGCATGCTCAGGTTCGGAGTCGTGACCGTGGTCATGGTCATGGTCATGGTCATGGTCATGGTCATGACCAGCATGATCCTCGTGTCCGCCACCTTCAAATGCCAAAGGCGTAATACCTTCTGTCGCCACGACTTGCGGCCCTTTATAGCCTGCTGCCTGCTGCAAGCGTGGCAACCAGGTCTCGAACTCCAGACCATTGATCACCAGCAGTTGCGCGTTAGCCAAGGTCTTTGCATCACTGGGACGCGGCTCAAACGAATGGGCATCCCCATTGGCGGGCACAATCGTGCTGGCCATAACCTTGTCGCCGCCTATCTCCTTGACCATATCGTTCAAAATCGAGAAGCTGCTGACCACACGCAAAGGCTCCGCCTGCACCGACAGGCTGGCCGCCAGCAAGCCCAGGGCCAGCACCGTGCGGCCTGAGTAAATGTCTCGCATTTTCATCAATCGTGCTCCAAGAGAGAGGCCATGCGCCGACGCCGTGCACGCCATTGGGAATAAGCACGCAGCAAACCGCCTTGGGGGCCAAAGGTGATAGAAAGAAAATAGAAGGCGCCGGCTGCCAAAATAATCGCGGGCGAAGCAGGCACGTTGTAGTAGTACGAGAACAGCAGGCCCAGATAGGCGCTGATCATGCCCAGCAAGGCCGCCACCAGCATCTGACGACCAACGGAATACACCCAGAATCGGGCCGAGGCAGCGGGCAGCATCATGATCCCCACCACCATCAAGGTTCCCAGCACCTGGAAGCCAGCCACCAGCGTGATGACCAGCATGAACAAGAACAACATATGGACGACGGAACCGCGCCCGCCTTGCGTGCGCAAAAAGATCGGGTCCATGCACTCCAGCACCAGAGGCCGGAATACCAAAGCCAGAATAATCAGCGTAACCGTCGTGCTGCTGGTCACTAGCAGCAAGGAGGCATCATCCAGGCCCAGCACCGTGCCAAACAGCACATGGATCAAATCCATATTGGAGCCGCGCAAGGACACCAGCAGCACCCCCAGCCCCAGGGATACCAGGTAGAAGGCCGCAAAACTGGCGTCCTCCCGTTGTGGTGTCAGGCGGGCCACCAGTCCGGCCAGCAAGGCGACAACCAGGCCGGTAATCATGCCGCCTATGGCCATCGCGCTTAAAGACAGGCCCGCCGTCAGAAATCCAACCGCCACACCGGGCAGGATGGCATGTGCCATGGCATCGCCCATCAGGCTCATGCGGCGCAACACCAGGAATACCCCCAAAGGTCCGGCCGCTGCAGCCAGGGCGAAAGAACCAGCCAGTGCGCGCTTCATGAAACCAAAGTCCATGAAGGGGCCAAACAGCACATCAATCAGCGCCATCATAGGTAGTCCCCCGCGCACAAATGGCGAGCCAGATGCAGGTTCTCCGGCGTCAGCACCGCCTCGGTCTCACCCCAGCCCACCACCTGCCCGGCAAGCAGCACGGTTTGCGGAAAACAGCTACGCACCATATCCAGATCATGCAGCACGGCCATCACGGTACGGCCCTGTTTGTGCCAGTCCAGAATCAGGTTCATCAATTCGTCCGAGGTTGCACGGTCCACCGCAGCAAAAGGCTCGTCCAGCAACAATATCTGGGCGTCCTGCATGATCATGCGGGCAAACAGGGCTCGCTGTAATTGCCCACCCGACAAAGTGCCAATGGAGCGACGCGCAAAGTCGGCCAGCCCCACCTGCTCCAGCGCATGGCCAATACGTTCATGTTCTGCCTTGGGAAATCCGCCCCAGGCACCCACGCGCTTCCAGGCTCCCATGGCCACCAGGTCATGCACTGTCACAGGGAAGCTTTTATCCAGATCGCCCATTTGCGGCAACAAGGCCAACTGATCCAGAAAACCGCTATCGACGGCAATGCGCCCTTTCAGGGGATTGATCTGCCCTGTCAGCCCTTTCAACAAGGTGGATTTGCCCGCCCCATTTGGCCCCACAATGGCCGTCAGCGAACCGCGTTTGAAACAGCCGCTGATGTCGCGCAAGGCTATCTTGTCTTTCCAGCCCAGCGCCACATGGTCAAGCTCGATCAAGGTTTGGTGTGAACTCATGCCTCTACCATGCACCCAATGCCCAGGTGGTCAGCAACCACAGGACTGCTGACACGCACAAAGCGCCCAGTACGCGCTGCCCGGCCGAAGCCAGCAGGAGCGAACGGCGGGGTGCCGGACTACGGGGAGCCGAGGAAAATTGAGAACAGGACATGAAACAGGGATAATGCGGCTAGATTGGGAATTTAATTTTTCCAAAGATGTTATAACATAACAAACACCCTATCAAGCGCCATGCCTGTACATATTCTTACGCCCAACGCCATTGAAGATCAGCTCGCTACCGCTGAACAGCTTTGTCTGGAACGCGGTAAACGGCTGACTTCAATTCGCCGCCAGGTGCTGGAAATCCTGATTCAGGCCCAGCGCAGTTTGCGCGCCTACGAACTGCTGGATCTGGTTCGCGAGTTCCAGCCCGGCGCCAAACCCCCTACCGTTTACCGCGCCCTGGACTTTCTGACGGAAGAAGGCCTGATCCACCGCCTGGATGCCGTCAATGCCTGGACGGCCTGTGTGGATGCCGGCGGCCACCCCCACGACTTGCTGATTGTCTGCACCCAGTGCGGCACCGTGGTGGAGCTGTGCGCTCCGGACCTGAGCCAAAGGCTGGCCGACTGTGTGCGCGGAGCGGGCTTTGCCCTGTCCGGCCACGAAACTGAACTGCGCGGCCTGTGCCAACGTTGCGTTGCAGCTAAAAACGAGCGAAAACCCTTATCTGCCCCCTAAAACGTGGTATTTTGCCGCCAATCGGTATATATTCCCCGATCTATTGGCAAACCTCTGTGAATTTTTACAGATCACCGTTTGCCCAACAGGCAAGGCTGTGATGTAATCGCACGTTGTTTTCGTGCGGAGCAGATGGGTGCAGGAAGCCGCGGTTGGTGCCGTGCCTTGTACCTTTCGCCCGCCACTGCGAGGCATGTTTATGAACGCGGCATCAGATCTGAACAACATGGTTCCAGTCACTGTTCTGACTGGTTTTTTGGGCGCTGGTAAAACCACGCTGCTCAAGCGCATCCTGAGCGAATATCACGGTCGACGCATTGCCGTCATCGAAAACGAATTCGGGCCCGAAGGTATCGACAACGAACTGTTGGTGCAGGACTCCGAAGAAGAAATCGTTGAGCTGAGCAATGGTTGCGTATGTTGCACCGTGCGTGGTGACCTGATGCGCACCCTGAATGATTTGCGCGTTCGCCGCCAGGCAGGCGAACTGAAGTTCGAGCGCGTCATCATCGAGACCACCGGCATGGCTAACCCCGGCCCGGTCTGCCAGACCTTCTTCATGGACGATGATATTGCCGACTACTATCGGCTGGACGCGGTCATCACGGTCGTGGATGCCAAACACGGCATGGCCACACTGGACCAGCAAGAAGAAGCTCAAAAACAAGTTGGTTTTGCGGACCGCCTGCTGATCTCCAAAAAAGATCTGGTCAACGATGTGGATTACGAGGCCCTGCGTGCCCGTCTGATCCGCATCAACCCGCGAGCCACGATTACGCCGGTTCACTTCGGTGAAACCGACATCAAGGATTTGCTGGAAGTCAGCGGTTTCAACCTGAATTCCATTTTGGACATTGATCCTCAATTCCTGGCAGAGCAACACCCCGATGCGGCGGACGGCCATGATCACCATCACGATCATGCCCACGGCGACGAAGGCGAGTGCGGTCCGGGCTGCGGACACGATCACCATCATCACCACCACGAGCACGCAGCTCACAATGACGAAATCGGGGCTTTCGTGTTCCGTTCGGACCGTCCTTTCGACCCCGAGCGTCTGGAAGATTTCCTGTCGGGCATTGTCCAGGTATTTGGACCAGATCTGATGCGCTACAAGGGCATCCTGTATCTGAAGGGCATCAATCGCCGTATGCTGTTTCAGGGCGTACACATGATGATGAGCGCCGAGCCTGGCAATGCCTGGCTGGCCAAAGATAAAAAGGGCACCAAGCTGGTCTTTATTGGCCGCAAATTGCCACAAGACATATTCACCCAGGGCCTGGAGAATTGCCTGGTTTGAATTAATAATTATTCAGTAAATGCGGAGCGATTGCGCGTGACGACAGTTACAGGCTCCCAGACGTCAACAAGAGGTAAGCATCATGGCAACTAAGTCACATGACAGTACTACAACCCTGCTGACCGAGCAGGAGCTTTTGGCGATGCCTGAGTCAGACTACATGAACGCCGCCCAGCTGGAGTTTTTCAAGCATCGCTTGCGCCAGCTGGAGCAAGACATTCTGGCCAACGCGGGTGCTACAACGGAAAACCTGCGTGAAACCCAGTTCGTTCCTGACCCGGCTGACCGTGCCACGATCGAAGAAGAACACGCTCTGGAGCTGCGTACCCGCGACCGCGAACGCAAACTGCTCAAGAAAGTGCAACAGTCCATCGCCCTGATCGATTCGGGCGAATACGGCTGGTGTGAGGAAACTGGCGAGCCCATCGGCCTGCCTCGTTTGCTGGCACGTCCTACGGCTAACCTGTCTCTGGAAGCCCAGGAGCGTCGCGAGAAGCGTCAAAAGATGTTTGGGGACTGATAGGCGGCAAGGCCCATCACCCTGATAAAAAGCCCGCCTGATCATTCTGGCGGGCTTTTTTGTGGGTCACCCAACTCGATCCAACCCACTTGTGTACGCTGCTGAAAATAAGCAGGCTCAAAAAAGCCGGCTGCGTCTACCGCTAGCAGGCCAACAGGCTGCTTGCACGCCAAGAAGCCAGGCGACATACGAGAACCCCTGCAGCAGCCCCTGCCAAGGGAAGCCACCCTGTTTCAGCCCGGTTTCCAGGCACGACCCTCAGTCGGCAAAAACTTCCTGCTGTCATGCGCTTGAAATTTCCTGCCCGGCCCCCAGATGGGAACCTTAAAGGAAGGAAATCATGGAACAATTTCACGCCACTACTATTGTCTGTGTACGCCGCGGAGATCAGGTCGCCATTGGCGGCGATGGTCAGGTCACCCTGGGCAATATCGTCATCAAGGGCACGGCCCGCAAAATTCGCCGTTTGTACAACGACAGCATCCTGGCCGGTTTTGCCGGTGCGACGGCTGACGCCTTCACCTTGCAAGAGCGCTTTGAAGCGAAGCTGGAAAAGCACCAGGGCAACCTGCTGCGCGCCGCCGTCGAACTGACGCGCGACTGGCGCACCGACCGCGTTCTGCGCCGTCTGGAAGCCATGCTGTTGGTGGCGGACAAGGAGCACACGCTGGTGCTGACCGGCAATGGCGACGTGCTCGAACCCGAACATGGCCTGGCCGCCATCGGCTCGGGCGGCTCCTATGCCCAATCTGCCGCCATGGCCTTGCTGCAAAACACCGATATGGCTCCCGCCGACATCGTCAAGAAATCGTTGGAGATCGCAGGTGATCTGTGCATCTACACCAACCAGAACCATATCGTCGAAACACTCTGACAGCCGGATACACCACCATGTCTACACCTAATATGACTCCCGGAGAGATCGTCTCCGAACTGGACAAGCATATCGTTGGCCAGGGCAAGGCCAAGCGCTCCGTGGCCGTGGCCCTGCGCAATCGCTGGCGCCGCCAGCAGGTTGCCGAGCCCCTGCGTAGCGAGATCGTCCCCAAGAACATTCTGATGATCGGCCCCACCGGCGTGGGTAAAACCGAAATCGCCCGTCGTCTGGCCAAGCTGGCCAACGCGCCTTTCATCAAGGTCGAAGCCACCAAGTTCACGGAAGTGGGCTATGTAGGCCGCGACGTTGAAACCATCATTCGCGATCTGGTGGATATTTCGGTCAAGCAAACCCGCGAAATCGAAATGCGCCGTGTGCGCACCCAGGCCGAGGAAGCCGCTGAAGACCGTATTCTGGACGTGCTGGTGCCCCCTTCGCGCGATGCCCACGGCCAACCCCAACGCGAGGACAACTCTGCCCGCCAGGTGTTCCGCAAGCGCCTGCGTGAAGGCAAGCTGGACGATACCGAGATTGAAATCGAGATGGCCCAGGCCATGCCTCGTATGGAAATCATGGCCCCTCCCGGCATGGAAGAGATGACCGAGCAGTTGCGCGGCATGTTCTCCGGTCTGGGTCAGGAAAAGACCAAAGCCCGCAAGCTGACGGTCAAGGAAGCCTTCAAGCAACTGACCGAAGAAGAAGCGGCCCGTCGCGTCAATGAAGACGATTTGCGCACTGCTGCAGTGGCCAATGCCGAGCAGAACGGCATCGTGTTCCTGGACGAGATCGACAAGATCACGGCGCGAGGCGAGAGCCAGGGCAGCGGCGGCGATGTGTCCCGCCAAGGTGTGCAGCGCGACCTGCTGCCTTTGGTAGAAGGCACCACCGTCACCACCAAATACGGGGTGGTACGTACCGACCACATCCTGTTTATTGCCTCGGGTGCGTTCCACCTGTCCCGCCCATCGGATCTGATTCCTGAACTGCAAGGCCGCTTCCCCATCCGTGTGGAACTGGAATCGCTAAGCGCCCAGGATTTTGTACAGATTCTGTCCACGACCGACGCTTCGTTGACCAAGCAATACGCAGCCTTGCTGGGCACCGAAGACGTACAACTGGACTTCCGTCCCGACGGTATCCAGCGTCTGGCCGAGCTGGCCTTTGAGGTCAACGAGCGTACCGAAAACATTGGTGCCCGTCGCCTGTACACCGTCATGGAAAAACTGCTGGAAGAGCTGTCCTACAGCGCTGGCAGCCACGGTGAGCAAAACGTGGTCATTGATGCGGACTACGTGAACAAACAGCTGCAGGAAACCGCAGCCAGCCAGGATCTGGCGCGCTACGTGCTGTAAGCCTGACTTCGATCGGACATGAAAAGGGGGCAGATTTCTCTGCCCTTTTTTTACATTTCGCTTGCAGACCACATCCAACACGGCATCAGGCTCTACCCTGTCAACGTAAACGCGATGGTCATCACATCACCCTGTCATCTCGACCACGAACCCACACCAGTGTTTCTCCTGCGTCGGAGATGAAAAAACCGGGCGAACCCGGCTTTTATCAACCCACTCAAACAGGCTTATTTGCTGATCTTGGTGACCACGTAATCACCACCGTCACGTTTGGCAGTGAACTTTACCTTGTCACCCGGTTTGATGTTGGCCAGCAAGGCGGGATCAATTTTGTACACCAATGTCATGGCGGGCAGTTCCAGGTCGCTGATCTCACCATGCTTGATGGTAATTTTGCCGGCCTCGGCATCCAGTCGGCGCACTTCACCCGACGCACTGGCTTCCTGAGCCTGGGCGACCACGACATATGCCGAGCCAGCTACCACACCCAAAGTTCCCAACGCCAAGGCTGCGCTTCGTTTCGTCCACGTCATTTTTCACTCCTGCAAATTGGGCAGAGCCAGACAATTAGCTCATAATGCCTACTTTCGGACGCCTGAGGCGTCTGTTTCCGATCAAGCATAACGCTAAACCTTTGCAAAAGCATGAGCGAATTTATTAAAGGGTATGTGCTGCGTCCAGCCACCCCCGCAGACCTTCCGGCCATTTTGGGCCTGATGCGCGATATGGCCGCCTTTGAGAAACTGGAGCATATTTTCAAGGCCAGCGTTGAGTCTCTGCGCAACAGTTTCTTCTCCGACGAGCCCAGTGCCTACTGCCTGGTGATTACTCCTGAGGATCAGCCCGACGCACCAATTTCTTACATTATGTGGTTTTACAACTACTCCAGTTTCCTGGATCGCCGCGGCATCTATCTGGAGGATTTGTATATAGACCCGGCTCACCGCAAGCACGGTCTGGGCGCTGCGGCCCTGCGCCATCTGGCTCAAATGGCCGTGTCCCAAGGCTGTGGCCGCCTGGAGTGGGTAGTACTGGACTGGAACCAGAACGCAATCGACTTCTACAAGTATCAGGGGGCCCAAGTGCTGGAAGACTGGCGCGTGGTACGCGTCACTGGCGATGCCCTGGTCAATTTGGCTCAAGGCACCCCTACTCCTGCCGAAACATAAGGCTTCTTCATGTCCACACGACTTTCCATTATCAGCACCCGCACCGGCGACGATGGCACAACGGGCCTGGGCGATGGCAGCCGCCTGCCCAAGACTGCCCCCCTGATTCATGCCCTGGGCGACGTGGATGAACTGAACAGCTATATCGGCGTCTTGCGCAGCATGGCACTGCCCGAGGATGTTGATGTCCTGCTGTCCGACATTCAGCACGACTTGTTCGATATGGGGGCCGAGCTGTGCATCCCTGGCCATCAGGTCATAGGCAGCGTCCATGTAGAACGTCTGGACCAAGCGATTCGTCACTACAACGAGCCCTTGGGCATACTCAAAGAGTTCATTTTGCCCGGTGGCAGCCCCGCAGCCGCACAAGCACATGTACTGCGTTGTGTGGCGCGTCGTGCAGAACGTAGCGTCGTGGCGGTGCCCTCAGAATCCTTGCCGCAAGAAGGCCCGCGCTTGTATCTGAACCGCCTGTCGGATTTGTTGTTTGTGCTGGCGCGTACCTTGAACCGCCATGCAGGCCGCTCTGACGTGCTGTGGGAGCCCAAGCGCAACGAGCCTGGCAAGGGCTGATCGCCCCATCGCGACTGCGACTATAAGAATAGGGCCCTGCTTTAGCAGAGCCCTATTCCTTTTCAGGCCAGATCAATGCGAGTGGTATCCGCAAACCTCAGCACAGGCTCGTCCGTGGGGTCCTCATAGACCTGCCACTTCAAGGACTGGCTGCCCACCTGAATATCCACAGTAGCCAGGGTGTTTTCCGCATCACTGTCCGCTGGGTCACAGCGCCAGATCGGAAATTCCGCATGGTGCTGATCCGCCAGGACGGTCAAAGGATCAAGCGCAGCACCGGCTTGTGCCAACAATTGATCCCCACGCTCCTGCCGCAGTTCGGACGACCGGGTAATACGCTGTTCAAAGCCTTTCATGGACGGATGTACCGCATGGTTGGCGTGCAGATGGTTTTGCTCAATGGTCTGCACAGAAACGGCCTCGGCACTGAACTCCACGCTCAGCAAGCGTGGATCGCCACGCTGCGCCAGGCTCAAATGGAAAGCGCCGGAACGTGGGTGATCCTGCAAGATCCCTACTGCCTGATCCAGATCAGGCTGATCCAGCATGGCACGGGTCAGGACCATGCGCGGCACCCCTGGGGCCACATGCCGCGCCCGCACATTATTCACCGTCATGGCCAAACCGGCCTGGGTCACTGCAAAGCTGTGGCCCGGCAAGGAAGCAGGGTAAAGAAAGGAGACAAAGGACATGCCGCTGTCGGGGATGAATTTGGCCACCCCGCAGTAACCGGCAAAACCTGGATCACCATCTTCGTTATGCACCAGACGAGGTTCGCCCTGGGCGGGCATTTGCACGGTGGTGCAACCATCGGGAGCCATGGCCCACAAGTCGCCCCGGCAATTCCACAAGAAAACGTCTTCAAAGGGGAGCTCCAGACCCAATGCCAGGCCCTGGAGCTCGGTCCATATTCGGGGGAAATAACGCTCGGTGTACTGAGCCAGCTGACCGGCTACAGCCGTCCCCTTCGATTGCATGATGCCTTGCCATGCTGCTGAGTTCAGCAAGTAGGCATGCACGGCGGGGGCTCCGAAACGTCCCAAAGAATGGCCAATTTCTTTGGGACCACCACTTAACTCCAGATAGGACAACTTAGCCATTGCGTCTATTTCCAGTAAGCACCGGACTGGTGCAATTGATTTTCAACCAACTCAATACCGCTGACAGCACGACTGCCCGCCTTGGCCAGAACCTGTTCCAGCAAGACCTCCACCAGTGCCTGCGCAGCAACCAGAGAAGGAAAAAAAGACGGACTGTCGGTTCCAAACAATAATGTGGCATCTGCCTGCTGCGCAATAGGGGCAAGCAAGCTGTCGCAAATCGCCAGGATTTGTGCATCTGCCTGTCGGGCCGCTGCATGGGCCAGCACGGCTTCCTGGGAATACGGTGCAAAACCGAACAAGACCAGCACATCCCCTTTTTGCAGCGCCCGCAGATCCATATCCAGAGTACCGGACTCGCCACGCAACAAGCCAATCGAGGGCCGGAACAGACGGTACTGATAATGAAAGGAAAAAGCGGGTGCAAAAGAGGCTCTGAACCCGGCCACAAAAACCCGCTTGGCCTTGTTCAGCAATTCCACAGCCTGTGGCAAGCGTGCTTCATTCACCTCGCGCAGCAGCGCCAGAGTATCCATTTGTGCTGTCAGCGTCTGCGCCAGGCGATCTTCTTTATTTCGATTGCGTACCACCGCCCGGGCCTGATCGGCATAACGCCGTGCACCCTGTCCATGCAGCGCCTGGGTGAACACAGCCTTGAATTCCGCCCAACCGCCAAAGCCCAAAGACTGGGCAAAGCGCAGCAAGGTGGCAGGCTGCACCTGTGCCTGCGCGGCCAACTGACGCATGGACATCAAGGGCACCTGATCGGCATGATCCAGCACATAGCGCGCGCTTTGCTGGAACTGCGGCGACATGGTGGCAAACACTGCCTGAATACGCTCGGTCAGATTGCTCAAGGAGTTCATGGGCCAACACGCTTCAAAAGGGGACATCAAGTATATATCGGGCGCAAATGCAGTCTGGGCGCAACAGTGAGGCCTTTATCCACCTGTCCCGACAAATCAATGATGATTTATTTGTTGAAAGTATTATTATATATTCAACATACGTTGAAAATCCTTCCGGGCCTACTTTCTGGATCTGCGCCATGACACATGTCTTTCATCGCAACCCCAAACAAACCTTGCCCTGCGCCGTCAAAGGTGATGGTATCCGCATCGTGGACAGCAATGGCAACGCTTATATAGACGCCAGCGGTGGCGCGGCCGTATCCTGCCTGGGCCATAGCCACCCTGTTGTGATCGCTGCCATCAAGCAACAGCTGGACCAGATTGCCTACGCCCACACGTCCTTTTTCAGCAGCCAGGCTGCCGAGGACCTGGCAGATTTTTTGACCAGCCGATCCCCCGGTGACCTGGACCATGTGTACTTTCTGTCCGGAGGCTCGGAGGCCGTAGAAGCCAGCCTGAAGCTGGCACGGCAATATTTCGTGGAGATTGGCCAGCCCGAGCGTCATATTTTCATCGCACGCCGTCAGAGCTATCACGGCAATACGCTGGGGGCTTTGGCCATTGGCGGCAATGAATGGCGTCGCAAGCCGTTCCTGCCTCTACTGGCTCCGGCCCAGCATGTCTCGCCCTGCTACCCCTACCGCGACCAAGGCAGTGATGAAAGTGCCGAGCAATATGCCGACCGTCTGGCTCAGGAACTGGACGACATGATTCAAAGCCTGGGTCCCCAGAACGTCGCGGCCTTTGTCGGCGAGACTGTAGTGGGCGCGACCGCTGGTGCCTTGGCGCCAGTAGGCGATTACTGGAAAAAGATCCGTCGGGTCTGCGACAAGCACGGCGTGCTGCTGATTCTGGATGAAGTCATGTCGGGCATGGGGCGTACCGGCTATCTGTTTGCCTGCGAAGAGGACGGAGTCGTGCCGGACATCATGGCCATTGCCAAGGGTCTGGGGGCGGGCTATCAGCCTATTGGTGCGATGTTGGCCAGTGACCGGATTTACCAGGCCATCCTGAATGGCTCGGGCTTTTTTCAGCACGGCCATACTTATATGGGTCACGCCACAGCCTGCGCTGGTGCTTTAGCCGTGCAACAAGTGATTGAGCAAGACCAGTTGCTGGAAAACGTCCGTCAGCGCGGCGAGCAATTGCGCCGGGAGCTGCATCAGGCGTTGGACAGCCACCCCAATGTGGGTGATATACGTGGTCGTGGCCTGTTTGTCGGAGTCGAACTGGTGCAAGACAAGGCCAGCAAGCAAGCGCTGGACCCTGGCTTGAAAACCCACGCCAAGATCAAGCAGCATGCGTTTTCCCAAGGTTTGATGCTCTACCCTATGGGTGGCACGATAGATGGAGTTCACGGCGACCATATCTTGCTGGCACCGCCCTTTATCTGCACCGAGGCCGACATTCACGAAATCGTGACACGTCTGACCCAAACCATCGAACACATCCTGCCCCGATAAACCCGTCAAGCAGAGCGTCGAACAAACAGTCAGAACGCTCTGCTGACTGCGCTGCGGCAAGCCAGCCGCAAGAGGCACCGCTAGTTATACATAAAGGAGAACCATGGCCCGCCTACCCTATGCTGACCTGAAAGCCCCCGACGCCGCCCCACTGGTAGAACAGATCATTGCAGAGCGCGGCAGCGTCTTGCACCTGTACCAGATGCTGCTGCACAGCCCACCCATTGCCAAAGGCTGGCTGAATCACCTGACCGGCATACGCCACAACAGCAGCCTGCCGGGCGATCTGCGCGAACTGGTCATCATGCGCGTAGCCCTGTTGAACCGTGCCCCTTACGAGGCCGATCAACATGCCCCTATCGCGCTGGCAGAGGGGCTGAGTCAAGCCCAACTGGATGCCCTGCCCGACTGGCAAGACTCCGATGCCTTCACGCCCATTCAGCGTGCTGTGCTGGCTTACACCGATGCCATGACTCTGAATGTGCAAGTGGAGCCCGCTGTTTTTCAGGACGTACGCCAGTATTTTGATGAAAAACTGACGGTTGAGCTGACCGCCACCATCGCTACCTACAATATGGTGTCGCGCTTCCTTGAAGCCTTGCACATTCATTCCGACGACTCGCGTTAGAACGGCACCCTGAGCGCATCCGTCCGGCCACCTCCCAGGCGCCCCGCCAGAAACTCCACAAACAAACGCAATTTGGGAGGCAAATGGCGGGTGGGCGGATACAAGGCCCACAAGGCACCACAATACTGCGTGCGGAACTCCCAATCGGCCAGCACGCGCACAATACGCCCTTCCAGCTCCGGCTCCCTGGCCACAAAGCAGGGCAAACTGCCTATCCCCAAGCCGCGCTCTACCGCATCCAGACGCACACCCGTATGGTTAGCCGCATAGCGCCCGCTAACCGACACATTCAGTACCCGCCCGCCTTTATTGAAACGCCAACGTGAATCGCTGGGTGCCTCGCCCAGGTAGATGCAGCTATGTTCGCGCAACTGCTGAGGATGAACGGGCAGGCTGTGTTCGGCCAGATACTCCGGACTGGCGTACAAGCCATGCCGAATATCCGTCAGATGACGCCCCATCAAACCGGGCGGCGGCTGATCCGTGATGCGTATCGCCAGATCCAGCTGATCGTCGATCAGGTCTGCATAGCGATCATCCAGATTCATCAGCACATTCACTTTGGGGTGCGCCGCCAGGAAATCCGGCATATGCGGATGAATCAGAAAATGCCCCACGGCTTTGGGAACACTCAAGCGTATCTGCCCCTCCGGCTCGGTCTGGAACTGCCCTGAGATCTCCATCGCGGCCTGGGCGCAGGACAGCATGTCACGGGCATGCTCGTAAATCGCCTGGCCACTGTCGCTTAGCCGTAATTTACGCGTCGTGCGCTGCAATACCCGCGTTCCCAAACCTTTCTCCAGACGCGCAATGGAGCGGCTGACTGCCGACGGGGTATAGCCCAGGTGGCGAGAGGCTTCGGAAAAGCTGCCTGTCTCCACCACTTTGACAAAAACCACCATATCGCTCATCAGGGAAGTGAGATTACTTGTGCTCATAGGGAATAAATTATTTCAATGAATTGCAATTATCAGGACTGCTCACTATGCCTACAATGCCTTAAAACCAACCTACAGGTAATAAAATGCAAGATAAATTATATTTGACTAGCAATAGCCTTACCTGCATAGCGGAAATCCTGGAGTGTTATCACTCCGAAAATGAGCGTTATGCTGTCAGGCTGGATAAAACCTTATTTCATCCCCAAGGCGGGGGTCAGCCTTGCGACAAAGGCACGATAAATGGGCACGAGGTCCTGCATGTGGCTCAAAACCGCGACGGTCACGTGCTGCACTACCTGCATGTGCGCCTGCCGCTGGGGCCCGTAGAACTGCATATTGATCGCGCTCACCGACTGGAGCACGCCCGCCTGCATACGGCCGGCCACCTTATCGGCCATCTGGTTGAACGCATAGGCTGGCAGGCCGTAAAGGCGCATCACTGGCGGGGCGAGTCACGGGTGGTCTTTCGCAACCCCAAGGATGCTCTGCCCCCCTTTCTGGATGATTTGTCCAATCGTTGTGCTGAACAGATTCAATTGGCTCAGCCAATTTCCATCAGTTTTCAGGAAGGGCTCCGCGAGGTTGCGATTGGTAGCCTGGGGTGCTACCCCTGCGGCGGCACACATGTTGAAAACACATCCGAATTAAATGGACTGAAAATAATCCGTATAAAAAACAAAAAAGATGAATTGAGCATTCATTATGAAATGATGAATTAATAAATAATAAAAACCATGGCAGTGTATTAGCTTTGGCTATTATCGGAAAAGAAAAACAATTCTTTTAGAACCCCCAAGGGAAGTGAGATATGTATTTAGAGACCGAACGATTGCGGACTGAGCATATGCAGTCCCTGCTAAATGGCGAACTCCTGGCTATCCGCCTCTCCGGCTTCATTGATGCGCCCACCTCACAAAAGCTGGGCGAGCAAATCATAGACAAAGGCTTTGATCGCTATGTGAACGCTCCGAGCATCGGCCGCATTGGCATGGCTTTTTACGAAGCCGAAAACCAGCCCGAACGCATGGCCTCCTATTTCGAGGGGGTTTTTGACAATATCGACGAACTGCGCCGCCGCTGCGCCCCCTACCTGTCCCCGATTGACGTGCTGCGTTGCACGCTGGATGAAGTCTGGCCTGCCGGAGCCACACTGGAGACCTTGTACGGAAAGAAAATGTATGTGGGTTTGTCGCGCGTGGTGCAACCCGATGTGCGCTTTCTGGCGCATCACGACATTTTGGCCAAGGACGCCCCCGGTAATTACCAGGCCATCAGTCTACAAGGCCAGTTGGCCGCCAATGTCTATTTGAAAATGCCCGAACAAGGAGGTGAACTGCAAATCTGGCAAACCGAACTGAGCCCGGATGAATTTGATGAAATGCGTGGCGACAGCTATGGCATCCATCCTGATTTGTTGGGCACCCCCGAAGTACAGATACGCCCCGGTCCGGGCGATCTGATTATTTTCAATTCTCGCAAAATGCATGCCGTCACCCCCGGCAAGGGCGATTTGCGCCTGAGCCTGTCTTGCTTTGTGGGATATCGCGGTCCGGCCATGCCGCTGACCTTCTGGAGTTAACGTGTTGCAAACCTATTGGCCAGAGTTCGCTACTCTGGCTTTGATTCATTTTTTGGCCGTTATTGCCCCTGGACCAGATTTTGCTGTCACCATCCGCCAAAGTGTGCGGCTAGGCCGCCAGGCCGGTATTGCCACTGCCATTGGTATTGGCGCCGGAATCTCCGTGCATGTGATCTATACCTTGATGGGCGTGGGAGCCCTGCTGCACTCCACCCCCTGGCTGATGAGTGTGGCCGAGGTATTGGGAGGTGCCTACCTTCTCTATATAGGCTGGGGATTCCTGCGCCAGGCCAGCACACCGATGGAAGTGAGCCTGGCCGAGTCCGACAATGGCAAACCCGCTGCTGTCAGCGTGCGCCAGTCCTTGACGCTGGGCTTCATGACCAATGCCGCCAACCCTAAGGCTACGCTGTTCTTTCTGGCCGTGTTTACTACCGTGGTCAGCGCCAGCACGCCTTTGACGACCCAGATGCTCTACGGCGTCTGGATGTGCCTGGTTAATGCGGGCTGGTTTATTGTGGTCAGCCTGATCTTTACCAATCCTCGCGTACGTCAGCGATTCCTGCGTATGGGGACCTGGTTTGAGCGCGTGACAGGGGTTCTACTGCTGGGGTTTTCGCTGCGCCTGCTGATCCATGCCGGTCAGCGCATCCTGCTTTAAGCCCGCCAACAAGCCATGGAGCCCAAGGCTACGAGTGATAAGGTCTGCGCAGCAGAACCATCAGACGCTAAACAGCACACAGGTTTGACTTCATGCCTGTACTCACCATCTTGGCCTGAGCACCGTCTGGCACCTATGCGGCGCTTTGGTCTTGGCTTGGGCTCTGCGCATCATAAAAAAATCCCCGCCCTGAAAACAGGGCGGGGATTTTTACTCCTTAGACCATGGACTCACCCGTCTTGCGGGCGTTGCGCCAGTCACGTACCAGGTTACCGACCAGCAGAACCAGAATGATGGCCGACATGACCGGCCAGACCAGAAAGTAAATCGTCATAAGCATAGTGTTCTCCTTTTAACGTCTTGTCTCATACTCTCAAGCACGAGCCGAGGCCGGCTCACCTTGTTTCGACTCCCGAACTTTCTGCTTGCTCGGTGCAGGTGTGTCATCGTAGTGAAACGACTGCACACGCTCGGCAAGCACAGAGAAATCAAAACGTTCCTGACTACGCAAGCTGATGGCCACACACACCACAGCGCTAACGCCATAGGCGGTCAGGGAACCCAGCAAAACAATGTACTCACGCAAGAAGCCAATGAAGTTGGGCAAAAGAATCGCAGTGGCAATCACCCCCACCGCAATCGCAATACGGCTGCGGAAGAAGGCAAAAGCCATCAGACCGGCAACCACACCGCCACCAATCGAAGCGGTAATCTCGTAGAACACGGCGACCGCACCTTCGATAGGAATCAGCTCGAAACGCACGATCGTAAACAGCACGACGGCACACAACACCGACCAGCTAAAGGCTTTGTTGGTAACACGATCCCAGTAAAAGCTGACAATGACCGGGAACACAATCGCGCCCCACAACGCACCCACAAACACCAGCATGACCAGAATATCCAGCTTCAGGCTGGCGAAGATCACACCCACCATCGTGGCAACCACCATGGTCATACGGCCCCACCACAACATGCGGGCTGGTTTTGGACGACCACGTGCAATGTTCTTGGCGTAGATGTCGGTCATCACAATGGCCGACAGTGCAGCCAGGTCCGAGTCCGCCGTGGAAGACAAGGAGCCCACCACCAGGATGAAGAACAAGGCAATGCCAAATGGCGGCAAGTAGGTGGACGCCATCTGCGGGATGATGTTGTTCATGTTTCCATCCACAGGCTGCAAGCCGGTGAACAGAGCCAGCAAACCCAACATGCCCAGACCAATCACCACGGCACCATAGCCAATGGTGGCCGTCAGGAAAGTGGGTTTGATCAGGTCCTCGCGTACGGCGAACAGGCGCTGGGCAATAGTTTGGTTACCAATCGCGTAAGCCAGCACCGCCACAAAATACGGCGCCCCCTGCTCCAGAATTGCCTTGGTGGAATAGAAGTTGGCTTGCTCGGAATCCAGACGCCACCAGTTGGCCTGCACCATCTCCGGGCCACCGGCGTTAAAGAAAATCAGCGGGATAATGACCACGGCCGACAAAATCATGGCAACCAGCTGGGCAAAGTCCGTCATCACCGAGGCGCGGAACCCCGACCACAGGGTATAGGACAAGACGCCCAGACCCGCAATCAGCACACCTTGAATAAATGTCAGAGGGCTAAGGATCGAGACCAACGCACCTGCCGCGGTGAAGTTCACCATCAGGCTGATACCACTGCCTACCACGTTGGAAATCGCCATAATCATCTGGCTGGACGAGCCGTGCCGTGCATGCAGCACCTCGGCCAGTGTGTGTGCCTGCGGGGCCAACTGGCGAAAACGTCGCCCGAAGGGGTAGATGAACAAGATCATCAAGGCTCCCCATAGCCCGTAATGCAGAGGGCCGGATAGCCCGTACTTGAAGCCCGAGGTCGCGCTGGCATAAAACGACGCCGCCCATACCCAGGTGGCAATCATGCTGGCCGCCGACAGGCCAAACCCCACCGCACTGTTGGATACCATGTATCCGTCCACGTTTTCTTTCTTTTGACCAATCATGAGCGACATCAGGAACGTCGCGCCATAAAAGCCGACCAATAACAATATGGCCGTCGTGGTTGAAAGCGTAAAAAACTCCGCCTCTTGCATGTCTTTCCTTTTCTCTTCTGCGCGAGAGCCACTTGCACCACCTGGCTCACTCGCATGCATGCCGATTCCGCATTAACGCGCTGGGCGACACCCATCCCAGGACCAGAACCGAAACACTTGAACCGAACGCGCGCGCACACGCCCCCGCCCTTGGCACAAGCCAAAGCGAGAAAAAAGCAAGACACAGCGCAAAGTGCCTCACATTGCGGCGAGTCTGCGGGCCTTACAGCAAATAAACATGGCCAGAGACAAGCCGCTCTGTTGCAGGCCGATGTCGTGTGAGACAGTCGGCTGGTTGTTCCGCGACCCAAGGGCCGGGCAAGGTGTTTCGGGCTAAAGCCGGGTTGTTGTGCAACAACCTGTTGAAGAACGGGCCGTCATTTTTTTATGCAATTTTGTCGCACCTGAACGGCCTGCTCGAGAAGCTGATTCAATGAACCAGAGCGACCAATTATACATATTTAAAATTTAAGGGTCTATATCATGCTGTTTCAGCATCGAGAACGGGCTATCAAGCCCTTTCCGAGTCATTCATAGACCTCATCATTATTAAGGCTCACGCGTGCCAGCTCCTGACATGCTACGGGCACTTTACCCACAAAGGCGTAGCCTTCCCCGCGTACCGAACGAATGGGCAGCTCCTCTCCCATGGCGGTTAATTTACGTTTCAAGCGACTGATCAAAACGTCCACAGAACGGGCAGTTGCCTCCCGCCCGTCCTCCAGCGGAAAAAGACGATCGCGCTCTACGGTTTGGGGGCTGACAGCAAAGAGAACCTGGACAATACGTCGCTCGCCGCGAGTCAACATGACCGAGTGCCCTCTGGGCGTGATCATGGTCCAGCCATTCTCCATCAAATCCCAAAGCTGGGAATCTGGCTCCTGCTCGGATCTATAAGCGATATTGCCTGCTTTGACCGGCTCTGCAGGAGAACCACGCAAGCTTCGCTGCAGAGCATAACCACGCCGGCGCAAGGCCTGCACGCAAGCGACCACCTCCACCGGCAAAACCTCCTGATCGAAGCAGGCGTCCGCCCCGGCAAGCAACAAATGTCCACGTTCCAGGCCGGCCATTTTGTCGCGCCGCACAACGATGACGCCGGCAGCAGGAAAATCCATACGCAAACGATTGATGTGTAAAAAAACGTTGTCTGCCTGACACACCAAAGCAAACACCGTCTCCGCCCCGCAAGCATGTGCCTGAGACAGACACTGCTCCATCGTCTCTACCGTCTGGATCCTGCCCCCCCACTGCTCCGACTCCAAAGCGATCTGCTGCAAACCAGCCTTGTCGTCATACAACAGAAAAATCTGTTCTACCGTCATAGTCCTCACCCTTGCTGGCCCTATCAGGCACTTTATGTTTTTTTACCCTTGGACCTGCCTTAACAAACGCTGTGCTGCTGCGTCGTCAGGCATGGATAGATAAATAGCCCCCTGCTTCAAGGGCTCGCCAATTCGGGCGACTTGTGCCACCTGATCTTCCATGACCAAAACCAGCAAGGCTCCCACATTACCAGAGCTGATCTCGGCCAACTTACGCGCGCCCAAAGAATTCAGTTGGAATCGAACAAGATGCTGTCCCTGTTCGGTCCGCAAGGACGCCACACGCGTCAAATCGCTGCGTTGCACAACAACTTGCGGATACAACCACAGAGGGCCTTGCGGTCCCTGCACTTGCACCAGACCGGGGGAGGCTTGGCGCATTCCCACGTAGAAATCTACTTGAGGAACCTGCACCGAGCGCTGTGTCTGAGAGGCCAAAAAACTGCGTGTTCCATCTGCCCCTTCCCGCTCATAGTTGCTTGCCAGTGCAGGCGGGCTCAAATCAGCCCCGCCTCCTGCTGCTGTGGTCTGGCACCCGGCCAGTAAAAACAGCATCATGCCTATCGCCGTGCCCAGTACTGCTTGCCCTGTTTGACTATGCGTTGTCGCCATATTCACTCTCCGCTTTGACCCGCCGCTGCGGCCCCGTTCAAGACACCGGGCATAGCCCAGAAAAAAGGGCCGCGTGCCCAGGCACGCGACCCTTATCCCTCACCCCTTTACCATTGATACCCCACACCCACCGAGCCACCGTAATCACCACGGGAGGATCCCGCAACGTTGCCCTTCAGGACCCAACTGCCGCTGTCTGTCACCGTGGACAAACCCATGGCGTAGCCACTTTCACCACGCCATACACCGCCAGAAACGGAGAACATGCTCTTGCCGGGAACATAGGCTTGCGGCAAACCGGCCATTGCCATGGCGGCTGCCACGCCAGCACTCGCCCGGTTCTCCACCTTGTCGATACGACGGTCCAGATGGTTGAACTGATTGGTGATATTGGAGGTCGCCTGGTTCAACTGACGCACGTTGACGGCATCTTGCGGTGCCTGACCATCGGCCAGATTGCTGATGGTCTTGTCGTGCATGTCGATACCCTGCTGATTCATGGTTGGGCCATCGACAATCTTCACTTCATTGGTAGTGACGGACTTGGCCACCACACTGTTCACCTTGATGTCCTGCGCCAGGGCTACTGTCACGTCCGTACCGGAGCGCGAGATTTCGATGTTGTCGCCATTAAGGAACTGCACTGTAGACTTGGGGGCCACATTGCTGGCCGTATCGCCATTGGTCTGGATGTTCCAGCCCGCACTGGCCAGCTCGGTCACGTTCTCTACCTTGGTATTCAAGCCACCCAAAGCATCGTTCACGTTGTTGTAGGTTTTATCGCCTACGTTCAGCTCCGTAACCAGCTTGCCGTTCTCGAACTTCGAACCCCCACCCATGCCGCTGGCGATGCTTTCACCCATATCGTGAATCTGGCTGCCATTGACCGCATCGGTACTGTTCGCGGAGATATCACCACGCGCCACATTAGTGATGCCCGTGCCACCCGTACGACCGCCATCAGTAGACTCGGCTCCGGCCATGGTGACCTTGCCATAGTTCACTGACTGGTCCGGATTCAGGTCGTACTTGACAGCACGATCCCCCAGATTCTGGGTTTCGCCCCGCACCAGATCCAGTTGCTCTTCAGTGGCGGCACGACCGCTCTTGCCAAAGTTGGCCCCCGTCAGGGTACGGTTGCTCAAGCCGGTAATGTCATTGTCCGTTGCCGACACCATCACGTTGCCAGCGCGCAGTCCGGCAGTGCTCAAGGCAATGTTCGTCCCGATAGCAAAGCCCAGATTATTCATGACTACATCAGGAGCGCCACCCGTGCCTTTCACGGTCACACTCTTGAGGTCCAGATCGTCATTCAAGGCAATGCTCAAGGTATCGCCGCCGTCGCCACTGGTGCTCAGATTGCTATTGCTGCCCACAATCTTCAGCGTCTCTCCCAGATCACGATGCACTGCCGTGCCGGTGCTGCCCGCAAAGTTCATGCCCTTGGCGGTCAAACCATCATCACGGCCTTCCAACTGACTGACGTTCACCGCATCAGTAGGCGCCACGCCTTTGGCCACGCCGGTAATCTTCTGATTACCAGCATGGATGCCCTGGTCATTGATCACCACATTGAAGGCGGTCAGACCGGCATTGGTCAGATTGACTTGCCCGATCGTCAAGCCGGTATTGCCCAGAATGACATCAGGTTTGCCCGTGGCACCCTTGACCTTCACTCCCGCGGTCGTCATCTCGGTATCACCTGTGGTGACGCTGGTCAGTGTCAGATCATCATTCAGAGCCACTTGCACTGTATCGTCCCCCACTGTGGAGGTACTCAGATTGGCATTGCTGCCCTTGATGGTCAGTGTCTGGCCCAGATCACGATGTACGGCTGTACCGCTTTGTGCAGCAAACTCCATGCCCTTGGCCGTCAAGCCACCTTCGGCGTCCGTCAACTGGCTCAGATTCACCGCGTCGGTACCTGTGGTTCCCTTGGCCACATTGGTGATCTTCTGGCTGCCCATATCAGCACCCTTGAAGAACGGGGTCTCGGCAATCTGTACCTGCAACTGACCATTCAGGACCTGGGTGCGCAGATTGGCACCGCTGTAATTACCCGCAGTCGTCGCCCCACCCAGAATCTCCAGGCGTTGCCCCAGATTCTTGTGAATCGTCGTATTGCTGTTGCCGCTACTGAAGTTATTGCCGCTGTAGTTGGTCCCCAGGGCCGTCAGATCCTGGTCCAGCTTGATCAACTGAGCAACGTTGACCGCATCAGTCAGATCCTGACCACCGGCCAGATTGGTGATACGGCGTTTTTCTGAACCATTACCGATCGATACCACACCCTGCCTGGCTTCCTGGGTAACCGTGCCTGTATAACGCGCAGTCGAGGACGTGTAAGCCGCATTCGTTGTGGCCCCCGCCCCCAGCGCCACTGCACCGGCTGCCGACACGGTTGCACCCGCACCCAGAGCCATACCCTGAATTGCCGTCTCATTGGCAATCGCGCCCTGCCCCATGGCCAGCGACTTCTCGGCAGAAGCGCGCGTATCCTTACCCCAGACCTGGGATCCAGCCGCCAAAGCCTGGGCATTAGTCCCCAGAGCCGAGGCATCCAGGCCTTCGGAAATGGCCTTGAAGCCCAGGGCCAAGCCACCATCTTCCTTGGCGTTGGAGCCTGCGCCCACGCTCATCGCCCCTTCACCGTGCATGATGTATTCGATCAAGCCATTGGGACCTGTTTTTTCTTCGATCCAGCCGGCTTTGGCCTTGTCACCCACAGCAATGGAACGGCGACCATCAGCCTCGACATCCGAACCGGCACCCACAGCATTGCTGGCACGGGTCTTGCTGCCTTGCCCCAAGGCCAGGGAGCCACTGCCTGCCACAAAAGCCTGATGGCCCAGCGCCACGGACTGGCTGCCCGAGGCCGAGGAGCCACTGCCCAGCGCCACGCTCTGCGTTGCTCCCCGAGCAACACTGGAACTGGTACCAATCGAGATGCCATCTATCGCTTGATCGTAGGCATTGCGTCCAAAAGCAATCCCCCCTTCCTGGGTAACTCGAGCCTGCTCCCCAATTGCCACAGCTCCTTTGGCGTGCGCCAGCGCATCACCCATCACCTCTGCTTTGTAGCCAATGGCCACCGCGTAATTCGACGTATCCGATACCCGCGACTCCTGACCAAGGGCAATGGAGCTCTCGGACGCTGCCGTGGCAGAGGTGCCCAAGGCGGTAGCCCCCAAGCCCGAGGCCTCGGTATGTGAACCAATAGCGGTGGTCAGATTTGCCTGCGTCAACCCACCCGCTGATGAATTCAAGCCAATCGCCGTTGCCCCTGTTCCGGAACCACGAGCCACAGCCCCAATGGCTATCGCATCAGCACCAGTGGCACCGTTATTATTTTCATTGGGGTTATTGGAGGAGTTAACACTGACATAGCGCTGGCGGCTCGCAATCAGCGTTGACTCCAGTTCTTCCAACTGTCCTTTGTTGACAGCATCACCTGCAGCTATCCCTGCGGCCAAATTGGAAATTCGCACAGGTGCTCCTGTCGAACTGTCAAGATCAATCAAGCTGCGATCGGCATTGGAGTAGGTGACAGCAGACAGTCCCGAAATCGCTCCTGCTACCCCCGTGCGCATGGCCTCAAATGCGGACCCGATAGAGGTATAGGTATGATCATTCCCGTTTTCGTCTTTAATAATAAATGCCGGGCCAGTCATCTGCCCGTTTGCGTCCCATTTCAAGTTGCCACCCACAATGGCCGTTAAATCTCCATGGAGCAGCTTGAGCTGACTGACATTGACTGCATCCGTATCCAAACGGCCAGCAGCCAAATTGCTTAAGCGACGCTCCCCTCCTACCGTGCCAATTGACACACTGGATGAAGGTAACAATGCCCCAGATGCGGAACCGTAACCCGCTCCCACTGTCTGGACGGACCTCGAATTGGCACCAATTGCAACGCTATTGGCATGCGTGACATGAGCCTGATCGCCCAACGCAATTCCACCTGCAGCCGCATTGGTTGAAGTACCCGCATAAACCAATGCCTGATTACCAATCGCAATGCCGCCAATATCGTAATCAACGACGGTAGCCATGGAACCCAATGCAATAGAGCCATCTGCACCTGAACGAGACCGCTCACCAATGGAGACTGCATGTGCCGCTTTCACGGGTGGGGCAACCGGGCTGCCTGAACCCGTTTGACCGGGCAGATTATTGGCACCGTAGCCAATGCTGACCGTACGGTCGCCAGTAAGCTTGTTGCCCGCCTCCCGTCCAATAGAAACCGTATCGTCGCCCGTGATATCACTACCTGATTTGTAGCCAAGAGCGACGTTATAACCACCATATACTCCCTGCCCTGCCAGCCCCCCTACAGCCACTTGACCGAAGCGGTTGCCAATCACCGGTGTACCCGCATTCGAGCCGGCGCCTTCTCCAATAGACACACCTGAAGTGGTGTTACTCATCGCCCCTGCGCCTACTGCCACCGAATTACTACCGAATGCCTTGGAGCCACTCCCCCCGGCAAAAGCAGCACTACCGGATGCCTCGGCCACGTTACCAATCGCTGTGGATCCTGTCCCGGAACTACTTGCACCAGTGCCCATTGCGGTACCAGCGACGCCCCAAACCCTTGCTCCTGAACCCACCGCCGTTGCCCCGGCAGCATCCTGCGCAACGGTGGAGTTGTGCCCCAATGCAATTGCATTGGTCGCCAACAAACCTACATTCGCGCTATTGCCCACCGCAATAGCTCCAGTTGCCTTGGCCTGGGCTTGATTACCAACCGCAACCGTGTTGTCGACTTCCAGAGGATCGACCAAGCTGGCCGCCGCATTACCAATTGCTACATTATTGTTACCTTCCAGCCGCTGACCCGCCTTGTTACCCAAAGCAACCAAGCCATTGCCTTTGCTCTGTATCCCGGCATCACTGCCAATCATCACCCCATTGACAACCGTGTTGTCGACTCCAGCACGAGCACCCAGGGAAACCGATTCCTTGCCCGCAGCCTGGGACTGCAGCCCCGCCGCCAAAGCTGCCTCACCGGAGGCTAAAGCCTGCGGACCGATAGCCAGCGCATCCGCTGCACTGGCCACTGAATCGGCCTTGGTTGACTTACTATGGAAATATTTCATTCCATCGCCCGAGTTCAACGCACCATACAAAACCTTGCCAGACACTGCCTCCGTGCTGGCAGCGCTGACTGTCGCATCCGCCAAGCCAGTGATTTTGTTGTTATTTACATTCACCCCGTGCAAGCTACTGTTGCCTGCAACTGTCAAACCACCGGTGTTCACATTACCAGCCGTCACAGTATTGGTAATAGCCGCAGAGCTTGCCTGTAATCCGCCTTGCAAGACGGCTGAGCCCGCGCTTAACTGCCCAGTGAATTCCCCACTCGCCCCTTTGATTGCGCCAGTGGCCGTGACAGAGTCCACATTAAGGTCAGAGCTCAATGCAACAGAGACGGCCTGACCTGTCTGGGTCAAGACCATATTACTGCCCGAACTCAGGACGAACGCCCCACCCGGAATAACATGGAAGGGAGTGGCCCCATCCACGCTAAGCTCCCAACCGTCTGTTATCTGGGCGGTAACAGGAGAGGAAAGTCCACCCAGGAGCAGTAAAGACAGAACAACTGAGCGCAACTGCAGGACCGGTCGCAAGCCTGCAAAAGCTGGCGATGCACTGCACCCTGCGCTGCTGCGCTTACCGCAGGTTTTGGTATTTTCCGCAACAGCCACAAAGGTTGCTGTCCGCTCGTTCCAAACCGACTTATAGATTCTGTTCATGATCTGTTCGCTTACAAAAGTAATTAGTCATGTCTGCCCCCCTGAGCTCATTCCTCGCGCTGGCGTAACAAAGTTTCAAGGCACAGCACAGCCCCTCACCTCGTTATGGCGATAAATTGAAATTTATTACTCAGAAAAGTCTTACCGAACCCTTACACCTATTCGGATATTTTTTATTCTCTTACCAACTTTTAATAATTACTTTTGAATTCTTACGTTAGCCGTTTGAATTATTGCAAAACATGAGCTTTCATTGAATCATCAATTTAAATTTAGCTCTAAATATTAGTTCTGTTCTGCTGCCTGTAGACTGAGGGTGACAAGCCGCTGTACTGCCTGAAGGCAGTAGCAAAATTGGCAGGGTTCACATAACCGGCCTCAACCGCCACGTTCGTGACAGCTATATCCGTGCCCCTGAGCAAATGCATGGCATATCTCATCCGGCTGGAACGCACGTAATCATGCACAGTCAAGCCGCAGCTTGTCTTGAAAAGCTCATTCAGGCGTCTACCCGTCGTCCCGAACAAGTCGGCCAGACTCTCTGTGCTCAGGGGCTCAGACAGATTGTGAAGCACGTACTGCTGCACAGCCTGCACCAAATGATGGCGCACCTGCAGCCCATGACAAGCCTCCAGGCTAGAAGGGGAATCATGAGAACCACCCGCTTGAGGCATCTCCTTCAAACTCAGATGCAAACGAATCCGTTCCAGTACCAACTGCACATTCGTTCGATAATCGATGAAGTCACGAGCACCACTGCGCAACGCCATCAACTGGCTGTCAGCACACGACAAGGCCGACAGAAATACGACAGGGATAGCCGCCGTCTGCGGGTTGGCGCGCAACAGACGCATGAAAGAATCCCCGCGCAAGCGAGGTAGATGATATTCACTCAAGATGAAATCAGGCCGCAGAGACTGGCATCGAGCCAGACCTTGTTGCGCATCCAGCGCAAAACTGATTCGACCAAAATTAGTGCGTAATAAAACCAGCAAGTCTGCAACACCGGCCGGTTCCGGAGCAATAAATAGAATATGAGCTTCAGACGAGACGTGCATAAGCTATCCACCCAAGATCAGACAGGCCGTATTACTCCAAATTAGAACAAATTCTAATAATCAAGAAGACTTGCTTATAAATGAGCTATTTTTCTTAAACCCCCTATTTACTTAATTTCCAAAAACAAAAGTTACACTATTTCAATTTCTTTCTTTAAACACCCATTAATTGCTTAGCAAACCGCAACGAATAGAAATTAAACCTGCATTAAACATCCATATTTTATTTTTGTTTCTAAAGAGTAAATATAGATTCATAAAGCTACGGAAAATCCAAATAAAAACCCCGCTGTAGCGGGGTTCATCGTGTCCAGCTGGGTCAAACCCAAGAATCAGGCGCGGCGAGCATAGCCTGCACGAGCCAGCACACCCAGTGGGCCAATTTGGCGGACCAGATCTATTTGCTCGGGGGTGCGCACATAAATGCAGCCTGCATACGACAGTGCATTGACCGAGATACCGTCAACTAACTCCACGCTGCGGGGCACCACCAGCATCCACCCCTGACCTGCCAGCATATTATGTGGCGGCAGCAAGCCATCTCCTGCCGGTTCCAATCCCAACTCATTGCAGGCGTTTCGGTACGAGCTCAAAAGACTGGCTGCCAAGACTTCCGGCTCCTGCGCATCCTGCAAACGCACAAAACAGTGTTCAAAAGCCAGCGCGGAATGTTGATGCGCACTGCCTGCCGCAGCCTGGGTGGGGAGCTTGTCCAGATACAGGGCCAGCGAGCCGTTGCTAGCCGCCTGCGGAATCCATTGTGTATGTTTATGACGCTGACTGGCCCCAGCCGGGCCACCGCCGTTATAAAAGCCCAGACCGCCTTGCACAGCCAGGAAATCCGCCAGAATTCGGAAATCAATCTCGCGCAACGGGCTGAGCTGCTCGGAAAACACCTTGTCGGCCAGCACAAGATGCAGATCACAGACGGCAAACTTGTTCAGCACGATATTGTGCGTACTACTGGCGTCATCCACTGTCAGTGCCGGAGCAGGTGGCAAAAAGGGATTGAAGTTGGGGTCACGTGGTCCACCTGGAATCGAGACGCTGGCGGCATCCTTGGCCGCCAGAGTGGATACCCAACGCACAAAAAATGTCAGCCCCTGATCGTGCAGCAGCTCTTCCTGAGCTTGCACGGGCAACAAATCACCGCTGGCCAGCGCGGCCTGGCTCAGTTGGTCCAGGCGTTGCAAAATTTCCTTGCTCACGTCGTCTCGCTCCTCATTTGAAGTTGTATAGTGACGCCTTATTGTAGGCAAGAGACGCGAATAAACGCGCATTGCTGCCTAGTCCGAATTTTCCACCATCCCTATCAGGAGTATTCCATGTCCGGTATCCGCCGTATTGCCAGCCCACTGCCACTACCCTTCTCGCGTGCCACCATGGCTGGCGGCTTTCTGTTCTTGTCCGGCCAGATTCCTTACGACGCCCAAGGTGAAGTGGTGCGCGGTTCCATCCAGGACCAGACCCACGCCGTCTTTGATCGCCTGATCGAAGGCCTGGCTCTGGCTGACGCCACCCTGGCCGATGTAGTCAAAGCCACTGTCTGGTTATCCGACATGGCCTTGTTTGCCGACTTCAACAAAGTCTACGCCGAGCGCTTTGGCGACACCCTGCCTACCCGCTCGCTGGTTGAAGCCAAGCTGGCCAAAAACGTAGACGTAGAAATCGAAGTGCAGGCCTGGCTGGGCGATCGCGCCTAAGCAGCCTTCAGGCCGACGGGCCGTCACACAAATTAACGCTGCCTGGCCCTGGCTATGGCACACTGAATTCCCCTAGTCCAAGGAGAATCCTGATGCGTTTTTTTGCTTCGGCCCGTCACATTTTGCTGGCTTGTTCTGCCTTAGGTCTTGGCGCCAGCAACCTCGCCTATGCCGCCAACACGGGCAAAACCGCAGAACCGACTGCGATCAAACGCTATCTGGGCGACTCGGACATGCCTTTTTCCCGCGCCGTGCAGGCCGGGGACTTTCTATTCCTGTCGGGACAAATCCCGCTGAATGAAAAAGGCGAAATCATACGCGGCAGCATTGAAGATCAAACCAATGCCACGCTGGACCGGATTGAAGAGACCCTGAAGCTGGCAGGTGCCGACTTCAGCCATGTCATCAAAGCCACGGTCTATTTATCTGATATTGCCTTGTACGAGCAATTCAACAAAATCTATAAAGAACGCCTGGGCAGCAACTTCCCGGCCCGCTCTCTGGTACAAGCCAAACTGGCGGGTGGTGTGGATGTGGAAATCGAGGTTCAGGCCTGGATGGGTGCGCAAAACAGCCCCGCCAAGCATTGATGCAGGCCACTTACTATAGGTAATTCGATATAAGCAGCCCGCTTACAGCCTGGCTATCTTGTATGGCACACTAACACCCTTAGCCAGACCCTTTACCCACGCCAGGCTTGCCGCCTGGCGTTTTCGTGCCTTTACGGAAACTCTCATGATCTACGCGATTACTGCCCTATTCGCCTTTCAGCTATTAGGCGAGATCCTGGTGCAGACCTTGTCCTTGCCATTGCCAGGCCCTTTGGCCGGCATGCTGCTTCTGACTGCCGCCTTGCTGATTCGAGGCGGCGTGCCCAGCTCTTTGGAGAGCACGGCCAGTGTCATGCTGCAGAACCTGATGCTGCTGTTCATCCCCGCTGTCACTGGCGTGATGTTGTATTTTGATCGGGTGGCCGAGGAATGGCAGCCCTTTTTGATCGCCACCCTGGGCGGCACCGTCATCACCATGGTGGTCACAGCCCTGGTGCTCAATCGTCTGCTTAAGAATCGTCAGGAAGAAGAATAATGACGGACGGACTTTTTCAAATCTGGGTCTTTTTATCCAGCTCGCCCCTGCTGTGGCTGACCTTGACCTGCTCGGTCTACGCAGGCTCGGTCTGGATGTACCGCCAGTCGGGCAGTAGCCCCTTTTTGTTGCCGATTCTGGTCTCGGTCGTTGTGATTGTGGCCCTGCTCTTGCTGACCCGCACGCCTTACCCCGTTTACTTTGAAGGGGCCAAGTTCATTCACTTCCTGATTGGACCGGCAACCGTCGCCCTGGCTGTACCGCTCTACAGTCAACTGCGTCAGCTGCGCAAGATCTGGAAGCCGCTGACCATTGCCCTGATCATTGGCTCGGTTACCGCTATTTTCAGCACGGTCCTGATTGCCTGGGCTTTGGGCGGATCAATTGAAACCATCATGTCGGTTGCCCCACGCTCGGCCACCATGCCGATTGCCATGGCCCTGGCAGAACAATTTGACGGTCAGCCTTCCTTGGCTGCTGTGGCGGTTGCCATTACCGGGATTGCGGGCACGATCATGGCGCGCCCGCTGTTGAACTTGCTGCGTATTGATCGCCCCGAGGCTCGGGGCTTTGCGGTGGGTGTAACGGCACATGCCATTGGTACGGCACGTGCCTTGCAGGTTCACGAAACGATTGGGGCATTTTCCGCCATTGGCCTGAGCCTGAACGGGATCATGACTGCCGTGCTGGTTCCTTTTGTTCCTATAGTCCTGCGCTGGTTAGGCGTGGCCTGACCCGGCAAGACAGGCTGGCTCTAGCGCCACTCGTCTCGATAGACGAAGCGGGGCATCTGCCAATTGCGGTGCAGAGCCAGCATACGGAAACTCAAGCCGATAATCATGGGACCCAGCAGGGTCACATACGGGTGCCAGTCCAGATGCTGGGCACCCAGATACAAAGCGCCGGTCAGCATGGATACGCTGGCATACATCTCCTTGCGTAGCAGCAAGGGGATGTCATTACACAAGATGTCGCGCAAGACGCCACCGGCACAACCGGTAATCATGCCGCTTAGCAGCACCACCGTAATGGGCAGCTTCATTTCCAGCGCGATCTGACAGCCAATCACGGTAAAGACCACCAGTCCCATGGCATCGAGCAGCAGGAACAGGCTGTGCAAACGCCGCATGATCGGAGCGATCAAAGCCGTAAGAATGGCCGCCCCTGCCGTGATCCAGAGGTATTCAGGATGCTGTACCCAAGTCAGCGGGTAATGCCCTAAAAGCACATCCCGCACCGAGCCACCGCCCAGAGCGGTGACACAGGCGATGGTACAGACCCCCACCCAATCCATGTCACGACGGCCCGCGGCCAGCGCTGCGGTCATGGCCTCTGCAGTGATGGCGATAATGTAGAGAACAAGTAAGAGCATGATATTTTTTACGCATCAAGCTGTTGAATAAGACCCCGATAACAACGCAGCATCAGCAAGCCAGGCACAGCAATAAAGACGGTACAAATAAAAAAGCCTGGCCAACCCAGGGATTCGACCAGCACAGGCGTCAGAGGCCCGGCCAGATAGGTACGCCCCACTGCCGACAGGGCCGACAGCAGCGCAAATTGAGTGGCGGAATAGGTCCGATTACACAAAGCCATCAGCAAAGCGACAAAAGCCGCTGTGCCCAGGCCACCACACAGGTTTTCCAGACCGACCACAATCCCCATCAGCCACATGGATGGCGCGGTTTCAATCGCGATCAGCCAATAGCCCAGGTTGGAGACGGCCTGCAAGATACCAAAAATCATCAAGGCCCGGTATAGCCCCAGGCGGGCCATGATCGCCCCCCCCATCAAGGCTCCGACCACGGTAGCAGCCAAGCCAAACACCTTGTTGATGGTGCCGACCTCGGACAAGGTAAAGCCGGCTGCACGAATCAGAAAAGTGGTGGACAAGGCGCCTGCAAAAGCATCACCCAGCTTGTAGAGCACAATCAGCGCCAGAACGCTCCAGGCACCTGGACGCGAAAAAAAATCGGCCAAAGGCGCGATCACAGCTTCTGACAAACTGCGCGGCGGACGGCTTTGTTCCTTTGGTTCGGGTGAAATCAGGGTCACCAGCGCGCACAGCGCCATGAAGGCACCCATCAGAAAATACGTGTTGGACCAGCCCAGCCAGCGGTCCGCCAGAATCAGGGCCAGACCGCCAGACACAATCATGGCAATGCGATAGCCCATGACCTTGACCGCCGCCCCCGCCGCTCGCTCATGTGCTTGCAGCACGTCCGTGCAATAAGCATCGAAGGCTATGTCCTGCGTGGCCGACAAGAAGGCCACCCACACGGCCAGCAAGGCCAGTGCGGTCAAATTCACCGAGGGAGAAAACAGGCCCATGGCCGCAATGGAGGCGGCCAGCAGCAGTTGAGTGACAAGAATCCAGCCGCGCCTGCGCCCCATGAACGGCGGCGCGTAGCGATCAATCAGGGGAGCCCAGAGAAACTTCAGCGTGTAGGCCGAGCCGACCAGGGTCAGAAAACCAATCTCGGTCAGTGAAACATTTTCAACTGTTGCCCAGGCCTGCAAGGTGCCTGAAACCAGGGCCAGAGGCAGGCCGCTGGCGAACCCCAGAATCAGCAAAGGCAAGACTCGGGGACTGGTATAGACACGTGACACGTCAGGCCTTATTAGCGCTAAGCAGCAAGAAAATGGGGAGACTCGAAACGATACATGGCCAAGGTACTGCGCCAGCCCGGCAAAAAATGCACCGTGTCGCGACCATTGAAGGCAGCACGATCAAGAATACGTACGCCCACCGCCTGGGCCAGATCCTGAAAGTCTTTCATGGTGCACAAATGGATGTTGGGCGTGTTGTACCACTGGTAAGGCATTTCGCCCGTGACTGGCATGCGCCCGCGCAAAATGCTCCAGCCATGCGGCCAATAACCGAAGTTAGGAAACGAGACGATACCATACCGCGCCACCCGCGCCATCTCGCGCAGGATGTGCTCGGTATGGTGCATGGATTGCAGTGTCTTGGACAGGACAACGGTATCGAACTGCTGGTCGCTGAACAGCGCCAGGCCTTTTTCCAAGTCCTGCTGAATGACATTGACGCCACGGCGTACCGAGGCAATCACAAACTGGTCGTTCAGCTCCACCCCCGTTCCGACAACCTGGCGCGTGTCACGCAGATGCGCCAACAAGGTGCCATCGTTACAGCCCAGATCCAGCACACGCGAACCTGGCTCAATCCACTGCGCAATGCGCAGCAAGTCCGGTCTTAACATGGCGGCATCCACCTGAGTTTGCGGCTTAGTCATTCGGCCAACACCCCTGTAGTACGGGTGCGCGCAGGCAAGCCCAAATTAGCGGCAATCTGGTCATAGTATCCCTGCACAACGGCATGATAACGAGGGTCCTCAAGCAGGAAAGCATCGTGTCCGTGCGGAGCATCAATTTCGGCATAAGTGACCTCGCGCTGGTTGCGCAACAAAGCCTGCACGATTTCGCGCGAGCGCTCGGGCGAGAAACGCCAATCCGTGGTGAAAGACACCAGCAGGAATTTGGCCTGCACCTTTTCAAGCGCCTTGACCAGGTCCCCCTGGTGCTGGCGCGACGGATCAAAGTAATCCAGCGCACGGGTGATGATCAGATAGGTATTGGCGTCAAAGTAACGCGAGAACTTTTCGCCTTGATAACGCAGATAGGACTCGACCTCGAATTCCACGCCGTAGTTGTAGTGATACTCGCCGCCCTGGGCTGGGGCACGCTGGTTGCGGCCAAACTTCTCGGCCATGACGGTGTCGGACAGGTAGGTGATGTGGCCCACCATGCGAGCAACACCCAGGCCAGCCTTGGGCACCACACCGTGCTCGTAATAATTACCACCGTGAAACTGCGGGTCGGACAAAATGGCGCTGCGGGCCACTTCGTTAAAAGCGATGTTCTGGGCCGACAGGCGCGGGGTACTGGCAATGACCACGCAGTTTTCCACGCGCTCCGGGCAGCTGATGGCCCAGCTCAGGGCCTGCATGCCACCCAGGGAGCCACCCATAACGGCCGCAAACTTGCGAATGCCAAAGTAGTCGGCCAGACGGGCTTGGGCACGCACCCAGTCTTCTACCGTCAAAACGGGAAACTCGGAGCCCCAGGGTTTGCCAGTGGCCGGATTGATGCTGGACGGGCCGGTAGAGCCAAAGCAGGAGCCGATATTGTTGACCCCGATGACAAAAAAACGATCCGTATCAACGGCTTTGCCGGGGCCGACCATATTGTCCCACCAGCCAATGCTTTTAGGATCGTCGTCGTAATAACCGGCAACGTGATGCGAGGCATTGAGTGCATGACACACCAACACCGCATTGTTGCGTTCTTCGTTCAGGGTGCCGTAGGTTTCGACTGCCAGCTCGTAGCTGGGCAGCACTTGCCCACTGCGCAGATGCAGGGGTTCGTCAAAGGCGATCAGTTCGGCATGTACAGGGCCCACAGAACCTTCGGGGATCAAACCGCAGGATGGGCTAAGGGCGCCAGTGTCGGCGCTAGGGACGGAATCAGTGGCCATCAGGACCTCTTTAGCTGGATTTATGGAGCGCCCGCAAGCGGATCAGGCAAATCGGCGCAAAACGTATAAGACAAAATTCTAGCATCGCTGCGGCGCGGCGTCCAAATCGACCAGCCAGGATCGATTCAGAACTCTGGGCAACGGTAACGTCAGAGAAAAGACAATGCTTTGATTTACATCATTATTTTCATGCACATTTGTCTGCCAGCTAAGCTAAATTTGAGTACATTGGCCCGACGTCTACCACGAATGCATGAGGAATGGCTTTACCGTGACGCACTTAACTTCACGCGAGCAGTCCTGCCTGAACTGGGCTGCCCATGGCAAGACCAGCTGGGAAATCAGCATCATCCTGGGCATTACTGAACGCACGATCAACTTCCACTTCCAGAACGCCTACGCCAAGCTTGGAGTCTATAGCCGCCAAGCTGCCATTACCCTGGCCTTGCAACAGCACCTGATCAGCGGCGACCCGGCTAGCGAGCTAAGCCGTCAAAGAAAACCTTTGCCTGAGCCGCGTCCGGGGCCTTCCCGGAATCCGTCATAACAAAACCCTGCACCAGCCAGCCTGGTTCCATGCGTATCATCGCTTCCAGGCGCAAGGCCACACCGCCCACATCGCGCGTCATGAAGAAAATCTGTCCGGGTGGCGGTAGTTGTATCTGGTTTTTCTCGCTGACTTGCCCATCGGGTATGAATTTCTCGCGCAGGGAATCGTGCAGTGCCTCGTACAAGCGTTGGCGAGCGGCCTCGTCCTGCTGCAGTTCCTTGGGCAAAATCACATGGCCCACGGTGTAGCTTTGCCCGCCTGCCGTGGCGGTGGTCAGGTAAAAATCCAGTTGATGCTGCTCGAAATCCAACAGTCGGTGACTGGTCGTGGGCTTGCCGGGCAGCATGGCCGACAGGCCCGTTTGTTCAAGCTGAACCTTGCGCCAGTTAAACTCTGGACTGCAGGCTGCCAACATCAAGAAAGCCGCCAGTACCGCGGTCATGCGCCTGATCATCATGGTGCTAATCCCATATCCCGTTTCATGCTTTTCATCGGCTGGCTAAACAGCCGTCTTATACTCGCCCTGCCCGATACGCCTTTTGGCGCAACTTAACAAAGCAAGTCTGGTCGGACTACTATTTATAGACGGGGCCAGGCCCCCTTGAACAGTCCCGTATCTTGCACCCGATTTCGAAAGTGGGAAACACCACCATGAACACCAGCCACGAACGCCGCCTTGCCCTGCAACAGAATCCCGAGATTTTGACGGGAATCTTGCGCGGCATCGAAAAAGAAGGACTGCGCGTCGATGCGCTGGGCCAATTGGCAAACACCCCCCACCCGCAAGCCATTGGGTCGGCCCTGACCAACGGCCATATCACGACCGACTACGCCGAGGCCCTGCTGGAGCTGATTACCGAGCCGCAAGCCCGGGTCGAGGACGTGCTGCAGGAGCTGACCGACATCCACACCTTTGTGGCTGGCAAGCTGGACCAGGAGATTATCTGGAACCAGTCCATGCCCGCATTGCTGCCCGCCGAAAAAGACATTGCCATTGCCTGGTACGGCAAGTCCAACACGGGCATGCTCAAGCATGTATACCGCCGTGGCCTGGCCGAACGTTATGGCAAGCCCATGCAATGTATTGCCGGCGTGCATTACAACTTTTCCCTGCCTGATGGCATCTGGCCCTTGTTGAATGTCTGTGGCGACAATCTGCAAGATCAGCGCTCCAATGGGTATTTGGCGTTGATCCGCAACTTCACGCGCTATTCCTGGCTACTGATGTACTTGTTGGGTGCCTCGCCCGTGCTGGATGCGAACTTCCTGCAAGGTCGCCGCAACAATCTGGACAAGATCGACGAGGACACCTTGACCATGCCCTGGGCAACCAGCTTGCGCATGAGCGATCTGGGCTATCACAACAAGGAAGCCCAGGCCGAGCTTCAGCTTTGCTACAACGACCTGGACACCTTTGTGATGCGCATGTATCACGCTGCCGTAACTCCTTGGCCGGATTACGAAAAACTGGGTACCCACCGCGATGGCGAGTGGATTCAACTCAACACCCATATCCTGCAGATTGAAAACGAGTACTACTCCAGCATTCGTCCCAAGCGCACCACCCAGCGCAGCGAGCGCCCGGCTACAGCCCTGGCCCAGCGCGGTGTGGAATACATCGAAGTTCGCTGTCTGGATATAGACCCTGAATCGCCTACTGGAATTTCCGAGCAAACCTGCCGCTTCCTGGATACGTTCCTGCTGTTCTGTGCCGTGCAAGACAGCCCCTTCTTCCCGGACGGCGGCTACTGTCAGGACAGCAAGAACAATTTTGCAACCGTCGTGCGCGAAGGCCGTCGCCCCGGCTTGATGCTGACCAATCAGCAAAAAGAGAGCGTCAGCCTGCAAGACTGGGGCCACGAAATTCTGGAATCGCTGCTGCCTTACGCGCAAATGCTGGATCAGGCCCTGGATACCCAAGGTCACACAGAAGCTGTGCAAGCCCAAATCCGCAAACTGGAAAACCCGGAGCTGACACCGTCGGCTCAACTGCTGAGCCGTTTGCGCGAAACCGGCTTGAGCTTTCACGACTACGCCTTGCAACGCAGCCGCGAGCATCACCAGACCTTGCTGGCCCATCCATTACCTGCCGACAAGCAAGCCGCTTTCGAGCAACAGGCCAAAGATTCTCTGCAAGCCCAGATTGATATCGAAGCGCAGGATCAGGAGTCCTTTGAGGACTACGTCCATCGCTACGAACGCAATCTGATTCCGCCTGAAGTGGAAAACAGCTAAGCGTCACACAATTACAACAAGCCGCCGCCCCAGGGCGGCTTTTTTTTGACCGTTACCTGCAGGCTCATACAGCAGGAAGTTTCTCTTTCTCCCTTTTCTCAAAATGGCTTTTCCTCTATTTCGAATAATTATTGTTATGTTATAACATCTCGAAAATTAACAAACCGGAAGATGAGATGCGTTTCCAACCCCGTCCCCTGCCACTAGCCCTGGCTCTGCTTTTGTGCGCCTCGGCCCAAGCCAATGAAATTGAAGAAGCTGTCCCTGAACTGGCCCCTATCCGAATCTCTGCCAGCCCCCTGGCCTTGCGACAAACCGAGCTGGCCACCGCCAGCACGGTCCTGCAAGGCCCCAAACTGGATTTGCGCCGCAGCAGCACCTTGGGTGAATTGCTGGACGGTGAAGTCGGCATCCATGTAGACAGCTTTGGTAGCGGTGCCAGCCGCCCCGTCATTCGCGGCCAAACGGCACCCCGCGTCAAAGTTCTGAGCGATGGTGCAGAGGTCATGGACGCTTCGGCCATTTCGCCCGACCACACCATCACGGTCGATACCTGGCAAGCGGACCGCATCGAGGTGCTGCGCGGCCCATCGGCCCTGCTTTACGGAGGCGGTGCTATTGGTGGCGTGGTCAACGTGCTGGATCGCAAAATCCCCACAGCCATCCCCGAAAAAGGTTTTGAAGGCTCGGTACGTGCCCAGGGCTCCACGGCTGATCGTGGCAGAATCGGCGCAGTTGAGATGACAGCCGGCGAAGGCAATATCGCCTTGCACGTAGAAGGTGCCTCGCACCGTAGCCGCGACTATCGCGTCCCCAACTGGACCGATGGACGCGTCAAGGACTCCGACTCCAGCACGGACACAGGCAGCGTTGGCCTCTCCTTTATTGGGGACCGTGGCTATATAGGCGCGGCCTACTCCTACCGTGAAGGCAGCTACGGTCTGCCCGGTCACAGCCACGAATACGAGGACTGCCACCCGCACGGCGCCACTCTGCATTGCGGCGGCCACAGTCACGATCACGGCCATGCCCACGATCATGGCCACAGCCACGAACATGATCACGAACACTCGGCCACCGCTCACCTGCGTACTCAGCGTTTCGATATCCGTGGCGAACTGCGTGACCCTCTGCCCGGCTTCAAACGGGCTCGCCTGCGCGCTGGTGCGACCAACTACCAGCACGTTGAAAAAGATGGCGATATTGATGGCACCCGCTTCACCAATCGCGGTTACGACACGCGCCTGGAGCTGGAACACAACCCTTGGGGGCCGTTTGAAGGGGTCATCGGCCTGCAGACCAGCCAGTCTGATTTTGCGTCCCGCGACGGTGCTGAAAACTTCATTCCGCCCACCCGTACTCGCAGCCAGGGCCTGTTCCTTCTGGAAAGCGTGAACTGGGACGACTGGCGTCTGGAACTGGGCGCACGTCAGGAATGGCAAACCGTTACGCCCGACTCGCAAACGCTGGAACGCCGCAAAGGCACGGCGACCTCCTTCTCTTTAGGTACGGTCTGGGACTTCGCACCCGAATACGCCGCCAGCCTGTCCGTGTCCCGCTCTCAACGTCTGCCCACGGCTCAGGAACTGTTTGCCAAAGGCGTGCACTTTGCCACGCTGAGCTATGAGCGTGGCGACCCAAACCTGGATCGTGAGACCAGCCATACGGTGGACCTGGGACTGCAAAAGCACCTGGGTGATCTGCGCTTTGATCTACGTACCTTCTACACCCGTAGCTCGAACTACATTTATGGCCGCAGCCTGGATCGTCACGAAGACTTTCAGCTGATCCAATACAGCCAGGACAAGGCCCAGTTCTGGGGCCTGGAAGCAGAAGCCTCTTACCCCGTCAGTTCCTGGGCCTCGGTCAGCGTGTATGGCGATCTGGTGCGCGGTAAACTGCAAGATCCTGGCCGCAACCTGCCCCGCATGCCCGCCGCCCGCCTGGGTATTCGCACGGATCTGAACTGGCAGAACTGGTCCGGCTTTGTCGGCTACACCCACACCTTTGCCCAGGACCGACTGGCTGAACATGAAGAGCGTTCGCCGTCTTACGGTTTGCTCAGCATGGGTTTAAGCTACCGCCTGCATATGGATCAGAACACCTACACCCTGTACCTGAGAGGAAATAACTTGCTGAACAAGTTGGCTTACCGCCATACCTCCTTTATTGCCCGTCAGGCCCCGCTGATGGGACGCAACATCCTGGCCGGGATACAGGTGGAATTTTGAGCAAGACCGCCATACACACGGGTAGCCGTCTGTACCAGGTCGTGGCCGACATGCAGGGCGAGCGCCCTTGGGGCAACTTTCTGGATGCCGGCACCGGCAAGGGTTCGCTGCGCTGGTTGCTGACGCTGGACACAGAACGCTGGACGGCCATTACCGCCTCTCCCAGCATGGCCGAACAAGTCACCCGCGAGCTGGGCGATCAAAAACGCCCCGAGGACCGTCTGCTGGTGGGCAACTGGAGCGACCCTGAATTTTTGCAGGGCGAACGCTTTGATACGGTTCTGGCCGATTATCTACTGGGTGCCATAGACGGCTTTGCCCCCTACACCCAGGACCAGTTGTTCAGCCGCCTGCGGCCGCTTACCGGCCAGCGTCTCTACATTATTGGTCTGGAGCCCTACGTGCCCTATAGCAGCACGGACCCGGCGGGCAAATTGATTGTGGAAATAGGCCGTTTGCGTGATGCTTGCCTGCTGCTGGCAGGCGAGCGCCCGTATCGCGAGTACCCGATGGACTGGGTCCTGCGCCACCTGCGACAGTCCGGCTATCGCTGTGTGGATGCGCAGCGCTTTGGCATTCGTTACGGCGACAGCTTTATCCACGGTCAACTGGATATGTGTGACGGGCGCTTGCGCCGTCTGAAGGACCGCAACCTGGCCATGGCCTTGTCCGAGCATGTCCAAGCCTTGCGCAAGCAAGCTCTGGCCTTGAACCAGACCTTGGGTGGTCTGCGTCATGGCCACGACTATGTGATTTGTGCCGAAGCTGTTTAAAAACCAGAAAGCTGCTCAGGAAAAAGCAAAAGGGGCTTCGGCCCCTTTTGTCTTGCATAGACTTCGATGGCAGCACATCTGGTTGTAGCGACGGCCACAAGTTCAAGACTCCAGGCACTGCCTGTCCAGACATCGCCTATACGCCTGATCGTTATCCCGGCCAAACTCCCAAGCGCAAGCTCGCCTGTCAACGCAGGCGAATACGCAATTTCGTCCCAGGCCAAATGATCAGGATCAATAATTAGCCCACTTCACCTGAACCGCGCATAAGGCCGTGTTTTGACAAACAACAGACACAAAAAAAGCAGCCTTTGGCTGCTTGCATCGCGACACTTTATAACTGGAAATTTAAACCAGGTCTTGAAAAGCAGCCCTAAAGAGCCGTATAAACAAGAAGTTCTGGCGCGTCCGACAGGAATCGAACCTGTATCGAGGGCTTCGGAAACCCTAATTCTATCCATTGAACTACGGACGCCAAGCTCGCTATTGTAGCGCGAGTTTGGAGTTTTTTTCAGCATCTATCCGGCAATTATGAGTGCGCTAAATCAAGAGTCAGATACAAGAGCGACACACTCCGCTATAATCCATGGTTGCGCGATCTGGGTCGGTGGCTTGGTAGACACGTCCTTGCGCACACCCATTAGGTAGGCGCAAGCCTTTATTGGTGGCCTTTAAAGGCCCTCCCGTCATTTCTTGTACGAACTCGCAGGATCCGATAATGAGCAACACGGAACAAAAACCCGAAGAACACAACGAGGGTCACTCAGCCATGATCAAAACCCCTAAACAATTGCTTGTGACCGTGGCTCTGGCTTTCTTGGTGCCCATCGCGATTATTGTCATGCTGGTCAGCCTGGTTACCTCCACCATGGGTGCAGGTGCTGGCTCCGCCGCCCTATCCCCTGAAGCCATTGCAGCCCGCATTCAGCCTGTTGCCGGTTTCAAACTGGTTGACGCCAATGCCGTCAAAGAGCTGAAGACTGGTCAGCAAGTTTACGAAACCACCTGTACCGCCTGTCACGGCGCCGGTGTAGCCGGTGCGCCTAAATTTGGCGACAAGGGCGCTTGGGGCGAGCTGATCAAGCTGGGTCAGGACGAGTTGGTCAAGAACGCTATTCATGGTATCCGCGCCATGCCTGCCAAGGGTGGTAACCCTTCGCTGGACGACATCGAAGTGGCTCGTGCCGTTGCTTACATGGCTAACGCCGCTGGCGCTGACTTCAAGGAACCCGACGCTCCCGCACCAGAAGGTGAAGAAGCTGACGCCAAGCCTGAAGCCACTGCGGCTGCCGATACCAAGCCTGCTGAAGAGGCTCCTGCTGCAGAAGCTCCCAAAGCAACCCAAACCGCTGCTGCGGATGACAACAAGGTCGACCCAGCCGGTATCAAGCTGTACGACACCATCTGCTTTGCCTGTCACGCAGCCGGTGTTGCTGGCGCGCCCAAGTTTGGCGATCAAGCGGCCTGGAAGCCATATATCGAATCCGGTATGGACACTATGGTTCAAAAAGCCATTCACGGTGTAGGCGCCATGCCTCCACGCGGTGGCTCGCAAGCCTCCGACGACGAAATCCGTGCTGCCATCCAGCACATGGTTAACGCCGCCAAGTAAGACTGCGCACCCAGGCTCTGTCACCGTACAAAGCCTGGGGATACAAAAAAGCCCGATGAATATTCATCGGGCTTTTTTATTGCCAAGACCTGCTGCGCAGATAAGCATCCTCACGCCCAAGCCCTACAATCGACCAACGTTAGCCGCACACACTGCACTCCACAATCCCGAACAGCTATTACCATGACACGTGTCTCCCTCTTTGCACGACAAGTACTCGCAAGCATCCTATCGGCCTTTGTCTTTGCAATACTGCCCTCCACCACCGTATCTGCCAAAGAGCGGACAGAGGGTTCGGCAGCCGCTCAAGGGGCGCAGCAAGTCTGCGCCACTGTGAATCGAGACAATCTGGACCTTGCCATGCAAACCCTGCTGCGTGCCACCATGGCCCGCGACATGGAAACCCTCTTGCAGTTCCAGCCTCCTCGAAAAATCCAAAAAATGGCGGAGGCCATGGGAAAAAACCGGCAAGAAGCACTTGTCGAGATTGCGAAGTTTGGCCGCGCTCTGGACGAGCAGCAGCCAGTAGAGATCCTTACCGGCCATTACGATCTGGAAACTGCCCGATTCGGCAAAACCAGCACGGGCCGCGCCTACGCGCTGTTCAACTACAGCCGTACATTCAAGAAAGAAAGTGAGACTTTCGAGCTGACTTACCCTACGCTGGCCAGTCAGGATGGTGAACATCTATTCATCATCCCTTTAAGCGAAGACAAGCTTTTATCGGAGCTGGTCGACCTCTACCCAGACCTGGCAGAGGTCAAAGTACCCACTGCCATAAACGCTCCTTGATAAGCTGACCTGTGCCAAGCGGAAGCAGGCTACGACTTGATCGGTTCAGCCAGGCGATGCGGGCTATGACGCTCCTGGAAGTACAGCACCAAACCACACACAGCAACAACAATCTGGGTTCCGATCAAGACACCAAAACCTGCCGCAAAACCGGCACCGCTAGCCGCATTACCGCCGGCAAACTGCGTGATTACCCAGCCCATGATCGCTGGCATGAACCCGGCAAACAGACTTCCTACGCCGTTCACCACCCCAAATGCACTGGCAACATGCTGGGCCTGGGAAAAATACTGGACTGTGCTGGGAATTGCCGGGCTGGCCAGTCCCCAACAAAAGTTGGCGGCAATTAGACACATGGCAGCGGTATAGCGATCTGGCACGCTGATTGCCAGCCAGATACATAGGCCCACCCCCGTTGCACCACCAACAAAGATCAAGGGCACACGTTCACGCGGCAAACGATCAATAATCATGCCGCCAATAAAGACGGCCACAATGGTTGCGTACTGCGGCAAGGAGGCAATCCAACCCAGGTCGCGCAAATTAAAGCCACGAGCTTCTTTCAGATACGCCGGCAACCAGTTGCTACTGCCCCACAAGTACGCCAAGAAAGCCGAGGTCAGCAAGGTGATCAGAAAAAGATGGCGGGTTTGCAAAGAGCCGCGAATGATCTGCCCCACTTGCTGCAAGCTGGCCTTGGCACTGGAAGCCTTGGCCGTCCCGCGTTCCACTTTGGGCATGCGCACAAAGGCCAGAACCAGAGGAATACCCAGCAGAATATTCATTAGGCCCAATATATGAAAGGAGTTATCCCAGTTATGCGAGCTCAGCAAGAAGCCGATGAAAGGATAGCCAATGGCCAGCCCCAAACCCGTTCCCATATTCACCAGAGAATTAGGTTTGCCGTTCTCGCTGGCCTCGAAGTGGGCCTTGATATACGCCCCTGCCAAAGCAAACAGAGGTCCCTCTGAAATTCCCAGCAAGGCGCGCGACATCAACAGCAGCCCATAACTGTGCATCAAGGGAGATACATAAGTGACTACCCCCCAGAAAATCAGCCCGATCACCAGGCTGCGACGCACACCCAGCAAGGCCGAACAAAACGGTGTCAGAACCACTGAAGACACGCCATAGCCCACCATAAAAGCCGTCGCCAGCAAGCCCTGGCTGACGCGGTCATGGGCCTGCATTCCCATATGCCTCAAAAAGTCCTGATCGGTAATCAACACCGCAATATTGATGCGGTCAATGTAGGAGATGGCCACAACGATCAACAGGGTGATCACGCCATACCAACGAAATGTCTTTGGATTCATGATGTCTCTCTTGCTCTTGGAGGACGCGATCAAAAGAACTTACGGATACCGAACTGGTAGCCTTGGGAGTTTCGACCTGCGCTGTTGATGGGCGAGTCCATGCCTTGCACGCTGATCGCTCGCGCCGAGCCTGACTGGTTATGCACATAGGCATAGGAGGCGTAAAACTGCGTGTTCTTGGAGAAGTTGTAGGCGTAGCCCACGCTGTACTTGATCCAGTCCGCATTGGCTTGCTGACCGCTGACGTCGTACTTCCCAATACTGCCGCGAATCAGGTGCGGGCCAATCGGAGCTGTGGCTCCCAGCTGATAGGCACGAATCCGGGCCGACCCACGCTTTTCCTGCGCCAGAATCAAGGATGGCTTGATAAAACCGAAGTCATACGTGGCCGCCAAGTTCGCCAGACTCAAGCTGGACTGCACATTGTCCTGCTGCCGTCCGGCCGCCAGAGCCACGTTCAGCGCTCCTTGTGCATAACCAAAACGCGCTCCGCGATAGTTGCCGCTGCTCGGTGTCGAGGTAGGTCCGGAGGCGTACTGCAACTGACCATAAATGCCTCCCAGATTGGGCGGCAGAAAATAGCTGATCGCATTGCTGATCTGAATGGGGCCACCCAGCATCATGAAGGAGTTGGTACCGGCCACCCCATTAGTCATGAAGGGGTCGAACAACAAGGTGCTCAGAAACGTGGCCGAATCGTCCCGCCCCAGACGCAGTTCGCCATACGGGCTAAATAGACTAATCGTTGCTCGACGACGAAAGTCCAGACCACCATCCTCGGCCGCGCCCTTGCCCAGATTCGGATGCAAGCCCCCTTCCAACCAGAACCCGGCGGCATAGCCCGAGCCCAGATCTTCACGCCCTCGAAACCCGAAACGGGAGATATTGGAACCGCTGTGCGCCAGACCGGTTTGGGACTGGCCATCCGCCCGTAAATGCGTCACAGCCATATCCAGGGTGCCAAAGATCTCCAGCGTATTGGGAGCTGCCTGCACCGCCCCCGCCAAGCTGAATGCCGCACCCACCATAACGACAGGTTTTTTCATCTGCTCCGTCCTCTCTTATAAGTATGCTTATCGTTTTTTTTGCAGGCACAAACCGCCCCTGCCCAGGTCCTGGAAACAAGACCGGCATATGCCAGAAAACTGAAAATAGAGTGGAAGGCCTAGGCGAAACGGCACAGTCTCACGCTGTGCCTCTAACGTCAGGTCTTGCCTTGGGAATTAAATATCCAGCACCATAGGCCCTCGCTTGCAGCGCGATACACACACCATCATGCTGCGACCCGCCTCACGCTCCTTTTTGGACAAGACCCCGTCACGATGGTCCGCTTCTCCTTCCAGAATGCGCGTCTCGCACGATCCGCACACTCCTTCCTTGCAGCTGTGTTCAATCGGGATTCCTGCATCCAGCAAGGCATCCAGAACGGATTTGCCCGCAGGCACCTGGATCGTCTGCCCACTCTTGGCCAGGCGCAACTCGAAAGCATCGTTCGGAGCAGTCTGCGCCAAGGGAGCTGCCGCAAAACGTTCAATATGCGCATGCTCATAACCCAAGGACTGGCAAGCCGCCTCAAAAGCATCCAGCATGGGGGCAGGCCCACAACAGTAGTAGTGCGTGTCAGCCCCCTGCCCGGCCAGCAAAGACTCCAACTGCGGCCCAGCGCCCTGCTCCTGATCAAAATGAAAATGGCACAGGATGTGATGGCTGTCGCACAGCGACTGAATCTCCGCTACAAAAGCGGCTTCGCGACGGTTGCGCGCACAATAAAACAGCTCGACCGCCTGCCCTTGTTCGGCCAGCTTTTGCAACATGCACCACAGCGGGGTAATGCCAATGCCACCGGCTACCAGCACAGACTTGGGGGCCTGATCACTCAAGGCGAAGTTATTGCGTGGCGCCGAAATTTCAATGGTCGAACCCACCCGTAACTGCTCGTGCACATAGCGCGATCCGCCACGGCTTTTGCGATCATGCAAAACAGCCACCACATAGCGCTGCTGATCCGTATGGGGATTGCACAGGGAGTAATTGCGCACCAGGCCATTGGGTAAATGCAGGTCAATGTGAGAGCCAGGCTCAAAGGACGGGAACAGTACCTGTTCCGTCGCAGGCTGAAATTCGACACTGACGATACCGTCCGCCTCATAACGCATGGCATGGATGCGCGCTGTGAGAGTCTGGGTTGACATAAGAGAACACCTTGCCCGCCTTCAAGAGCGGACCTTATCGGGAAAAACCGGCCCGCCTGGCGGGCCACCTGCAGGCAATCAAACGCTTGCTTCTACCTGGTCCTGCGCCAAGGAGCGCAGATGACGGCGCAAGCGGACAATGCCCAGATCATGCTGATACAGATTCTCGTAATCACGAGCATTGGGCTCCATATCCTCCAACAGGACGCGGTCCTGCTCCAGCACATGCCAATGGCGCGCTTCCAGGCGGTTGCGGTACAGGAAGCGCCAGGTATCACGCTGCCAACCCTTGGGCAAACGGCGAATACGCCAGAAGAAAACCGAACACAGGGTTTCATCAATCGGCGTGACACAACCCACAATAATGAAGTTGCCGCCAGGGCCACCCGTCTTGGGATACGGAATCTCCAGACGCGTCCAGTGCATGCCGGTGTCGGCCCACTCGGTCCAGTCAAAGTTCACATCACGCTGGCCTTCTTTTTCAAAGACAAAACCGATATCGGTCTGACGAATGACGAACTTGGCCTGGCTATCGCCCTCGGCCATGGAGTGCGACTGCTTGTGCAAAAAGGTGCCGTGCATGGGATCCATGACGTTATCAAGCACATAGCGGTAATCGCTCTTCCACTCGTTGTAGCAAAGGAAACTGGAGTAGGACTCCTGGTTGGCCAGCTCTTCAGGCAAGACCAGCTCGGGCGGCTCATCCACGGGCTCGACATCGTTGTACAAGAAGATAGTGTCCACAGCCTCACGCACATGGAAACGACGGCCTGCACGCGACCCTTCCAGAGAACAGCCGGGGCTGCCGGGCACACGGGTCACTACCCCGTCACTGCGCACTTCCACGCCGTGATACGGGCAGGAGATGCGATCTCCCAGCACCACACCTTGCGACAGCGGCGCACCACGGTGCGGACAACGGTCCAGCAAGGCATGCACGGTGCCAGTGGTATCGCGCCACAGCACAATTTTCTGCCCCAGACGACGCAGGGCAATGGGCGTCTCTTTGATGAAAGAAGCGGGGCAAATCGGATACCACAGGTTCTTCAGACCAACCTTCAGTAAATGCTCAACAGCCTGGTCGGGCGTATGGTTCATGGGAGTCTCCTTAAACAGGTTTGGTGGACGCGAGGGCCGGCGCTTACTGGGCCAGGGCCGCAATCGCGTCGCTGTAGTTTTCTTCTGTCCAGGCCTGTCCATCAGGGGTGGACAAGCCTTCACGATTCAATTGCTGAACCAGGCCGGGCAAATCATGCACGCCCTTGGCAAAGGCGCGCTCGATTGCATCGCCAAGCAGGTCTTCGTACAAGGTGGGTTCGCGCCGTTGCGCTTGATTGGCCTGGAGATAACGCACAGACATAATTCCTCCTGAAATACGTTCATGTATTGAAAATGAGCGGGCTAAGAGTGACTCCTGGCAGCCGCTTGTCGGGGCTGAGACCCAATCCCTTATTTTTTCTCGGTCAAGAAGGCCCCTTCCGGTGCCAGCGCAGTTTTCTGACGGCGTGTATTGCCATCCAGGCCGCCATCAATGGCCCATTCTGCAAACACGGTGGGGCCCGGCTCGAACTCGCGTGGCTCCCAATCCGCTGTTAACTGATCTTCATCCGCGTAATACTCGATCAGGCCTCCAGCCGGATTGCGGAAGTACCAGAAATAGGCTGATGAGACCGGGTGACGCCCCGGTCCCAGTTGGGTTTCCCAGCCGCAGCGCGAAAAGTGCAGACCACCACCAAAAACCTCGTGAATATCGCGCACCGTAAAGGCGACGTGATTAATGCCTCGCTTACCAGTAGGCAGCTGCAGCAGGAACAGATCGTGGTGCCCACCATCCTCAGTGCAGCGCAAGAAGGCGCCACGGCCCGGATAGCGATCCGACGACACAAAGCCCAGGTGTTCAACGTAGAACTGTTCCACGCGATCCACATCCGCCACAAAGAACACCACGTGCCCGACTTCAATCGGCACGGCACGCTCATAGATAGGGGCTGGCTGGTTGACACGACGGCGCTCGTTCCAGGTGTTCATGGGTGCACTATCGGTCTCCACCTCACGCTTGCGAGTCACCTGCAAGGCAATGGCCAGACCATTGGGGTCCTGACATGCAACCCGTCGCACACCCTGGATTGATTGGTCAGAGAACCCCGGCTGATCGCGTAGGGCAGCTGCATAGCGATCCAGGTCGGCCTCGCTCTCCACACCCCAAACCACTTCGCGTACCGTTGGACCATCCTCAATGGCGGTCGGCAAATCCACCTTGCCAATATCCACCACCAGAACCTGACAACCGTTCAAGCACTCAAAGTGCAAGGTGTCCGCCGTTTCTTTTGCCAGCGTCAAACCCCAGTCCTGAAAAAACTGGCGCGATTCGTCCAGCGTTTCCACCCCATAGGTGATCTGATCAATGCCTACTATGCTCATCTCCGCTCCATCCAAATTTCTGTTTTTTTATGGGTCTTGCCGTGCTGACGGCGTTCTGCAGATAATCGCGCTGCTTTTTAAAAGGCCTGCGCGATCAAGCCTCAAGCCGGACGACAGTCCCAAAGGGCTTAACCTGCCCAGGCAATGGGGGCCTCATTCGTGCCCCAATACATGCTTTTCTGCTCCATATACTGCAAAATCCCTGCCCGCCCTTTTTCACGCCCCAAGCCCGAATCGCGCCAACCTCCAAAAGGCGTCGACACCGAAAACTGCTTGTAGGTATTGATCCAGACCGTGCCTGCCTGCACTTGCCGCCCCAGACGCCAGGCTCGCTTGAAGTCACGGCTCCAGATACCGGCAGCCAGTGCGTACACGCTGTCATTAGCCTCTTCGATCAGGGATTCTTCGTTCTCGAACGGCATGGCAACCAGCACCGGGCCAAAGATTTCCTCCTGGGCCGTACGGGCCTGATTGCTCAGGCCTTCAATAATGGTCGGAGTGTAAAAATAGCCATTGCGCAGACTGCCTGTTAAACCGTCGTGCTCAGGGCGCACCCCGCCGCTGCGGATCACTCCGCCTTCCGATACCCCCAGCTCCACATAGCGTTCGATACTGTCACGATGACGGGCCGTAATCAGAGGGCCCATCTGCGTGTCATCACGTGCCGGATCGCCCACGCGCAAGGACTGTGCGCCTGCAATCAGACGATTCAAAAACTCTTCATAAATGGGGGCCGACACAAACAAGCGGGAGCCCGCAATGCAGGACTCGCCCGAGCTGCTGAAAATGCCATACAGCACACCCGCGACAGCGTGTTCCAGATCCGCATCGTCCAGCACGATGGTGGGTGATTTGCCGCCCAGCTCCATGGAAACCGGCATCATCTTGTCGGCGGCGATACGGGCAATATGCTTGCCCGTGCTCGTGCCGCCGGTAAAAGACACGCGCTTGATCAGCGGATGACGGGTGATTACATCTCCGATCACCGAACCCTTGCCGGGCAGCACGCTGACCATTCCTTTGGGCACACCAGCCTGTTCACAAATTCGTGCCAGTTCCAGCGCCATCAAGGGCGTAACTTCAGCAGGTTTGACGATAACGGCATTGCCGGCCGCCAAAGCAGGTGCCAGCTTCTGGGCTTCACTGGCAATCGGCGAATTCCAGGGCGTAATGGCCGCTACCACACCCATGGGCTCGTACACGCTCATGGTCACAAAAGGGCCACGAGACGGCGTAATCGTTTCTTCCAACGTTTCGCAGGCGGCGGCAAAATATTGGAAGGTTGCAGCGGCGCTGGCCACCAGCGCACGGGTTTCGCTAATGGGCTTGCCATTGTCCAGGCGCTGCTTTTGCGCCAGCTCTTCTGCCTCGGCCCGAATCAAGGCGGCAATCTTGTGCAATACAGTGGCGCGTTCATGTGGCAGTTTTTGTGCCCACCCGCTGTGACGGAATGCATGATCCGCCTTCTCGATCGCCTCCAGCACATCGTCCTCGGACGCAGCGCGCACACGTGCAATCGGCTCGCCGGTGGCAGGGTACAGGCTTTCATACACATCGCCCCCGCCCTGACGCCACTGGCCTGCTACGCAAATATCAAGCACGTTCTGGAAAATCATAAAAACCTCTAATCCTGTTGCTGACTCAAATCGCCAAGGCATCCGCGCTATTGCGCAGGGCTCGCACGGCACTGAACACCGTCAATGCCGAGGTCTTGGGATTGCTCGCCAAAGGTTTGTTGCTCATGGTCAGCGACAGCTCGCCAAATGCGCCGCTGGCCTCAACCGTATGGGTATTTCGCTGGGCACCAGGGTCTGCCAAAAGACGAACCCGCGTCTGATCCAAACCTAGGCCTGCCAGGGAAATCGTGGCCGCTACATTGGCGTTCTTGGGGTACAAGCGAGCCGCTTCGCGGGCACTTCCCTCAAAGATCACTGTGGGTGCTTCCAGGTGCTCCAGATCAAAGGCTTCTTCAGCAGGCGTACCTTGCCAGGCGTGAGCCGGTTTGCGGCCGGTGTAGACCACAGCATCCAAGCCACCAATACGTGCAGCGGCAATTGCATCTACCGCGCCAATCGCACCCGCAATCAGCTCCACCCGTGTACCACCGGCCACCGCGGCGGCCTCCAGTTGCTCAGCCAGATCCGACGACGACAAGGCGCCCACCGAAGCCACAATGGCCGGGATACCACGACGCAAGGCCGGTAAGACATGACCTTCAATGGCGGAGTGTCCGGCCACTTCGACCACCAGATCAATGCCCTCTTCCGGCACGTACTCACCCACTTGGGCTTTCGGTGCCAAGCGGGTGACTGTGGCCTGGGCCTGTTCCATCCAGGCCTGAGGCACCACAATCGCTCCGACGCACAAATTACTGTCGTTCTGGATGGTTTCCAGCAAAGCGGTACCGATGGCACCACAACCAATGACGGCAATAGTCAGCATGTCCGCCTCCCTCACTCTGGATTACCCGCCAGAGCGGGAATCTGGTTCAGCGTGTTGACGGGCGGGCCTGCAAAACGGCCTTTGAAACTGCCAATGGACACCATGTCAATTTCCAGCATGAACGGCCCTTGAGCCTTCAAACCCTGCTGCAACAGACGCGGCAAGTCGTCCAGCTGCTGCACACGTGCATGCGGCAACTGCAATGAAGCACACAGTTGTTCATAGTCAGGCGTGTGCAAATCCACATAGCAGCGACGGCCGCCGTATTGGGCATCCTGAATATTCTTGATCACGCCGTAGCCCTGGTCATTCATCAGGACGATCAGCATGTCGGCCTTCTCCTGTACCGCTGTTGCCAGCTCACCCAGGTTCAGGATGAAGCCGCCGTCTCCGGCCAGACAGATCGTCTTGCGACCCGACTGAGTTTCTTGTGCACCTACAGCGGCACCGATCGCCATGGGCATGCCTTGGCCAATCCCGCCGCCAGTGGCATGCACTCCTGCATCAGCTTCAAAAATACGGAGTTCGCGATTGCCCCAGGTGCTGTTGGAGATGGTCACATCACGCACCCAGTTGAACTGCCGGCCAGCCAGCTTCTGCAACTGCTGAACCAGTTCGGTGTAAGGGCCCAGACCGTCATGCAAACTGGCCACCGCGCTTTCGCGTACCTTGGCCAGATCTTTCAACAGCTGCGGATCAGCCTGGTAGTCTTGAGCTTCCAGACGATCGGCCAGCCCATTGAGCACACGTTCGGCGTCGCCACAAACAAAATCATCACTGACATAAGCGCGGCCTTGTGCCTCGGCATCCACGTCGCAGCGATACAAAGGACGGGGCAGCTTCAATTCATACTTGAGGGTTTCATTGCTGCGCAGACGCGAACCCACCACCAGCATGGCGTCGCAAGTCTGATAAAAATCTTCAACCGGCTTGTGAATGTTGTAGGCCCCCAGCGTGCCTGCATCATCTTCAGGAACAATACCGCGACCCTGCACGGTGCTGACCACCCCAAAGCCCAGCTTCTGCAAGCGACGCACAGCGGCACCGGCCTTGCGAGCCCCACCGCCCAGCCACAGCAAGGGACGGCGAGCACATTGCAAGGACTTGGCAAGGCGGTCCAGCGCAGCAGGCTGCGGCTCAAAGCAAGGAATTGGCAAGGGGGACAAGTCCAGCGGCATGGGGATCAATGCCTGCTGAATATCAATCGGAATCTCTACACTGACCGGACCGCTGGGGGCTGTCAGCGCACATTGCACAGCCTGCTTGAGCACACCCAGCACATTGTCTGCGCTGCGTACACGAAAGGCCGCCTTGGACACGGCTTCCAGCATGGTCAGTTGATCGGGCGCTTCATGGATGTATGCCATTTTCTGGTCCAGAAAAGGCGTTTCGATCTGACCCGTAATGTGCAGCAAAGGCGCACCAGCGGTATAAGCTTCCACCAGGCTGCCCGCGATATTGCCAGCAGCAGGGCCGGTACTGGTCAGACACACACCCAGACTGGACGTGGAACGCGCATACGCATCGGCCATATTGCCCGCCCCCGCCTCGCCCCTTGCGGGCACGAAACGGATCTGCTCACGCTGGGCAAAAGCGTCCAGGATGGGCATGTTATGGATGGAAATAACGCCGAAGGCGGTCTTTACATCGCATTGCTCCAGAAAAGCCGCAACAACGGCACCGACGGTCACGAGCGGCTGTTTATTCGGGGCGTTACGCATGACGGGACAAACCTCCAGAAATATCGATGTGGCTGCCTGTGGTGTAGGAAGCCAGTGGGGATGAAAGAAAAACGATGGCGTTGGCGGCCTCTTGTGGCTTGCCCAGGCGTGCCAATGGAATCTGCTTGCTGCGCGCCAGTTGTGCGCTCCACTCATCCCAGTTCTGGCTGGCGTCATCACGCGCATCAAAACGTCGTCGCCACTGCCCGGATTCCACCAGACCAATCAAAATGCCGTTGACGCGCAAGCCGTCCGGTGCGAACTCGGTGGCCATGGAGCGCACCAGATTCAACAAGCCTGCGCGCGCTGCCGAGGTGGCCACCATATGGGGCTCGGGCTGACGTGCCAGCAAGGAATTCACACAGACAATGGCCGCATCACCCTGAACCGCACGCTGGGCCCGCAACTGTGGCAAGTAAGCATGTGTGGGGTTGAGTACGGAAAAAAACTTCAAATCCAGCTCCGCACGCCAATCCTCGTCGCTGGTGGTGGCAAAGGTGGATACCCGCCCCTGACCAGCGTTGTTGATCAATATGGAAGCAGCTCCCAGCGCGTCCTGACTGGCCTGGGCAAAGTCGGCAACCTGCTGCGCATCCAGGACGTCACACTCTTGTGTGTACAGACTCGCCTGTGGCACGGATTGCTGGACCACTTCACGGGCACTGGCCAGACGCTGAGCATTGCGGCCGCAAAAAGCAACGGCGGCACCGGCCTGCGCCAGAATGCGCACGGTCTCCAGGCCTATGCCTGAAGATCCACCAGTGACGACGGCCACGCGACCAGCCAGCATATCGCTGGAGAACTGCACCCTATTGTCAACATTCATGGTTTTCTATCTCTTTCTTCCTGCCCCGGACCGATCGCTCATCCACGACCCGTCTAACGGAGTCTTAACTATGGGGGGAATGCCTGACGAGCTCCGAGAGCTCGGCGGCGGCTGCCTTGACCTGAGCAATCATCTCGGCCAGACGCTCACCTTCAAAACTGGCCGCCATGGCGGTTACGCCCAGTGCCGCTGCTACCTTGCCCGCACCATTGAACACAGGGGCCGCAATGGTCGAGATCGTGGACTCGAAATAGCCCTCACTCAGTGCATAGCCTTGTTCGCGTATGGCTTGGCAAAACTCGTACAGCTGGGGCACATCCGCTGGAGTATGGGAGGTAAAGCGCTCCAGTTCCGGTTCGGGGTACAGCTCTTTCAACTCAGTCAGGCTCAGTTGGCTAAGCAGCACATGGCCCAGCACTGTGGCATGCGCTGGCAAGCGGGTCCCTACCGTCACCGAGCTGGCAAACGGGGTTGGCGCCGCAATGCGGGACACATACACAATCGAGCGCAAATCACGCACCACCAGATTGCAGGGCAGACGCACCTGCTCACACAAACGCTCCATCACCGGACGGCCCAGTTCGGTCACGTCCAGGGAGGCCACGTATTCAAAACCCAGGCGCAAGACACCGACGCTCAAACGGTAATCACGGCCATTCTCGGTTCGCTCCACAAAACCCATGCCTTCCAGCGTGGACAGCAGGCGAAACACGGTCGAGCGGGGCAAGTCCAGGCGTCGCGCCAGTTCGGGCGCACCCAAAGTGCGCTGATCCCGGCTGAACTGGGTCAGAATCAGCAGGCCCCGCTCCAGCGCGGGCACGGTATAACGGTCAGCACTGGCATCGCTCTTATTCAATTCACTGCTCATGACTACTCCTGGTCGTGGCCACGGAACGCAAGGCTTGCGTCTGGCCCAGCAAAGATTGCAAGGCTTCCAGCATGGCACCAGGCTGCTCGACATAACTGGCATGTCCCGCTTGGGGAACCAGTTGTAAATGTTGGGAACAAGCCCGCGCCACCCCGGCGCACGCCTCAGGAGTTGTCACCACATCCACTTCGCCACAACTCACTGCGACAGGCACGCTGCTGGAAAGAGGCAGGTAGGTTAGCAGGTCTTCCTGGCACAACATCTGCACAGCTTGCTGATAGCCCGCCAGGTGCAGACTGGCCATAATCCACAACACCAACTCCCGGTTTTCGGAAGTAGCCTGCTCCGACAGCAATCGCTGGTGACGCTGACGAGCCATCAAGCCCATATCACCCGACGCCACCTGCGCCATACGCTGATCCCACACTGCCTGACGGCGCTGTTCCAAACCCGGGCGTCCATACCCAATTGCAGGGCTCATCAGGAACAACGCCTGCATCTCTCCCTGATCAAGATGACGGGCATAGGCGCCCGCCATCAAGGCACCCAAGGAGTGCCCGACCAGCACAAAATCCTTCACTTCCAGAACATGCAGCAGTTCCTGCAGACGCCGGGCATAGTCCAGCGCCGTGGGCTTGTCCATTTCCAGAGGAGTAGACAAGCCATAACCGGGAGCATCCCAAGCCAGCAAGCGCAGGCCCGGTGGCAATTGCTGTGCCACCCGCAACCAGGACGCCGAGCCCGAACCGATGCCGTGCAAGCAAACGACCCATTGCTCACCGTCGCCCGCGCATCGCACCGCCACCTGTCGGCCACGACCGATGTCTACGGTCGACAAGGGCAGACAGGCCTGCAGATAGCGCGTCTCCCGGGCGGATAAAAGCGGCAAGGTGCCAGGCAGGGGATTCATGATCTGGATGCTCCGCTGTGCCCAATCAACGCTTGATCTTGGACAGAGGATGATCAGCCGGATAGGTAGGCGTGACGGGTTTCTTCGCACCCAGCATCACACACATCAAGGCGTCTTCATCACCGATGTTGATCTCTTCGCGATACACACCCGGCGGCACCGACACCAGATCGCGATCCGTCAGGATGGTCTCGAACCGTTCACCATCTTTTTCAATGATCAGCTTAAGCTTGCCGCGCATCACGAAAAACACCTCTTCCACATCGGTATGCAGGTGGGGCGGGCCTTCGTGACCAGCCGGAATCACCATGGTCGAAAAGGTGAAGTTTTCTGCAGGCACTGTGTTCATGTCAGCTGTAACACCTGTGCCGCCCGTACCCACATAACGCATTTGCGCACGACGGAATTTCGGGTCGTAATCAGCCTGGAACTTCAGCGCATTCCAGTCGTATTTGCGGGTGGAATAACGGGCAATGCGGGTATTCATCCAATCCTCCAGCGAGGCACCCTCCGGGCGACTCCAGCTGCTTACTTCCGTCTCCACGGTCTGCTCACTCATCTTCATGCTCCTTGATCGATAGCCTTAGTGCATAACAAAGCCGCCGTTGACGGCCAGGACCTGGCCCGTCACAAAGCGTGACAGTCCAGAAAGGGAAAAAACCACGGCGCCACACACGTCTGCTGCCTGTTGCTCGCGGGCGATAGCACGTCCGTCCAAATAGGCTTGATGGCGACTTAAAGGCACGTATTCGGTGGCTTCCACCAAGGTCAGCCCCGGTGCCACGGCGTTGACGGTGATACCGTCCTCACCCCACTCCCGAGCCAGGGAATGCGTCATGGCAGAAACTGCCCCCTTGCTGGCCACATAGGCGAGCAAATTGGGGGCACCCCACAAAGCCGTATCCGAGGACAGATTCACGATGGCGCCGCGACCACTGGCCTTGAGCGCACCATGCACCGCACGACTCATCAGCCAGGTGCCACGCACATTGACCGCCATCACCTTGTCCCACATGGCGGCTTCCAGCTCATGCGCATTGCGGCCACCCGAGTTGGTGATGGCGGCGTTGTTGACCAAACCATCCAATCCGCCCATCAAAGTCACAGCCTGCGTGGCACAGCGATCAATCGATTCGCTGTCCTCCAGATCCAGTGCCACGGCATGAACCTGCAATCCATCAGCGCGCAAACGCTGGGCTTCTTGCTGTGCCAGATCAAACAAAATGTCGGCAATCACCACCCGAGCCCCGGCCTGTGCAATGCAATGAGCAAACGCCAGACCAAGGCCACGCGCTGCACCAGTCACCAGCACTCGTCGCCCGGCAAGTAAATCGCGAGGAAGATCAGCCAGCAGAACCTGCAAGGACGTGGGATCGATAGCGGTACTAATAGTCATGCGCTTAAAACCTTGGAATAGATCTGCTCAAGATCGTAAAACCTGTTTTGTTTCACTAATGAAACGTTGATTTACTAATGGAATGAACACAGATTAACGAAAGCCTTATGGACGGAGTATCGGCAAAAACCCTAGTCGACAGCCCAAAAGGGTGCCTGCCCCTAAACACACAGACACTTAAAGATAAAAACCGGCGGGTAAAACAAACAGGGCCCCGCAAATGCGGGGCCCTGTTTGGCAGATAAAACGGAAAGGACTACAGCTTTACTGCGCCTTGCACTGAGCCAATGCCGTCAAGGACATACCCAGCTGGACACGGCGTTGCAGCCAGGGGCTGGCGCGGTAGCGCATATCGCCCGTGACAGCTTGCAGGGTGTTCAATACATCCAGCAAATCACGCGAGCCGACGGCATCACCCATGGACAGCGGGCCATTGTGCGGATAACCCAGGCCCAGACGCACAGCGGCGTCGATATCTGATGGGGTCGCTATCTGCTGCTGAGCGATATCGCTGGCGATGTTCACGATGGTAGCCACCAAACGCTGGGCCACAAAACCGGCAGAGTCTTCGATCACGCTAACCGCCGTACCATCGCTGGCCAGCATGGCCCAGGCTTGATCGCGCCATTCTGGTGTGGTCGCAGCCGAGCACATCAGCACGCGGCGGCGGCCTTTCTCCAAGCCGAACAAGGTATCCAGCGCCACGGTGCGAGCTGGGTCCAGGCCATGCAAGGACACCAAAGTCGCCACGTCTTCACCATAAGGCGTCAACAGAATCAGCGCATCAGCCGGTGGCTGGTCGCCTTCCACCACTTTTACGCCCAGTTCGCTCAGCAATTGCAGCGCGCGAGCCTGACCTTGCTCGTGGTAAGGCGAGACCCACACAGGAGCAAAGGAGGTGACAGCGGGAACAGCAGGCTCTTGAGGAACCTGTTTCTTGCCATCTTCATACTTGTAGAAGCCTTCGCCGTTCTTGCGACCAAACAATTTACCGGCGTGACGCACGGCGGTAATGGGCGAAGGACGGAAGCGCGGCTCATCGTAGAACTGACGGTAAATGGATTCCATGACCGGATGGGACACATCCAGCGCGGTCAGATCCAGCAGTTCAAAGGGCCCCATGCGGAAACCGGCCTGCTCGCGCATGATGGCGTCGATCTGGTAAAAAGGCGCCACGCATTCCTGGGCGATTTTCAGGCCCTCGATGTTCATGCCACGACCGGCGTGGTTCACGATAAAGCCGGGCATATCCTTGGCGCGCACCGGCGTGTGGCCCATATCGCGCGACACTTGCATCAAGGCATCGCCCACTTCCGGCGAGGTGCGCAGGCCGTCGATAACCTCGACCACTTTCATCAGCGGTACGGGGTTGAAGAAGTGATAGCCAGCCACGCGTTCGGGGTGGCGGCAAGCTTGGGCAATGGCGGTAATGGACAGCGAAGAGGTATTGGAGGCCAGCACACAGTCGGCCGACACAATCTCTTCCAGCTGTTGCAGCAAGCCTTGCTTGACGTCCAGACGCTCCACAATGGCTTCCACGACCAGATCGGCAGGGGCCAGAGCTTGCAGATCGCTGGCGGTTTGCAGACACGCTTTGGCCGCGTCCACCTGTTCAGCCGTCATGCGGCCTTTTTCTTGCAAACGACTCCAGACGGCGTGTACATCCGCCAAAGCAGCCTTGACCGAGTCCGCATTCAGGTCATACAGCAAGACCTGCTTGCCAGCCTGGGCAGCAATCTGGGCAATGCCCCTTCCCATAGCACCTGCGCCAACAATAGCGATGGTTTGTATCTGTTTCATGATTCACAACCTGATCGAAAAGCAATAAAAATTAAGCCTGTGCAGCGGAGCCGGATACCAGGGCCTCGACCTTGTCGGGCGACAGCTCCAGCACTCGTGCCAGGACCTCGCGGGTGTGTTCTCCCAGACGCGGGGGCGCACTGCGATACTGCACCGGCGTGGCCGACAAACGTAAAGGACTGGCTACCGAAGGCACGCTCCCCCCCTGCCCGGTCGGCAAGTCCAGGCGCAAGCCGCGCGCCAGCACCTGCGGGTCCTGATAAACCTGTTCCATCGTATTGATGGGCCCGGCTGGAATACCCACGGCTTCCAGCGTCTGCAACCAGCTATCGCGCCTGCGGCTTCGCATGATCTGCGCCAGCATGGGCACCAACTCGTCCCTGTGCATGACTCGTCCGGCATTGCGCGCAAAACGGGGATCATCCGCCCACTCGGGGTGACCCAGCTCCCGCGCAAAACTGCGAAACTGGGCATCGTTGCCCACCGCCACAATCAAATGCCCGTCACTGGCCTCAAAGACCTGATAGGGCACCAAATTCTGATGTGCATTGCCGGGGCGCTGTGGCGCCTGTCCGGTACACAAGTAATTCATGTTCTGGTTGGCCATCATGGCCACCTGACAATCCAGCAGAGCAATATCCAGATGCTGACCCAGGCCACTACGGTGGCGCTCCACCACGGCTGCCAGCACAGCCACGGTGGCGTACATGCCTGTCATGACATCGGCTACAGCCACACCCGCTTTTTGCGGCTCGCCACCTGGCTCACCTGTCAGGGACATCAAACCACCCAGCCCCTGGATCATGAAGTCATATCCTGGACGACTTGCATAGGGGCCAGTCTGCCCAAATCCGGTAATCGAACAATAAATCAGGGCCGGGTTGATGGCTTGCAGGCTTTCATAGTCCAGTCCGTACTTTTTCAGGCCACCGACCTTGAAGTTTTCCACCAGAATATCGCAGCGACTGACCAGCTGACGCACCACCTCGGCACCTTGTGCAGTGCCTATATCCAGAATGATGGACTCTTTATTACGGTTGGCAGCCCCAAAATAGGCTGCATCTTCCGTGTCCGCTCTGTGACCATCCTGCAGATACGGCGGCCCCCAGCCTCGGGTGTCGTCCCCGGCACCCGGACGTTCGACCTTGATGACTTCCGCACCCAGATCAGCCAGGTTTTGAGTACACCAGGGCCCGGCCAGCACGCGCGTCAAGTCCAGAACACGCAATCCCGCCAAGGGCGCTTTTCGTTCAGTCGTGGTCATAGCAAACAAAAATCCTTCAAGTCGCTTATTGTGCACTACGTCTTCTTAGTCCGGTCTACGGACAGAAAAAAGTGCTCAAACCATGGTCATTTTCGAGGCCGGAGGAATTTGTGCAGCGCACCAAGCCGGGCGACGATAAACCGTCCTAGAATAGGTGACGATAGATTATCAGCGGCAGATCTTCCTTGCAGGACCCCGCCCCTTCAAGAGGCAGGGCACTTCTTTCGATAACAGGAGACCGACCTTATGCCATCGGCATTAACGCAGCAGCTTTATCAATCTATGACCCTGCCTGTAATGGCAGCGCCCATGTTCATTGTTTCGAACCCCGCCCTGGTGATTGCACAATGCGCCAGCGGCATCATCGGTTCCGTCCCCGCCTTGAACGCCCGCCCCCAGGAAAAGCTCAAGGATTGGCTGGACGAGATCGACGACACCCTGGCCGAACTACGCGAGCGCCATCCCGAGCGCCGCATCGCCCCCTACGCCATCAACCACATCATCCACCAGTCCAACGACCGCCTGGAGCAGGATCTGCGTGTGTGCGCCGACCACAAGGTGCCACTGGTGATTACCAGCCTGCGCGCCCCGCAAGACATCGTGCCGCATGTGCACGCCTGGGGTGGCAAAGTCTTCCACGACGTAACCACCTTGCGTCATGCTGAAAAAGCGCTGGAAGCCGGTGTGGATGGCCTGATCGTGGTGGCTGCAGGTGCTGGCGGCCACGCCGGTACCTTGAGCCCCTTTGTACTGGTTAACGAAATCCGTCAGATTTTTGATGGCCCGATTGCCCTGTCCGGCGCCATGAGCCGGGGTCGCGACATTCTGGCGGCCCAAGCCATGGGGGCCGACATGGCCTACATCGGCACGCGCTTCATTGCCAGTACCGAAGCCAATGCCTCGGACGATTACAAGAACATGATCGTCAAGGGTCGTGCCGCCGATATCGTCTACACCCCGCTGTTTACCGGCATCCCCGGCAACTACCTGAAGGACAGCATCCGCGCTGCAGGCCTGGACCCGGACAAGCTGGACAGCGAAAAAAATGCCGACACCGCCTTCGGTTCGGGCATGAGCAAAGCCTGGCGCGACATCTGGGGCGCTGGTCAAGGCATTGGTGGCATTGACTCGGTGGAATCTACTGCCGACATCGTGGCCCGTTTGCATCGCGAATACCAGGAAGCCAAGGCAGCACTGCTGGCCTCCCCCTTCGCCTGAACAGGAGCACGCCATGATACGGACTCATGACGCAGGTCATTGGCTGGAAGTCATTCTGGACCGCCCGGAACGACGCAATGCCTTGACTGGCCCCATGTACGAAGAGCTGGCCGACATCATCGACCAGGCCAATCAGAACCAGAAATATCGTGCCCTGATTCTGACCGGCGCGGGCGAGCATTTCTGTGCCGGCAACGACATCTCGGAGCTGTCCAATGTGCGCAACAACGACATGCCGCCGCCGATCAAGTTCCTGCGCAGTCTGGTCCAGGCCGACATCCCACTGATCGTGGCCGTAGAAGGTCACGCGGTGGGTATTGGCGTAACCTTGCTGCTGCATGCGGACTTTGTGTACGCGGCCCGTGACGCGCGTTTGCGCATGCCCTTCACCGCACTGGGCCTGTGCCCGGAAGGCGCCTCCAGCCACCTGCTAGCGCAGTACGTGGGGCCACGCCGTGCCAACGAATGGCTGCTGCTGTCACAAGCCTTCAGTGCCGAGCAAGCCATGGAAGACGGCCTGCTCACTGAACTGACCGACCACGGCAATAGCTTGGAAGCCGCCCGTGCCTGCGCCCACGCGTTGTCCGAGCAGCCTCCCATTGCCTTGCGCACCAGCAAGCGTCTGCTACGAGAACCCCAGCGCGAAGTTTTGCTGGAGGTTCTGGAACGCGAGCGCAAGCTATTTTCCAAACTGCTGGAAGGCGAAGAAGCTCTGCAGATTCTGGGGCAAATGAGCCAGAACCGCAGCGGCAAATAGCGCTTGTGTGGACCTGATTTCTGCGCAAACCCGCATGTGCAGCGATCTTGCCACACTGCACCCGGTTCAGACGGGTGATAAGGGGCCTGTGAGAGCAGGTCCCTAATTTTTTTTACCGTATTCGCAAAAAAATCTTGCGTGGAAAAAAAAAATCGCTGTATTTTATTTTTTGCGCTGCAACAAATGCACCGCTTTAACACGTTCTTTGCGGATACGCCCATGACACACTCCTGTCCCCCCCAAGCCCAAGGCTTGTACCTTCCCGCTAACGAACACGACGCCTGCGGCGTCGGATTTATCGCACACATCAAAGGCCAGGCGAGCCACGCCATCATCACCCAAGGCCTTAAAATTCTGGAAAACCTTGATCACCGCGGCGCTGTAGGCGCAGATCCCTTGATGGGCGACGGTGCAGGCATTCTGATCCAGATCCCCGACCAGCTTTACCGCGAAGAAATGGCCGCTCAGGGCGTGACCCTGCCGCCCCCCGGCGAGTACGGCGTAGCCATGGTGTTCCTGCCCAAGGAAACCGCTTCCCGCCTGGCCTGTGAACAGGAGCTGGAACGTGCGGTACGTGCCGAAGGCCAGCACATGCTGGGCTGGCGCGATGTGCCGGTGGACAGCACCATGCCCATGTCGCCCACCGTCAAGGCCAACGAACCGGTGATTCGCCAGCTGTTCATTGGCCGCGGCCCGGATGTGATGGTGCCCGATGCGCTGGAGCGCAAGCTGTACGTGATCCGCAAGACCGCCAGCCACGCCATCTACCGCATGGCATTGGCCCACGGCCAGGAATACTTTGTGACCTCGGCCTCGGTGCGCACCATCGTCTACAAAGGCCTGCTGTTGGCTGACCAGGTTGGCCGCTACTACCGCGATCTGGCCGACCCTCGTGCCTGTTCAGCCCTGGCTCTGGTGCACCAGCGCTTTTCCACCAATACCTTTCCCGCCTGGCCTCTGGCCCACCCCTACCGCCTGATCGCCCACAACGGCGAAATCAACACGGTACAGGGCAACTTCAACTGGCTGCGTGCCCGTGAAGGCGCCATGGAATCGGCCGTGCTGGGCTCAGATCTGCAAAAGCTTTACCCCATCGTGTACGAAGGCCAGTCCGACACGGCCACTTTCGACAACTGTCTGGAACTGCTGGTGATGGCCGGCTACTCGCTGCCGCACGCCATGATGATCATGATGCCGGAGGCCTGGGAGCAACACGCCGAGATGGACGAAAGCCGTCGCGCTTTCTACGAGTACTACGCAGCTCAGATGGAACCATGGGATGGTCCTGCTGCCATCGCCTTTACTGATGGCCTGCAAATTGGTGCACTGCTGGACCGTAACGGCCTGCGTCCCGCCCGCTACGTCATTACCGACGACGACATGATTGTGCTGGCCTCTGAAGCCGGTACCCTGCCTATTCCTGAGCACCGCATCGTCAAGAAATGGCGTCTGCAACCGGGCAAGATGCTGCTGATCGATCTGGAACAGGGCCGCATCATTGACGATGCCGAGATCAAGTCCCAACTGGCCAACACCCACCCCTACAAGCAGTGGATTGAACGCCTGCGCTTGCGCCTGGACTCCCTGCCCAGCGTGCCCGGCGTGCGTCCCCAATTGGCCACCCGCGACCTGCTGGATCAGCAACAAGCTTTTGGCTGGACCCAGGAAGATATCAAAGTCGTCCTGCAGCCCATGGCCAGCAAGGGCGAAGAGGCCACCGGCTCCATGGGCAACGACGCTCCGTTGGCCGTGCTGTCCGACAAATCCAAGCCCTTCTACAACTACTTCCGCCAGCTGTTCGCTCAGGTTACCAACCCGCCTATCGACCCGATTCGCGAACAGATGGTGATGTCGCTGGTGTCCTTTATTGGCCCCAAGCCCAATCTGCTGGACATCAACAACGTCAACCCGCCGCTGCGTCTGGAAGTGTCCCAGCCCGTGCTGAGCCCGGCTGACATGAACCAGATCCGGCGCATTGAAGCGGCCAGCAATGGCAAGTTCCGCAGCCAGGAACTGGACATCGTCTACCCCAGCGCGTGGGGACCGGAAGGCATAGAGGCCAGCGTGGCCGCCCTGTGCGCCCGTGCGGCAGATGCCGTGCGCGATGGCTACAACATCCTGATCCTGACGGATCGCCGCTGTGACGCCGAGCATGTGGCCATCCCAGCCCTGCTGGCAACCTCGGCCATTCACCAGCACCTGATCCGCATCGGCCTGCGTACCCGCACGGGTCTGGTCGTGGAAACCGGCTCGGCCCGTGAAGTGCATCACTTCGCGCTGCTGGGTGCGTATGGTGCCGAAGCCATGCACCCCTGGCTGGCTTTTGAAAGCCTGCAGCATCTGGCCCAGGACCCGATCAACCAGATCGACGCCTCCCAGGCCGAGGGCTACTACATCAAGGCCATCAACAAGGGCTTGTACAAGGTCATGTCCAAAATGGGCATCTCCACCTACATGTCCTACACCGGCGCGCAGATTTTCGAGACCATCGGCCTGTCGCGCTCGCTGGTAGACAAATATTTTGTGGGTACTTCCTGCCCGGTGGAAGGGATTGATATCTTCACCGTGGCCGAAGAAGCGCTGCGTCAGCATCGCGCCGCCTACAGCAAAGACCCCGTGCTGGAAAACCATCTGGAAGCCGGTGGCGAATACGCAGTACGCGTGCGCGGCGAAGCCCATATGTGGACCGCCGACTCCATCGCCAAACTGCAACACGCCACCCGCAGCCAGAACTACAGCACCTACAAGGAATACGCCCAGCTCATCAACGAGCAAAGCCGCCGTCACATGACACTGCGTGGTTTGTTCGAACTGCGTCTGGACCCGGCTCAAGCGATTCCTTTGGAAGAGGTGGAACCGGCTAGCGAGATCGTCAAACGCTTTGCAACCGGCGCCATGTCGCTTGGTTCGATTTCAACCGAAGCCCACGCCGTACTGGCCGTGGCCATGAACCGGATTGGCGGCAAGTCCAATACTGGTGAAGGTGGCGAGGACGAGTTGCGCTACCAGCACGAAATGCAGCACGGTAAAAGTGGCATCCGCCAGGGTGACACCTTGGCCAGCGTGTTAGGCCAGGATCGCGTATTTGCCGACATTGAGCTGCAAGAGAACGATTCGCTGCGCTCGCGCATCAAGCAGGTTGCGTCCGGTCGCTTTGGCGTATCCGCCCAATACCTGTGCAGTGCAGATCAAATTCAGATCAAGATGGCACAAGGTGCCAAACCCGGTGAAGGCGGTCAATTGCCCGGTCATAAAGTGTCCGAGTACATCGCCAAGCTGCGTTACTCGGTGCCTGGTGTCGGCCTGATTTCGCCCCCACCGCACCACGACATTTACTCCATCGAAGATTTGGCCCAGCTGATTCACGATTTGAAGAACGTGAACCCGCAAGCAGATATCTCCGTGAAGCTGGTGTCCAAAGTCGGTGTGGGTACTGTGGCTGCCGGTGTTGCCAAAGCCAAGGCCGATCACATTGTGATTGCCGGTCACGACGGTGGTACGGGTGCTTCGCCCCTATCCTCTATCAAGCATGCCGGTACCCCGTGGGAACTGGGTCTGGCTGAAACCCAGCAAACCCTGTTGCTGAACCGCTTGCGCAGCCGCATCCGCGTGCAGGCCGACGGCCAGATGAAAACCGGCCGCGATGTGGTGATCGGTGCCTTGCTGGGTGCGGATGAGTTTGGCTTTGCCACCGCTCCGCTGGTCGTGGAAGGCTGCATCATGATGCGCAAATGCCATCTGAACACCTGTCCCGTTGGCGTTGCCACTCAGGACCCCGTGCTGCGCCGCAAGTTCAAGGGCAAGCCCGAACACGTAGTGAACTACTTCTTCTTCGTTGCAGAAGAAGTGCGTGAACTGATGGCCAAGCTGGGTGTACGCCACTTTGACGATCTGATCGGTCGCAGCGACTGGCTGGATATGCGCAGCGGTATCGAACACTGGAAAGCCCGGGGCCTGGACTTCTCCCGTCTGCTGCATAAAGTGGACAATGAAGAGTCCCCACGTCAGATCGCTACCCAGGATCATGACCTGGAACACACGCTGGATCGCCAACTGATCGAGCGCAGCGCCGTGACCCTGAATCAGGGCACGCCGTTGTCTTTCATCACTCCCGTACGTAACCGCAACCGCAGCGTCGGTGCCATGCTCTCGGGCGTGTTCACCAGGAAATACGGCCATCAAGGTCTGCCTGACGACAGCCTGCACATTCAGTGCAAAGGTACAGCGGGTCAGAGCTTTGGCGCTTTCCTGGCGCAGGGCATCACCCTGGATCTGGTGGGTGAAGCCAATGACTACGTAGGTAAAGGCTTGTCCGGCGGCCGCATTATCGTGCGCTCGCCCAACGACTTCCGTGGCTACGGCCCGGACCACATCATCGTGGGCAATACCGTGCTTTACGGCGCCCTGTCCGGTGCGGCTTACTTCAACGGCGTGGCCGGTGAACGCTTTGCTGTGCGTAACTCCGGTGCCAGCGCGGTTGTGGAAGGCGTAGGCGATCATGGTTGCGAATACATGACGGGCGGTACCGTGGTTGTTCTGGGCGAAGTGGGCCGCAACTTTGCAGCCGGCATGTCCGGTGGCGTGGCCTACGTGTGGGACCCGCAACGTCGCCTGCAACTGCGCTGCAACCCCGGCATGGTGGATCTGGAGCCTGTGCTGAGCAAGGCCGAGCAAGAGATGAACAGCAGCATGGCGCAATGGCACAGCCGTAGCGCCCAGGGCGAACGTCAGACCGACGATTCAATCTTGCAAACCCTGGTTCAGGAACATTTCAAGGCCACGGGCAGCTTCCAGGCCCGCGAGCTCTTGAAAGACTGGGACAGCGCCCGCGCACAATTCGTCAAAGTCATTCCACGCGAGTACCGACGTGCATTGAGCGAATTGTGGCAAGGCCCGCAAGCGAGCAAAGCCGCGCCCAAAAGCAGTAAAACCCGCCGTTCGGCTTCGGCCTGAACCCTTCCCATCACCATCAGGAAACGACACATCATGGGAAAGACGACTGGATTTCTTGAGTTTCAACGTCTGCAAGAAGCCGTAGAAGCTCCTTTAAAGCGGGTCAAGCACTGGAAAGAATTTGTCCAGGTATTGAACGACGAACAGGCAGGCCAGCAGGCCGCCCGCTGCATGGATTGCGGCATCCCTTTCTGCCACAACGGCTGCCCGGTCAATAACATCATTCCCGACTGGAATGATCTGGTTTACCGCCAGCAGTGGAAAGAGGCGCTGGACGTGCTGCACTCCACCAATAACTTTCCGGAAATTACCGGCCGCATCTGCCCCGCTCCTTGCGAGGCAGCCTGTACCTTGAACATTGACCGTGCGCCCGTGGGTATCAAATCCATTGAGCACGCCATCATCGACAAAGGCTGGGCAGAAGGTTGGGTTGAACCACAAGTACCTACCCACAAAACTGGCAAACGCGTGGCCGTCATTGGCTCCGGCCCTGCCGGATTGGCCAGCGCCCAGCAATTGGCACGCGTCGGCCACGAGGTCACCGTGTACGAGAAAAGCGACCGCATTGGTGGCCTGATGCGCTACGGCATCCCCGACTTCAAGCTGGACAAACACTTGCTGGATCGCCGTATCGCCCAGATGCAGGCCGAGGGCGTGCAGTTTTTCCCCTCTACCTATATTGGCCAAGCACAAGACCAAGCCGCCCAGGAACCGGGGCTGACCGTGCTGTCCCCTACCGATCTTGAGCAACAGTTCGACGCCATCATCCTGGCAGGCGGCTCCGAAACACCACGCCTGCTGGACGCCCCCGGCAGCCAACTGCAAGGTGTACATCCCGCCATGGACTTTTTGCGCATCCAGAACCAGCAAGTTGCCGGTTCGCGAGGCGCTCCCGCCATCAGCGCTCAAGGCAAGCATGTCGTAGTGATTGGCGGCGGTGATACCGGCTCGGACTGCGTGGGCACCAGCACACGCCAAGGCGCAAAATCAGTCACCCAATTCGAACTGATGCCCCGCCCGCCCGAGCAGGAAAACACGGAGCTGACCTGGCCCTACTGGCCCATGAAGCTGCGCACCTCGTCCTCGCACGAAGAAGGCTGCGAGCGTGACTGGGCGATCAACACCATAGAGCTGGAAGGCAAGAACGGCCAAGTCAAAGAACTGCGCGCCGTGCGGGTGGAATGGAAAACCGATCCCGCGACAGGCCGCATGAGCATGACGCCCATCGCCGGTTCCGAAATGACCTTCCCCGCCGACCTGGTCCTGCTGGCCATGGGCTTCACCGCTCCCGTACGCCAAGTGCTGGACGCCTTCGCCGTAGAAGCCGACCAGCGCGGCAACGTCGCCGCCAACACGGATGACTACCAAACCAGCCGAGCCAAAGTCTTCGCCGCCGGAGACATGCGACGCGGCCAGTCCCTGATCGTCTGGGCCATCCGTGAAGGCCGCCAATGTGCCCGTTCCGTAGACGAGTTCCTGATGGGGAGTTCGACACTTCCCCGCTAAGCCTTCTTGGTAGTACCAGTACACAAACAGCCAGCCGCGATAAACGGCTGGCTGTTTGTCTTCAAGCGAGCGAGATCACTTCCAGGCCCCCTGACTTCGCGGGTCCTTATTTGTTGTTTGCGGCTCGCTGCCTGCTGCCTGCTGCCTACGAGCCTGTCATCCATATCTGCCAGCTTTATTTGCCTGGCAACGGATTGCAGCAAGAAGCAGCCAGAGCGATTAGTTGTGGGTTGTCGGCTGTTGGTTGCCACCATTCTGAAGCCCTTGCTGGCTTGAGGCTGGGTTGGAGCATTCAGGGGGCTTGCCTCCGTCTGTGGCTGTTGTAGGGATGCAAGCACCTTGCTGTTTGAGTTCAACGCTTGTGGTTTGTCCGGGGGACAAACCACTGAACGAGTTCAAGGTGCGCCCTACAACAGCCCCAGACAAGGGCACCGGTGCGCAGCACCGGCAAGCTTCCGCTCCGACCCAGCCTCAAGCCAGCAAGGGCTGCCGCAAGGACTCCACTCCCCACCTAAAACCCGCAAAACCCTGCAAGCCCCACCCCCATAAGCCTTTGATTTAATTTCCCTTTCCAAAGAACCCTAGGGTTTTCCCTTAAAAACCACAGGCTAATCCAATCCCTAGGGTTTACCCTTGCTTTTAGACTAGGGAAAACCCTATAATGAGAACTCGTAACTTAGACCTTCACCTTAAAGGGAAAGCAAATGTCTACCATGACCACTTACTCGCACTACATTCACTGGAGTGATGCTGTTGAGCGTGGGGTAATGCAGCATGCCCTGGAAAATGGTGAATCCGTGTCTTTAACTGCACTGACCAAAGCAGCGGCCAAACAAGTTTCCAAAGCCGCAAACGTGGTGTTCAAGTACATGGTCGAACTGACCCGTGCCTTGAACGAAGCCCGCATCCGCGATTCCCGCATGTCGGCCAGCTACTGGTAAGCCACGCATCACCGTCGTAACGCTCAAGCAAAACACCGCTTGATGTTGAAAAGCCTGCTGATTTAGCAGGCTTTTGTTTTTTCTGCGTTTGCTAATACGGCCTTTCCAGCGGCACACCTTCATCCACCGCCCGGGACCTTGGCTCATTGGGCGCCAGCACCTCACCACGCGTCTCCCCAGCCCCAAGATCAAGACAAGCCCAGGCACGGAGAGCGTTTCCTCCAGCGCCGCAGAAAATGAAAAAGGCCAGCAAAAGCTGGCCTGCAGAACGACGGTGCCTCACAAAACATAGGCCCAACACGAAATCGTCCTTGATCAAGAAGCACTGCTCAAGACTTGTTCAACAAGTTCTTCAGCATATCCAGCCGCTGCTTGGGACTTAAAGCCGCCTGCGCCGGATCTTCCTGGGCACCAGGGTCTTCAATCTTCATCTCATCAATAAAGCGCGATCGCTCACGCACCAGATTCTCACGTGCGCGTCTGCGCTTCTTGCACCAGCTCAAGCGCAAACTGCGCTGCGCACGCGTAATACCCACGTACATCAGACGCCGCTCTTCCTGAATGCGCTGGGCCAGAATATCGGCTTCTTTATCCGGGTCTATATCTTCGTCATCGCGCCCAATGTGCGGCAGCAGCCCCTCTTCCACCCCCACCAGGAACACATGCGGATACTCCAGCCCCTTGGAAGCATGAAGCGTGGACAATTTGACCGCATCCGGGTCTTCATCCTCACCGCGTTCCAGCATGGTGATCAGGGCAACTCGCTGCACCAAGTCATTCAAACTCAGTTGATCGTCTGCCGCTTTGGACTTCAGCCAGGTAATCAACTCCAATACGTTTTCCCAACGAGTCTGCGCGGGTCGCTCGTCGAACATATCGTAGAGATAGCGCTCGTAATCAATCGCCCGCAGCAGCTCGTCCAGCAATTCGCTGACGGCCGTCTCGTGTCCTTCCTGATCGCTCTCTACCCGGTCCGCTCTTTGCTGGATACGGCCAATAAACTGCGCAAAGACACTTAAAGGCTCCAACTGCCTTTCCGGTAAGCGATCCGTCAGAGCGATTTGCGAGACGGCGGAATACAAAGACAGCTTTTGTTCCGCCGCAAACTGACCCAGCACCTGCAAGGTAGCCTGCCCAATTCCGCGCCTGGGTGTCGTCGCTGCGCGGATGAAAGCCGGATCATCATCGTCGTTCGCAACGACTCGCAAGTAAGACAGGATGTCGCGAATCTCGGCCTTGTCAAAGAAACTCTGCCCACCCGAAATGGTGTAGGGAATGCGCAGATTGCGCAGCGCCTGCTCAAAGATACGGGCCTGATGGTTGCCACGATACAGCACCGCAAAATCTCGCCACTCGGCCTGACGCTCGAAGCGCTCTGCCGAGATACGCATGGCCACTGAATCGGCCTCGTTCTGCTCGTCGTCTGTCACGTGAACCTGGATAGGCTCACCAAAGCCCAGGTCAGACCAGAGCTTCTTACCAAACACGACAGGATTATTGCCAATGACATTATTGGCAGCCTGCAAGATGCGCTGCACCGAGCGATAGTTCTGCTCCAGCTTCACGACTTTCAGGTCCGGGTAATCCTTGGGAAGCTGCGCCAGATTCTCCACGGTAGCGCCACGCCAGGCGTAAATGGCCTGATCGTCGTCCCCCACTACGGTGAACATATTGCGCTGACCGGTTAGAGAGCGCACCAGCCGATACTGACAAAGATTAGTGTCTTGATATTCGTCCACCAGCAGATACTGCACCCGACGCTGCCAGCGCTCGCGCACTTCCTGATTGTCTTCCATCAACTGCGCAGGCAGGCGGATCAGATCATCAAAGTCCACCGACTGATAGGCAATCAAGGTGGCGGCGTAGTCGCGGTAAATACGAGCCGCCTCGATCTGGCTGGGCGAGTTTGCAGCACGCTCCGCATCGTCCGGCCCCATCAAGGCGTTTTTCCATAAGGAGATTTCCTGCTGAACGGACTTCAGGCGGCCTTTATCCGTGGTAGCCAGCAGTTCCTGAATAATTGCCAGCGCATCGTTGGAATCCAGAATGGAAAAGCGCGGCTTCAAACCCACGTGCTGTGCTTCCTCACGCAACATGCGCAAGCCCAGAGAGTGAAAGGTGCTGACGGTCAGCCCTCGCAACAGCTTGGGATCTACCAGGGCGCGAATCCGCTCATTCATTTCACGCGCGGCTTTATTGGTAAAAGTCAGCGCGACCACTTGCCGGCCCGTGTACCCACACTCACGCAGCAGATAAGCGATTTTCTGTGTGATCACCCGTGTCTTGCCACTGCCCGCTCCGGCCAGCACCAGGCAAGGCCCATCCATATACAACACGGCCTGACGCTGCATGGCGTTCAGGTCGGTGGGGACAGTATGGCCTGGAGTAGTTACGGAGGTGGACATGGTGGAATCAGTGAATACTAGGCAAGAAAACGAGGTTCAACGCCAAACAACGTGCAGAACTAAAAGTGACATCCCAGCCAGGCCGAGTACGGTTTGATGACAAGCGAAAGGCTGACACAGAGACACAGCAGCAGCGAGGTACAGCGGCATGGCAACGGCAGAGCAATCATCACCCTACAGCCATCGCTCCACAGCTTCATGGCTATTGGCTCATAGCTGCATAGCGCACAAGGATACACCCTGATGTACTGAAGATGCTCCTACCGTCCTGCATATACATGAGCCTGGAGAATCTTAAATCTCGAGGGGATCGACCTCAATCGTAATGCGCACTTTATGCTGCTTGGCCAACTGCGCGACCTGTGGCCCCCAATAGCGCACAAAGGCTTGCAAGGCCGGACGATGGGCGCTTTCCAACAGCAACTGGGCACGCTCCACTTTGGCAACGCGCAAAACACGTAAGGGCACGGGATCGTACAGGAAAACCTGATCCGCGCCCGGAAATTCATTCGGATATTCTTCAGGCAAACGGCGCGCCTGGGTCAACAAGCGAATGGCATCTGCCAATTGCGGCGCTTCGGCAGACAGAAGCACCTGATAGGCAAAAGGCGGCAAGCCCACGGACTCGCGCTCGTTCAAGGCGCTTTGAGCAAAGCCTATGTAATCGTGCTTGATCAGGCTTTGATAAACGGCCTGCTCCGGGTAGCCCGTCTGGATGATGACATCCGCCCCTTCGGTATGGCGACCGGCCCTGCCTGCTACCTGCATCAGTTGAGCAAACAGACGCTCGGGCGCGCGGAAATCATGGGCGAACAAGGTAGCATCGGCATTGAGCACACCGACGACGCTCAAGCGGGTGAAGTCATGACCTTTGGCCACCATCTGCGTGCCCACCATGATGTCCACTTCGCCCGCATGCACCTGCTCGAACAATTGCTGCGCGCTGCCCTTCAAGCGGGTACTGTCCGCGTCGATACGCACCAGGCGGGCATTAGGAAAACGCTCGCCCAGAAACTCTTCAATACGTTGAGTGCCACGCCCCATAGGCTGCAAGTCCTGATCGCCGCAATCCGGGCAAGCACGCGGCACGGGGGCCTGATAACCGCAATGGTGGCACTGCAAATTGTGCTTGAAGCCATTTTGCCGGTGCAGCACGGTGTACACCGTGCAACGCGGACATTGAGACAGCCAGCCGCAAGAGGCGCAATGCAGCACAGGCGCGTAGCCACGCCGGTTGATAAACACCAGCGACTGCTCGCCACGGTCCAGACACGCTTCCAGCGCATCCAGCAACTGAGGAGAAAAACCCGACTCCAGGCGCAAATGGCGGGTATCGACCAGACGCACTCGCGGCAAGGAAACCTCTCGCGCACGCTTGGGCAGGCTCAACAGGCTATAGCGCCCTTGTCGAGCATGATTCCAGCTTTCCAGCGAAGGGGTGGCTGAACCCAGCACCACTGGCACTTTCAGATCGTAGCCACGCCACACAGCCAGATCCCGAGCGGAGTAACGCAAGCCATCTTGCTGCTTGTAAGAAGCGTCGTGCTCCTCGTCCACAATAATCAGGCCCAGCTCGGGCATGGGGGTAAAAATGGACAGCCGTGTTCCCAACAAAATGCGCGCCTGACCACTGTTGACGCGCAACCAGGAGCGCAACCGTTCACCTTCGGAAAGACCACTATGCAAGACAGCCAGCACATCGCCGGGCAAGACGCGCGCCAAACGAGCACGCAAGACCTGCTCGAACTGAGGTGTCAGATTGATTTCGGGCACCATGAACAAGACTTGCCGACCGGCGGCCAGCACCTGTTCCAGCACCCGCATATAGACTTCGGTTTTCCCGCTACCCGTTACGCCATGCAGCAACATGCAGCTACCGGGTTTGGCCGCCACAATGCCATCTACCGCAGCCTGCTGTTCGGCATTGAGCACGGGCAGGACGTCGCTGTCCACCGGCTCCACCTTCTTTTCCTTGCGCTTGGCCATGCGCAATACCGGACCACCAGCGGAACGCTTGCCCAGATAGGCAGAGGGTTTGCGCAAAGGCCCTGGCAAGGACGGCATCATGACCTCGCCCAGCGGACGGTGGTAATAGGTAGACGCAAAGCGCGCCATCCGCAACCAGTCCTGCGGGAAAGGCGGCAAGTCATCCAGCAGCTGATCAATCGCTTTGACCTGCTCGGGCGGGTAGGAAGGTTGCTCCGGCAAAGCCACCACCACGCCTATCATCTGCCGCCGCCCAAAATGCACAATGACCCGCTGTCCGATCAGGACGGGTTCGTGGTGCTGATAATCAAACACCCCATCCAGGGGAACGTCCAAAGCCACATGCAGCCAGAAAGGTCCGGTGCTTGCCGATGCAGAAATAGCGTCAGGAGTGGCGGTCATGGATGGTGGTTCAAAAAAGGGCTGGCCTGGCTGAAAGCCTGATAAGTCAAGAGCTTAGCGACCTGTGGATAACTTTGGGGAAAATGACATGGACAAAAAATACAAAGAAGCAAGCACAGATACAATTTAATTTTCAATATCTCTGAAATAAGGATAAAACGCAGAGAAATCAACTAATTAAAACTGGGTATTGAAATTAAACCTTAAATATAAAGACCTCAAACCCAGCTCTGTCTGTGTGCATAACTTTGCGCACAAGCTGCGACAGCCCGTGCGCAAAGACTATCAAACGCTGTGGTGTCGACGGCTGTAGGAGTGCACTTCGTCGACCAGAATGCCCACGGCTTCCGGGTCTGTGAAACGCGAAATACCGTGACCGAAGTTGAACACGTGACCGCCCTGACCCACAGGGCCAAAGTCGTCAATAACGCGACGGGCTTCACGGCGGATGGCTTCTTCGCCACCGAACATGGTCATGGGGTCCAGATTGCCTTGCAAGGCTAGTTTGTCACCAATACGAGCGCGCGCACGGGACAGGTTCACCGTCCAGTCCACACCCATGGCATCAGCGCCACAGCCAGCAATATCTTCCAGCCACATGCCGCCGCCCTTGGTAAAGACGATGACAGGGACGCGCTTGCCGTCATGCTCGCGAATCAGGCCATCAACCACTTTACGGGTGTAGGCCAGGGAGAATTCCTGGAACAGGGAGTCGGACAACACACCACCCCAGCTGTCGAACAGCATCACAGCCTGTGCACCAGCACGGATCTGATTGTTCAGGTATTCGCAGGTGGTTTGGGCATTGATTTCCAGCATGCGGTGCATCAGGTCCGGACGCTGATACATCATGCTTTTCACCAGACGGTAGTCGTCCGAGCCCTGGCCTTCCACCATGTAGCAGGCAATGGTCCAGGGGCTGCCGGCAAAGCCGATCAGCGGTACTTTGCCGTCCAGTTCCTTGCGGATCAGCGAAACGGCATCAAACACGTATTGCAGCTTGGACATGTCCGGCGCTTCCAGCGCCATGACGTCGGCTTCGTTGCGTACAGGACGGGCAAAACGCGGGCCTTCACCAGCGACGAAATCCAGACCCAGGCCCATGGCGTGTGGCACGGTCAGGATGTCCGAGAACAGAATGGCGGCATCCAGATCGAAACGACGCAAGGGCTGCAAGGTTACTTCGCACGCAAATTCGGGATTCTGAGCCAATTGCATGAAGGAGCCAGCCTGGGCACGGGTGGCATTGTATTCAGGCAAATAACGCCCGGCCTGGCGCATCAGCCAGATGGGGGTGTAAGGCACAGGTTCGCGCAACAGCGAGCGCAGGAAAACATCGTTTTTTAATTGAGGTAAAGACACGGCAATCCCTATTGAAAAATGCCTGTTAATTTTAACCATCGTGTTCGTCGTCTGGGTTTGACGCGGATCGAAAGCGTGCTGCATCGATATGGTGTTTGCGCATCAGTGCCCAGAAAGCACGCCGGTGCTTTTGCGCGGAGCGGGCCGCCATGGCGATATTGCCGCTATGGCGATCAAGGGCGGCGTGGATATAAGCCTGCTCGAAGCGGGCCACTATCCGTCCCTTGGCAACTTTGAAAGATTCCTGGCTGCTGGCGTAGCGCGAGGCTACCGCAGCGGCATAGGCTTCCAGCGTTGTCCCCTCCTGTTGCAAGATCGTTTGCGACAGGCGCTGCTCCGTTGGGCCGGGGTGCAGGACCAGATCCTGGTTTTCCTGCACCCTATAGTGTATCCGACCCGACAGCCCCGGTTCATTCAAAGCGTGGGACGAGGTCTGTAAACGCTGACGATTGATGCGGGCGCGCAAATCGTCCAGGCATAAAGGCTCGCGCACGTAGTCTGCCAGACCCAGTTCCAGCAGGTCTGTCAGGGCCGCGGCCTTGATGGCACCCCGCAGCAAACCAAAGACCGGCACTGGCAAATGACCTTGGGCCACCGACAAGGCTCGACGCACGTGAATCAGGGTGGCCGCTTCGATGGGAATCAGACAGGCATCAAAACGTAGCAGCAAGGCCGATGCGCTGCGCAAAAACAAATACTCCTGATCGGGATGGGGCGGTGGTGGCGCCTGCAGAACATGCAGCTGCAAGCGCTCGCAAGGCGGGACGATGGCCTGTAAATTCTGAGCCCACGATGGCTGGGTGTGCAGCAACGCACAATCGAGGTGTAGACGCATAAGACTGTCCTTGAGAAGCCGGGCGAACCACACCGGCCGCCCCATAATCATGAGCCTCTAGGATAGAAATCCGACCCGTCTGCGATAAGTCGGAGTTGCGTCTACGTAGCTGTACTTAATCGCCGCAAATACGGCTGCGACGCCATTCGCTGGGCGATACGCCATAGCGTCGCCGGAAGGCGTGGCTGAACACGGCCGCGTCGGAAAAGCCCATTTGCCAGGCCAGCTCACTGATCTGCCGACCGGGTTTGCCGTCCACCAACAATTGACAGGCGCGCTCCAGGCGGGCGGCCATGATGTAATCGGCAGGCGCTTGCCCGCACAGCTCGAACAGCTTGTAGAGATAACGGCGTGAAATGCGAAACTGCAGCGCCAGGGACTGGGCATTCAAACCGGTATCACCCAGATGATCCTGCACGTATTGCTGAATTTGCAGCAGCTGCCCGCGCCGCACTTCGTCCAGGGCGGACTCGGTCGTCACCGGGCGACCATCGGCCAGGCTCAGAGCCATCATGCGAATCACGGTCTGGGACAGTTCGCTCAAGGCCGAGGGCGACAAGTGCCCGCGCTCCTGCAAACCCAAACGCAGCATATCCATGGCAATTCGGGCCGGACCTGTCGTGGCGGAGAACGAGCGGGCCACCGCATCGCTTAGCCAGGGCAACCAAGGCAGCAAACGCTCTTCCTCGAACTGCAAGACCAGAAAATGGGATTGATCCTGCACGGCCACTTCGTAAGGGCGGGTGGTGTCATAAATGCCCCACTCCCCGGCGTGCAAGATGCCACTGCGATTATCCTGCTGAATCTGACTACTGCCACTGATCTGCAAGGTGACCTTGTACAGCGCCTGCTCGGATCGGCTGGCCAAGGCCTGGGTACGACGCACGCGCTGCGCGCTGGTACACAGTTCCATGACATCGACCGAACCCATGCGATCGGTTGCCGCCCGGTTGGAGAAACCACGGCGAGAATCCGGCTGAACTTCCAAGGGCACAAAGTACGCGCACACCACTTCCTGCCAAGCAGCCAGGCTCTTGAAAGAAGCAGAGGGAGTGCGCAATAACATAGACATTGCCTGAGTGCCCTTTCGGCCAACGCAATTGATCGGGGTAAGGGGCAGAATATGCCCCCCTTTCTTATAGCCCTAAAAAATTCAAGCGTCTACGGTCGTTAACCCGCTGTATCAGCGATCCATGGAGCCGTACAGGTAGGGCGCAGGCTCCAGACCCATACTGTTCATCTTGACGGTTAGCTCCGTACGCGCCTTGAGTACATCATCAAAACGATGCCGGCGCGATGCCCCTACCTCGGCCGAGGTAAAGGGTCGGTAATCGGGTGTCATTTCTTCCGGGCTGAACTTGGCCACAATCCAGTTCAGCACACGAGCCAGATCGGCATTATCCAGTTGCGACTGCGAGGCACCGGGCACTCGAATCATATAGTCCCGTCCAGCTGGCAGGCGTGTAAACAAGCCAATGGACTGGTTGAAATTGGGGATGCCCCGATGCGTCAGGCCCTGGCCATCGTAGCGATGGCAACCTGCGCATTGCAGCATATAGTCTTTGAAAGCCTGCGAACTTTGCAGGTAATCGCCCGTTCCGGCCATCTCTTCTTGGGCATGGGCCCAAGGCGTAAACGCCAAGAGTACGGCGCCCAAACAGGCCAGGCGCAAAGATGTCCACACAGTGATGCCTCCTTAAGTGACCGAACGCCATCCTGACCGCCCGGCACCTTGTTCAAACCCTGGGGGCTGCCTGTGCAGGAAAAAACTGGCGTCCCAAGGACCGTTCTTCCCGCATGACTGGCAGCCCGACGGGCTTTTTTAGTTTTTAGCCAAGCCAACCAGTACCGATGTCGTGCAATGGAAGGTGCTGTTCTCGTTCGCCATGCACCAGTTCACGTCATTGTGCAGGAAGAACTCGTAACCAGGACGCTCACGGGTCTGCGTGTTGCACTGGCAGCGGCCGCAAGCGGTCTTGCCGCAGCAGTCGTGGTAGCTGATCAGGTAGTCCTTGCCATCATGCGGGTTGTGGCAAGTGCCAATCCACGAGATGGGCGAAGGCGTCGAGCCCGGAGGGCAGGTGGTGGTCGTGCCACCGCAGCAAGAGCACAGGAACCCGTCCACCGCACAATGACGCCAGTAGTCGCAGGAGTTCACTTCGTCTTCATTCGCCAGATCGGGATTCAGACTGATGTGATCGGCACCACTGCTGCTGCCACCACCACCGGCGGCGCGAGCCACCGGCAATACAGGCAACACAAAGGCCGAACCGACCATTAATTTGCCCACCGAGCGCAGCACGCTGCGACGCGAAGTCTTGTGGGCCACAGAACGGGAGAGGTTCTCCCCAAATTTATCCAGCCAACGCATTGACGTTCTCCTTTCGTGATACCTGCACTTGCTTCATGCCCGAGTCACCGGCCAAGTATTCTTGCGCCGAGGCCACGCCCAGGTCTTTGGCGGTAAACAGGCTTTCCAGCTGTTCACGCGAATTGACCAGACCCTTGCCGCGCACCACACCGTTCTCGTCGATCAGGACGGCGTAAGGCAGTTTGCTGATCTGAAAGCCCATGCCCAGCTGTGTGGACAGGACGTAAGGGAAGGCGTCCAGTTGTGCTTTCTGGTAGAAAGCCAGATGCTCGGGCATCTCGCCATCACTGGCCAGCACAATATCTACCCACTGACCTTCCGAGCCCTGAATGGACTTCAGAATCGGCAAGAGCTTCTTGCACACCGGGCAGGTAGGCGACATGAAGAAAATCAACTGGCTACGCGGGCCAGCCACGCCCACGGTAACGGCACGACCGCGCAGGTCCTGCAATTCCATGACGGGAGCGGCATCACCCACCTGCGGGCCTTTATCCATAGTCAGGGCGCCCATGGGGGCAACCCGTTCATACAACACGCCAATCTGGCGCGACAGGGCAAGTACAACCAGCACCAGGGCCAGTACGATTACCCATAAAATGACGTTGGAAATCATTAAAGCGGTCATTTAGGTCTCCTAAGAATTCTGCATTTTCTGGAATTTCAGATGGGATTCGATCAGTTGGTTGGCCGCATAGTACAGGCCCAGCAAGGCCAAGGTGGCACCAAAGAAGGTCAAACCGTCCACCCAGACCAGTTCACGGGCGCTGCTGATGGCCCAGTCACCGCTGGCCACGGCCAGCGCAGCCAGCAAGGCATTGCGAGCCACCAGCCACCAGGACAGACCACCGGAGGATTCCCCCAGCCCGGAGCAGCCGCAATCCACATCGCGGCGGCCACGCAGCAGGTTCATCACAATGCCACTGGTGGCGACCAGCAGGACGCACAGGGCCAGAACCGCCCCCAGCGAACGGCTGGCTGGCCACAGCAGCAAAGGCGCACTCAAGGCCTCGGCAGCGACAAACAGCACACTGAACGGTCGTAGCAACACTTCCGGCAACAATCGATAACCGCCAACGGCTGCCTCGAACAGGCTGAAGTGACGCAGTTTATCCAGCGCCCCCAGTCCCATCAGCACGGCCAAGCAAGCCAGGCTGGCGTAGGTCAGGACCGGGTCCATATCAGACACCCCCAACTGGGTGGAACTGAACTTGCAAGGATGCTTCTGCGGCGCCTTCAATGGTGCGCAGCAACTTGGGTTCAGGCTGGCTGATGTCATAGACGTTCACATTGCCACCGTCCAGGGTCAGCATCAGATTGCGTTGCTGATCAATGGTCATGGACAAGGCATCACGCCCTGGAATGCGGGCTACACGCTGCTTGGTCTTGGTGTCCATGACCCAGATCTCGGCCGCGGGGAACTTGTGAGTGCCCTCTTTGCCATCGGGATGCATGAACACATACATGCGACCGCTGGCGCGATGCAGACCCACCAGGTTGTAGCCACCGGGCACCCAGTTCTTGGCCTTGTCTTGGTCGTTCAGCAAGGACCAGGGGCCATCTACCTTGACCTCGTCACCGCTGAAATCAGCACTGTAGACATTGCCGTAGTAGGACACGAAGTGAGCCTTGTCCTTATCCAGAGCCGGAGCGATAAAGATCGGATCATCCTTCACGGAGAACATCTGCTTGCTGCGCGACTGGCTGGCGACCTTGCCGTCTTCGCCCAGATTGATGGTCAACAGGCCACCATCACCACAAATGGTCATGAAGCTGCGGGGGCGATTGGGCTGGGGAATCACGCTCCAGCAACCGGCGGCAGCTGTGACGTCTTCCACATAGTCGCCCTTGGCCACGTCCACGATCCCGATCGAGGTCGCTGGCGAGGCGTTTTGCAGCACGATGAACTTGCCGTCCGTCGTCTGACGGAACAGACCGTCATAGTTCAGACCTTGCACACGCTTGGGTGGCAGGGAAATCTCCTTCTCGAAGGTCAGCTTGTCGGCATCCCACACTTCCACTACATCCGAGCGCTTTCCACGCGTAATGCGCTCGTGATAGGTGGTCATGGTGTAGATTTTCTTGCCGTCGTTGGACACCTGCACGTGGCCGTTGAAGGCGGTGGGTACCATGCCCAGGAACTTGCCGTTGGTGTAGTCATAAACGTGCACACGGCTTTCGGTCAGGTGCATGAACACCGAGTCCATGACATAGATACGGTTTTCCTGCGGGGCAGACACACTGTGACCACCTGTCAGGACTTCGCGCGGCTTGTCCTGGGCCTGCGCGCCACCGGCCAGTACCATCAGCCCCAACATGGCGGCGGCGGTCGTTAATTTAAATTTAGACTTCATTGGATGTCTCTCCTCATGGGCGTCCACGCTGTCAGAACGCATAGGCATAACGGAATTGCAGGCCGCGCATGCGCGGGCCATTCTCGACTTTCAAATCATGGATGTACTGCAATTGCACCTGGTGAGCGTCAGTCAACTGGTGGGTAATCTCGGCGGCCAACTGGTGGTTACGTGCACGCGTCGCCGTGGTCTGGCCATTGACCCGCTCACGGCCACCTGTCTCGTAGCGGTAGCGCATACCCACATAAGTCTTTTCAGTCAGGTTGGTTGAAACCAGGGCCATCAAGCGGATTGCCGTGTCTTTTTTCAGAGTCTGGCCGTAGTAGTTCTTGTTGTTGCCAAAGAACTCGAACTCCGCCACACCTTCAATAAAGGAAGACTCCCCAAAGCCTTTCACAATCGCAAAGTCCTGGATGGTGCTCCAGCGGTTCTTGCCGGAAGACACATCGGCCTGCGAGCCGTGGTAACGACCTGTAGGAGCCGTAATGAAAGGCTCCCACGCGAACCAGAAACGGTTCTCCGGATCGTTGTGCAGCCACACGGCGGCACCGGCAGTCACATCACCAATACCGGTCATGCGATCGCGGTCCTGTCCTGGAACATCCAGCGTGTTGCGAAAACCGGGCACGATCAGCTCGTACTGCACCGTCTTGCCGGCCAGTTCGCGAAAGTGCATCTGGCGGTAAATCATGCCTTGCACATTCAGCTTGGGGCTATCGCCAATTCGTGAACCCTGATCATAAAAACCGTGAGACTTCAGGCCCATCATGTAGACGGCCAGGATATTGGTCCCTACCGGAGCAGGAATCCAGTCCCGCGCACTGGGGTCGCCCGCAAGGGCGGCACCGGCACTGACGCCGCTCAAGGCCAAGGCCAGAGCGGTCCGCTGCAAAATTGCATACATTATTGTTGTCTCCTCAAAGAGGCGCGAACGGTATCGTTATTGTGTTCGCGCCTTTATCCCTAGCTAGGCTGCCGGGTAGGCCATGCAGACCGATTTGGTCTCCAGGTAAGCCTCTACCGCAGCGCGCCCGTGCTCCCGACCCAGGCCGGACTGCTTGAAGCCACCAAAGGGCATGCTGGGGTCCAGCATGTTGTGGGTGTTGACCCACACGGTTCCGGCCTTGATACCAGTGGTCAAACGCTGGACGCGGGCCAGATCCTGACTCCAGACGCTGGCACCCAGGCCAAAGTCTGTATCGTTGGCCAACTGCAGTGCCTGCGCCTCGGTATCAAACGGGGTCGCAACCACCACGGGACCAAAGATTTCTTCACGCATGATGCGGGCATCGGGAGCGACGTCGGCAAACACGGTAGGGCGTACAAAGTAGCCCTGCTCGGGGCGAGCACCCTCGCCTGCCAACATGCGACCGCCTTGCTGGCGACCCACATCGATATAGTTCTGCACGCGCTGCTGATGACGGGCGGAAATCAGCGGAGCAATCTGGGTGGACTGCTCAAAGCCCGATCCCAGAGTCATGGAACAAGCCAGATCGGCTACGCCCTGCACCACGCGCTCGTAAATGCCTTTTTGCACGAACAGACGCGAGCCGGCAGTACATACCTGGCCCTGGTTAAAGAAGATGGCGTTGGCCGCACCTTGAATGGCCATGTCCACATCGCAATCGTCCATGATGACCACGGGGGATTTGCCGCCCAGCTCCAGAGACATGCGCTTCATGTCATTGACGGCCTGATGACCGATCAACTTGCCCACTTCCGTGGAGCCGGTAAAGGAGATCTTGTTCACGCCAGGGTGAGCCGTCAAAGCCGCACCAGTGCTTTCGCCACGACCCGTGATCACGTTGATCACACCGGCGGGGAAACCGGCTTCCAGAGCCAGTTCGGCCAGACGAATGGCAGTCAGCGGTGTCTCTTCAGCAGGCTTCAGAACCACGGTACAACCGGCGGCCATGGCAGGCGCAATCTTCCACACCGCCATCAGCAACGGGAAGTTCCAGGGCACGATAGCGCCCACCACACCAACCGGTTCCTGGCGGGTATAAGCGTGGTATTTCACGCCGGGAGGAAAGCCGATGGAAGGCGAGAGCAATTCGCCATTCATCTTGGTGGCCCACCCAGCCATGTAGCGCAGCCATTGTGCGCTGGCCGCCACTTCCAGGCCGTAGGAAAAGAACAGCAGCTTGCCGTTGTTCAGGGTTTCCAGACGAGCCAGCTCATCCGCGTGGGATTCAATCAAATCAGCCAAACGCAACAAGAGGCGCTCGCGCTGAGCGGGCAACATCTGAGCCCATTCGCCCTGCTCCAGAGCCTGGCGCGCAGCACGCACGGCCAGATCCACGCCTTGAGCACCGGCCTCGGGCTGGTGCGCAATCACTTGTCCCGTTGCGGGATCGTAGACGGGAATCGTGGGCCCTTGAGATTCAGTGACGGGTTTGCCGTCAATAATCATGTGTTCGCGAATCGCCTTGCGCTCGGCTTGTACGTCCTGCCCCATAGTCTGTCTCCACACGGAATAGTTGATTCTTAACGAATCCAGTATAGGGACGAGGACAAGCCCGGACTTGTGATTCTGTGCACGGAGGCTTGTTGATTTGGGTACGGAGTGAGCCCTGTCCTGCTTTAGAACAAATCCAGCTGGGCGGGCATGCTGGCCTGGATGTCGCCCGTGCCCGTCAAATGCACACGGCGTTCAAAGTCCAGCAGGCTGGCTTTGCGATGCAAGCCGGAGCTAAAGCCGGTCAACATGCCATTGGCGCCTTGCACGCGGTGACACGGCACGATAATGCTGATGGGATTGAGGCCGCAGGCCTGGCCCACAGCACGGACCGCCTTGGGACGGCCCAGATGTTCGGCCATCTGGCCATAGGTCCAGGTCTGACCATAGGGAATAGTCAGCAAGGCCTGCCAGACCTGTTGCTGAAACTCTGTCCCTTGCAGGCTGAAAGGCAGATCAAACTGCTGCAGCTTGCCGGCAAAATACGCGTCCAGTTGAGTCTGCACGGGCTCGGCCAAAGCAGGTTCCGGGATCAGCCCGGCCAGTTGCTCGGGTGTCAGACCATGTACGGTCTCTTCCTCGAAGTCCAGACGCAGCAAGGCTCCTTGAGCGTCCACCAGCAGACGCATCGCCCCTAAAGGCGTATCAAAGCAGGCAGTACGCAGCCCGACATAGGCAAACATGGCAATCCCGATCCAAGGGCAGAATGTCTGATCATACTGCGCGGCTCCTGCCACTTCAAAAACTCCGGCAATACCCAGGCAGGCTAGAGGCCAGCTCCTGGTCAAAGGCTTTTCAACCCAAAGCCGCCTGGCCGCAGCACCTCTCGTCCTTGTACCAACTCCTTATGCGCCTATAAAAGCGCCTGCGTGAGCAAGAAAACCTAAAAGAACAAGAGACTGAGACAACAACAATCACCGTGACAAGCGCATTGGCTTTGGCGTCAAAGACGCACGACAAGCTCCCGATTACGCACAACATTTTGTTGAGCGGGATATCCTGCGCAAGGTTCATGCTCCCATGAAGTGCCTGGCTCTCAATAGTTAGTGCTTGGCTCCTATTTTTGCGTCCCCCCACACCCACCGCTAACTATTGAGAGCGACGACCAACACGCAAACCTCGCTCCCTCAAGTTCCTCACGCCGCTACAGCAGCCCAAAGGGCTACATACCGCCAGGCCCAAAAAGGACGAAAGTCTCATATTGATAGTCATTGTGAGCCGATCTGGGCCGGGGGCCGTCCTCTGGGCGATTCAGGCTTCTTGCCGCAGGCAGGCTTGCTATTCGGGGTCCAAGCGTCCTGCTGTTTGAGCGAAATGCTTGTGCCTTGTCCGGGGGACAAGGCACTTTCGCGAGTTCAGGACGCGCCCGAATAGCAAGCCTGACCAGGGCACCGGTGCGCAGCACCGGCAAGGAGCCAAGCCCGGAGGACGGCCCCCGGCCCAGACCGGCGTTTTCACGAGACACTATCTAAACATGCAGGCTCTCTGCGCTCCTTGTCTCAAAAACCTCCTGCTCTGCACACAAACAGCGCCACTCCCCAACTCTCAGGAAACCGAAGAAGAAGAAGAAGAAGAAGAAGAAAGAAGCGCAAGCAAAAAAACCGGCTAAATAACGCCGGGGCCCCCCAGACGTTATTTACCCGGCAAATCCAACAAATGCAGCAGTTACTCAAGAACAGCAAGGTTTAAACGGTTTGCACACCCGTTGCAGACAAGTCCAGACCCACACGGCGCACCACAGCCTCAAACTCGTCCCGGCTGATATGGTCCAGAGCCGTCGCCGGATCACGCGTCGCATCGCAGGCGATGATGCCACGGCGCATATAGGAATACTTGCGCAAGGCCAGCGCCACCAAAGGCTGAAACTCGTAACGAATCAGCGAACAATAACGGTCAAACACACGGGCGGCTTCCTCCTGTTCGCCCTGACGGTGCAAGGCATAGACCTTGAGCAGAATCTCCGGGAAGGAGAAGCCGGTGACCACGCCATCGGCCCCCCGTTGCAGCTCTTCCAGAAAATGCATGCCACCCAGGCCACTCAAGATCGGCAAGGCATCGCCAGACAGACCCCGCACAGCGGTAATCTTCTGTCCGACGGGTGGGTCTTCGGAATTCAGAATGGACACACCCGCCTCTGCCTTCAAACGCACAGCCAAGGCCGGACTGATGCGGGCGGCGAACAGTTCCGGGAAGTCGTGAATGACCACCGGCAAACGAATAGCCTGCACAATCTGGCGGTAAAAGGACACCTGCATATCGTCATCCGCCCCCGCCAAGGGAGCGACAAAAATCGCATCGGCCCCCAGATCTTCAGCGCTGCGAGCCTGCTCCACCGCCGCTGCCGTTCCCATGGCCCGCACCCCCACCCAGACCGGCACCGCACCGCGCACTGCCGCCACGACGGTTTCAATGACACGCCGACGCTCAAAGGTACTGAGCTTGTGCAGTTCACCCATCACCCCCAAAATCGCCAAGCCGTGAATACCGGCTTCCAGCTGGAAATTCACCAGACTGACCAGGCTTTGCAAATCCAACTCACCACCCGGTTTGAAGGGAGTGGGGCAAATGGAAAAGACACCTTTATTTTTCATAATTACGCTTAGGCTCAACGTGGAATAACAAATGGCTTTTGCATACGCGAAATCATGCGTACCAAGGGCCAGAGAAGAATGAAGTAAATCAGCGCAGCGGCCACCAGCGGGGTCTGGCTATAGGTCTCGCCCTGCACGATCTGGGCCGAACGCAGCAGTTCAGGCAAGGCCACGGCCGAAGCAATCGAGGTCTGCTTGATGGCTTCCAGCGTGTTACTGGCCAGATCCGGAATTACATTGCGCACACCTTGGGGCACAACCACATAGGCCATGGCCTGACGGGCGTTCAAACCCGTGGAGCGCGCCGCCTCGTTCTGTCCGGGGGACACCGACTCCAGCCCGGCACGGAAAATCTCCGCGAAGTAACCACTGCTGTTCAAAACCAGCGCCAGCACCGTGGCGGAAAACTCATTCAAGGGCAGGCCCAAAAAAGGCAGGCCGTAGTAAATGAAGATCAGCAGCACCAAAGGCGGGAAGGCACGGAAGAAATCCACGTACAGCAGGATCAGCCTGTTCAGCCAGCGATGCTGCTGGTAATGCAGGCAGGCAATCACCAGACCCAACAAGGCAGCCAGCGGCACGATGATCACCGAAAGCTTGACCGTCAGCCACAAGCCCTGAAGCAGCAAGGGCCAACTGGCGGCAAGAATCTTCGGGTTCAGAAAAGTATCGATCAGTTCCATAGCGCGTCACTCCTACGACTTGATCGCATAGCGCCGTTCCAGCACCCTCGTCAGATGAACGAAGGGGAAGAAAATCAGGCAGAACAAAATGGCCCCGGCCGTAAAGGCGGTGGGGTTGGCGATGTTGGACTGGATATTGCTGGACACATTAAGCAGCTCAGGCACGGCAATCACCGAACCCAAGGTGGTGCCTTTGGTAATCCCGATAGCGCGATTGGTCAGTGGTGGAATCGCCAGACGCACGGCTTGCGGCAGGATGATGGCAAACAGCGTCTGACTGAAACCCATGCCGGTGGAGCGGCCCGCTTCCCACTGACCCGTGGGCACCGCAGCAATGCCAGACCAGAAGATTTCTTCAGCAAAGGCAGACAGCACCAAGCTCAAGGCCAGAACGGTGGCGGGAACGGGTTCAATCACAATCCCCAGGGACGGCAAAGCGAAGAACACCAGCACAATAATGACCAGCTGCGGAATCGCACGGAACACGTCCACATACAAGGTCATCAAGATATTGACGGGACGCCAGCCGTAGCAACGCAACACGGCCAGACCCAGGCCCAGGACAGTGCCCAGAACCACGGTCATCACGGCCATTTGCAGCGTGACCCAAAAGCCCTGCATGATCTCGGGCAAATAGGGGCTGATCAGCGTCCAGTTAAAGAAGTAATAAATTATCTGATCCATGGCCGGCCTCAGTTCATGCGGCTCAGAAAATCCTGAATACGCTTGTGACGCGGCTTACACAGAATTTCATCGGGACTGCCCTGGTCCAGAATCACGCCCTGGTCCATGAACACAATGCGGTCCCCTACTTCGCGGGCAAACTGCATTTCGTGCGTAACAATCACCATGGTCATGCCCGCATCGCGGGTGCGTTTCATCACGTTCAGCACTTCACCGACCAGCTCCGGGTCCAGACCCGAGGTAGGCTCGTCAAACAGCATGACTTTGGGCTCCAGCGCCAGCGCGCGGGCAATGCCCACCCGCTGCTGCTGGCCGCCGGACAACTGGCTGGGATAGTGTTCGATACGCTGGGCCAGACCCACCTGTTCCAGATGATGGCGGGCCTGCTCTTCGGCCTGCGCCTTGGGCACTTTTTTCACCTTGCGCAGCGCCAGCATCACATTGCCCAGCGCCGTCATATGCGGGTACAGGTGTATGCCTTGAAACACCATGCCTATATTCTGGCGCACCTGGTTCAGGTCGGTGCGCGGGCAGGTCACATCACTGCCAGCCACCACAATCGTGCCGCTGGTCGGGGTCTCCAGACGGTTGATGCAGCGCAGACAGGTACTTTTGCCCGAGCCCGAGCCGCCAATCATCACGACAACTTCGCCGGTGTTGACGCTCACGTCTATGCCTTTAAGAATTTCGGCCTGCCCAAACGATTTGCGCAAGCCCTGGATGCGGACAATTTCACTCATGGTCGCTCCTTGACCGCCTGCCAGTCGGGCAGGCGGGGACCGGCCCCTGCAGGGCCATATAGCTAGAGAAACAGCGCGAAGGCGCTTTTAAGGACGGGAGCAGTCGGGGGTGTGCTCGGTGGGCTCGTAGCCAGGGAAGTCGGGCACACCATAGCCGGGGAAAATCACCGTCATGGCCGTACCAGCATTGGGTTCCGTACCAAACCACTTCACATGCAGCTTGGACAGGGAGCCGTCCTGCTTCATGCATTCCAGCACTTCATCCACGCGATTACGCAGGGCCGTGTCGTCCTTGCGGAAGGCAAAGGCGTAGTTAGCCTCGGTGGTCATGTCGTAGACCGGGGCCAGTGCGGGGGTCTGGGTGGCGATATAGCGTGCCAAAGGAGTCTCGGACATATTGGCAAAGGCGCGACCAATAGCCACGGCCTGCACAGCATCCGTGTTCTTGTTGAAGCGCTGGATCTTGTAGCCGTATTTTTCCTGATTGTCCTGCAACCAACGGTCCGAGAAGCTGCCGTTATTGACGGCAATGGTCTTGCCTTTCAGGTCTTCCAGCGCATTGACGGTCGCGCCCTTTTTAGCCAGAAAGCTCAGGCCGCCCGCCATATACGGCTCGGCAAACAGCATTTGCTCCGCACGTTCACGTGTGGTGTTGGTGGGAGCCGCCACCATGTCGTAACGACTGGAAAACAAGCCAGCAAAAATAGCGGAAAACGGAGTGTCGATGACCTCCGCCCCCTCGTAACCCATGCGTCGGGCCACTTCCTGGGTCAGATCATTGGAAAAGCCATCCAGCTTGCCATCGGTGCCGCGCATGAAAAACGGAACCAGGCCCACGTCTGCAGCCACCTTGAACATCTTGCCCTGATTGGGGTTGACCGCATGAGCGGGCAGGCTCAAGGCCACGCCGGCAGCCAATGTGGCCAGCATCAAGCCAGCTTTGCTGCTGACACGTCCCCAGCGGGACAGGGTGTTTTTGCGGGATACAGCCGCAGCCAACGGGGCGATTGTGTATACGCCTTGCATAAGGTCTCCTTGCCATCCATTTTCTGTTTGTAGTGCTTTAATTCTAGGATTGGCAAAACCTTGATGTCATATGCTTTTTTATTAACCCTTCATAACACAGGGTTAAGCAAATACCCGTACCCCTTATACGCGGCGCAATACGCGAACACGCACATTTCCCGACAGCTTCCCGTGATAAGGGTAAGTCCCCCCCTGGAGAGGCCGCCAAGCGAAGGCGCTGCGTGGGGGGATGGTTTATTTATGGATGAATCACTCAGGCCCAGCCTGCCCGCATGCCTCGGGAGGCTGTGGAAATCACCACTTCCATGAAGTCGTGCGCCAATTGCGACACCGGTACCACATTGGAATGCAGCATGTGCAAAGGCATGGTGGTGCGCGGATTAATGGGGCGTACCACCACATCCGGCCAGACCCGGCCTGCCACGGCCAGCTCGTCCACAATTGCAATCCCGGCTCCAGCCTGCACCATGGCACAGGCAATATGCGTCAAACGCACTTCTACCGCCAGTTGCGGCACACCAGGACGGTTACCAAATAACTGCTGCACCATCTGGCCATAAGGAGTGTCATTGCCATAACCAATCAGGTCCAGTCCTTCCAGATCGCTGGCATCCAGCTCCTGCTTGTCGGCCAGAGGATGGCTGGCTGGCAACACCGCCACCAGATGGTTTTCGTAAATGGATTGGGCATGCAAGCTGGGATGTGTCAGCGGCACGATAGCCACACCGACCTCGGCCTGCTGGGTGACCAAAGCCTGTACCAGATCACTGGAAATCAGCGTGCGCACATACACCTTCACGTCCGGGAATGCCTGGCGAAAACGCGTCACCGCCATGGGGATCAAGGTCTGGCCCAGACTGGGGCTGACGGCAATGTGCAAGCTGCCGTGGCGCTTTTCGATCAGGTCGGTGGCCACCTCGTTTACCCGCTGCACGCTGTTATGAACCTGCTCCACCTCCTGATAGAGCCGACGCGCCTCGGGCGTGGGGTACAGACGCCCCTTGATGCGCTCGAACAGCACCAGACCAATACGCGATTCGGTATAGGACAGCAGGCGGCTGATGGCCGGTTGCGACACGTTCAGCAATTGCGCCGCCTTGCTGATGGAACCGGTCAGCATGATCGCGCGAAAAACCTCGATTTGACGAAGATTGAGCAGCATCCCTTAACGTAGCCTTATGTTTCGAGCACAAATAAGCATAAGACATTTTGATTTGCCTATGTTTCAATTTTTTCAAGCTGCCATCCCGGCGCGCCTTGATCGCAACGGGCTTACAGAGCGGCTTCATAACTACGACACGGAGACAAAATCATGCAAACCCTGCTTGCTCGCACCCTGGCGGTGCTGGGCTTGGGACTGGCCGCCGCTGCGCCCACCGCCCACGCCGCTGACAACGTTCATCTCATGCTGGACTTCATCCCCACCGGCGACTATGCCCCGTATTACTCCGGCATTGCCAACGGGATTTACGAGAAACACGGCATCAACCTGAAGATTACCCGTGGCACCGGTTCGGGTGACACAGTTCTGAAAGTGGCTGGCGGCGCGGCCGATATTGGCTTGGCCGATATTTCCGCCATTCTGACCTCGCGTCAGAACAGCCAGACTCCCATCAAGGCCATTGCTTCCACCTTCTCGCACTCGGCCCATTCCCTGTTTGTGCGCAAAGACTCGGGTATTACCGATTTCTCTGGCCTGGAAGGCAAGAAAATTGCCGTCTCGCCCGGTAACAGCCACAAGCTTTACTTCCCCATGGTGGCGCGCAAGGCCAACACCGATCCCGACAAGATTCAGTGGGTGACCGTTGACGGCTCCTCCATGGCACCGCTGCTGATCAACGGCAAAGTGGACGCCGCTCCTTTCCTGGCCACCAACTACTACTACCAGAACAAGCAGGCCAAGCGTTTTGGCAAGGAAATCGTGGTGCTGCCCTTTAGCGACCAGGGCTTCAACATCTACGCCCTGTCCGTATTCGCCACCGACAAAACACTGACCGAGCGCCCACAAATGGTGCAGAACTTCCTGGACGCCACCATCGAAGCCTGGGAAGCCGCCCGCAAGGACCCGGACACGGCTTGTCAGGCCCACGTAAAGGTCAATCCGGAAATCGACCTTGATGACTGCATGGGCAACCTGAACGCGGTGCTGGGCTACATCTACACCGATTTCAGTGCCGAGCACGGAGTAGGCAGCCTGGAAGAAGGCCGCATGAAAAACACCTACGAGGCCGTTGCAGAAGCCCAAAGCCTGGATCCCGCCTGGGACTATCACCAAGCCTACGACACCCAGTTCATCGTCAAGGCCAACGGCACGGCCAAGCCCTGAGCTGAACTGATTTTCGCGCGTGCTCCGGCTTGGCCCAGGCGGGCCGGCGCGCGCCTAGGAGCGCATTGTGATACGCATTCAAGACGTCAACCTGATCTACGGTCGTAATACCGAGCGAGAGACTCAGGCACTGAAACAAATCAATCTGGACATCCAGGACAACGAAATCATTGCCATTGTCGGCGCTTCGGGCTGTGGGAAATCCACGCTGCTACGCCTGATCGCCGGCTTGCTGATGCCCACCACCGGCACCGTCAGCATTGATGATGAAATCGTTGCCCACCCCCGCCAGGACACCGGCATCGTGTTCCAGGCCCCGACGCTGGTGCCGTGGGCCAATATTCTGGACAACACCCTCTTGCCATCGAGCATCATGGGTCGTCTGGACGATCAGGCCCGCAGTCGCGCCACGCGTCTGCTCACTACCGCCGGGCTGGGCAATTTTCTGCACCACCACCCCAAGCAATTGTCGGGCGGCATGCAGCAACGCGTAGCCATTTGCCGCGCACTGGTTCACAACCCCAAAGTGGTGCTGATGGATGAGCCGTTCGGCGCCCTGGACGCGCTGACCCGCGAAACCATGACGCTGGAACTGCTGCGGCTTTGGTACGAAGACCCCAAAACCATTGTGTTTGTGACGCACTCGATTTCCGAAGCCGTCATGCTGGGTCACCGCATTGTGGTGATGTCGCCGCGCCCCGGCCAGATTACCGAAATTCTGGATGTAAACCTGCCCCGCGAACGCGACTTTTCTCTGGTGGGCACGCCCGAATTTACGCGCTGTGCCGCTGCCGTCCGTGAACTCATTTTCCAACACGAGGTGGCTTGATGAGCGAGCAAACTCAAACCCTGGGCGCCGCGCCCGTGCGCAAGCGACGACTGCGCCTGCGCGATTTCAATGAAATTACCGTCCCGGCCATCACCCTGATTGCCGTGGTCATCCTGTGGGAGCTGGCCAGCCGCCTGTTTGATATCCCTGAATACCTGGTGCCTGCCCCCTCGCGCATCTGGGCCGATTCCATGCAAATGAAAGAGGCCATGCTGATGCACACGCTGGTGTCCACGCGCACCATCATGCTGGGCTTTTTGCTGTCGATTGTGATCAGCTTTCCGCTGGCCGTGCTGATTACCTACTCGCGCTTTTTCGAGCAGGCCATCTACCCGCTGCTGATCCTGACCCAGTCCATCCCCAAGGTGGCCCTGGCTCCGATTCTGGTCATTATCTTTGGACCCACTGAGCTGCCACGCGTCGTGGTGACTTTTCTGGTGGCCTTCTTCCCGCTGGTGATCTCCATGACCTCCGGCCTGCTGGCGGCCCCGCCCGAGCTGATCGAGCTGGTCCGTGCCTGCCGCGCCACCCGCTTGCAAGAGTTTTTCCGCATTCGCCTGCCCTTTGCCGTGCCCTTTATTTTCTCGGGCCTGAAAGTGGCCATCACCTTGTCCGTGGTGGGTGCTGTAGTCGGTGAATTTGTAGCCGCTGACCAAGGTCTGGGCTACTTGATCACCACCTCTACAGCCTTCTTCAAGACACCGGTTGCCTTTGGCGCCATGGCGATCTTGTCCGTGCTGGGCATTGTGTTCTTCCAGGTGATTTCTGCCGCCGAACGCCTCCTGTTCCCTTGGGCAATCAAGGACAATCGGAGCTGATCATGACATCAAGTTATACCGTCATCCGTGGGGGCCTGGTGCTGGCCCACGCCCAAGCCAAGGCCGAACCTCTGGACATTCTGATCAAGAATGGCGAGATCGAAGCCATGGGTCCGCCCGGCCTGCCCGCGCCGTCTGAAGCCACGGTGGTGCAAGCGGATGACCAATTGCTGCACCCCGGCCTGATCAACGCCCACACCCACGGCCACGGCACCTATGCCAAGGCCATGGGGGATCGCTGGTCGCTGGAACTGCTATTGACAGCCGGCCCCTGGATCAATGGCGACCGCCATCTGGAAGACAAATACCTGAGCACTCAGTTGAACGCGGCAGAAATGCTGCTCAAAGGCTGTACCGCCAGCTACGACCTGTACTCCGAAGTCCCGGTACCCACAGCGGAAGGCATGAATGCGGTTACTCAGGCCTATGTGGATGCCGGTATGCGGGCCACGGTAGCGCCCATGATGGCGGACCTGTCCTTTTACCAGTCCGTCCCCGGCCTGATCGAAGCCCTGCCGGAAGAGCTGCAACGGTTTGTGGCCCAACTGGCCCCCCAGTCGTTCCGGGCTACGCTCTCGGGCCTGACGGACTTTCTGGATCAGCAGCGCAACCCCGACCGCATTCGCGTGGCCTTGGCCCCGACCATTCCCATGCTGTGCTCGGACGAGTTCCTGCAAACCTGCGGTGAAATCAGCGCGGAGCGCAACATCGGCCTGCACAGCCACGTTGGCGAGTCCTATGTGCAAGCCCTGACCGGCATGAAACGCTATGGCACCACCATTGTTCAGCATCTGGACAAGCTGGGCCTGATCTCGCCCCGTTTTACCCTGGCACACGCCATCTGGCTGGACGAGCGCGACCTGGACATTCTGGCCGAACGCGGTGCCATGGTGGCCCACAACCCCGGCAGCAATATGCGTTTAGGTAATGGGATTGCCGATGTGAACTCCATGCTGGAACGCGGCATTACCGTGGGCCTGGGCACGGACGGCTCCAATAGTGGCGATAACCAGAATATGTACGAGGCCATGCGTCTGGCCTCCTTCTCGTCCAAGGTGCGCGGCCCGGATACAGAACGCTGGGTCACAACCGAACAAGCGCTGTACGCCGCCACCGAAGGCAGCGCCCGCTGCCTGGGCATGGGCGAGCAGTTGGGACGTCTGGAACCAGGTCGAAAGGCCGACATCGTGTTTCTGGATCTGGCCCATATCAACTGGATTCCGCATAACAACACAGTCAATCAGCTGGTGCATCTGGAAGACGGGCTGGCGCTGCGCCATGTCATGGTCGACGGCCAGTTTGCCGTGCGCAATCGACAGTTAACACAGGTGAATATGCCTCGCCTGCGCCAACAAGTGGAGCAGGCCCAGGAACGCATCACACGCAATACCTACGACAAGCGCCACATCACGGAAAAACTGGCCAAAGCCGTAGGTTCGTTCTGCCTGTGCCTGGGCCACGACCGCTATCACGTGCAGCGCTGGGCGCACTCCAAGCAAGACTTAACATGACGTTATGTTTTACCGATAAATAGGCATACGACATTCATGACTGGATTTGCTTCAATCATGGAAACGAACACGATTGCGGGCAAGCGAGATGCGCGGGCCCGAGCTATCCAAGGAGGAAGATAATGAGCGACTTTGATCTGGTAGTACGAGGAAATATTGTTGAACGCGACCGCATCATCACTGACGGCTGGGTGGCCGTGCGCGAAGGCCGAGTAGCAGCCCGCGGTGTTGGCGCGGCTCCTTCGGCCCGTGAACATGTGGATGCGCGTGGCATGTGGGTCATGCCCGGCGTGCTGGACGGTCAGGTGCACTCTGGTAGCCAGGCCAATCAGGAAGGTCTGGGTTGGGCCTCGCGTGCGGCGGCCGCCGGTGGCGTGACCACCATGGTGGAAATGCCGTACGACGATCCCGAACCCGTTGCCTCCCGCCCGCAGCTGGAAGACAAGATTGCCCGCATTGAAAGCGATTGCCACGTGGACGTGGCCTGCTACGGCACCCTGAACGACCAGCATGGTCTGGAAGCAGCCGCTGGCCTGATTGAAGGCGGCGTTTGCGGTTTCAAATTCTCTACCTTTGAAGCCAGCCCCAACCGTTTCCCGCGCGTGGAAGAAGACATTCTGATGGAAGCCTTCCGCCTGATCGCCCCCTCCGGTCTGGCTTGCGGTGTCCACAATCAGGACCAGGAACTGACGCGCAAGAACATCAAGCGCATGGTCGAAGCCGGTGATACGGGTTGGGACGCCTTCTTGCGCGCTCACACCCCTCTGATCGAAAACCTGGCCACCAGTGCCATTTATGAAATCGGTGCCCAGACCGGTGCCCGCGCCCACGCCGTGCACGTATCTCTGTCGCGCGGATTTGAAATCTGCAATATGTACCGTCAGGCAGGCCACAAGGCCTCAATTGAAACCTGCGTGCAGTACCTGATGCTGAACCACGAAGAACACACCCGCCGCTTCGGTGCCAAGACCAAGCATTACCCACCCATTCGCCCCAAGGCGGAAATGGATCTGCTCTGGACCCACATTGCCAACGACGAATGTACCTTCGTGTCCTCCGACCACGTCAGCTGGGGCCTGGAGCGCAAGCAGTTTGACAATGTGTTCCAGAACTCCTCTGGTGGTCCTGGTCTGGAAACCCTGCTGCCCGCCTTCTGGACAGGCTGCGCCGAACACGGCATTTCCCCCACTATGGTCGTCAAGCAATTGTGCTGGGGCCCTGCCCAACACTTCCTGCTGGAACACCGCAAGGGTTCGCTGAATGTGGGCGCAGACGCCGATATCGTGATCGTCAAACCCGAAACCTACCGTTTTGACCCGTCCACCAGCCTGTCCGCCGTCACCTGGAGCTCCTTCGAGGACCGCGAGTTCCAAGTGCGTGTGGAAGCCACCTATGTGCGCGGCCAACTGGCCTGGGACGGCAAAACCGTGCGTAACGCTGCGGGCGACGGTCAGTTCATCCGTCCGCACAAGGCAGGCGAATTGTCATGAGCCTGGCCATGCCCTTGTTGAATCAGGAGCGCCTGTGGCGCAGCACCCAGGAGCTGGCCGCGTTCACGCTACCCGACCAGCCCTGGACCCGCCGCGCCTTCTCCGATCTGTTTCTGCAATCGCGTCAGTGGTTGCTGAAGCAGTTCGAGGAAGCGGGCCTGACCGTACGCATGGATGCCGCGGGCAATCTGATTGGTCGGCGCGAAGGGCGCAAGCCCGGACTGGCACCGATTACGACTGGCTCGCACTGCGACACCGTGATGTATGGCGGACGCTACGACGGCATCATCGGCGTGCTGGCCGGGCTGGAAGTGGCCCGCTGCCTGAACGAGCAGAACATCCAGCTGGACCACCCTTTTGAAGTGGTGGATTTTCTTTCTGAGGAGCCTAGCGACTATGGCGTGTCCTGCGTAGGCAGCCGCGCCATGGGCGGGGTCTTGTCCGACGCCATGCTGGCCGAACGCAATCCGCAGGGCGAAACGCTGGCGCAAGGCATTGCCCGCGTCGGTGGCCGCCCCGAGGAACTGGCCCAGGCCCGTCGTGCGCCCGGTGATACCGCCGCCTTTGTCGAGTTGCATATCGAACAAGGCCCGGTACTGGAATCGCGCAATCTGCCTATCGGCGTGGTCAGCAATATCGTGGGTATTTGCCGCCACCGCATCATCATCACAGGTCGCCCGGACCATGCAGGCACCACCCCCATGGACATACGTCGTGATGCCCTGGTCGGTGCCAGCCTGATCATCAGTGAAGTGGACCGCAAGGCCCGCCGGGCTCTGGGGGGACCAGACTATCTGGTCGCCACCATTGGCAACCTGAACCTGACACCCAACGCCTCCAATGCCGTTCCCGGACGCGTAGAAATGATGGTGGAAGTACGCAGCGACCGTCAGGAGCTGATGCAGAACTTCACTGAGGAACTGCTGGCCCAGTTGCGCACGGAAATCGAGGCCATGGGCCTGGGTCTGGACGCGGCGCAAGTCAGCCTGGCCAAGCCCACAGATTGCACGCCCGAGGTGATGAGCATCATCGAGCAGGCTGCCAGCGCTTTGGGATACCCGAGCATGGTCATGCCTAGCGGCGCCGGTCATGATGCGGTTTACATGGCACCCAGCGGCCCCATGGGCATGATCTTCATTCCCTGCCTGAATGGTCGCAGCCATTGCCCTGAAGAATCCATTACGTCCGAGCAGCTTCTGGACGGTACGCGGGTTCTGTATCAGACCGTTGTCATGTTGGACCAGAGCCTGGAGAGCTGACATGGACTGGTCCTGTGATCAGCTTGGCGAACGCGAACGCTACCGCTTGTTGGTCAACACCGTGTTGCCGCGCCCCATTGCCCTGGTCACGACCTGTGACCAGCAGGGGCGCGTGAACACGGCCCCGTTCAGTTTTTTCAATGTGATGGGCTCGGAGCCTGCCGTACTGGCACTGGGCCTGGAAAACGATGCGCACTCTGCCGATGGCCTGAAAGACACCACCCGCAATATCCTGGCCACCGGCCAGTTTGTGGTGAACCTGATCAGCGCCAAGATGGCACGCGCCATGAACATCTGCGGCATTGCTTACCCGACCGGTCAGGCCGAGCACCTGCAGGCGGGCCTGGATCTGGCCCCCAGCGTGCAAGTGCAGCCGCCCCGTATCGCCCAATGCCCAGTGCAGTTTGAATGCCGCTTGCACACCGCGCTGGACCTGGGCCCGCTACGCCATATCGTCATTGGCGAAATCCTGCATTTGCACTGCGACGACGCCATCCTGACACCTGAAGGGCGCATTGATATCGATGCTTACGACCCAATCGGACGCATGCATGGTTCTGACTGGTATGTCGGACTGCAAGGCCGCTTTCAGTCAGAAAAACTAAGCCACCAAAACGGGCTACCGCCCACCCAAACATAAAAACATCATGAACCGTCGCCCTCATATCTACGTTCTGAACCCCAATTCCAGCCAGATCGTAACGGATGGCCTGGACCGTGCTGTCCAGCCTCTGCGTCTGGCCGATGGCCCGGCCATCTCCTGCCTGCGCCTGCCCCAAGGCCCGGCGGGTGTACAAAGCCAGACCGATATTGACACCCTGATCCCTCACTTGCGCGCCCAGGCCCTGAGCGTCAAGGAAGACGCCGCTGCTTATGTGGTGGCCTGCTTTAGCGACCCCGGCCTGTACACCTTGCGCGAAGCAGTGGATGTGCCTGTATTGGGCATTGCCGAAACCGGCGTGCTGACTGCCTTGTCACTGGGCCAGCGTTTTGGGGTGCTGTCCATTTTGCAGGCCTCTATCCCGCGTCACCTGCGCTACTTTGGTGCAATGGGGGTGACTGATCGCCTGGCCGCCGACCTGGCTATCAATATGGGCGTGTCGGAGCTGGCTGACGAGAAAAAAGCCCTGCAACGTCTGACAGAAGTCGGCCAGCGCCTGCGCGATGAGCACGGTTCTGATGTGGTGGTGCTGGGTTGCGCTGGCATGGCCAATCAGCGCGAGGCGCTGGAACAGGCTTTGGGCATTGCCGTCGTGGAGCCCACGCAGGCCACCGTTGCGGTAGCCTTGGGCCGTTGCTTATTAGGCTGGTAAGCCTTGATGAGCACCACACTGCAAACCGACTGCCTGGCGACGGCACAACGTCTGCTCCAGGCCCGCCAAGAACACCGTCCCATCAAAGACTGGCCCGACGCGCTGCGACCTGTGTCTTTTGATCAGGCCTATCGCGTCCAGGCCGTGCAAATGAAAACCCTGGGCCCCATAGGAGGCTGGAAAGTCGGCGCGGCCAATAGCGTGGCCCCGCCCACCTGCGCCCCCCTGCCCCGGCGTTCTCGTTACGCCAGCCCGGATGTACCATCCAGCAAGGAGCTGTCCTTGCGCGGCATAGAAGTGGAAATCGGCCTGGTTCTGGGTCAGGACTTACCGCCCGGCCAGGCACCGTATTCCATGGAACAAATCTGGCAGGCGGTCAGCCAGATCTGTGTAGCCATCGAAATTGTGGAATCCCGCTTTGCGCAGCGTGACTCCGTAGGCCGTCTATCCACCCTGGCCGATCTGGCTAGCCACGGTGCGCTGGTCTATCAGCCGCAAGGCGTCGCCGCGCAGGATATGGCACTGCTACAACCTGAATGGGCACGCCTGCAAGTGGGGCAGCAACCCTTGCTGCAAGGGCCGAACCAGAATCCGGCGGGTGAGCTGACGCGACTGCTCATCTGGCTGGCTAATCAAGGCAGCCACCACCTTGGCGGGCTGCAAAAAGGGCAGGTCATCATTACGGGCACCTGTTTACCCATGCTGTATGCCGCCCCCGGCGACCGAATTCAGGCGGCCATTCAAGGGATCGGCGAGCTGAATTTTATCTGCGCCTAAGATCACATCGCCAGCGTCCGAAACGGCGCTGGTTTTTCCCGACAGAGCTTCTCATCAGGCAGGCGGCAAAAATCACATCCCAATAACCATACCGTTCCAGAGCAGCACCGCGAGCGACGCTGGCCGGGACGCTGCAAAACCATACCTGCTTCGCCCCCATCCAGTCTCTCGTCACTAGGCTGCACAAGCTCTGCACTGCTGCTCTAGGGAATGCCGCGTGCAAAGCCGATTTGCCAATAGTGGCTGACCTTGGGAGACAAAGACTAGTCGGGTTTAAAAAAACTCATCCAACAGGCAGAAGAAAGCGATGCGCTCGGCATCCATTTCCACGCCATACAAAGCAAAGAAAGGCGCTAGCCACTCCTTGCCCAAATTGCGCTCTATGCTGCGCGCCGTCAGCGCCAGATCCTGATAACGATCCGCCACGCCCAAACGTCCGCAGTCGATAAAACCGCTGAACTGCCCTTGATGCACCATGAAGTTGGGCAAGCAGGCATCGCCATGGGTGACCACCAGATCTTCTTGTCCTGGGCGGCTGGCATATAGCTCGTCCAGCAGGCTTTGAACCGGCATGCCCTGACGCTCATCGTCAAAATCTTCTTCATCAATCAGGCCCGCTTCCGCCCTGGCACTTGCATCGGCCAACCGATGCTCCAGGCGATGATCGAAGGGGCAGGCTTCAAGTGGCAAGCGGTGCAGGCCTTGCAAGGACGAAGCCAGTAACTCCACGGTTTGCTGGGGAGACAGGCCTTCAGTGCAGGCCAGATCGCGCCCAGGAACAGCACTCATCAGCAGCCAATGGCGGCCCTGCGCCAACAAGGTATCCAGCACCTCTGGGCAAGGCAGACCTTGCGTATGCATCCAGCGCAAGCGCTCAATTTCGTCGGGCAGCTCGGCCAAAGGCAGATCGTCTTCTGCCTTCACAAACTGGCAGGAGCCATCCGGCCAGTCCAGACGCCAGACATCAGCCCCGGACTCCCCAATGGTTTGACGTTGTACCTTGGCGGCAGCCAGTCGGGTTTGCCAGGCAAGAGGAAAACTCATACTTAAAAACCTTGCTGAAAACAGTCGATAAAAACGGAGGGAGGGATCAAGCCAAACGAATCAAACCGTGATGCCCATCAGACCTGATACTGCAGGTGAATCAGCGGGTATTGCTTGCCCTGATCATCCACGGGAGAGCGTCCAATACGCTTGAAGCCCATTTTTTCGTAAAAGCCCACCGCTTGCTCATTCTGTTCATTCACATCGGTAGTCATGCTGGGATGCAGGCTCAAGCCATGCAGCACCAAAGCCTTGCCTACGCCCGTTCCACGGCTGTCCGGGTCCACAAACAAGGCCTGCATATGGCCCTGCTCAAGCAGCATGAAAGCCAGCGGGTAATCCGTCTCATCCACCGCCAACCATAAACTGGCCTGGGGCAGAAAACCGCAGACCATGACATCAATTTCCTGACGATCCTGCACGGATAAAAAATCGTGCGTGGCATCCACGGCCTTGCGCCAGATTTCAACCGCACGTTGCCCGTCCTCCGGGCGCGAATGACGAATCCTCATGGGGCGCATCCTGTGTGTAAAGTGTTAGCTGGCAAGCAGGACACTGATGTCAGCGGTAGGTACGTCAAGGCTGCAGCCGGGACAAGAACACCGGCCAGGCTCAAGACAACAGTCCCTGCGATGCAAAAATCTTTTGATAAATATTCCGCACTACTGCCTGCTTTCGCTGGTTGTAATCCCGCACACTGCCAGCCCCTTCTTTAGCCTGCATTTTGGCCTGAGCATAGCGCTGCAAATCCTCGGGATGCGTACCCAGCCAGTCCCGAAACAGGATATGGCGAATATGTTCAGGGCAATCCGGGCCGAACACATGCAGATTCACACGCGGCTCTTCCTGACGCAGCATGCGGTGCTGATACCAGGAGCGCTCACGTATGCTCAACTCATAACCCAAGGCGTTCAACGCAGGAACATAGTCCTCTTCCTGCTCCGGGTCGGCCACCAGCACATCAATATCAATCACAGGCTTGGCAGGCAGGCCGAGCACCGCGGTCGAGCCCACATGCGCAATAGTCAGGGCCTTATTGCCCAGGGCCGCCTGAATTTCCTGACTCAAGCGCTGATACAGCACCGGCCAGTTCGCGTCGTAGTCCTGAACCTCGATCAGCTCTGCTTTAGGCTCGCCTGCCACCCAGGGGTTCTCATTGGGGTCGCCATCCTCGAAGGTGGTGATTCTATCCAGTGCCCGTACAGGCACATTTTTGTTCTGATTATTCAAACAACTTCTCCTTGATACGACAGACCTTGCACCCTCAGCCTTGTGAGCCGGACAGAATCGGCCGGGTTTCCAGAAAAAATAAATGTCGCAAATGCTGTTCGGCCTGGGCAGGGCTCAGATCCGTAAAATCGGTCAACAGCATATTGGCCAAGCCGTCATACATCGCAGATAAGCGCAGTGCCGTGCCCTGGGCATCGGGTACCTGCCAAAAACCTTGCTCCGTGCCCCGACTCAGGTAAGAGGCCAGTTGTTCCAGCATTCTTTTATGCACGCGGGTGGTCACCACGGCCAGGGCTGCATCGGTTTTGGCCAGATCAGTGGCATCAATCCACAAAAACCAATAGATGCGATTGCGCTCTTCAAAGGCCGTCTTCAGGTAATCCTCCATCAGAACCCGAGGGTCTGCAGATTGCGCAGCCTCCCATTCCATGAGCTGATCGAAGATCTCGCCCCAAGCCTCGGCCCGCAATTCGGACCAGCGAAAGTAATGGTTCAACAGTCCACGGCCCACACCAGCCCGTTCGGTCACCATGCGAGTGGTGGCGGCACGAACACCAACTTCCATCAGGACCTCAACCGCGGCCTGTCGAATTCGTGTGGCACTGTCTTCTTTTTCACTCATCACCTTCCCTCCCTATTGACACATTGAGCAAGCGCTCAATATTATGGCATTGAACAAGCGCTCAATCAATAAACATCTATGTCTACGGCTTCTCGAAACTCCTCCATCGACCTGATTCGCACCGCTGCCCTGATCGGTATTTGTGTGGTGAACCTGCCCTATCTGGCACTGAGCGACAGTGGCCCGACAGCCACATCCTCCTCCTATGACCACATGGCTGCCTTCCTGATCGAATTTCTGTTTCAGGGCAAATTCTTCCTGCTGTTCTCGCTGATTTTTGGCTGGGGTATAGAAATCCAGGCACGCTCTGCCGAACGTGCTGGCGTCCCCCTCAGCAGCCGCTACTTCCGCCGCATGTTCGGCCTGGCCGTGCTGGGTTGCTTGCACGCGACGCTGGTTTTTACCGGCGATATCCTGCTGCTTTACTCGGTGCTGGGTGTGCTGATCTGGCCGCTACGCAAGCTCTCCCCGCGCGGCTTGATCAAGGTGGCGTTGTTGATGGTGCTGGTAGAAATTGTCAGCCTGGCACTGATCGCTTATCTGCTGGCCGGTAGCGAAGACATGGCCCCGGTGTACTCCTTGGGCGGTGCCTTCTCCGAGGCAACGCTGGCACGCATCAGCGAATGGCCGGAGTCCTTTGTTTTCCTGTTTCTGTACCAGGGTCCACTGGCCTTTGGAGCCATGCTGATGGGCTTGGCCGCGGCCAAGAGCAACTTCTTTGAAGCCCATAGCGCCGGACAACAAAAGCTGGGGCGCGCCCTGCCCTGGCTCCTGCCACTGGCTTTGGCGATCAACTTCTTTAGCGCCTCCGTGACCAACGAAGAGAACCTGATGGGGCTGACGGGTCTGTTCAGCATCGCCATCGGCGCGCCCTTGCTAGCCACGGTGTATCTGTACCTGCTGCTGCGTTGCGGACAATGGCTCAGCTTGCCCAATGTACTGATTGAGGCGGGCCGCAATTCACTGAGCGCCTATGTCAGCCAAGGCATTCTGGCTGGTCTGATTTTCAGCAGCTATGGCCTGGATCTGTTTGACTCCTTTGGCAATGCAGCACTGCTATTGATCTCCATTGGCCTGGCTTTGCTGGCCATGAGCCTGACAGGCCTGATCGCCCAGCGCTGGGGACGTGGCCCACTGGAGGCGGTTCTACGACGCATCACCTACGGGTCCAAACACGCCTGAACCGAGCGCCTTTTAGCTGAACATGAAACCTTGAATTCATATGAGTGAACAAACCGTTTCCAAAGACGCCACCGTCTCTTTTCGTCGCATCAACTCGCAAACCGTCTACGAGGTATGTGAGCTAAGCGAGACCCTGTCTCCCGCACAGCGCAGCATGATTGCCGACAATGGCACCTCCATTGCAGAGGCGCACTTTTCCGAGAATGCCTGGTTCCGTGCCATCTACGCCGATGACACCCTGGTGGGCTTTATCATGCTGCATATCGGTGCCGACCACGACGAAGGCATTCTGTATCCTGGTGCCTTTTTATGGCGTTTCATGATTGCAGCCCCCTTCCAAAACCTGGGTTTCGGGTGCAAAGCAATTGCACTGCTGATCCATGATCTGAAGTACCAGGGCTACAAGGAAATTAGGCTAGGCTATAGCCGAGGTGAAGGCAGCCCGGAAGCGTTCTACTCGAAACTGGGTTTTGAGCTGACAGGCGGCACCTATGGGGAGCACGAGCTGGAAGCCGTGCTGAAATTTGCTTGATAGCCAAATGGGCAAGGTGCTGAACGACGGCCTTCGCAAACCGTGTGCAGCCCTTGTGCAAACCGCATCCTAATCACCAGATAGGCTTAGCGCTGCCCGAACAAATCCGAAATGGCCGTGCGCAACCAGCGCACGCCTTCGTCCTGTCGACTGCGCTCATGCCAATGTACGCGCACATCAAAGCTGGGCAGAGCCAGCGGCGTAGGCACAATGCACAAGGCGGCAGGGTCCTGGAAAGACAGGACGGCCACATTGGGCACGGTCAGCAAATAATTACTGTTAACCAGAATCTGCTCCGCAGCCAGATAGTGGGGAATCGTCAGGCTGATATTGCGCCGCATATCCAGGGAGCGCAGGGCGTTTTCCACCAGAGAATGCCCGCTGCTGGTGGCATCAATGGCCAGATGATCAGCCGCCACAAAGGCTTCCAGATCCAGCTCATTTCTGGCCAGGGGATGGCCTTTGCGCATGGCTGTCACATAACGCTCGTGGCGGAACACGCGCGAATGCACTCGCCCTTTAATCATGGGCAAAGAGCCAATCGCCAGATCAATCTCGCCCGAACTCAAACCGCTTTCCAGCGATTCCCAGCCCAGATTCTTGATGACCAGGCGAATACCTGGCGCGTGTTTGGCGACAAAATTGTTCAGCCCCGGCAAAAAAACCAGTTGGCCGATATCCGTCATATGGACCTTGAAAACACGCGTAGACTGAGCAGGATTGAAGCCTTGGGTTTGCGTCAAGGCAATGCCCACTTCTTCCAGCAACGGTTGCAGTTTTTCGCGCAGTGCAATGGCGATCTGCGTGGGTGCCACACCATAGCGCGCCCGTACAAACAAAGGATCACCCAGCGCCTGTCGCCAACGTTGCACCATCAGGGAAATAGCCGACTGGCTGATCCCGATACGCAGCGCGGCCTGACTCAGGTTCTGACATTCACAGATCAGGCAGAAAGCATGCAGCTCGGCCAGCGTCCAGTTATATGTTTTGTAAATATCAGATAGCACGCTGACACCACCTCAAGTCGTTTTTTGCTCTCTATTATGTGTGTTGGAAATAGTACAACGACAAGATAAATTGCCACTACGTCCCAACAAAACCAGGAGGAAAGCCCCATGAGTAAAAATGAAATCACGTGGTCCAACGGTCAATGGAATAGCACCAGCGCACCTTTGATTGGCGCGACCGACCATGCGTTCTGGATGGCCACCACGGTCTTTGACGGTGCCCGTTCTATTCAAGGCCATACTCCGGATCTGGACCTGCACTGCGAGCGCTTGAACCGTTCTGCCCTCACCCTGGGCATGGAGCCGGTGATGACGCCGCAGCAAACCGTGGACCTGGTGCGCGAGGGCCTGAAAAAGCTGCCTCACACTACGGACTACTACATCAAGCTACTGTATTTCGCACCCGGCGGCTTCTTGTTGCCCGACCCGGCCACCACCCAACTGGCCATTCATATTTTTGAATCCCCACTGCCTGCTGACAGCGGCTTTAGCGCGACCTTCAGCGAATTCCTGCGCCCTGATCCGTCCATGGCTCCTACCGATGCCAAAGCCTCCTGCCTGTATCCCACAACACCCAGCGTATTTTGCGTGATGCCAGCGCACGCGGTTTTGACAACGCCATCGTGCTGGACTCCAAGGGCAAAGTGGCCGAGTTTGCTGTTGCCAACCTGTGGATTGTGCGTGACGGCGTCGCCCTGACCCCGGCGCTGAACGGCACCTTCCTGAACGGCATTACCCGCCAGCGTGTCATGCAGCTGCTGCGCGACGACGGAATTGAAGTACGTGAAGCCAGCCTGACACCACAAGACGTACTGGATGCCGATGAAGTATTTAGCACCGGCAATAACGGCAAGGTCCTGCACTGCAATCGCATTGACGATCGCCACTACGCCCACGGCCCGATTGAAACCCGTGCTCACGAGCTGTACATGGCCTATACCAAGCGCAACTAAGTCTCAGAAAGTAGCCAACAGCATGGTTGGAAATGGGCCATGTGCCCAATAGAAAAACGGCTCATTATTGAGCCGTTTTTGTTTTTACATCTCGGCAGAAATCGAACTATCGCCCTGCCCCAAATCCGGTGTTTGAGCCCCCTCTGCCTGCGCTTGCGCCTGCTTCATCTGATTGAGCAAGCTATGCAGCATCTCTGTAGACAGACCGTGCAGCACCAAGCGGTAGCCTGCTCGCAAGGTCGACATGGGCACCAAGGGGTGACCATTGTTCACCAGAATCAAATGCTCGGGTGCCTGCAAAATCTTGGCCGCGTAAATCCCGATAGTCTCGTCCAGCTGCAGGGAATTGGCCGCACGCCAGAAGTCGTTATCAGTCAGCAGCAACTGGTACAGGGGTGTGAACAGTTCGATGGCACTTTGCAGATCCATCTTGTTCAGCGGGCCTTGCGGCATATCGTCCAGCGCCAAAGGCACGGGCTGGATCATGGAGAAATCCACGCGTTCCGGCGGGCCGATTTCCTGATTATTGTCCCGCAAGGTCTGATTGAGCCGGATCACGAAATTGAACAGATTCAAATCGTGCTTCACAAAGGTGTGATCGCGCAATTCGTCGATGTTCATGGGGGTGAGCGGCGTAGTCGGCACCTGGGTGGGCGAATTGGCCGCGATAAAGGCCAGCACCTGTGATCCCAAATGGAAGTGACGCAGAATCAACCAGTTGGCCTGTGGCGAGACAAAGCGCTTCAAGCCCCAGACCAGAATGCGATGCAACAGCCCCGAATGCGACCATTTACGCGGCAAAAAGGTTTTAACGACCTGAATCACGATAATCATCAGGCGCGCCAATGGCCGCAGGAATGGCAGCAGATACTGGCGTGACGACGAACTGGAGTCGGCCAGCCAAGCCTGCTTCACTTCATCCGGCAGGGGCGTGCTGCGATCCAGATACAAGGCCCGCCAAGGATTGGGGTCCTGCGGGTCGTGCGGCTTGCTTAAAAAATCCGGGATTTGATCCATGACTTAAAACTCTTTCGCGTATTGGAACTGCATCAGGTACAGGGCGGCGGTACGACGCGCGGTTTCAATAATAATCTGCTCGGCGCGGCCTGTTTCATCACAATCCAGAGCCAGTTCAACGGCCACCAGCCAGCGGGCCAGGTGATGCTCGTCGTTCATGCCATGGTAGTGCAGGAAACGGTACATATTCGGTTCGAGCGACAGCGAGGATTTCAGTAGCGGTAACAAGGCAGGAACAATGCGCTGGCCGGTGCCCTCAATAATGTAAATCGCACCCAGCAAACCAATCGGGTCCTGGCTGGCCGCCAGGGCATGCAAGTAAGCGTTCAGCGCCTGACCGCCGGGATTACGGCTCAGCTGCTCGATCTCGGTCGCGGTGCCACCGGCATGCTGATAGTCCTCGAACAGAATCTTGAAGTCGTCCTGTTCTTCGCCGGCGTGCAAGCGAATCAGCTCGGCTAACGGAGCATAGGTGGGCGACAGGGAATCGCACGCTTCGCGCATCCACTTGGCGCCTTCACGTACCTGGGGAATCCAGTCTGCCATCCACTTTTGATAATCCTGCATGCGGATCGAACCGTCGTGCAGGCTGCGCAGCAAGGGCGTACGCCACACTTGGGAGCGATAGTCGTGCCAGATGGGCGCCAATTGCGTCAGCAGATCGCGCAAACCTTGCGGGGCTGTGGCCGGGTCATGCGGAGGGGCAATATCCACCTGATCCACCGAGGCCGGAGCCGACTGTTTGGCAGACGGGTAAGACACAGCCGGGGCTGGTGCATCGCAGGCTTCTACTTCCAGCAGCATGTAGGCCGTCATGAAGCGGCCTGACTCGGGCACGTAGCACAGGATTTGCTCGCCGGGCGTCAAGGTCCGGTCGCGCATGAACTCGGCCAGCATGATCAGAATGGACGCTGCGCCCGTATTGCCGCGCCAGCGCAGATTGCTGTACCAGCGCTCGGCAGGAATGCCCAGGCCAGCCTGTTCCAGCAAATCTGCCACCACGGGGATGAATTTTTCGGAGGAGTAATGGCACAGAAAGTGGCTGATGCGCTCGGGGTCTACCCAGCCATCACGCACCAGTTTTACGTATTCGTGAATACCGATGTCGAACAAGTGCGGCAGCAGGCGAATGTCCTGGCGCAGGGATAAGGCACCGTCTTGCTCGGCCTCGGCCCAGGAGTCGTAATCCAGATGGCTGCGAGTGGAATCACGCGTTGCTCCCAGCTGCATGCAAACCGGGTAATCACCCGAGAAGGACTTTTGATGAATCCAGCGCAGGCGCAGGCGGACGCCGGGCTGCGTTGTGGGCAGAACCTGATCTTGATGACTTAACAAGGCCGCGCCCGCACCATCGGACAACATCCAGCGCAGGAAGTGTGAGTCAAAGTCTGCCTGATAGCCTTGCGAGGCAAAGCGCGATCGGCGGAACAAGCGCGATGGCATTTCACTGGCCACGGCCATGCCGTGACGGTGCGCCCCCAGCTCGATCCCCTGGGCAACGGCCTGCAAGGCGGTCACGCCAGCGGCGCAAATTCCGTGGACCGAATGCACCTCCAGTGGAGGAGCGGCCAACTCACCTTGAATGGCATTGGCAAAGCCGGGCATCAACAAATCCCCGCCCGAGGAGCCGCTGGCCAGCAAGCTCACGTCCGCCATGCTCAAACCCGCCTGCTCCAGGCACGCACGCACGGCATTGGCGGCCATGGCCGTATTGCTCCAGCGCGTGCTGCCATCCTCACCAATGGCGTAGTAGCGCTGCTGAATACCGTTCTCGGCCAGAATGCGCTGCTTGATGCGCCCCGAAATACGATTCAAGGGGGCAATAAAGTTATCCATTGCGGTGTTATCGACCGGCTCTCCGGGCATAAACCACTGGGCCTGATGGATAACAACGTGCTCAAAGGCCACGGGCATAGAAATACTCCTGATTACACGGAATCACGCCGACGCTCCGTCTGGCCCACGGCGTTCAAGGATTGACTGCGGTAGCGGGGCATGAACAGGCCCAGCACAAAAACACGCAGCATATAAGGCACCAGCCCCCCTTCGTTCAAGGCGTCCGGGGTGCGGGCTCGGTATTCGGTGTCGTGCAGCCGGGTCAGCTCGGACCAGTGCGCACGAGAATGCTCATGGTGGGCCACATGCAGGCCGATATTAAAGAGCAAGGAATTGACCAGGCCCTCGAAATTGCGGGCATAGGCTAGCTGCTCGCCATGACGGCCCTCATGACTGCCATCAGCATGGGCATGTTGCAGATAATTCGTGGTCAGCAGCCAGTGCAAACCGTGCAGCTGCGGCAGGATCACGTACAAAAAGCCTTTTACCGGGTCCAGCGCCAGGGCCAGCGCCCAGCTTCCCAGCCACACGCCGTACTGCGCCATGCAATAGGCCCAGACGCCCGGCCAATGACGGCGCAGGCTACCCAGCCAGCCAAAAATCGTGGGGTACAGCGCAGGCACGGCCTCAAAAGGGTGCATCAGCCAGCCCAGCGTGTCGTTGGTGTCGCCCCGCCAGAAGCGGTAGGTGCGGGCCACATCTTTTTCACCATGTTTGTAGCGATGGTGATTGCGCCCATGTGCAGGCCAGAACACGCAAGCGGGATGGCCCTGTACCAAGGTCAGCCAGAAATCCGTCAAGCGATTGGGGATACGCCCCCGCCACATGCGCAGATGATGATGGTTGTGGTTGATGACGCCAACGCCCAGCGTCAGGAACAGCAGCAAGCCGTACAGAATCCAGGAGAAGCCGCCCCGCCAAAGCGCGACCACCAGCACAGGATAGGCAATCAGGTACAGCAGGCTTTGCCAATCGCGCGGCTGACGCAAACGCCACGCAGCGCTCATCCCCGCGCCTCCTCGGGGCGATCGGGCAAGCGGGTGCCAAACAGGCGATCCATAAAGCTGAATTGAAAACCGTAATTGCCGTTGTACTGCGCGTGATGGCGTTGGTGACGACGGCTGGCCGCCAGCCAATGGCGGCTGGAGACATGGGGGAAAAAGTCGTAATTGGAGTGGCCGATACTGTTGAAAAACAGGCTGAACAAGGGCACGGACAAAAGCGACCAGAAACTGAAGTCATGCACGACCATGGGCAGCAAAATCACATTGCCCAGCATGATCGACTCCAGCGGGTGGAAACTGTAGGTGGAGAACGGCGTCACCACAACGGAAGAATGGTGCGGGCCGTGATAACGGCGCAACCAGCGGGTATGCAAGAGACGGTGATTGATCCAGAAATGCACGTCGTTCCAGATCACCAGAGCCAGAATTTCCAGAACAATACGGGTCGCGCTGGCATTAGGCGTCAAATGCGCCCAGCCTAGCTGCAAAAAACCCCAGGGAAAAATCATGCCGGTGCCAAAAATCAGAATAGCCGTACCGGATTGCTTCAGTTCCCGGCGCAGTTGGCCAGGACGCAAAGGGCGCGTGTCCAGGGGGCGTCCCCAACCCAAGGCAGGTAAAAGCCAATGTGTCAGCGCCAAGGTGCCTAGTGCAAACAGCACGTAAATGCCGCCGAAGAACAATAAGCCCACGCCCATTACCTGCCAGACGCTCAAGGCCTGAAAAGCCTGCCCCATTCCACTCTCTACGTAACAAAGTGCGCTAATGCTAGCGCGGTCAGGAAGATTACGTTTGTTAATTTGGTTACTAATTGCTCACATTCGTCCAGCCCGCCCAAGCAATACAGTTTTGCAATAGCGGGGGCTAATCATAGCGGGGTTTCGCCCCTATCCTTGAAGGCATGCGCTTTCAATCGGAATCCATGCCATGAAAAAGGTCGTCAGCATCCTCAGTCCATGCCCCTCTTTGGCGGGTGACGATGGCCTGGCGGCGCGTACCTTGTTCAGCCATCAGGACCACGCGGACCGGCACAGCCCCTTTCTGCGCTTGAATTATGCCGCTCCCACCCCCTACCCGGCCCGTAGCCGTCGCCACAAGGTACATAGCTCCCCGCAGCGCGGCTTTGAAACCGTCACGCTGGTGTATCAGGGCGAGCTGGAGCATCGCGACTCCAGCGGTCATAGCGGCATTCTGGGTCCGGGCGATGTGCAATGGCTAAGTGCGGCCTCCGGCCTGCTGTATCAGGCCAGCCACTCCGAGCCGTTCGCCCGTCAGGGTGGTACTTGGGAAATGGTGCAGCTATGGATCAACCTGCCTGCTTGTGCGAAAACTCTGCCACCCAGCCAGCAGTCTCTGCCCAGCACAGACATTCCCGTTCTGGCCCTGCCCGATCAGGCCGGACAGATACGAGTGATTGCCGGGCAATACCGGGACCAGCCCGGCGCGGCCCGGCATCACAGCCCGCTCCTGTTGTGGGACATACAGATCAAGGCCGGGCATCAAGCCTGTTTTCAGGTGCCCGAGGGCTGGAACACCAGCTTGCTGGTGCGAAGCGGCGAAGTACAAGTGAACCAGCAAACGCGAGTGCGCCCCGCTCAGGTCGTGTTGCTAAGCCTGGAAGGCCAGACTATCCGGCTGAACGCCCAAAGCGACACCCAGCTACTGTTGCTGGGCGGCGAGCCCATTGACGAGCCCGTTTTGACCTACGGCTCTTTTGTGATGAATACACAACAGGAAATTACCCAGGCAATTGCCGACTTTGATCAGGGCCGGTTTGGCTGCCTGGGCTGAGCTTTCCCTCTCCTATTTCCAAGCTGCCACGCACCCCGATGGCGGCCCCTGCCACCCCGACCTGACCATCCATCATCACAGCACACTTGCATTGAGCCAGCCCGCATACGATATACTGAACCGTCATCGACTTCCCTTAGACACTATGAGACGCTGGTTCGTCGTCGTCTTGCTTCTTATTCTTCCCCTGCAGGCTTACAGCTCCCACTACCACGCAACCGTGCAAGGTGGTCAATCGGCTTTATTCGCTCAACACGAATCCGATGCAGCCGAGTCTGCGGAACGCCGTGTCTCATCCGCCGATCATCCTTTGCATCAGCTCAGCGCCATTTTGGCGCACACGCCCATGCAACAGTACGCCGATCACGCGGATACCCCCTTGCCCTGCCCGGTTCAGTCTTTTTGGCTGCATGCCTGGCCATCGGCTTGTCCGACCTATTGCCTGCCAGCAATTTGCTGCGAATTTGCCCCGGAGCACCGCCCGCCCCGCGTCTGACGCCTGACGCGCCGCGGCGCGGCGCCCTGCTTCTTTGCTTTTTTGCACTTATTTATCTGTCTAACAGGACAACATCATGGAATGGCTACTCGATCCCAGCATCTGGGTCGGCTTATTAACTCTGGTGGTGCTGGAGATTGTTCTCGGCATCGACAACCTGATCTTTATCGCGATTCTGGCCGATAAACTGCCCCCGCATCAGCGCGACCGTGCTCGCCTGATCGGCCTGTCGCTGGCGCTGATCATGCGCCTGGGTCTGCTTACTATCGTCTCCTGGCTGGTCACCCTGACCACGCCACTGTTCTCCATTGGCCCGCTCAGCTTCTCCGGGCGCGACCTGATCCTGCTGCTGGGCGGTCTGTTCCTGCTGTTCAAGGCCACCAGCGAACTGCATGAACGTCTGGAAGGTGGCGATCATCACTCCAGCACCAACAAGGCCTATGCCAGCTTTGGTGTCGTGGTAGCCCAAATTGTGGTGCTGGATGCCGTGTTCTCGCTGGACGCGGTGATTACTGCCGTGGGGATGGTGGATCAACTGCCCGTCATGATGGCAGCCGTCATTATCTCGATTGCGCTGATGATCTGGGCCTCCAAGCCACTGACCACCTTCGTGAACAACCACCCCACCGTGGTGGTGCTGTGCTTGAGCTTCTTGCTGATGATCGGTCTGACGCTGACCGCCGAAGGCCTGGGCTTCAAGATCCCCAAGGGCTATCTGTACGCGGCCATTGGTTTCTCCATCCTCATCGAGTTCTTCAACCAGATTGCCCGCCGCAGCCTGCAGCGCTCGCAGTCACGCCGTCCTTTGCGTGACCGTACTGCGGAAGCCGTACTGCGCATGCTGAGCAACCGCAAGAATGAAGACAAGGACGACAACGGCAACGAGGGTCAGCTGGAACTGGACGAACAGGCATTCCGCACCGAAGAACGCAATATGGTCAGCGGTGTGCTCAGCCTGGCCGAACGCCCGATTCGCTCCTTGATGACGCCTCGTCAGGAAATTACCTGGCTCAATATCGAGGACTCCGCCGACACCTTGCGCCAGCAACTGCGCTCTACCCCGCACAGCTTCTTGCCGGTGTGTCAGGGCGATCTGGACCAGGTGGTGGGTGTGGCTCGCGCCAAGGATTTGCTGGCCGATCTGGACGACTACCCGCAGGTCAAACTGTGGCCGGATCTGCGTGAGCCCATCATCGTGCACGAACACACCGATGTACTCAGTGCGATTGCCATGTTGAAGCAGTCCAATGGCCAGTTCGTGCTGGTAACGGACGAGTACGGCGCGATTGAAGGCCTGCTGACCCCCATCGACATTCTGGAGGCCATTGCCGGCGAGTTCCCCGACGAGGACGAACAACCCGCCATTCAGCAGATTGGCCCCAATCTGTGGCAAGTGGATGGCAGCATAGACCTGCTCTTGCTGGCCCAAGCCGTGGAAGCGGACGACCTGCTTTTGAAAGACAGCAGCTTCAATTCCGTGGCCGGCTTTTTGCTGGAGCGTCTGGACTCCCTGCCCACGGTAGGGACGGTCGTTGAGGCAGACGGCCTGCGCTTCGAGATTACCGAAGTCAGCCAACGTCGTATTGCAACGGTACACGTCAGCCGCTTGCAGGAACCCGAGCAGACACAAGAGTAAAAGAAAAGGCCCGCTTCACAGCGGGCCTTTTTCAATCAGGCTCGGCTTAAAAAAGCGATTCCGCCAGGCAAGCGCGTCACCGCCACGCCATATAACTGCTGCAAAATGTCCAGCGCCTCAGGCAGATTATCCAGACTGACGGCAAAGCTGACCAAGACAGGGCCTAACGTGGCGTCTCGCAAAATCAGATGTCCTGACCAATAGCGGTTCAGCTCGGCCAGCACCTGCGACAAAGGCTGCTCATGAAAAGTCAGACGGCCCTGACGCCAGGACGGGAAGTCCTCCGCCGCAACTGTCTGCACCGAGCTGATCGCATGGCGACCGTAAACAAGTTGCTCACCGGCAGCCAGCCGATATCCCTGTCCACCAAAATCCACCTGCGCACTGCCGGACAAACAGGTGACTTCGGTTTTGCCATCCAGATAGCGGATATTGGTACGGCCATTAAAGGTCTGAATGGAGCCCGCACCCGCAAACACCGTACACACCGAGGCCGAGCGCTCGGACTGTCGCACTTCCACTTCCCCATCCAGCAAAGCCACAATTCGACCCAGATGCGGGTCGTCACCGACGTTCAGGCGACTGCGCGTATTCATATCCAGCCAGACATGGTCCAGCAACTGCACGCGCCGCTGCTCGCCCGCACCCGTGCGATAGTCAGCACGCAAATCAGCCAAGGAAGGCCACAACTGCATAGGAGGCTTGGCGACCAGATACAGGCCACCACCCAGCAGCAAACCGCCCAGCAAGGCGCGACGCAAAGGCTGGTGGCCACGTTTTTTCATCAACTTGGCTTCGCGCAGCCAATCTTCACGATCTTGGGGCATGGCATCCCACATTTCGCGCGCGTGCGCAAAAGCGGATGCATGAGAAGGACTGCGCCCACACCAGCGGCGCAGCTCCCGAGCCTGACGAGAGGTCAGCGAGGACGTTTTCAGGCGGCTGACCCAGGCTCGTGCCTCCTTGTGCAAGGTGTCTTCATCCAGATTCAAGGCATTAGCAGGGTTCATCAACAATCAATTCAAAAAGCACTACACAGGGACTGACAAACGCAATCCAAAACGTTTTATCCAGCCGTTTAAACGGATAAAAACGAGAATTCAAAAGTAAACATAAATTGTCGGAAACTGCAGGCCCTATCGTCAAGCCATAGCCCGTCATAAAGAGTAAAGACGGGCTTTAACAGCACTGCATCAACTGCTGGCGCAGCCAGACATGAGCCGGGTCCGCGTGGCGACGGCTATGCCAGACTTGCTGAAACAAGACCGAGGGAATGGGCAGAGGAGGCTGGAAAAACACCAGTTCAGCCTGTTCGCGCAAGTGCTCGGCACTGCGGCTGGACACCGTCAAAATCAGGTCCGTGCCCGCCAGGACTTGGGCAGCCGCACTCCAATGCGGCAAGGACAAGGCAATCTGCCGTTTAAGACCGAGCCGATTCAGGACGTTGTCGACCTCACTTTCCCCTCCCGGACGCATGGCCAGCAACACATGCGGGCGCTGCAACCACTCTTCCAAAGCAGGGGCTTGCCCGCCGCTCAGACTGGCCCGATCCGCAATGCAGATCAGGTGTTCCTCAAACAAGGTCTGCGCCTGCAAGCCGGCCGGAATTTCCGAGAACACGCTCAAGGCCAGATCAATCTCGCCATCCCGAAGCTGACCCTGCATGGCTTCCCGGCTGGCCTGGCTGACCGCCAGCCGAATACCCGGTGCGTCACGACGCAGGCGGCGCATCAACGGTGGCAAGACAATTTGCGCGCCGTAATCCGACATGGCCAAGCGAAATTCACGTTGTTCACTGGCTGGATCAAAGCCACCCGCATCCAGCAGGCCATTGAGCTGCTGCAAAGCCTGCTCCAGAGGACGCTGCAACTGCAAGGCCAGCGCGGTCAGCTCCAAGCGGGAACCGCGGCGTATCAACAAAGGATCGTTGAACACCTGGCGCAAATGAGCCAAGGCATGACTGACGGCAGGCTGGCTTTTGTGCAGACGCTGGGCAGCCCGCGTCACATGCTGCTCGGTCAACAAGGCATGCAGGCTCAGCATCAAATTCAGGTCTATACGGCGCAGCTCATCCATAGAACGAATAATGACTGTGCACACTATTAATTTCAATAAGAATCGCGAATAGTGCAAGATAGAGCTTTGATTCTTATGGAGATACGCTCATGCCCGGTACCGCTTTGTTCAGTATGTTGGTGGCTGTCTTTGCCGGTTCGGCCGTGCCGTTTCAAGCTGCCAGCAATGCCGTTCTGGGTAAGGTCCTGGGGCATCCGCTCTGGGCCACACTGGTGTCGCTCTGTATCAGTGCGGCTCTGGTGCTGCCCACAATCTGGCTGATGCGCGCCCCCGCTCCCCTGACCGCGCAACTGGCGCATGCCCCCTGGTGGGTATGGACGGGTGGCGTTGGCGGGGTCATTTACATCAGCGCCGCCCTGATTCTGACGCCACGCATGGGCGCCGCCAGCTTTATTGTCTGTGTGGTGGCCGGGCAAATGCTCAGCTCCATGCTGATCGACCACTACGGTTTGATGGGTCTGACACCACGCCCGGTACATATGGGACGCATTCTAGGCGTGCTGCTGATTTTGGCTGGTATGGGCCTGGTGCAATGGTTTACGCCTTCCGTAGCTGCGGCGGCTGAAAGCAAAAGCGCCACTGCAGATCACAGTGGCGCTCAGGAAAACAATCCAAGTCTGACTCAACGCGCTGGCGCTGACAACAGCACCCGATCTTGATGTCGCTTAAGCGGACGCCTCGGTCGATTTGGAACGGAACTGGCTGCACCACCAGAACCCGGCCGACAAGGCAGCCGCCGACAACATGCCCAAGGCCAACAACAAGCCGCTATCGAACAGCAGCGGAGCCACCACACCGGAAACGGTGGCGAACAAAAGCATTTGCCAGGCACTTTGTACCGAGGAAGCCAGGCCGCGCATGGTGGGGAAGGTGCCCAAGGTCACCACCGTCATGCCCGGCAAGGCCATGGACATGCCAAAGGCGTACACAAAAATAGGCATCACGGCCCACGGCACTTCTGCCTGGAACAGGAGGTTGTACACGGTGTTGAACGCCGCGCCAGCCAGCATAAGGGACAGGCCCAGACGAATCATGCGTGCCGGGGCCAATTTCTCGGCAAAGCGGGCATTCAGAATAGAGCCACCCAACATACCGCCAATAAAGGGCAGGAACAGCCAGGCAAAGGCGGTTTCTGTCAGGCCCAGCACACCAATCACAAAGCTGGCCGCCGACGAAATGTACAAGGCAAAGCCGCCAAACGCACAGGCAATGGCGGAGATCGCCAGCACGAAGCGGCCATTGCTCAAGGCCCGTGCGTAATTGGCCAGAATCACCCACAGCTTCAAGGGCTGGCGCGAGGCCAGGGGCAAGGTTTCAGGCAGTTGCCGCCAGCACAGCGCAATCAGGGCAATACTGAGCACCGTCAGCATCCAGAACACCGAGCGCCAGCCCGAATAACTACTTAAATAGCCGCCCATGACCGGTGCAAGCGCCGGGGCCAGACTGAAGACCATCGTGATGTGGGCAAACAAGCGCTGAGCTTGCACCCCTTGTACACAGTCGCGCGCCAGGGCCTGACCGACGACACGTCCGGCACCTGCCGAACAGCCCTGGATCAAACGGAAGAACAACAGCCAGGAAAAGCTGGGGGCCAGCGCCGAGCCCACGGACCCGATCAGAAACAGGATCAGGGAGGCCAGAATCACGGGACGCCGCCCGAAGCTGTCGGACAACATGCCCCAGAACAGGCTCATGAAGGCAAAACCAAACAGATACAGACTTAAGGTCTGCTGAACCATTGACTGGTCAACGGAAAATTCAACACCGATACGGTGAAATGACGGCAGATAGGCATCGGTAGCAAAAGGCCCCAGCATCGCCAACGCCGCCAACACCAAGGTCAGCTTGCGGTAATTCATAGATAGCTTTGGAAAACAGGGAGGGCGCCAGAATCAGCGCAGGGATAGGGGCATGGTACCCCTTAACCGGACCGTACGGACACATCCGCACGGTGCACAGTGTATCAAACGATATAAAGCGGATCGAGCCAAGCCGCTTTCATGCTAGCTGGCCCGGTAGCCACTTGTCTGAAAAAAAGATCAGCGTCTGCCCGGCGACGGCGTACCAAAAGCCTCGCGGCTGGTTTGTCCGAAACCGCTTTGATGCAGCAGGCTGCGCTCAATAAAGCGGCTGACCAGGGAGCGCACTTCCGGCAACCACGGGCCTTGGTCAAACACTTGCGGGAACTTCATGCTGAACCAGGCATAAAGGCTGATCTGCTTGCTGAGCAATTCGGCGTCTTCCAGGCGGGAGGGGCTGGCGGATTTCAGCCAGGACGGCGCCGGTGGCAAGGCCATGGGGCGTTGTGCCACATAGGCAGACAGGCAACGCTTGAAGTAATCCAGCTCCGTATCCTTATCCACGGACACCGGCGCGCAGGCAAAGGTGAACTTCTCGCGCAAATCCAGCTTGGGAGCCAGGCGGTCTACACAAAAGCCCAGCTCGATGGCGTCTTTCAAACCCGCTGTCTGAAACAAGGGGCTATCGGAAGCCACTTTCTGCGCAAAGTACTGCAGCACAGCGCCGATATTGTTGTTATCCAGTAAAGAGGCCAGCGCCTGCACGTGCTCGGGGCTGGGTGCAATGGGCAAGCGCAAATCCACGCTGGGGGCGTCGCTTTGCAATTGGGTACGAATATGGTTCAGATCCTGCTTGTCCATCGCCCCCACATAGCCTTTGGGGTACAAGCCATAGCGGCCTGCCCGTCCGGCAATCTGGCGCACTTCGGTTGCGTTCAAGGCTCGCATGGAGCGGCCGTCAAACTTGTGAACCGTAGAGAACAGGACGCGGCGAATCGGCAGGTTCAAGCCCATGCCAATCGCATCGGTGGCTACCAGCACATCGGCCTCGCCTTGGGAAAAGCGCTCGGACTCGGTGCGGCGCACTTCCGGAGCCAGCGCGCCATAAATGGTGGCAACTTTCCAGCCTTGGGCGCGGTAACGCGCACTTAGCGTTAAGACATCCTTACGGGTGAAAGCCACCACCGCATCACCTTTGGACACGCCCTGAGCTTCACGTTGACGATCTTTGCGCCCCCGCCACGGCGCTTCCTGACGCCCTTGCTTGCCTGTGGCTCGCGGCGGGTCTACCGGATAAGGCATGACCTCCAGCGGGGTTTTGCGTTCGGTAAATTCCAGCTCCATGGTCTCTTCCATGGAACGCACCAGACGCTCGCACGGACGCAGGACGGAAGCATCACCACAGACAAACAGGGTACGGGCCGGAACACCGACCAGAGCTGCAGTCCAGGCCCAGCCGCGCTGCTCGTCTTGCAACATTTGAATCTCGTCCAGAACGGCCACGCGCACTTCCATCGTGGGGTCCATCATCTCGACCGTGCAGGCAGTGTGCTGGGCACCGGGCACCATCACGCGCTCTTCGCCCGTAACCAGATTGCAGGGGATGCCCGCGTTCATCAGACGATCACGCACCTCCATGGCCAGCAGTCGCAGCGGAGCCAGATATACGCCGGATCGGGCTTCCATCAGGGCTTCCAGGGCCTCGTGCGTCTTGCCCGAATTGGTCGGGCCCAAACGGAACACCAGATGGCGGCGGATGCCTCGGGCCAGGCTGAACATTTCCGGGAAGTCACCCAGGCGCATCAAGTCCTGGGCACGCTGTTGCTCCACACTTTCCAGAATGCGGCGCACCGGGCCATTGAGCAGACGCTTTTCAAAATCCCCGGCCTCGATTTCCTTTTGCTCGATGCCCTCTTCCAGAGCCATGCGCAAGGCTTTGGCCAGTTCCAGAAAGGACGAGCCATCAATCAGGGGGCGCTGGGTTTGCAAAAATGCATCCAGCGAATCTTCCAGACGTTGGGACAAGCGGTTTTGAGCCGCTGCATTGAACAAGACCGTGACGCGGGCAGGCAGTCGGTCCAGTTCCGAGCCGGTACGTGGCAAAGGCACGGCGGCCTGCATACGAACATTGGCGCGCCAGTGCTGACGCTCGCCCGCTACGGGCACATTCACCGCCAGCCACAAATCCTTGTGCCACCACAGGCGCAATGGATCTTCCGGGTCAATTTCGTAATCGCACGCTTCTTGCTTCTTGATCTGGTTCAGCACTTGTTGCTGACGCCATTGTGTACGCGCACGGTCAGCCGCTCGCTGGTACTGCGCACGTTCACGATTGCTCAAGCTGCTGGCGTATTGCTCGCGCCATTGCTCAATCTGGCTTTGATCAATCGCTGCCAATAAATCCGGGTGATGGGCAACACGGTCACGGCCGCCAGCGGCTCCGCCACGCACTTCCAGTTTGGTACTGGGCAAACGGCGATCAGCCAGCCATAGCTCGTATTCCTGACGAGTAATGCCCAGCAAGGCCATCGTTTCTTCCGACCCTATGCACTCCTGCTCCCAAGCCCAACGCTGCTGTCGTTGCTCTCTCTGACGCTCCTGGCGTTGGGCTTGAGCCTGCAGCAAAAACTCCTGCTGCTCGGCATCCAGCTTGAACTCCTGGGTCAAGACAGCGGCACTGGCATTGCGGCCATACACGGTCATGAACCAATGGGCAGGTTCCCCGGCTTGCAGGCCCTCGAAGGCCTCCAGGGTGATGCGTTGCGGCTCGCAACCTTGCTCTTTCAGCCAAGCTGTCAAACGCTCCTGGGCCTGATTGAACTTGCGCTGTTTATCGTTTTGTTCTTTTTGACGCGCTTGTTCACGTTCTTTTTGGGCCTGCTCCCAGCGCTGACTGCGTTGCTCGCGATCGCGCTGTTCGGCCTGTAACTGCCACAAATAGGTCTGCGCCAAAGGCATGGACTGCCAGGCCTGCACCAAAGCCTGCAAGCGCGGGCCGCGCTCGGCTTCGGGCCAGTTCTCGCTTAAAGGCAAGGACTGGGAGGCTATCGCTCCGGCCAATTGAGCGCGCTGTTCAAGCAGTTGCTCACGCAAGGCTTCATAAATATCCGCTTCCAGCTTGTCCACGCTCATTTGATACAGCAGGCGCAGGGTACGAATCACGACCTCGGGCACACCTTGGGACTGTAAACGCTGGTCCGCATCCTTCAAACCCAGTTCGGCAGCGATGATCTGATTGAAAAAGGCGGCGTCCTGCGGCAAGCGCCAGGCTTTCAGCCACACGCGCCGTATGCCTGCCCGGTACTGAAAACGCGCTTTCTTGGCGACCTGACGAGCCACACCTTCCAGACGAGGGTAATCCAGCCATTGAGGATGGAGCAGCAAGCCCGCTTGAGTGGGAACGGGAGAATCGGAAACAGACGAAGCGCGACGCGCAGCCATAGGGCGGGGACCTGAAAATACGGGAAGAAGAGAACGAGAAAGGCAGACAAGCCGGTTCAAGCAAGCATGAGCAGCATTATACGGGTCTGCTCGGGGACGTTCAGAGGATACAGGCAATCACCGTGCTGCACGTCTTTGTGGGCAAGAAGACACAGGACTACTCAGCCAACCATTCCAGACAAGCTTGCGGCAAAGCAGCCAAACCGGACTGGCTGTGATTACAACCCGGCACGATGCGAAAACGCGGCTCACCACCTTGTTGCTGCGCCAAAGCCTGCGCCAGTTCGCGGGTGCCATCCACCATGCGGCGCTCTTGCAAACGTAAACGACGCAGCTCGCGCTTGTCCTCAGGCATGGCTTCTTCTGCCGGGCCCAGGCTTTGCTCGAACTCGCCAACGGAGAACTGTACGGGCATCGTCATAGCGGCTTTGGGCAAGGGTTGGGCCAGCAGTCGAGCCAGATAGCCCTCCCCCCACCAGACCGAGGGGCTGGACACCACCAGTGCATCGAACAATTCTGGCTGTTGATACAGCAGATGCAAGGCAAACAGGCCACCCAGGGAATGGCCGCAGAGCAAACGCCGCTGCGCATTCAAAGGCGCCTGTGCGTAGGCCCAGGGCAAGAAAACGTCCTGCATCATGGCCAGAAAATCTGGCGCGTGGCCCGCTTCTCCATTGAGCGCGGGGGTGAAGTCCTGATCGCGCCAGACCTCCGCGCCATAACCTATCCCCAGCACGGCACAGGCGTGTGGAGCCTGCTTTTCACAGGTGGCCAACACCGCTTCAAATTGCGGTAGATCAAGCACACACAGCAATGGCCAGCCCTGCGCAGGCGCTGGCACGTCCGGCCAGGCCAAAGTCAGACGATACTGTCGGCCCAATGGGGAAAGAAAATCCAAATGTTCAAGCTGCATAAAAGAATCGCGGTAAGGACGCCAAAGCCCGGCTGATGAACTATACTTTCTTTCTATGTAAACGGTTATCATTCAGACACTTAATGTCCACATCTGCTGTTCCGGCTCCTGCGCTGGCCGACTATCAACACATCCTCAGACGTCGCTGGCTCCTGGTTGGGGCCCTGGTTCTTGTGATTCTGGCCTCGATTGTGGCCGACTTCATGTTGGGGCCCTCAGGTCTTAGCCTGGGAGAACTGAGCCATGCGCTGTTCAACCCGGAACAGTCCGACCCGACCACCCGCGTTATCGTCTGGGAAATCCGCCTGCCTTATGCCTTGATGGCCATGGCCATTGGTTTGGCACTCGGCCTGTCCGGTGCGGAAATGCAGACCATTCTGAATAACCCACTGGCCAGCCCCTTTACCTTGGGGATTTCCTCGGCAGCGGCGTTTGGCGCGTCCCTGGCCATTGTGCTGGACCTGTCGATTCCCGGCATTCCGCAAGCCTGGACCATTGCCGCCAATGCCTTTATTTTCGCCCTGCTGTCCGCCATGCTGCTGGACGCGGTCGCCCGCTGGGGCGCCATGAGCACCGCCAATCTGGTGCTGTTTGGCATTGCGCTGGTGTTCTCCTTCAATGCACTGGTTTCGCTGGTGCAGTTTGTGGCCAGCGCCGAAGCCCTGCAAGGGCTGGTGTTCTGGACCATGGGCAGCCTGTCGCGCTCCTCCTGGGGCAAGGTCGGCATCATGCTGGCGGTGTTTGCGCTGATTCTGCCGCTGTCGCTGCGTGATACCTGGAAACTGACCGCCCTGCGTCTGGGTGAAGACCGCGCCACCAGCTTTGGTATCAATGTCTCACGCCTGCGCCTGGTGTCCTTGCTGCGTATCAGCTTGCTGGCCGCACTGGCCGTATCCTTTGTGGGCACCATCGGCTTTGTGGGCCTGATTGCGCCGCATATTGCCCGCCGCCTATTTGGTGAAGACCACCGTTTCTACCTGCCCGGCAGTGCCTTGGTGGGTGGGGTGATTCTGTCTCTGGCCTCGATTGCCTCGAAAAACATTGTGCCCGGCATCATTATTCCGGTCGGCATTGTCACCTCGCTGGTGGGTGTGCCCTTCTTCCTGGGCGTTGTGCTGCGACGCCAAATAAAGTGAACCATGCTTGAAGTCCACGATCTGAGCCTGTCTTACGGCAAACGCGAAATTCTGTCCAAGTTGACCATCGAGCCTTTGCAGCCCGGTCAGCTGGTGGCTTTGCTGGGCCCCAATGGTAGCGGCAAATCCACTCTGCTCAAGTCCCTGGCGGGGCTGCTCAAGCCCACCACCGGCGAGATCCTGCTGGACGGTCAGGAGCTGAGCGGCGTCAGCTTCGAGCAGCGCGCCCAAAAAGTGGTGTACCTGCCCCAATCCCTGCCCGCCTCGGTCCACCTGCGTGTGTTTGAATCCGTACTGGTGGCGGCCAATGCCTCGGCCCCTGGTGGCCACGCCCGCGATGTGGATCATGAGCACATCATGCACATCCTGCAACGCCTGGGCATTGCACACTTGTCCATGCACTATCTGGACCAGCTTTCGGGCGGCCAGAAACAGCTGGTGGGACTGGCACAAGCCCTGATACGCAAGCCCAAACTGCTACTGCTGGATGAACCCTTGTCTGCTCTGGACCTGAACTATCAATTCCACGTGATGGACTTGCTGGCCCAGGAAACCCACGACAACAATCTAATCACCCTGATCGTGCTGCATGACCTGAACGTAGCTCTGCGCCATAGTGACTATGCCCTGATGATTGAAGGCGGTGGTCTGCTAGCGCAAGGCGAGCCAGCCAAGGTGATTACCCCCAACTCGCTGGCCCAGGCTTATGGCGTCCGTGCCCGCGTGGAAAGCTGCTCGCAGGGCACCTTGCAAATCATTATCGACGGGCTGCAAGAGCCTGTGCTGTGACCTTCGGAGAACCCATGAACATCCTGCGCCACCTGCTGCTGTCGCTGACCTTGCTCTTGCCTTTGGGCGTGCAGGCCCAGCCCATCGAAGTTACTGATGCCATGGGTCGTACCGTTACCCTGCCTGGCCCCGCCAAACGCATTGTGCTGACTCAGGCACGTCACTTCCCGGTACTGGCTTTGGTCCACCCCGAGCCAGCAAACCTGATTGCAGGCTGGTCGGACGAGTTCAAAACCTCCTTCTCCAACGAGTACGAGACCTATCTGAAGCGCTACCCGCAACTGGCCAGTATCCCTATTGTGGGTCGCCATACGGCAGATACCTTCTCGATCGAACAGGCCCTGGCCCTGCGTCCGGATCTGGTCGTGCTGACGGCTGCCTTTGCGGGCCTGACTCCCGGTCAGGACACACGCGACTCGGCCCTGATCCAGCGCCTGACTGCCGCCAAAGTGCCCGTCATTGTGATCGACTTCTTTGTGAACCCGCTGGAGAACACCGTACCCAGCCTGCGCGCATTGGGCTACGCCGTGGGTGAGAAAGAACGTACCGACGAGTTCATCCAGTTCTACGAAGAACACATGCAGGGCGTTGCCCAGCGACTGGCCGATCTGCCCAAGGAAGATCATCCGCCCGTTTTTGTGCATGCCCATGCAGGCAGCACGGACTGCTGCAACTCGCCTGGCGCAGGCACCTTTAACGACATGATCAGCTATGCAGGCGGCCACAATATTGGCGCGGATGTCCTGAAAAGCTCCACCGGCAAGCTGAATTTTGAATACATCAATTCCCGCGCGCCTGTGGTCTATGTGGCTACGGGCACAGGCGCAGGCAAGCGCACCACCTCCGGCGGATTGGCTATTGGCACAGGCGTCAGCGAAGACCAGGCTCGTAAAAGCCTGCAAGCCATTATTGACGGCAATCGTCTGCAAGCCCTGCCAGCCGTGCGCAGCGGCAATAGCCACGGCATCTGGCATGCCTTCAACGATTCACCTTTGCACATGATCTTTATCGAAGCACTGGCCGCCTGGATTCACCCCGACCGCTTCCAGGGCGTCTCGGCTCTGAAAACACTGGAAGAAGTGAACCAGCGCTTCCTGACCGTGCCGATGGAAGGCACCTACATGATTGATTTGAAGTCCGCCCTCTAAGCCTTCATGTCACGCCTGATTCCACTGGAACTGCCGCCTGCGGGCGGCCATCCCCATCACGTCTTGCTACGCCTGCCAGACAGCAAGCCAGAACAAGGCCCCCTGCCTTTGCTGTGCCTGCTCGATGGTCAGTGGACCTTGCCCTTGCTGGAAGAAAGCGGCCACCCCGCCTTGCAGCACTGCGCGATTCTGTCGCTGGGTTACCAAGGCGAGCGCGATCAGATCACACGTTATCGCGCTCTGGATTACACCCCGCCCAGCCCGGACGGCACTCTATGGGAAGACCCACGCGTCCCCCAATGGCAGGCGGGTGGCGCTCCTGCCATGATCGAACAAGTGCGTATGGCGCTAGCCTTGGCCCAAAGCATGGAGCCTGCGCTGACCCGTTCGCGCATCAGCCTGTACGGCCACTCCTACGCTGGTCTGTTTGTGCTGTATGCCCTTAGCCGGCAAAGCCTGCCCATTCAGCACTACCTGTGCGCCAGCCCTTCCTTGTGGTGGCGTGATCCCCTGATCTGGACCTTGCTGGAGCGGGTAGACAAGCCGGTACTGGTAGATATTCTGGCCGGTGCCTCCGAGGCCTGGTATCCGCTTAGCGCTCAGGCAGCGGGCCCGGAAGGACGCAAAAATGGTGTGCCTACCCTGCCCACCATGCAAAAACTCCAAGCGCACTTGCAAGCCCAAGGCATGCAGGCGAATCTGCATGTTCTGCCCGGAGCCGGCCACGGCCACGTTCTGGCACAAGCCACCTTGCGTGCCCTGGAACTGGCTTGTGGCGCGGCTTAGCCGTGTTCTCCCGGCGCGCATGACGCGCCTTTTCACTTCATATCCAAGTTTTCCCGCCCTAGGGTAACTCCCCCCATTCGTCCTCTTGTTTTAGGTCTCAACTTCTTTTAGTCTGTATTTATATGCAAGTGCATAGAAATCAAAAAAAGAGATTGGAGACAAACATGAAGGTAGCGGTATTAGGTGGCGGGCACGGTTGTTACGCAGCAGCGGCAGACTTGAGCGAACAGGGCCACGAGGTCCGTTTATGGCGTCGTGATACGGCCCAGTTGCAGCCTTTGCTGGACCGTCCAGTCATGACCTTGAAAGACGAAGCAGGCGAGCGCGAAATCCCCATTGCCAAAGTCTGCGCTGATATTGGCGAGGCCATCGCCGGTGCCGATCTGGTACTGATTCCTTCGCCCGCCATTGCCCAAACCGATATTGCCCGCGTCATGGCTCCGCACCTGACAGACGGCCAGGTCGTATTTCTCCCCCCAGGCACCTTTGGCTCCTTCATCATGAGCGAGATCGTGCGCGGCACCGGCAACAAGGCCGATGTCAGCTGGGCCGAAACCGGCACCCTGCCCTGGCTGGCCCGCAAACATGGGGATACCGTGATCAACATCACCACCCGCGCCACCCGCCTGCCTACCGGCGTGTACCCCGCGCGCAATACCGACCACGCCCTGGAGGTGATTGGCAAAGTGTTCCCCAGCGTGGAGCGCTGCGAAGATGCCCTGTCCGGCGCCCTGATGAATGCCGGCCCCATTATCCACCCACCGCTGATCATGATGAACGCAGGCCCGCTGGAGCACTTTCCGGCCTGGGATATTCATAACGAAGGCACTCAGCCCTCGGTACGTGCCGTGACCACGCAGTTGGACAACGAACGCATGCGCATTCGTGAAGCGCTGGGCTACGGTGCCCCGCACTTCCCCCTGTCCGACCACTACGAAAACGACCAGTGGATGTATGGCGACCGTTCCTCGCACTCCAAGCTGGTGAAAAGCGGCGACTGGCGCGAGAAGATCGACCTGCACGAACACCGTTACATGCGTGAAGACACCATGCTGGGTCTGGCCTTCTTTGCATCGGTAGCCGACTGGGCCGGTGTAGATGCTCCCGTCACCAAAGGCTTGCTGGCGATTGCCGGTGCCATCGTGGGTGAAGATTTGCGCCAGGGCCAACGCACACTGGCCAGCCTGGGTCTGGACACGATGAGCCGCGAGCAACTGCAAGAGATGTTGCAAGCCGGGAGAGCCTGATGAACGCGCCCGCCCCGATCAAACGTATCGTTGCGGTGGGCGCAGGTCGCATGGGGCGGGGCATCGCCCTGGCCTATGCGCTGCGCGGCCAAGCCGTGACCTTACTGGATTTCAAACCCCGTCAGCCTGCTGATAGTGCCCGTCTGGAAGCCGAAATACGCCAGGAATTGCGTGCCACGCTGGAACAACTGGCCGACCTGGGCATGTTCGCCACCGAACAGATCGACGACCATCTGGCCTGCATCAGCGTCGCCCCCTTGAGCGCAGCGGCGCAAGTGCTGGGCCAGGCCGATCTGATTTATGAAGGCGTGCCCGAAACACAAGAAGCCAAGACCGACGCCCTGGGACGTATCGGTGAACTGGCCCGGCCCGATGCGCTGATCGCCTCCACCACTTCCACCATGCTGGCCTCGGATCTGGCCCCCATGTTGAGCCATCCGGAGCGTTTCCTGAACGCACATTGGCTTAACCCGGCATTCCTGATTCCACTGGTCGAAATCAGTGCCCACCCCGGCACCAGCGAGCAGACCTTGAGCCGTCTGCAAAGCAATCTGGAATCCATCGGCAAAGTGCCTGTGGTCTGTGGTTGCCACCCCGGTTTCATCGTTCCACGCCTGCAAACCCTGATCATGAACGAGGCCGCTCGCATGGTTGAGGAAGGCGTAGCCAGCGCAGCCGATATTGATAAGGCCACCCGCTACGGCCTGGGTTTCCGCTTTGCCAGCATCGGCGTGCTGGAGTTCATCGACTACGGCGGCAACGACATTCTGTATCACGCCGGGCAATACCTGTCGCAGAACCTGGACCCGGAACGCTACGCCGTACCCGACATCATCACCCGTTATATGGAAAGTGGACGCAACGGTCTGCGCAGCGGACAAGGCTTTCACGAATACCCGGTGGACCAGCAACAAGCGTATCGACGCGACGTGCTGGCCCGCGTACTGGGAATGCTGGATCACATCGGCCTGGCCCCTGCCCGCGCCGAACACCTTGCCAAGGAGACACAGGAATGAAAAAAGACTCCCACGCTGCGCCTTCGTCTTGCTGCCCTCCAAGAGGGCGCTCTTCATCTTGGGACGGCCCTGCGATGAAGAAAACCGCTGCGTTGCTGTTTGCCCTGATGAGCTGTCACGGTCTGAGCCAGGCTCAGGAAGTCCCCACCTTGCGGGTAGGCTGGACCATTCCGGGCGAGGAAGCCAAATACCTGATGGCCAAGCGCCCCGAGCTGTTCCCGCAACTGGGCAAGAAATATCAAATCCAGTGGACTCAGTTCCAGGGCACTTCGCCCATGGTGCAAGCCATGCGTGCTGGCGTTCTGGAATGCTCCACCATGGCCCCCATGTCTCTGGCCAATGGCGCTATTGAAAGCGGTCTGGAAGCCTATATCGTGGCCCAGCACGTGCACTCGGACGATGATCACTTCTCCGTCTACTGGGCCGTGAAGGAAGACAGCCCGATCAAGACCGCGGCGGACCTGAAAGGCAAGGTCATTGGCACCAATGCTTATGGAGCCGGTGTGTACTTCGACATGCTGCTGTGGCTGCGCCAAAACGGTATCGACCCGGACAAGGACGTGAAAATCGTCGAAACCGGCTTTCCCCCTGCGGCCGACGCCATTCGCAGTGGCCGCATTGATGCCGGTCCCATGGCCCAGCCCTTTGCCCTGCTGAACGAGAAGAAAGGCGGTTTACGCAAACTGTTCTCCCTGTCCGAAGTGGCCAGCCCATCCGTACAGATTTTCGAAGCCTGCAGCAAATCCTATAGCGACGCCAATCCCGAAGTGGTGCGCGCCTATGTGCAGGACTTGAAAACAGCCATGGGCATGCTCAGCAAAGATCCTGCACTGGCCGTAGAAGTCACCGCACAAATTACCCGTGCGCCCAAGGACTTGCTGGCCCAGTACCTGTTCACCGACAAGGACTTTGCCCGCGTCCCGGACATGCAGCCTAATCTGGAATCCATCCAGGGCACCTACGACCGCTATCACAAGGCGGGTTTCCTGAAAAAAGCCTTGAACGTGCAGGACTTTTATCGGGCTGATTTACGCGAGGCAACACCATGATTGAACTGGATGGTGTCGGTAAAACCTTTAACACCCGGCAGGGCCGCAGCCATACGGCCCTGCAAGACATCGCCCTGAACATTCCGGCAGGGCGATTCGTGTCTATTCTGGGACCCAGCGGTTGCGGCAAAAGCACCCTGCTCTATATGTTAGGGGGCTTTGAGTCCTGCTCCAGCGGCCAGATCCGCGTCAAGGGCAAGCCCATTACCGGCCCAGGTCCAGACAGGGGCCCGGTGTTTCAGGAGTACGCCCTGTTCCCCTGGAAAACCGTGCTGGGAAACGTGGCCTACGGCATGCGCGAACAAGGCATGCCCAAGGACCAGGCCGAACAGCGCGCCAGCGAATGGCTGGACAAGGTCAAGCTGGGGCCTTACGCCTCCTTCTATCCACGTGAACTGTCCGGCGGTATGCGTCAGCGTGCGGCCATCGCCCGCACCCTGGCCTATGAGCCGGACATCCTGCTGATGGACGAGCCCTTCGGGGCGCTGGATGCCCACACGCGCGTCACCCTGCAAACGGAACTGCTCAGCTTGTGGGAGCAGTTACGCAACACCGTGGTCTTTGTGACGCACGGCGTGGACGAGGCCGTCTTCCTGTCCGATACCGTGATTGTCATGACTGGCTCGCCCGGCCGCATCAAGGAGGTAGTGGAGATTGATCTGCCCCGCCCCCGCGTCCGTAGCGAGCTGCTGCGCAATCCGGTCTATCAGGAAACCATTATTCGTCTGGAGCAATCCTTGATGGCGGAGGCCCACCCATGACGCCACAGCACTGGTATGAACATCGCTGGGCCTCCTTGGTCATGGCGGCCATTCTGGTGCTGCTGGCCTGGGCAGGGCTGGCCCGTTGGGTAGGGCTGGATTCCTTCCCCAGCCCTTGGGCGGCCTTGGGCGAACTGCCTGCCCTGATCAGCGACCCGATGGCCTGGTCGGCAATCCTGCAGTCGGTTGGCCGCATGTTTGCCGGTTATGCCCTGGCACTGGTCGTGGCCGTCCCCCTGGGTTTGGCCATGGGCCGCAGCCGCCTGGTCTATACCGCTTTCTATCCTCTGGTGGCCCTGGCCTATCCCATGCCCAAAGCGGCCTTGATGCCGATCTTGATGCTGTGGTTCGGTCTGGGGGATTTCTCCAAGATCCTGGTTATTGCGCTGGGCGTGTCCCTGCCTTTGCTCTATCACAGCTATCACGGCGCAACCCGCATCGAGCCCAAGCTGATCTGGGTCGCCCAGTCCATGGGCATGGGGCCCATTGCCCGTCTGGGCAAAATTGTTCTGCCCGCCTCCTTGCCGGAAGTCATGATTGGCTGCCGGGTCGGGGTGGTCATGGCCCTGATCGTGATGGTGTCCTCCGAGATGATTGCGCGTCAGGAAGGTATAGGCAATCTGCTGTTCACCTCCATGGATATGGCGCAGTACTCCACGGTGTATGCCGTCATCATGCTGCTGGCCGTGCTGGGCATTGCCTGCGATGCGCTGTTCGAGTTTGTCCGCAAACGCTGCACACACTGGCATGACTCGACCCAGAGCCTGATGGACAAAGGATGACGCTATGACCACCAAAACCTTAGCCTCACCGGGACAAGCTATGCGTTCTACTCCAACCCGCCCGGCCAAACGCCGGGATTTGTCGGGACTGTCTTTATGCATCAGTCCGGCCCTGATGCTGATTGTCTGGGAGCTGTGCACCCGCTCGGGCTGGGTCAGCCCGCAGTTGCTGCCTGCCCCCTCTTCCATTCTGATGCGTGTATTGGAGCTGGCCGGTCAGGCGGACTTCTGGCAGAACCTGGGCATCACCGTCTACCGCCTGATCAGCGGTTTGCTGATTGCCTGTGTGGCCGGTGTGGCCCTGGCGCTGATTGCACAGCTGACGCGCTGGAGCTCGTTTCTGCTGGATGCCCTGATCCGTCTGCTGGCCCCTATCCCCAAGATCGCCCTTTACCCGGCACTGATCCTGATCATGGGGTTTGAAAGCTCATCGAAAATCGCTCTGGTGGTCTCGGATGCGATTTTCCCTGTGCTGATGGCCAGTTGGGTGGCTGCGCAAACGGTGGACCGCAAGCTGATCTGGTCGGCACGTGCCGCCGGGACATCTCGCAGCGCCTGCCTGTGGAAAATCATTTTGCCCGCCATCAGCCCGACCGTGCTGGCCGGTGTACGGGTGGCAGGCGTCATTGCCTGCGTGGTGGTCTTTCTGGCCGAGATGATTGCCTCCACCGACGGTCTGGGCCATATGCTGACCGCCGCCGCACGCAGCTACCGCACGATTGATATGTTTGTACCCTTGGTCTGGATCTGTGTGCTGGGCTTCACACTGAACCTGACGATTGCCGCTTTGCAGCGCAAAGTGGATCATACGAACTGATACTGAACCAACCACTTGCCCGGCCAATGGCAGCGCTGGCCGGGCTTTCGCAGGCTCACTCAATCACTCTGAACGAGTAGCCTGCTTTTTTTGCATCAAGGAAGCCGCTTCACTATGGCCAGCCGTACTCTGACTGACGCCTATACCGGGCACGATACGTTTATCCCCTATCTGCTCAATCGCAGCACCTCGGCCTTAAATGCTGACTTTCAAACCTTGCTGCGCAGCCATGAACTGACCCTGCTGCACTGGCGTGTGCTGGCTTTTCTGAACGAAACCGATGGCCTGGGCGTCAGTACCCTGGCGCAATATACCGACGTGGATCAAACCACCTTGTCGCGCGCCCTGGTGGTAATGGAAAACGCGGGCCACCTGTCCCGCCAGCCCGACCCGCTGGACCAGCGCCGTGTACTGATCCATCTGCATGAGCAAGGTCGCCAGCACTTTCTGCGTGTTCTGCCCGCGGCTCTGGACATTCATCACCGCGCCATCCAGGGCTTTTCGGCGGAAGAACTGACCCAGTTGCGCCAGTTCCTGAACCGCATTCGCGCCAATATCAATGGAGATGCGCGCTAAATAGCCCGCCCTGTGCCTTTTTATAAAGCGTCCGTGTGACCGTTTTCATGCCGTTGTCACCCTGAATCCGCCCCCAATCGGGGCGCGTTGCTTTTAAAGACCCACGCATGAAATGGACATTCAAGGGTATGAGCCTTTATTTACGTCAGGAAAGACCATAAAATGATAATGATTAACATTTAGTAGCGCAGCCTCCTGCCTGAGATGTCCTGCCAGGCAAGCTTGGCTTTCTTACGGAAAATAAGATCTCGTGACTCTCTCCCCTACCCGTGCTGGACGTCGCCAGCTTTTGCTGGCTGCCGCAGCCAGCCCTTTGCTGTTTGGCGTTCCCCGCCTGCTTCGCGCCCAAGACGGTCCCCTGAAAATTGCCCTGCTGACATCCTTGTCCGGCCCCTTCGCCTCCTTGGGCGAAAGCATGCGCGCCGGTCTGGAGTTGATGCTGCAACAGTGCAATTACGAGATGGGCGGGCGCAAGGTGCAGTTGCTGGTAGAAGACGACCACGGCAAACCGGACGAAGCCATCCGTAAAGTGCGCAAGCTGATCGAGCGCGACAAGATCGACGTTCTGGGCGGTGTCATCAGCGCCAATATCGCACTGGCCATTCGTGACATCGTGCACGATGCGCAACTGCCTACCTTCATTTCCAATGCCGCTGCCAATGGCCTGGCTCGTGAAGCAGCCAGCCCCTACGTATTCCGCCCCACCAAAACCAGCTGGATGCTGGGCCACACCGGCGCCTTGTGGGCCTTCGAGCACATTGAAAAATCCGGCGGCATCACGCTGGGTTCGGACTACACCGCTGGCCGCGAATACATTGAAGACTTCGCCAATACTTATCAGGAACAAGGCGGCACGCTGGGTGAGCGCATCTGGACGCCCCTGGGTACGCCCGACTTCGCGCCCATCCTGATGAATCTGGCTGCCAGCAACCCCAAGTTTGTCTACACCTTCCTGGCCGGTGCCGACGCTGTGCGTTTCCACCAGCAAATGCAGGACTACCAACTGCACGGCAAGATCCAGATCGTGGGCCCCGGTGCCCTGTTCGATCAGGAAGACGTGATTACCGCTGTGGGCGAAGCTGCTTTGGGGGGCGTCAGTACCTTCCACCAATCGCCCGGCGCTCCGGCTGCCCAGGACTTTGTGGCTGCTTACCAGGCCAGCCGTGGCCGTTTGCCCGGCGAAGCCAGCACCTCCGGTTACGTGACCGGCCAGGTCATCAAGGCCGGTCTGGATGCGGTCAAGGGTGATCTGTCCAACAAGGCGGCCTTCAAACAGGCCCTGCTGGACAAGCCTATCAACACCGCCTTTGGCCCCATGGCTTTTGACCCGCGCAATAACCAGTCCATTCTGGATATTTACGTCAACCGGGTGGAGAAAGACGCGCAAGGTCGCCCCTTTAACACGGTGGTCCACACTTACCAGCGTATCCAGGACCCCGGCCCGCGTTCTTGAGCTCCACCTTGTCTTATTTTCTGCTTCAAATCCTCAATGCCCTGTCCTTCTCAGCACTGCTGATGTTGGCGGGGCTGGGGCTGTCTTTAGTGCTCAGCCTGATGAACTTCATCAACCTGACACACGGCTCTTTTTTCCTGCTGGGCGGCTATATCAGCGTCCAGTGGCTGGCATCCGGCGCGCCCTGGTGGCTGGCCTTTCCCGCCGCTTTCGCACTGTGCGGGCTGATGGGCCTGTTGCTGGACCGCTTCCCCTTTCGCCAGTTCTACCAGCGCACCCACTTGATGCAGGTGCTGCTGACCTACGGCCTGTCCGTCATTCTGGCGGATTTGATGCGCTGGGGCTTCAGCGCCGACACGCTCTCGCCCATGCTGCCGCAAGTGCTGCGTGGCGGCGTGTGGATCATGGGCCTGCCCTTCCCCACCTATCGTCTGTTCCTGATCGTCACCGGCCTGACGCTGGCCTTGCTGTTCTGGTTCCTGCTGGATCGCACCCTGTGGGGTGCCGCCATTCGCGCTTGCGTGCAGGACGCCCAGATTGTCGAGACCCTGGGCTTGAACTCGCGTCGCCTGTTTGCCATCGGCATGGCGCTGGCCGCCGGCCTGGCCGGTTTGGGCGGCGCCCTGGGCGCTGGCATGCTGTCGGTTTACCCCGGACTGGATGAAGAAATCCTCTTGCTGGCCTTGCTGGTGGTGGTCATTGGCGGCTTGAACTCGGTACGCGGCACCTTGCTGTGCGCGCTGATTCTGGGTTTCGTCACCACCTTTGCCCGCGTCTGGGTTCCAGCCTTTGCCAATGCCGCCACCCTGGCCGTCATGCTGGGCCTTCTGCTTTGCTGGCCCAATGGCTTGAGCAAATCCGCTACGCGTCAGGTTTAAATGAACAAGCTCAACACCTGCCTGCTGCGCACTGGACTTTGGCCTGCTCTGGCTTGCCTGGTCTTGCTGAGCAGCTATTTCTGGGGCGACGCCTTCTTGTGGCGCTTTGGCACCGAAGCCCTGCTGATTGCTTGCGCAGTCCTTAGCGTCAATCTCCTGATAGGTTACGGCGGTCTGGTATCCCTGGGCCACGGTGCCGTCTTTGGCTTTGCCGCCTATGCCACCGCTGTCAGCAGCCAGTATTGGGGCGCGTCCCTGCCGCTGATGCTGCTGGTGGGCATTGGGGCGGGCACTCTGTTGTCCATATTGATGGCGCTGATCAGCCTGCGCAGTTCCGAGCTGTTTTTCATGGTGGCTACGCTGGTCGCCGGGCAATTGATCTGGGAAGTTGCATTTCGCTGGCGTGATGTCACGGGCGGTGCCGATGGCCTGCGCGGTTTCCCGCGTCTGAGCCTGGGCGATCTGCCCTTGAGCGCCCCTTACACCCTGATGATTCTGGCCCTGGCGCTGGCGGTCATCTGCTGGTTGCTGCTGCGTTCTTTCAGCCGCGCCCCAATCGGGCTGGCCTTGACCGGTCTGCGCGATCAGCCCTTGCGCATGGCCGCCCTGGGTTATCAGGCATGGCGTATCCGCCTTTACACCTTCATGATTGCAGGTGCGGTAGCAGGTGCTGCTGGCGGCCTGTATCCCTTTGCGAATCAGTACGTCAGCCCGCAACAAGTGCATTGGAGCTTCTCGGCCACGCTCATCATCATGGGTGTGATCGGTGGCATACGCACCTGGCGCGGCGCATTTATTGGGGCCACCTTCTATCTGTTTGCCCAGACCTACCTGAGCTCCTACACGGATCGTTGGCAGTTACTGGTAGGTTTGATCTTTGTGCTGACAGTTCTGTTCATGCCCAATGGTCTGGCAGAACGACGCAAGAGGTCTGCATGAGCGTTTTATTAAGCACTCGCGAACTGGCCTTGCATGTAGGCGGTCTGGATATCCTGACGGACGTCAGCCTGGAGCTGCGTGCGGGCGAAACCCTGGGGCTGATTGGCCCCAACGGCGCAGGTAAAACCACGCTGTTCAACATCATCAGTGGTCTGGCCTCTCCTTCCAGCGGTCAGGTCTTCCTGGAAGGCAAGGACCTGCGCAGTCTGGGCCCGATTGAACGCGCCAAACAAGGCATGGTGCGCAGCTTTCAGACCAGCCGTATTTTTCCTGAACTGACCCTGCTGCAAAACCTGGCTCTGGCCGTGCGCATCAAAAAAGATTGCGCCTACCACTGGTGGGGCCGCAAGGCCGCCCGCGCCGCCAGCCAAGAAGCAGCCGAAGCATTGCTGGAACATAGCGCCCTGGCCGGCCGCGGCCATGTGCTGGGTCGATCCCTGTCCTATGGAGAGCAGCGCATTCTGGATTTGCTGATCGCCCTGGCGCAGCAACCCCGCGTGCTCTTGCTGGACGAGCCTACCGCTGGTCTGTCCGAGTCCGAATCGCGTGAAGTCATGGCATTGGTCCACGCCATGCGCGGCCAATGTGCCGTGCTGCTGATCAGCCATGACATTGATATTGTTTTCCAGGAATGTGACCGGATTGCCGTGCTGTCATCGGGCAGCTTGTTGACCTGCGACACCCCGGACGCCGTGCGCCAGCACGAAGGCGCGCGTCAGGCCTATCTGGGCGAACTGGCTTTGGAGGCGGCATGAGCACAGCGCTGAACATCTCCGGCCTGCATGCACGCTACGACCGTGCCGACATTCTGCAAGAAATTTCGCTGGATATCCCCGCCGGGCAAAGTGTGGCCCTGCTGGGCCGCAACGGCGCCGGAAAAACCAGCCTGCTGCACTGCCTGTTCAATATGGGCCCGCAGTGGAGCGGACAAATCAATGTGCACGGGAAAAACATTGCAGGTTGGCCCACGCACAAAATCGCCCTGCTGGGCATGGCTTTAGTGCCCCAAGGCCGAGGCCGTTTCCCAACGCTGACCGTGCAGGAAAGCCTGCGTTTGGCCGGGCTGGCACGACGTCCGCGCTCGGATGATCGTTGGACGCTGAACAGCATCTACGAAGCCATGCCGCGCCTGTACGAACGCCGCCAGTCCTCCTGCTCCGCCTTGAGCGGTGGCGAACGACAGTTGCTGGCACTGGCCCGTGCGCTGCTGACGCAGTCCTCCATTATTGTTCTGGACGAACCCAGCGAAGGCCTGGCTCCCATGACGATTCAGGACACCTTGTTGCCGCAGCTGCAAACGCTGAACGAGCAAGGTATTACCGTACTGATCGCCGAACAGAATTTAAGTCTGGCTCTGCAGTTGGCCGAACGCGCTTTGTTATTGGGTAATGGTCAGCTGGTGTATGACGGCCCTGCCGAGCAACTGCGCCAGGACGCCGCCCTTTTGCAACGCCATCTGGGACTTTGACATGCTGTCCGTATACAGTTTGTCGCTTCCCTTGCCCGACGGTATGGAATCCTGGTTACGAAACCAGGTTCCCGACCACACCTTGGCGGTGATTGCCCGTCGCAGACAGCAGTCGGACCAGCATTTAAGCCTGCTGGCCCACGGTGCGCTGCGCCATTTTCTGGCGCCCTTGCTGGGCTGCACGCCACGCGCCGTTCCCATCACCCAACTGGAACATGGCAAGCCCGTGCTGGATCTGGACGATGCCGATCTGCACTTTAGCCTGTCGCACAGCGGCGAGCGTGTGCTGATTGGAATTGCCGACCGAACTATAGGCATAGACATCGAGGCCATGCGCCTGCCCGTCAAAGCAGGGCTGGTCGAACATTGCAGTGTGCCGTCCGAGCGGTCCTGGCTAAAGAGCGATCTGGACTTCTACGCGCTGTGGTGTGGCAAAGAGGCCGCCCTGAAACATGCAGGCACGGGTTTTCATATTCAGCCTCAAGAATTATCCTTGGACGGTCACCCAGATCATGGATGCACCGTACAATCCCCCCATCCCATCTTGCAAGGTTTGGTGGTGCACAGTCACCGGCCGGTGGAAAACTATGCCGCCGCCATCTGCCTGAACACCCCCTTTGCTCCGTGGACAGTCAGCTTTTTGGACAGCGCTCAACTGCCTGACACCAAGCTGACTGAGCACGAGTAAATCTGACAAGCCTGCTTATTTATGTAATAGTTCTCATTACCATGATGAAATCTATTCCTGTTGAACAAATTTGGCCTGACGCTTTTGCCCAGCGATACCGCGATGCTGGACACTGGCAAGGGGAAACTTTTGGCGCTTTGCTGCGCACGCGCGCGCAAAACCACCCGGAACGCGAAGCCATTGTTGGCGGCACCCAGCGCTGGACCTATGGCGCGCTGGACCAGTACGCCAGTCAGATCGCGGCGGGCCTGCTGCAAGCCGGTCTGCGCAAGGGCGACCGCGTCCTGGTGCACCTGCCCAACATCCCTGAGTTTGTCAGTGTGATCTTTGGCCTGTTCCGTGCCGGTCTTTTGCCCGTGTACGTCCTGCCTGCGCACCGCATCACCGAAGTCGAACACTTTGCCAATACTGCTCAAGCGCGCGCCTATATTGGTGTGGACGCTCATGCCGGTTTTGACTACCTGCCTTTGGTACGCGAACTGCGTGAACGCTGCCCGCAGGTCGAGCAGGTTTACATCGTGGGCGACGCACAAGAATTTACGTCCCTGGCCCAGTTGCAAAGCAGCGCTGCCAATGTAGACGTACCCGTATCGGCGGCCCAGCCTTCCGAAGTGGCGTTCCTGCAAATCTCGGGGGGCAGCACCGGCTTGTCCAAGCTGATCCCCCGCACGCACGACGACTACATCTACACCTTGCGCGAGAGCGCCAAGATTGCCGGACTGGACGAGAACAGTGTGTTTCTGGGCGCTTTGCCCATTGCCCACAACTTCCCCATGAGTTCACCCGGTTTTCTGGGTGCACTGTACGCCGGAGCCAAAGTGGTGCTGAGCCCCGCCCCCAGCCCGGACGTTTGCTTTGAGCTGATCGAGCGCGAAGGCGTAACCGACACCAGTCTGGTCCCCCCGCTGCTGATGCTGTGGATGGATGCAGCCACCAAGACCGATGCCAAGCTGGATTCATTGAAAGTAATCCAGGTGGGCGGTGCCAAATTGAACGCCGAAGCGGCCAAGCGTGTACGTCCCACTCTGGGTGTGACCTTGCAGCAGGTGTTCGGCATGGCCGAAGGCCTGGTGAACTACACCCGCCTGGACGATCCCGAGGACACCATCATCAACACACAGGGCCGCCCCATCAGCCCGGACGATGAAATCCTGATCGTGGACGACAACGGCAATCCGGTCGCCCCTGGGGAAACCGGCTATTTACTGACACGGGGTCCTTACACGATCCGTGCCTACCACAACAACCCCGCGGCCAATGCCCGCTCCTTTACCGAGGACGGCTTCTATCGCACAGGCGACGTGGTACGCATGACGCCCGAAGGCTACTTGATGGTTCAGGGTCGTGCCACTGACCACATCAACCGCGCTGGCGAAAAAATCTCCGCCGAGGAAATTGAAGATCATCTGCTGGCTCACCCGCAGGTCTTTGATGCTGCCGTGGTATCGGTGCCCGACGAGTTTCTGGGCGAGCGCAGCTGCGCTTTCATCATCCCCAAAGATGACAAGCCCCGCGCGATTGAACTGAAGAAATGGATACGCAGCCGCGGTCTGGCCGACTTCAAAGTGCCGGATCAAATCGTGTTTGTGGACCGTTTCATGGAAACTGCGGCCCTGAAGATCAGCCGCAAGGAATTGCGCGCCCAACTGCGCGAACAACTCGAAAACACAACGCAAGAATAATCATGAGTACTGCACTTACCCTGGAACGCATGCGCGCAGATATTGCCGCCATGTTGCATGAAGACCCCCAGGACATTCTGGATGATGACAATCTGATCGACCTGGGTCTGGACTCCATGCGCGTCATGACCCTGGCCACCCGCTGGCGCGAAGCTGGCGCTCCTATCGAGTTTTCCGAGATGGCCTCGGTGGTCACCTTGGGCCAGTGGTGGTCCCTGATCGAACGCGCCCAACAGAACGGCCGTTGATTTTCTTACTGCAACACGCTTATGTTTAGCTCCCCTTCCGAACTGCCATTGCGCCCCCTGACCGAAGCACAAGAAGGTCTGTGGTACGCCCAGCGTTTGGACCCGCTCAACCCGATTTTCAATACCGGGCACTGCACGCATATCCATTCGGCGCTGGACACCGCGCTGTTTGCGCAAGCCATCAATCTGACGCTGACCGAAGCCGATGCCTTGACCTTGCGCATGGTGGACACGCCCGACGGCCCGGCCCAGTACCTGCGCCCGCAAGAGCCCATTCAACTGGAAATTGTGGACCTGTCTGCCCACGCAGACGGGGCCGAACAAGCCCAAGCCCAGCTGATGGCAGACCTGCGCACACCGCTGGACCCAACCGTTGCGCCACTGGCACGACACATCCTGTTTGTACTGGGGCCCAAGCACCATCTTTGGTATCAGCGTATCCATCATCTGGCCGCTGACGGCTATGGCATGGCACTGATCGAGACGCGAGTGGTCAAGCTCTACAAGGCCCTGCTAAGTGGCCGTGAAGATCATGGGCATGCGCTGGAATCGTTCACCCTTTTGCAGGATGACGATCAAAGCTATCGGAATAGCGAGCGCCGCAGCAAGGACAGACAGTTCTGGCTGGACACATTAAGCGATGCAGAACCCGCCCAAAGCCTGAGCGAATCCCAGGCTTTGAGCGATCATCATTTCCTGCTGGCACGCAGCGCCGTCAAGCCCGAACTGACAGCCAGCCTGCAAGCATTGGCACAACGCAGCGACATCAGCTGGCCAGACATTCTGACGGGCCTGACCGCCGCCTATGTGCGCCGTCACACCCGCCAGGACGAATGCACGGTGGGCGTGCCCTGGATGGGCCGTCTGGGCCATATCAGTGCCCGTATCGTCTCCACCGTCATGAACGTGGCTCCGCTGCGTTTGCAGATCGACGAATCCCAGCCCTTGAATCAGTACCTGATCCAAGTTTCCAAGGCTCTGCGTCAGGCACGTCGTCATGGCCGCTACCGTAGTGAACAACTGCGCCGTGATCTGGGTTTGCTAGGTGGCATGCGTCGCCTGCACGGCCCCATCATCAACGTGCTGCCGTTCGATGCACCCTACGAACAAGCGGGCCTGACCGCCAGCCAGACCGTGCTGTGCGCTGGCCCCGTGGAAGACTTGAACTTCACCTTCCGCGCCCAACCCGATGCCAGTGGCTTGCGTCTGGAAGTGGAAGCCAACCCGCGTCTGTACACCGACGCACAGATTCAAACCCATCTGGTCCGTCTGGAGCAGTTCCTGCTGCGCGCTTTGCAGGCTGAAACCCTGTCTGCCGTGCCGACCTTGACGGATGCCGAACACCACCACTGGATTGAGACCGTCAACCAGACCGCTCACCCGGTTCCTGAAACAACGCTGTGGGCGCTGATCCACGCCCAGTTGCAGGCTCACCCGGAACAAAGTGGCCTGGAATTTGAGGGCAAGAAGCTCAGCTACGCCCAGATCAACGAACAAACCGCCAATCTGGCCGCGCAACTGCGTCTGGCCGGTGTGCAGACCGGCGATATTGTCGCCGTGGCCCTGCCTCGTTCGCTGGAGCTGGTGCTGTCCTTGCTGGCTATTCACCGTGCTGGTGCTGCCTACTTGCCGCTGGATCTGGACCAGCCTGCCGATCGCCTGAACACCATCTTGCAGGCCGCTCAACCGCGACTGCTGGTCGGCCAGCCCGGTTGCACGCTCAATGCCTCTTTGCTGGTCCCGCAGCCTGAACAAACCTGCACTGCGCCAGACTGGGCCACCGCCGGTCCGCACGATCCTTCCTACCTGATCTACACCTCCGGCTCTACCGGCACCCCAAAAGGCGTGCTGGTTAACCACGACGCCATCGTCAATCGTCTGGTATGGATGCAAACGCACTACAGCATTGGTGCCGGTGATCGAATTTTGCAGAAAACCCCGGCCACGTTTGACGTGTCGGTGTGGGAGTTCTTCCTGCCCTTCCTGTCAGGTGCAACCTTGGTCGTCGCCCCACCACAAGCGCACCGCGATCCGGCTCATATTGCCCGCCTGATGCGCGAACAAAGCATCACAGTGCTGCACTTTGTGCCCTCCATGCTCAGCGCCTTCCTGGATGAGCCTGCCGCTCGTGGACTGGCTCCGCGCCTGGTGTTTTGCAGTGGTGAAGAACTGTCGGCCGCTACCCGCGACCGCTTCCATTCCCTGCTGAATGCTGAACTGCACAATCTGTACGGCCCAACCGAAGCCGCCGTGGACGTGTCCTACTGGCCTGCGTCGCGGGATGACCAATCCCAGCCTGTGCCCATCGGTTTCCCCGTATGGAACACCGCCCTGTACATTCTGGACGAGCAGTTACAACCTGTACCGCCCGGCGTGGCCGGTCATCTTTACCTGGCTGGCCGACAGTTGGCACAAGGCTACTGGGGCCGCCCGGACCTGACTGAAGAACGCTTTGTGCCCGACCCTTACGCCCTGCATGGCGACCGCATGTACGCCACCGGCGATGTGGCCCGCTGGCGTGAAGATGGCGCGGTTATTTTCCTGGGCCGCTCCGATCACCAGATCAAACTGCGCGGTCAACGTATCGAGCTGGGTGAAATTGAAGCCTTGCTGGCGCGTCATCCCGATGTGGCCCACGTAGCCGTGATTGCCCGTGAAGACATACCCGGTCAAATGGCGATTGTGGCTTACTGGGTACCGCAAGCAGGCAGCCAGTGCACGGACAACACGCTGGCCGCTTATGTAGGCGAGCACTTGCCGTCCTACATGGTGCCCAGCGCCTGGATCAGCCTGGATGCCCTGCCGGTGACAGCCAACGGCAAGCTGGACCGCAAGGCGCTGCCCGTTCCTGCCTTGCAGGCCCGCTCGGCAGGCTTGCCGCTGGACGGTGCCACTCAGCACCAAATTGCCGCTGCTTTCGCCACCGTACTGGAAAGCAGCGAAACGTTTTACGCCGACGACGACTTCTTCGCCTTGGGCGGACACTCGCTGCTGGCTGCCAAACTGGCCTTGATACTGCGTGAAGCACGCGGTCAGGCCGTATCAATTGGCACTATTTTTGAATACCCCACTATTGCCCGTCTGGCCAAACATCTGGATCAGTCTGGCAGCGCGGCAGCCGATGGTTTTGGTGCCGTCATCACCTTGCGTCCGGGGCCGAACGATCAGCCCGCGCTGTTTGTGGTTCACCCGGCCGGTGGTTTGTCCTGGTGCTATGCGGCACTGGCACGTCACCTGCCTGCCGGCCGCGCTGTTTATGGCTTGCAAGCCAGTGTGCTGTCTGACGCCTCGCTAGGTCTGGATGGCAGCCTGGATGCCATGGCCAAGGTGTATGTGGATCGTATCGAGCAAGTTCAAGCACAAGGCCCCTACCATCTGGCAGGTTGGTCCGTGGGCGGCATTATTGCTCAGGCCATGGCCGTGGAGCTGCGTCGTCGCGGTCAACTGGTAGGCATGTTGTCCTTGCTGGACGCCTATCCCAGCGACGCGTGGCGTAACGAACCGGCCCCCGAGCCCAATGCCATCTACAAGGCGCTGCTGCATATTGCGGGCCACGACCCAGACAGCTTGCCCGACGTTTCCCTGACCCGTCAGGGTGTGGTGGACTTCCTCAAGCGCAGCGGTCACCCGCTGGCCGAGTTGCCCGACACGCGTCTGGACAGCGTATTTCAGGTAGTGGAAAACAATAACCGCCTGGTGCGCCTGTACGAGCATCACGTCTATGACGGCCCCATGCTTTATTTCCGCGCAGCGCTGGATCACGCCGGCACACAATTGCATCCCGATTTGTGGAAGCCCTACACAGGGCAGTTGGATGTGCACGACATTGCCTCCTTGCACGCGCATTTGACCGGTACTGAAGCCGTGGCCATCATGGCCCCGCTGATGGACTCGGCCATGGCTTTTGCCGAACAGGCACAAGCCCAACCTGAACTCGATGTATAAGCCATGTCTGTAAGACGTTTCTTTCTGGATATCTCGCCACTAATCGAAAGTCGAGCATTCCGCTTTGCCTACTTCGCTCGGGCCGCCACGGTGCTGGTCACCGGCATGTTGATGGTGGCTGCCAGCGTGCAGCTTTATGAGCTGACCAAATCCAGTGTGGCCGTTGCTTTCCTGAATGTATCCATGGCCACCCCCATGGTGCTGGCACTGATTGCCGGCGGTGTCTTGTCGGACCGCATGGACAGGCGCAGCCTGATGGTCTGGTCGCGCAGTGTCTACATCATCAGCGTGGTGCTGTTCCTGCTCAATACGCTGCTGCCCAACCCGCAGGTCTGGTTGATCTATGTGGCCGCTGCCATTGGTGGTGCGGCAGGCGGGATCAGCGTCCCGGCCATGATGTCCGCTACCCCGGCACTGGTCGGTCGAGACAAGCTGGCCGCTGCGGCCGCCCTGTCCGGTCTGGCCATGCAGTTGGGCGGTATTATCGGCCCCGCACTGGCTGGCGTGTTGATCTCCGGTCCCGGCCTGATTTTCTGCTACGTGATTGTCCTGTGCGGTGTCATCGTCACCCCTTTGCTCTTGCGTGCTCTGCCGCCATTGCCTCCGCAAGCGGGCAAGCAGCCTCAGAAAAACGCCTTCCAATCCCTGCGTGATGGCCTTGGTTTTGTGGCCAGCCACCCCTTGCTGCGCGCCCTGTTGCTGATTGATCTGGCTGCCCTGATTCTGGCCACGCCTTTGGCCCTGATGCCCGAGTGGGGCGACACCATTCTGAAAATGGGCGCCACCGCCACCGGCTATCTGTATGCCGCTCCGGCTGTGGGTGCCACGCTGGCCGCCCTGTCCAGTGGCTGGTGCCGTCAGGTATCCCGCCCAGGTGCTGCCATTGTGATTGCCGTGCTGATCTGGGGCCTGGCGGTTGCGGCCCTGTCCCTGCAAACCACGCTGTGGTGGGCGCTGATCTGCCTGGCCATCATGGGTGCTGCCGACACCATCTCCAAAATCATGCGTATGGCGCTGGTTCAGCACCACACCCCCGATTACCTGTTGGGCCGTGTCTCCAGCCTGTGGATGACGCAATATTCCCTGGGCCAGGCCCTGGGCAATATGCAAATGGGTTATCTGTCCCGTCTGCTGGGCCCGGCAGTCGCCGTGGCCGTGGGTGGTTTGGCCTGTGCCGCTGTCGCTTGCGGTTTCGGCGTGTTCAACCAAGGCCTGCGTTCGGCCAGCAAACAGGATGGCCCGCCCAATGCCTGACATCTCGCTTTTGTTCTACCCACGCCTGCTGCACGCCTGTAGAAAGATCTCCTACATGGACCGTCTTGTCGACCGAACCTTTATTTAGGATTAAAAGATGCTAATCAATGTCAATTGCATTCGCCGTACCCCTGCCGCACTGCTGCGCAAGGCCGGCCTGAGCGCAGCCGTCCTGTCCCTGTCCCTGGCCAATGCCTTTGCAGCCCCCGCTTTTGACCAGCCTGATGCTGACTTTCGCGGTTCCCTGAATGCTGCTGGCGTGGTCTATGCAGGCTCCGAAGCCCAACTGGCAGGCCGTGGTTTCACCCCCGGCCAGGAAGTGATCCTGCTGCAAAACGGTCACACTCTGACCCCTCAAGCCCTGGTTGCCGACAAAGAAGGCAATCTGAGCACCAAGATCGCCATCCCCGCTGACGCCGCTGTGGGCGTGCACCCTGTGGTCATGCAAGTCAGCAAGCCCTCGACGGCCGACATCTTCAATCTGAAGGTGTCCCCAAAAGTTGAGCTGAGCGGTCAGGACAAATTCGAACTGCAATCCCAGCACCTGGTGCCCGGCTTGTACCAAAGCGCCTACAGCCCCAAGAACAAAGTGCTGTTCGTGACTTCCGCCGTGGGCCGCCCACCCGTCAAGCAGTCGCAATTGGTGAAAGTGAACCCCAAGACCCTGGCGGTTGAAGCCAGCGTGACACCTGCCGCCCAAAAAGGCCGTGACGATGGTCAGGTTCAAGCCGTTTACGGTGTGGACGTGGACGACAAGCAAGGCAATGTCTGGGTCACCAACACCCGCAGCAGCTCCATTGCTGTCTACAGCCAGAAAGACCTGAAACTGGTCAAACAGTTTGAAGACGGCGTCGTCAGCCACCCACGCGACGTGGTTGTAGACGAGAAAACAGACCGTGCCTACGTGTCCTCGCCCGGCGCCAACACCATCGCTGTATTCGACACCAAGAAGCTGACTCAGCTGGACCTGATCGAGCTGCAATCGAAGACCCGCAACAAGCCCGGCAGCATGAGCCTGATTCTGGACGCTGAAAAAGACCGTCTGTACACCGTCAGCGCCAGCACCAACGAGCTGATCATTATTGACCTGAAAAACGGCAATGCTCAAACCGTCTTCCCCGTGCCCGGTGCACGTGGTCTGGCTGGTGTGTCGGTAGACAGCAAGAATGACCAGGTCTACGTCGCCGCCCAAGGCAGCGACAACCTGCTGATCATCAATGCCAAAGACGGTGCCGTTCAGCACGACATCAAGATCGGTGCCGGTGCCCTGAACGTGGTCTTCGATCCCAAGACATCCCTGGCTTACGTGGCCTCCCGCGGTGCGGGCACCGTGACGGCCGTGAACGGTAAGGGTGAAATCGTTGCCAACCTGGACGGCGGCAGCTTCCCCAACCACGTCTCCCTGGATGGCGAAGGCAATGCCTATCTGGTCAACAAATCCAAAGGTAAGGATGACCAGACGGCTGACCGCATCACACGCCTGCACCTGAAGTAAACCGCCCGATGCGCCCCTTCCATGAAAAGGGGCGCCAAGGCAAAACCCTTGCCCCAAAAAGGACTCCTATGAATAGCCGTATAGCCGACCAAGTCCGCCATGCCACCATTGAAGAATGGTTAGGTCATTACCAGGCCGACAGCAGCGTATTTGCCTCTCCCACCGTCAGTTTGATGGCACACGGCACGGCACTGGAGCGGCATACCAGCAATGCCCAAGGTCAACTGCTCTCTGATGCCCAAGCCTTGCTGGCGCAAGCCGCTCAGCAAGGTCTGGACGCCCCCCTGTTGATGGGAGTGATCCCCTTTAACCCGACTCGCCAGGCTTACCTGCGCGTTCCCAAAGAATATCAGCGCGATCCCGTCCTGCTGCGCCCGGTACAGCGCCCGCCGTTGGCCAAATCCAGCAACAGCATTGCCAGCCAAAGCCTGCTGCCTGATGGCGAAGGCTACGAAGACAGCGTCAGCCGCATCCTGGCCACGATGCGCGAACAGAACATTGCCAAAACCGTGATGGCCCGCACTGTCACCATCACCCTGAACGAAGCCCTGGACCGTCAGACTGTGTTGAGCAATATGCTCCACAGCAATCCTGCCGGCTACACCTACGCCCTGCCCTTGCCGGGCGGCAAGGCTCAAGACCCGGATCTGTTTTTTGGGGCCAGCCCCGAGTTGCTGGTGCGTCGCCAGGGCGATCTGGTTACCGTCAACCCGCTGGCAGGCACCGCCCCTCGCTTTGCCGACCCACAGCGCGACCAGGCCAGCGCCGACAGCTTGATGGATTCCAGCAAAGACCTGCGCGAGCACGCCTACGTGATCCAGGACGTGGTGCGCATCCTGTCCCAGTTCTGCGACTCCCTGGACATGCCTGATGGCCCCAGCCTGACCAGCACCGCCAACCTGTGGCACCTGTCCACCCGTATCAGCGGCCGTTTGCGTGACCCGTCCGTCACCTCTTTGGAGCTGGCACTGGCCATGCACCCCACGCCGGCCGTTTGCGGCCTGCCCACCCAGCCCGCCATGCAGGCCATCGAAGCCACTGAAGTCTTTGATCGCGGCTACTTTGCAGGCGCCATAGGCTGGAACGACCACGAAGGCAACGGCGAATGGGCAGTCGCCATTCGTTGCGGCCATTACACCCAGCAAGAGCTGACCTTATCGGCTGGCGCCGGCATTGTGGACGGCTCCGTCCCTGCCCTGGAACGCCAGGAAACCGGCAATAAACTCATGACCCTGATTAACTCATTGGGTCTGGCCCAGAACATAACCCTCTAAAGGAGACACGATTCATGACCATTCACGCCTTGCCCAGCTACGAACTGCCTCAAACCCCCGTAGCCAACCGCGTCAATTGGCGCCCACAGCCCAATCGTGCCGCCCTGCTCATTCACGATATGCAGACCTACTTTCTGCAGAAATACGATATGAGCCAGGCTCCTATCCCCATGTTGATCGAACGCATTGCCGCCCTGCGCGAGGTTTGCCACAAGCTGGGAATACCCGTGTTCTACACCGCCCAGCCTACCGAGCAACCCGAGAAAGACCGCGCCTTGCTAAACGACTTCTGGGGCCCCGGCCTGACCGCCAGCGAATTTCATGAGCAACAAGCCGTGGTTCCCGAGCTGACACCGGCCGAAAACGACATCATGCTGACCAAGTGGCGCTACAGCGCCTTCCAGCGCTCCGACCTGCGTGAGCAACTGCGCAATCTGGGCCGCGATCAGCTGATCATCACCGGCGTTTACGCCCACATCGGCTGCATGACCACCGCCCTGGAAGCCTTCATGCAAGACGTGCAGCCCTTCTTGGCTATCGACGGCGTTGCCGACTTCTCGCTGGAAGAACACCACATGGCGATCCGCCACGTCTCGCAACGCTGCGGCGTCAGCCTGACCTGCGCCGAAATCCAGGACAGCCTGCAAAGCTAAACAGGAAGCACACATGAGCCCACAAGAATTTGCAGGTGAATGCATAGCCGTCACGGGCGCGGCCCGTGGCATTGGCGCTGCCGTCACCCAACTACTGCTGGAACGAGGCGCCAGCGTCATCGCCCTGGACCTGGACGTAGAAGGACTGACCCAACTGAGTCAATCCGAATACAGTGATCGGGTTTCCTGCCACCTGGTCGACATCAGCCAAGCCGATGCCGTCGATGCAGCGCTGGCCCAAGGGCAGGAAAAACTGGGGCCCATTCATCGTTTAGCCTGTGTCGCGGGCGTCCTGCAAATGGGCCGCATCACCGAGCTGAGCAACGAACAATGGGATCGCACCTTTGCCATCAACACCACCGGCGTCTTCAACGTCTGCCGCAACGTGGCCAAAGGCATGATCGAGCGCAAGCAAGGCGCGATCGTCAACGTCAGCTCCAACTCCGCCGCCACACCACGCATCGCTATGGGAGCCTACGCCGCCTCCAAAGCCGCCGTCACCCAACTGAGCCGCTGCCTGGGCCTGGAACTGGCCCCACACGGCATCCGGGTGAACATCATCTCCCCCGGCTCCACCGACACCCCCATGCAACAAGCCATGTGGGCACAAGGCAGCTCGCGCGAAACCGTCATCGCGGGTTCCGGCGAAAACTACCGTCTGGGCATCCCCCTGCAAAAAATCGCCACCCCCGAAGAAATCGCCGAAGCCGTCCTGTTCCTGCTCTCGGACCGCGCCAGCCACATCACCCTGTCCGACTTGCGCGTGGACGGCGGTGCCACACTGGACCAAGGCTAAACAGCCAGACGCAAAAAAGGGCGGAATCTCCGCCCTTTTTATTGCCCATCGGAACGAGGCCGGACAAAAGCATACGAACATCCCTACTAGTGACAGTGCCGATAAGGACTGACCACCTATTGCCAAGTCAAGGAAGAATACGAACGAACCGAAACATCGTAAATGCGGCTCAATGAAGACAGACTCAGTCAGGTCAAATCGGATCGAATCAGGTCAGGTCAGGTCAGGTCAGGTCAGGTCAGGTCAGGTCAGGTCAGGTCAGGTCAGCATCAGATTAGACCTGCTCAGTGCAGGTAGCCTCCTATCAGCTACCTCTTAATTCCGTCGAGTCTGTGAACTAGATCGAGCAGCTCCAGCGTGCCAACCGCCCCCGCCAACAACCGTTGAAAGCAGGCCCACTCAAGAGCACTGCCACCATGCTGTTCGGGTCGGGGCAGGCTCAGGCGGGGCGGATCAGAGTGCTTGCCGCGGGCCTGAGATTGCGTAGGGATGCAAGGGGCCTGCTGTTTGAGCCAGGCGCTTGTACTTGGTCCGGGGGACCAAGTACCTGGCGAGTTCAGGCCCCGCCCGTAGCAATCTTATGCCAAGGGAACTGGTGCGCAGCACCAGCAAGCGCTCAGCCCCGCCGGAGCCTGCCCCGACCCGAACAGCCCCCCGGTCCAGCCTCCTGAGCCTACTTTTTACCCTCGACCGGAGCCTCAACCTGCTCAATCCCGAACAAATGCTCCAAACCCAAGGCCAAAGCATCCCGCCACGCCACAAAATCATGTGCCGTCGCACTCTCCACGTAACGCACGTCATACCCCCGCGCCCGCAGCACATCATCCAGATGACGATTAGCCTGCACCAGGCTGACATCCCGGCTGGAACCTGAAGACTCAAACACCCCGGCGCTCATATAAATCTTCACTGGCACAGCTTCTGAGTCCGCCATCTGCCGCGTCAGCCACTGCCCACGAGCATCACCCGTCGGAGCCCACCAGAACGACCCAGACATGCTCAAGACATTGCCAAACCACTGCGGCAAACGCCAGGCGGCATTCATGGCTGCCAAACCACCATAACTGGAGCCGCCAATCGCTGTCTTGTCCGCTGTCGACTGTACCCCTTGGGCCTTGAGCCAAGGCATCAATTCCTTATCCAGAAACTTGATATAAGCCTCATTAGGCGGCAACTCACGAGCCCGTTCCGCCATGCCCGGATTGTCCACCAGAACCAGCCACATAGGCTCCACGCGCCCCTGCGCAATCAAGGTATCCAGCATGGCCGGCGCACGCGCCAAATCCCGATAGTCGCGACCATCGAACAAAATCAAGGTGTGATCAATTTCCTGAGCCCGAGTGCCCGCAGGCTGATAAATCTGCACCTGCCGTTCCACACCCAAAGCCTCGCTGGGCAAGCGCTCCGTACGCCATTGCCCCTGCCCCAACTGCTGCGGCTCCAGGCTCACCACTTCGGCAGGTGCCTGCGTCAAACGCAAGACCGACTCACCATCAAACAGATCCTTGCTGTTTTCCGGCAAAGCCTTGGCATTATGAGGATCGCGCTGCAACGCCGCCCGCAGCACTTCGCGCGCCAGGTTCTGGCCCAGATAAGGCACATCCGGCGCCATGCGATAGGCAAAGCGGGCATCACGCGGCAAATCGTAGGTGATGTACCAGATATCCGACTCACCCAAACGATGCATGCGATCGCTATACGAGAAAGGCCCGCCATGCAGACGCACCTCGTTCTGGGCACCGCGCCAGACAAACGTGACGCGATCATGCGTAGTGCTGTAGCGCTCCACCAAAGGCGAACCTACACGCTGCACATAGTCCCAGAAACCGCGAGACGGCTCGCCCGCGCGCAAGCGCATGCTCCACTGACGGATCACATCGCCTTGCAAAGGCTCGGCCTGAGCCGGCGCTTGGGGAGCCGTAACCGATTCAACCTGCCACTGATACTCGCCCTGCCCCTGCACACGCAAACGATATTCGCCCGCCGTGCTGGCAATAAAGCCAAAAGGGCCACCCCGTTCCGGGGCATCTGCCCAATGACGAATCGCCTTGCCATCCGGGCCGAACAATTCCAGCGCCACATCACCACTGTGCTGCCAACTGCCTTGCACCAGCTCATTTTGCTGCAAGCTCAGTATTCGTTCATGATGTTCGTGCGCCTGAACCTCACCTTGAGCCGAAGGCAGCGTAGCCGCCCAAGCCGACCCAACCATTCCCACCATCAATACAGCAACAACAGGTGCGCGCAACATACATCCTCCTAAATGCCGGTTTGCCGCAGGACAAGCCCAGTACCAAGAAGCAGTATACGATCAAAAATAATCAGCGCACCCCTCGGCTGGCTCGAGGCGGCGCCATTCATCACTCTAGACGGAAAGCCTGAATCAAACGATCCAGCTCTTGCACCTGCTCCTGCAACTCGCTGGAGGTGTGCGCCACCTGGTTCACCATCTCCGCGTTTTGCTGAGTGGCCGAATCCAACTGCCCCACCGCCACGTTGATTTGCTCGATACCAATGGTTTGCTCGCGAGTAGAAGCCGCAATCTCGTGAACAATCGTCATCACTTGCGAGCTGCCGGTGACCATCTCCTCAATGACCTCACCGACCTGCCCCATCAACTGCACGCCTTCGCGGGTGCTATTGGAGGACGCTTCCACCAATTGAGCAATCTCCTGGGCTGACGCCGTCGTGCGCTGCGCCAGAGCACGTACCTCACCGGCCACCACCGCAAAGCCTCGACCTTGCTCACCGGCTCGCGCCGCTTCCACAGCCGCGTTCAAGGCCAGAATATTGGTCTGAAAGGCAATCGAGTTAATCACCGTGGTAATGTCCGCCACCTTGCCACTGGTATCGCGAATCGCGCCCATGCGGTCCACCAGTTCACTGACCATCTGACCACCATGCTGGGCAGTTTTCTGCACCTGGCTGGAGACTTCCTCGGCACGCATGGCGTTTTCTTCGCTCATGCGAACGGTGCCCGTCATCTCTTCCATGGCCGATGCTGTTTCCTGCAAGGCCGCCGCCTGCTGAGTCGTGCGACTGGACAGCTCCAGATTGCCCACAGACAGTTGCGAGGTATCGTCCGCAATCACTCCACTGCTGTGTTGCAGCGTGCGCATCACCTCGTTCAACTTCAGGCGCATCTGCTCGATGGAGGCCATCACGCTATTGTCCGGAATCGAACGTAGGGAATGAGCAACCCGCAAATCCCCATCAGCAATCGCTTGAGCAGCATCATGCAGCACCTTAGGTTCAGCCCCCAGCTCGGCAAAGATCTGGCGCGCCAGAAACACAGTAACCGCTGATACCAGCAGCACGATCAGAACGAACACGAGTGACGAGCTGAGCAGATTGCTCAGGAAGCGCGCCTGAATATTGTCGATATAAACGCCCGAAATCAGCACCCAATCCCACTGCGTCACCCCTTTGCCAAAGGCCAGTTTGGGGGCATTGCTCTTGTCGCTAAGCTTGGGCCAGTGATACTCCAGAAAACCTTCGCCACCATTGCGGCCGATGCGGCTCATCTCGGCAAAAGGGTGCACGCCGTTGCTGTCGACCACGGCACTGACGTTCTGGCCGTCCAGCTCCGGTCGGCTGGGATTCATGATGGACACCACATCGGTCGATAACACCGACACATAACCTTCCTGCCCAAAACGAATACTAGCGATGCGTTGCAGCGCCTGCTTTTGCGCCTCTTCCTTGCTGAGAACGCCTTTGCTGACCAGTTGCTGATAGTCCTGCGTAATGTTTACTGCAATATTGACGATGTGCTGCAAACTACTTTTTCGCTCTTCCATCTGTGCCTGATAGAGCTGATAGTTCACAAACGCAAAAACCGCCACCAACGCCATCAAGCACAAGATCAATGGCAACCACAACTTCTGTTTCAAGCCCAAACGCATCATATTCCCCGAGCAACGCTGAAAAGACAGGTCCCAGGTACGCAAAAACCGACCGTGTCACCACGGTCGGCCTGCATGGAGGCCCCATCGAACAAGCTGGGTAACGGCCTCGGGCTTGAAATACTTAATTAAAGTTACATATCGAGATAATTGGATGCTAAGGCGGCTTATAAAACACTACCGCTCAAGCGTCGGGAAGCTTCATGGCCTTGGCCAAAAGAAGGTTCGCTGCTGGCCAGAGTCAGCAAGAAGCCATCTTCAGACATCAATTCCGAGGTCAGACGCCCCTGGTAATGACCCAGCTCCAGATTCAAGGCAAGATCGCGCTGTTCCAGGTTATCGACGCCTTTGATAACCAGCTCAAAACCCTGCTCGCTCAGTAAATGGCACGCGGTTTCCAGCAATGCCTTGAACGTCGGTTCACGGCAGGCGCGCTGAATAACCTCGGCTTCCAGTTTGACGCCGCTGATTGGCCAGCCACGCAAACGGTTGAGCTTGCTGTTCTCAATATCGGGGCTGGTCAGCCAGACCTGAATGTCCTGTTCTTTCAGAAACTGCAAAGCCTGGATCAGTTCTGGTGTTTCTTCCAATTCCTCGTCGCTGAACAAGTCCAGCTCTACACAGCAAGGTTGCAGCTCGAACTGACTCAACATGCTGGGCATGCGCTTATAGAGGGGCAGCAGCATATCGATGGGCAACTTCAGACCAATATGGCTGGCACGCAGCGAATACTCCTGCCACCAGCGACGCACGTCAGCCATCAGAGTACGCAGCATCCATTCGCACAAAGCCTGACGGTGAATGGCGTCAGGCATATGGCGCAGCACCAGATCCGATGACAGACGCAAGCCTGTGGGCGAGGTCCAGAACACCTGGGCGTCCACACCACTGTATTGGCCCGTACTGGTCGCCACCCGCAACTGATAAGAGAAAGACAGCGCTTCGCTGGCCTGCGGATCAAGCACATCCAGAGTTTCCAGCGCACGCAAGAGTTCCAGCGGCGTGGGCTGGGACGCTTCCTGCTCGTCGCGCTGGGCGTAAAACTCCATGATTTCAGTATCTTGCGGCTCTTGCTGGGCGATCAACTTGCCCGTAAAGGTGTAGCCCCAGCCGTGCACCGACTTGATCGGCAAGGCCACCCCTGCCTGAGTGGCCTTGCGGCGCAAACGGCTGATCAGGGAATCCACTGCACGGCTGTCACTGGCAGCCAGGCCTTTGTCGCGCATCAGGTCTTCACGGCTGAAACGGGCATCCGCATGGCGGATGAATGCGTCCATTAATTGACGTTCGCTATGCGTCAGTTCCAGTCCCACCCCATTGGGAGCCACCAGAGTCCAGCCTTTATCGCGCAAGATCCATTCCTGCTGGCCACTCTGATCCTGAACCTCTTCCATCGCCTGGGCGGCACCCACGGCGGCATACACATTACGGCGGCGCACGGCATGGCACCAGGCCATCAGCTCGGGAACTTGCACATCCATAGCCAGACACGCATCAGCACCCGTCAGCAGCAACTGCACACGAGCACTGGCAGACAGGCCGGACTGAACGGCCACAATACCCAGCGAGCCAAAGTCATTGCGCAATTTGGCCACCATCAAAGGCACGTAGCCCGTCTCAACAGGAAACAGCAACAGATCGGCCTGGCTCAGACGCGCCTCGGCTACCTTCTCCAGGGATCTGACAACGCTTGTCTTGGTACCGAAAACCCGCAGTTGCTCCAGCCAGTAGTGCAAGCCTTCGCCTTCTTCCAAAACAATCAACACGCAGTGTGCATGTTCCATAAGCGCCTACTATTTAATTATTGTCAGTCCCACGACGGTCCCGGCGAGGGCCGACAATACTATTTTTATCAATAGTTAGAATTATCACTTCTAGAATACGGAGCACAAAGTAAAGAATGGTCAAATGTGGCGTTTGAAATTTTTTGTCTTCAAAATAACGTCCGCCTTACCGCCTGAACCATCTCGGGATTATTTTCTAATCGCTGTTTTTTTAAAATCATGCCCCACAAATAATTATAGTTTCCATAACGATGGGGCATAAAAAACCCGCTCGAAAGCGGGTTGTTCTAGCTCAAGACCAGGCAGAATACTTACTGGGCGGCAGCGTCCAGGCGAGACTGCAACTGGGCAGCAGGCAGCCAGCCATCAGCGCGGCTACCATCGGCAAAGTAAATGGCCGGGGTACCTTGAACGCGCAGTTTTTGTCCCACTGCCAATAACTGATCCAATGGATGCTCACACGAGGCTTTCTCGGGTCGCACTCCGCCCCCCATCCAATCACTCAAGGTTTTAGCGGGGTTTTGGGCACACCAGATGTCCTCGGCTTTGCGGCGGCTATCCGGTCCCAGGATGGGAAACATCAGGCTATAAACCGTAACATTGTCGATCTCCTGCAAAGTTGTATGCAGACGTTTGCAATAGCCGCAATTGGGATCTTCAAAAACCACCATTTGACGGCTACCGTCGCCTTTTACCAGCTTGATAGCCTTATCCAGCGGCAAGTCATTCAGCGACACACGATTGAGTTCCTGCATGCGCTGCTCGGTCAGATCAACACGAGTTTTGCTATCCAGCAAAGAACCCTGCATCACAAAGCTGGCCTGCGGGTCGGTGTAGAGCAAGGTGCCGCCCACTTCCACTTCCAGCAAATTGGGAAATGGTGTGGCGCGAATACCATCGACCGTCACGCCGGGGAAAGCGGCTTCAAAGGCCTGGCGGGTAGTCTCGAAACGTGTGTCTACTTTGGCGGGGCTGGCGGCCTGAGCCAGGCTGCACAGCGACAAAAGCGCCAGTGCCAATACAGAACGAAGGTGCAACATCATGACGTACTTCCTTTGCTAATCGACAAGACCCTAGCGGCCTTAGAACAAGAGCGCGCCGGGGCTGACGCCGGCAGCATGCGCAATCAGGCGGCGTTTCACCCAGGGCAGGCGGTCCACCACTTGCATACCGGCATTGCGCAGCATGGAAGCCGGTGCCCCCGGTGCCGCAAACAGACGATACAAGCCATCGGTGGCTGCCCGCATGGCCGCAATCGGTTCAGCGCGAGCGCGCTTGTAGCGATTGAGTACACGCATATCACCGACCGAATAATGCGGGCCGCGCTCGGACAAGACCTTGATCAGGGCTTCGATATCGCCCAGACCCAGATTCAAACCCTGGCCAGCCAAAGGATGGACGCGATGTGCCGCATCACCCACCAAGGCCACACCGGGCGACACCAGGCCGCTACGCTCAAAGGTCAAAGGGAAACCGTGTACCGGGCTACGTAAGCTTAATTGCCCCAAACGGCCATTGGATAAAGAGAACAAGCTGTTTTGCAGATACTGCGCCTGCTCCTCTGAGGGCATGGCCAGCACCTTGTCGGCCTGCGCTTGCGGCACGGACCAGACCATGGAGACTTGAGGTTTACCATCCACATCCGGCATAGGCAACAGGGCCAGAATCGAATCGCCAGTAAACCACTGCAAGGCAACTTGCTGGTGCGGGCGCTCTACGTTGAAGTGGGCCACCAAACCGGCGTCCCCATACTCACGACCATGATGCTCAATACCAGCGGCAGACCGCAGGCCGGAACGGGCACCATCTGCCCCCACAAACAAATCGGCGCTGATGCGCTTCTGTCCGGCGGTGATGATGGTCTTGCCTTCCAGACGCTCGAAACGGTCTTCAATCCAAGGCACACCGAACACTTGCAAGGCCTGATACAGCGCCTGCTCCATCTGTCCGGACTCAACGATCCAGGCCAGATAATCCTGCGCGTCCTGCCAAGCATGCAGATTCAGGCAACCGCCGCCATCACCATGTACTTCCATGGCCTGCACTGGCGAAATGCGCTGGGCCGACATCAAGTTCCAGGCACCCAACTGCGTCAGAAAACGCTGGCTGGCGACCGAGACGGCGTAGACACGGGGGTGATACTGCCCCGCCGCCAGTTCCATAGGCTTGTAAGCGGGGGACAGGATGCTGACATCAAACCCGGCCTTGCGTAAACCCAGGGCGCTGGCCATACCGGCCAAGGCCCCTCCACACACCACAATTCGTTCTTTGCTCATCGTGCGCTCGGTGCTCCTGCCTGACGTGGCCACAACAGCCACATTTGACCTTGCTGCTTCATGCGCCCTGCCTGCGCACCAGCCTGATCGCCCGTGCCCCAGTACAAGTCGGTACGTGCGGCACCTTTAATCGCCGCGCCCGTGTCCTGAGCAAAAACCAGTCGCTGCAAAGGTTGGTTAGAAGCAGGCTGCGAGGTAGCCAAGTACACAGGCGTACCCAAAGGCACGTACGTGGGGTCAATAGCCACGGAACGCAGACCAATCAAGGGAATGCCATAGGCACCTTTAGGGCCCAGCTCCGGATCCACAATGGCCTCTTCGCGGAAGAACACCATAGCGGTATTTACATTCATCATTTCCTGAACGCGATGCGGATTGCGCTTGGCCCAGGCCTTGATGTTTTGCATGGAAGTCTGCGCCAAAGGCATCTCGCCCTGCTTGGCCAGCCATTGGCCTACCGAGGCATAAGGGCGACCGTTATGGTCGGCATAGGCCAGACGCACGGCGCTGCCATCGGGCAGGACCGCACGACCCGAGCCCTGGATCTGCAGAAAAAAGCCTTCTACCGGATCTTCCGCATACACGATCACGGGTGGCTGGCGCTCCTGCCTGGATACGATCTGCTCGCGTGTGTCGTAAGGCACAATGCGTTTGCCCACTTGCTTGCCGCGAATACGCTTGCCTGCCAGCTCGGGATACAAGCTACCCAGATCAATCGTCAACAAATCATCCGGCGCAGCGAAAAGCGGCCATTGATAGCTGGAACTACGGGTGCGCGAGGCCTTGAGCAAAGGCTCGTAATAGCCCGTGACCGTATTTTGAGCCACCTTGCCGTCGCCGGTCAGCAAACGCCAGGGCTGCAACTGTTGCTGCAGAAAATCACGTACAGCAGCCGTATCTTTGGTGTCAGCGTTCAGACCGGCAGAAGCCGCAGCCTGACAAACAGGCTGCCAGGCACGGGGATTGGCACGTGCGGGCATGGCCAGCGAACCGCTGACAGGACGCATCAGGCCCTTGCAGTTATTGATGAAACCTTTCCAGACATGGTCCAGCGAATCAGCCTGCCAGCCCGGCAAGGCGGACCAGTTCACGGCTTGATAACGCCCTGCCAACGCACGCGCCGGGGTTTCCGGCAGTGCCGACAAGGACGGCACGCGCAACGGTTGCAGAGCGATATCAGGACCGCCTTCTGCTGTACCCGGAGCCGTTGGCGAAGAACCCTGATCCCCAGGAATGGTGGAACAGGCACTTAATGCCAGCAGTACGGCTGGCACGCAATAAATTATCTTCATGGCTGGGTTTGGCCCTTAGTGCAAGGTACGGGGAGAGGAAAGGATGAACTCCTGAATGGCGACCTCAAAGGGCACACCATTTTCACCAACACATTGATAGCTGCCGCGCATGGTGCCAAACGGCGTGTTCAGGGGGCAACCACTGGTGTACTCAAAGGTCTCACCTGGAGCCAGCACCGGCTGTTGCCCTACAACGCCCAGGCCACGCACTTCCTGAACCTGCTGATTGTCGTCCGTAATGATCCAGTGACGACTGATAATCTGGGCCGTCTGCTGTCCATTGTTGGTAATCCGTACGGTATAGGCAAAAACATATTGATTGCTATCGGGCTCGGATTGCTCAGGCAGGTACTGGGGCGTGATCTGCACCTCAATATCGTCAGGCTTCATGATGGATTCCAGGTTACGGCTGTACAAATACGGGGCGCTGCACAGCCCCCCGCTTGAAACTATAATGATGACATATGGCCACGATTTTCGTGATGTCTAATCTTTACGGCACCTATTATGTCCCAAGCCAGCTCCACACGTATCGCTCCCAGTATTTTATCGGCCGACTTCGCCCGCCTGGGTGAAGAAGTCCGCAATGTTATCGCCGCCGGTGCCGACTGGGTTCACTGCGACATCATGGACAACCACTTTGTACCGAACCTGACTTTCGGCCCCATGGTCTGTGCTGCGCTGCGCCCCCACACCACTGCCCCCATCGACGTACACCTGATGGTGGAGCCCGTGGATGCGCTGATCCCCGAATTTGCCAAAGCCGGTGCCGATTACATCAGCTTTCACCCCGAAGCCTCGCGCCACGTGGACCGCACCCTGTCGCTGATCCGTGACCACGGCTGTAAGGCCGGCCTGGTATTCAACCCGGCCACCCCGCTGAACTGGATGGATCACCTGATGGACAAGCTGGATCTGGTCCTGCTGATGTCCGTTAACCCCGGCTTTGGCGGCCAGGCCTTTATCCCCAGCGCCATGGACAAGCTGCGCCAAGCCCGCGCCCGCATTGATGCGTGGACTGCAGAGGGTGGTCAGCCCATCCTTCTGCAAATCGACGGTGGCGTGAAGGTGGACAATATCGGCGCCATCCGTGCAGCCGGTGCTGACACCTTTGTGGCCGGTTCGGCTATTTTTGGTCAGCCCGACTACGCTCAGGTCATCCGCGACATGCGCGCGCAAATCGCTCTGGCAGAGCAGGCCTAAATCCTGCGTCCGGCCTGCTGTTTCCGCTACTGCAACGTCGTATTGCGGCTATAACTGCTCTGCCGAACCGCACTGTCGGGGCGGCGGCGCTCCACAAACAAGGCATTGCCCTGTACACGCTTGGCCTGTGCCTTGGCAGAACTGGCCAGCTCCGCAATTAAAGAGCCCGAATACAATTCGGGCTCATCGACTGTGACCACACCTAAAGACAGGCTCACTAGCGGATGAAACACCAGCACGCCTTGACGGTTTTCAGCCAGATAGCCGCCTGCTTGCCGATGCTCCACTCTATACAAGGACTCCAGCTCTTTTTCCAGCTCGTCCAGAATGCTTTGGCAGCGCTCGGCCCAGTCCGGGCTGGTAAACACCAAAATAAAATCGTCACCCCCCACATGGCCCACAAAGTCCATGCGAGCCACCGCGTAACGGGTGAAGAGCTCGGCCATGGAGCGTAGCAGCTCATCGCCTTTGCGATAGCCGTACAAATCGTTATAGGGTTTGAAGTGGTCCAGATCCGCATAGCACACAGCGAAGTTCTGCCGATTACGCAGCAAACCATCAATATGCTCATTAATCGGCACATTACCCGGCAATTGCGTCAGTGGATTGGCATAACGCGCCGTCATGATCTGAATCTGCGTAATTTCACGCATCAGCTCCACACTGGAGCCCAGGCCCAGATACTCGCCCGCCCCGGTAATGATGAAACCATCACTCAAGGCATCCCCCGCTCCCTGCGTCATCAAGGTGCCCAACTCCAGCAAGCTGGTATCGCAGTCAACAATCAGCGGTGGGGTTTCAATAAACAGGGAGCATGGCTTATTGCCATACAGTTCGCGGTGATAAGGCCGGGCAAGCTGATCATAAAGCTGACTACGACGCAAAATACCCGTCGGCCTGTCCCCTCGCACCAGAGCCACGGCACTAAGATCCGGGTGGCTTTGAAACAGCTCATACACACGATTCGTGGGTGTATTATCAGGCACCGCAGGCGCGGCACGCAGTAAACGCCGCACGCTCATGGAATCACGGCCTTGCACTTGACGCTGAGTGCGCACAGTGGATGGTCCAAACAGCGCGGCTTGCGCGGGCTCCAGCTGAGGCGGGGGGTTAGGTTGAGGGCGACACAGCAAATAGCCCTGCCCACAGGCCACGCCCAAATACCGCAAGGTGCGTAGTTCCGCGCCGGTTTCAATCCCTTCTGCAATCACAACGGATTGAGCATGGCTGGCAATATCGCAAATGGAGCGTACCAATTGCTGCTTGAGCACATCAGTATCAATATCGCGCACAAAGTATTTGTCGATCTTGACGTACTCGGGCCGCAATTCGGACCACAAGCGCAGCGAGGCATAGCCTTCACCCAGATCATCAATGGCAAACTGCAGGCCTTCTTTTCGATAAAGCTCAATAGCCTGATTCAGATAGTCGTAGCTGTCAGTACGCTCGGATTCGGTCAATTCGACCACCACCCGGCTCCAATCAATGCCATCCAGCTGAGGCATACCGGTACGCGGTTCGATGCGGGCCGAAGGCAACATGCGCATCACCACATCCGGGCTGGAGTTCAAAAACAGTTTGCCCGCCAAACCCTGCTGCTTGAAACTGCTGACCAAGGTATGGCAACACAGCTCTTCCAGATCCCATAAGCGGCCACATTGCCGGGCGGCGTCAAACAAGGCCAAGGGCGAATAAAAACTGCTGTCCTTTGGCCCTCGAATCAAACCCTCGTAACCCAGAATCAAGCCGGACTGCAAATCCACAATGGGCTGAAAGACCGGCGTAACTTGTTTTTCTACGAGAATCTGATGAAATGTATCGAGCATCATACTTCCGCTCCTAGGGCCTTTCTGAACGGACTATCGAAAGCCAATCTTGTACCAAAATACGGTTTGCTCACTAAATTGATAAGCCCGCGTGCAGTAAGGAGCTTTAACATGATGAATCAAACGAAATGAAAACCCGACGTTCCGAAAACTTTTTTCTGCTCGACCTTAACAGGAATTTGACAATATTTTGTCACAAGTCCGCTACAAAAAGATGAATATTTTCTCTGTGCTGTTTGATTTGGATGGAACCCTGCTCGATACCATTCCCGATCTGGCCTCGGCATGTAATGCCATGCGTATCGACCTGGGTTTACCCCCGCTCCCAGAGGAGCGCATCGCCACTTTCGTGGGTAAAGGCTCGGAAAACCTGGTGCGACGCGCTCTGACCGATCTACCTGAACCTCCTGCCGACTACACCCCGGCATTGGAATCATTTTATTACCATTACCAATTATGTAATGGCCAACACAGCCGCCTGTATCCGGGTGTACTAGAAGGATTGGATGACTTTAAAAGCCAGGGATTGCGTCTGGCTGTGGTCACCAACAAGCCCGAACAATTTGCCCGCCCCTTGCTGGAACAAACAGGTTTGGGCCCGTACTTCGAGCTGGTGGTGGGCGGTGATACCTGCCCGCGCAAAAAGCCCGACCCCATGCCTTTTGTCTACGCCTGCGAGCAAATGAAACTGACTCCCGAACAGGCCTTGGTCATTGGGGATTCCATGAATGACGCCCAGGCAGCGCGTGCGGCGAACATCCCCGTACTGTTGGTTCCTTACGGCTATAACGAAGGCAAGGATGTGCAAAGCCTGGATTCCGATGGTATAGTTGCCTCTATTGCCGACGCGGCCACCTGGCTGCGCAATAAACGCAACACCATATTTACGTCATAAAATTCATGTCTACTCGCACTCACGCATCCACAATCTACGGCGCTTATTGGCGCTGGTGGCGTTCGTGTATCGGGTAGATATAACCTTGAAGTCTGGCGTCCCTGCAAAGTAGTAAACAGCGGACCGCCTCCAGGAAAATAAGCCCGGTAATCACAACGACCGGGCTTTTTTTGTTTCTGTCCGGCTCGTCGTACCCACTGACCCTCGAGATCCCAATGACAGAAATAGAATTCAATGCCCTAGCAGCAGAAGGCTTTAACCGCATTCCCCTGATTGCGGAAACCTATGCCGACCTGGATACGCCCCTGTCGATTTATCTGAAACTGGCGCACAACGGCCCCGAAGGCGGACGTTACAGCTGCCTGATGGAATCGGTTGTGGGCGGCGAGCAGTTCGGTCGCTACTCCTTTATTGGCCTGCCTGCCCGTACCGTGATCCGCAGCTATGGCCGTCATACCCAAGTGCTGCACGATGGCAAGATTGTCGAAACAGCCGAAGGCGATCCGCTGGAATTCATCGAGCAATTCCAGGCCCGTTTCAAAGTAGCCCTGCGTCCTGGCATGCCCCGCTTTGCGGGTGGTCTGGCCGGTTACTTCGGCTACGACACGGTGCGTCACATCGAACCGTCCCTGGGCATGAACCGCAAACCCTTCCCTTCCGACCAGGAAGAAGGCGTGCCGGACATTATGCTGCTACAGGTAGACGAGCTGGTGATTGTGGATAATCTGGCTGGCCGCACTTACCTGCTGGTATACGCCGATCCCGCTCAGCCCGAAGCCTACGTACTGGCCAAGCGTCGTCTGAAGGATCTGCGCGAAAAGCTGCGGTCACCCGTCGTGATCCCTTACGCCTACGCCAGCATGCAAACCGAATGCGAGCGCGACTTCGACAAAGAGGATTACCTGAAGGCCGTGGCCCGCGCTAAGGAATACATTGCAGCCGGTGACCTGATGCAAGTGCAGATCGGCCAGGTCATCACCAAACCTTTCCGCGACTCACCCTTATCCCTGTACCGCGCCCTGCGTTCGCTGAACCCATCGCCTTACATGTACTTCTGGAACTTCGACGACTTCCAGGTCGTGGGTGCATCGCCAGAAATTCTGGTGCGTCAGGAAGAACACCGTCAGGATGGCCGCAACATGGAGCGCGTCACCATTCGCCCACTGGCCGGCACTCGCAAACGCGGTGCCACACCTGAAGCCGATGCCGCACTGGCCGCCGAGCTGAAGTCCGACCCTAAAGAACGCGCCGAACACCTGATGCTGATCGACCTGGCCCGTAACGATATTGGCCGTATCGCCAAAACCGGCTCGGTACAAGTCACGGATACCATGGCGATCGAACGTTACTCGCATGTTCAGCACCTGGTCTCCAATGTCTGCGGTGAACTGCAAGACGGCATGAGCCAGATGGACGTGCTACGCGCCTCCTTCCCTGCAGGCACCCTGACCGGCGCCCCCAAGGTACGCGCCATGGAAGTCATTGATGAACTGGAGCCAGTACGCCGTGGCGTTTACGGTGGTGCTGCTGGCTACCTGAGCTACTCGGGCGAAATGGATCTGGCTATTGCCATTCGCACCGGCGTCATCAAGGACGGCATGCTCTATGTGCAGGCCGCCGCCGGTGTCGTGGCCGACTCCGATCCCGAAAAAGAATGGCAAGAGACCGAAGCCAAGGCACGCGCCGTGATCCGCGCTGCCGAACAAGTGCAATTCGGTCTGGACGAGCCTATTTAATCGCCCCACTGCCATCCTTTTTTTGCCGGAGAATTCCCATGCTGTTCATGCTCGATAACTATGACTCGTTTACCTATAACCTGGTCCAGTACTTTGGAGAACTGGGTCAGGAAGTAGTGGTACGACGCAACGATCAAGTCACACTTGAAGAAATTGAAGCCTTGAATCCCAGCCATCTGTGCGTCTCGCCCGGCCCCAAATCCCCTGCAGACGCGGGCCTGTCGGTTGCACTGATCCAGCACTTTTCCGGCAAGCTACCGATTCTGGGCGTCTGCCTGGGTCATCAAGCAATCGGACATGCTTTTGGTGCGCGCATTATCCGTGCGCAGCAAATCATGCACGGGAAAGTCTCCCCGATTACCCACCAGGGCACGGACGTATTCAGCAACTTGCCCTCGCCCTTTAACGTCACCCGTTATCACTCCCTGGCCATCGAGCGCGACAGCCTGCCCGACTGTCTGGAGGTAACCGCGCAAACCGAAGACGGCGAGATCATGGGTGTCCGTCACCGCGAATTGCCTATTTATGGCGTGCAGTTTCACCCCGAGTCGGTGCTAAGCGAGCATGGCCACGCCTTACTGAAGAACTTTCTGGACCTTTAAATCATGAACACCATCACTCCTACCGAAGCACTGGTGCGCTGTATCGAACACCGGGAAATCTTCCACGACGAAATGCTGCATCTGATGCGCATGCTCATGCGCGGCGAAATGTCGCCTCAGATCGCGGCTGCCTTGCTGATGGGCCTGCGCGTGAAAAAAGAAAGCGTGGGTGAAATTTCTGCCGCCGCCCAGGTGATGCGCGAATTTGCCACCCCCGTCATTACGCCTAACCCGGACGAACTGCTGGATATGTGCGGTACAGGTGGCGACGGCTCCAATACCTTCAATATCTCCACCGCCTCCATGTTTGTGGCCGCCTCCGTAGGGGTGAAAGTAGCCAAGCACGGCAACCGCAGTGCGTCTTCCTCGTCCGGCAGTGCAGACGTGCTGGAAGCCCTGGGCGTGAACCTGACCTTCTCGCCCGAGCAAGTGGCCGACAGCATTGCCGAAACCAATATCGGCTTCATGTTCGCCCCCGCTCACCACGGAGCCATGAAAAACGTGGCTGCCGTCCGCAAAGAGCTGGGCGTGCGCACTATTTTCAACATTCTGGGCCCGCTGACCAATCCTGCCGGTGCGACCAACCAGCTGATGGGCGTCTTCCACCCCGACCTGGTCGGTATTCAGGTGCGCGTAATGCAACGCTTGGGGGCCAAACACGTGCTGATCGTGCACGGCAAGGACGGTATGGATGAAGCCTCTCTGGGTGCGGCCACCCTGGTGGGCGAACTGAAAGACGGTCAGGTGCGGGAATACGAAATTCACCCCGAAGACTTTGGCATGGCCATGACCTCCAACCGCAGCATTCGCGTCTCCAGCAAGGAAGAATCTGCCGTGATGATTATGGAAGCCCTCAATAACCAAGAGGGTACGGCTCGTGATATCGTGGGCTTGAATGCTGGTTTGGCCATCTATGCTGCCAACCACGCCGACTCCATTGAACAAGGCCTGCGCATGGCTTTTGAGGCCATTGCCAACGGTGCCGCACGCGAAAAACTCGAACAATTCCGCGCTTATACAAGGAAGTTAAACCCATGAACGACATTCTGGCCAAGATCCTCGACACCAAAAGAGCTGAAGTCGTCACCGCCCGCCAACTGCGCAGCGAGTCCGATCTGCTGCGCGAAGCGAAGAACCGGAACGACCTGCGCGGCTTTGCCAGCGCCATTGAAGACAAGATCGCTCAAGGCAAGCCTGCCATTATTGCGGAAGTCAAAAAGGCCTCCCCGTCCAAGGGTGTGATCCGTGCCGACTTCAACCCGACTGAGATTGCCTCCAGCTACGCCGCCCACGGCGCGGCCTGCCTGTCGGTCCTGACCGATATCCAGTATTTCCAGGGTTCCTACGACCACCTGCGCCAGGCCCGTGCCGTATGCGCACTGCCCGTACTGCGCAAAGATTTCATTATTGACCCCTATCAGATCATCCATGCCCGAGCCATGGGTGCCGACTGCATCTTGCTGATCGTCGCCGCGCTGGAGAAGGATCAGCTGATGGAGTACGAAGAAATGGCCCACGAACTGGGCATGGACGTCCTGGTTGAAGTACATAACCGCGCTGAGCTGGATATTGCCTTGCAAATGAAGACCAGCCTGCTGGGCATCAATAACCGCAATCTGCGCACCTTTGAAACCAGCACCCAGAACACGCTGGACCTGCTGCCCTTTATCCCCAGCGAAAAACGCGTTGTCACCGAAAGCGGTATTCACACCATTGAAGATGTGGCCCTGATGCGCGAGAACCAGGTGCAAGCCTTCCTGGTCGGTGAGGCTTTCATGCGTGAACCTGATCCAGGCGTTGCCTTGCAGAACCTGTTCTTCGGTCAGCCTGCATGAGCACCCACGCTTGCCCCCTGTGTGCCTTGAAACCCGATCAATTGCTATGGTCGGGCGCAGGGCTGCAGGTGCTGGCCGTCACGGACAGCCCGTTTCCCGGCTATACACGAGTAATCTGGCAAGATCATGTGGCTGAAATGACAGACCTGTCTGAAGAACAACGGCAGCACATCATGGCAGCCGTATATGTGGTTGAGCAGACTCAGCGTGAACAACTGGGAGTCGCCAAGATCAATCTGGCTCAATTCGGAAATCAGGTGCCGCATCTGCATTGGCACGTCATCCCTCGCTGGAAGGACGACCCTTTCTTTCCGGACTCTGCCTGGTCACCCGCCCCCATGCGCACAGAAGAACAAAAGCAAGACTGGGCTTCCCACGAAGAACGCCTGCTTGAGCAAGTCAGCCAGTATCAGCAGGCACTTTGTATTGCGCTAAAAGCACGATTCAAGCACTAAACCCGCTATTCAAGTCCTGCTATTAAGGAAATACCCGCTGGCCTGTAAAAAGTCAGCGGGTATTTTTTGCCTCCCGGAAAAGAGACGGCGCACTGTAACAGACAAGTACACCGCTTATCCGTGGAGCCCGCTACAGTGCGACTCCACCGGCAGGAGCCAAGCTGCTGTTGTGCTACTTGCACGCAACCCACATAAACAGCTTGCTTGCTTGCATAGCATGGCCATAGCCAACTCTTTATACCTGGCAGCATGACCACCTCGACTTCACAAATCTCCACCTACGAACGATCAGAGTAAGGAGTGCCCAACGACTTCTTTCCGACAAACCCCTTGACCCAGTCACTTCGAGCACAAAATTAACCTAGATCAAGCCTGGACGACAATCGCCTAGCCCCTTCAAAAACCACCATATATAGTGTCGTGAATCCTAAAAATCACTATATATAGGTTCTGGTGAAAAATATGGCTACCCAGGAAACTGCCTCGCGTCCAGCTGCTCAGCTGGACATCATCCGTTCCATTACTGAATATCTGGACCGCCAGGACTGGCGCGTACAAGCCAATGCCAACCAGGGCTACTCGCTGGGCGGACTGATTCTGAACAGCTCGGGCAAGATGATTGCCAACTACTGGCTCAGCCATGTGTACCCCGAAGCCATCGGTCAGGCACACCGTCAGGCTGACCTGCACATCCACGATCTGGACATGCTCTCTGGTTACTGCGCCGGCTGGTCCTTGCGCACTTTCCTGAACGAAGGGCTCAATGGCGTACCCGGAAAAATCGAATCCGGCCCACCGCGGCATCTAAGCAGTGCAGTTGGCCAGGTCGTCAATTTTCTGGGCACCCTGCAGAACGAATGGGCCGGAGCTCAGGCCTTCAGCTCCTTTGATACCTATATGGCGCCCTTCATCCGCAAGGACGGCCTGAGCTACAAGCAGGTGCGCCAATGCATGCAGGAACTGATCTACAACCTGAACGTACCCTCGCGCTGGGGGACGCAGACGCCCTTTACCAATCTGACCTTTGACTGGGTGTGCCCCGAAGACCTGCGCGAGCAAGTTCCGCAAATCGGTGGCGAAGAAATGCCGTTTTGCTACGGGGATCTGCAGGCCGAAATGGACATGATCAACCAGGCCTATATCGAAGTCATGAGCGAGGGTGATGCCCGTGGCCGTGCCTTCACCTTCCCGATTCCCACCTACAACATCACCCGGGATTTTGACTGGCACAGCCCGAATGCCGAGCGCCTGTTTGCCATGACGGCCAAATATGGCCTGCCCTACTTCCAGAACTTCATTAACTCCGAGCTGGAACCCAATATGATCCGCTCCATGTGCTGCCGCCTGCAGCTGGATCTGCGCGAGCTGCTCAAACGCGGTAATGGCTTGTTTGGCTCTGCCGAGCAAACCGGCTCCCTGGGAGTGGTCACCCTGAACTGCGCCCGCTTGGGGTATCTGTATCAAGGCGATGGAGCTGGTCTGTTTGCCCGTTTGGATGAGCTGCTGGAAATGGGTCGTGACAGCCTGGAAATCAAGCGCACGGTGATCCAGCAACATATGGACCAAGGGCTGTTTCCCTACACACGCCGCTATTTAGGCACCTTGCGTAATCACTTCTCCACGCTGGGAGTTAACGGCATTAACGAGATGATCCGCAACTTTACCCAGGACAAGCAGAATCTTTGCACGCCGTGGGGGCACCGCTTTGCCTTGCGTTTGCTGGATCACATTCGGGAGCGCATGGTGGAGTTTCAGGAAAGTACCGGCCACCTGTACAACCTGGAAGCCACCCCTGCCGAGGGCACCACTTACCGCTTTGCCAAAGAAGATCGCGCCCGCTGGCCCGACATTCTGCAAGCAGGGACCGAGCAAATGCCCTACTACACTAATTCCTCACAGCTGCCGGTGGGCTTTACTGAAGACCCCTTCGAGGCATTGGAGCGACAAGACGAGCTGCAAGGCAAATACACCGGCGGCACCGTGCTGCACCTCTATATGACCGAAGCACTGTCCAGCACTGATGCCTGCCGCAATCTGGTGCAACGAGCCTTGAACCGTTTTTCCTTGCCTTACATCACCGTTACGCCCACATTTTCTATCTGTCCCAAGCACGGCTATCTGTCTGGAAAACATGAGTTTTGTCCACATTGCGATAGTGAGCTGCTGGCCAACAAGATAGCTCAAGCTCGGGCCGAGGCTGACGTTCAAAACTAAGTTATCGCGGACACGTCAACGCCGTCGTCGACACCGACACCGACACCGACACCGACATCAGTCCATTAAAGCCGATCTCTTCAAGTCAACTTTTTACCAAGACAGGCTAAACCCAATCCACTTGGCTCAACTAAAACCAGGCTTTTAGTTGTCCTCAGCCTTTATCTACAACCAGCCTCTTGGCACACACCCAGGCTAGTCACATCCGCATAGCGTGACGGCCCTTTTTTCCAAGGAGTTATTCATGAATACCGACACCATCACTCTTCAAGATTCCGAACGCCAGCCTTGCGAAATCTGGACACGCGTCATGGGCTATCACCGTCCCATGTCGTCTTTCAATATTGGCAAGCAAGGTGAGTTTCATGAGCGACGCTACTTCACCGAAGCCAGCGCCTGCGCAAGCAATGCCGTCCCCACCCTATAAACAGCCCGGTCAAATTCCATGACTTACGCCACGCGCCATCTTTACCCGGCCACGCCTGCCCACAAAGTGGCATTGAAAGTGGGTGGCTGCGCCCCTTTCTCGGCTACGGATTACCCCGGCCAATTAGCCGCTGTCATCTTTGTGCAAGGCTGCCCCTGGCGCTGTGGCTACTGCCACAACCCCCACCTGCAAGAGCGCACACCAGACAGTGCTATTGATTGGAACGCCTTGCTGGACTTTCTGAATCGCCGCGTCGGCCTGCTGGATGCCGTCGTCTTTAGCGGCGGTGAGCCCACACTGGACCCGGCCCTGGGCTCCGCCATCCGCGCGGTGCGCAGGCTGGGTTTCAAAATCGGTTTACACACCGCAGGCACACATCCGGCCAGACTGCTGGAAATCCTGCCTTGGGTGGACTGGATAGGCCTGGATATCAAGGCAGAGTTCAGTCACTACGACGCCATTACTCAACGCAGCAATAGTGCCGCTGCGCCCTTACGCAGTTTGCAGTTGCTGCTGAACGAAGACGTTCTGTTTGAGTGCCGCAGCACTATTCATCCCCAACTGCACAGTCCCGCCTCGGTACAAGCTTTGGGACAACACCTGCATGAGCTGGGCGTCCAGCGCTATGCCGTGCAGATTTTCCGCACACAAGGCTGTGATGACGATTTCCTGAATGAAACTGGGCAGGCTTTGCAGGCCTACCCAGGAGCGGAGATTTTGGAAAACCTCCAGAAGCTGTTTCCGCACTTTGAAGTGCGACGCTCTTAATTGTCTCAGGAAGAAGCGGGGGTGCGTATCGGGCGGCGCAGTACATCCTGTAAAGCCGCTTTACCCTGTTTAAGCACTGCACGCGGATGCAGAATATCGGGGTCCAAGGCGTCCAGAGTGTTTTTCACCATCAGGCCCAATTCGGTATCGCCCTCAATCGACAGACGTCGATTAAAGAACAAGGTATCCGGATCTTCCTGCCGCTGCAAAAGCTGATAAAAAGCCCAAAGATCCGCTTTCAGGGTCAAATCCGGACGTTGTGTACGTGCCGACAGAGGGTAAAAAGCCCCTTGGCGCCACGTATAGTCAAACGCTAAACCGGCATCTGCCACCTGTATGCGTAAAGCTCGACCTTCCAATCGTTCCGCAATGTCAGCCGGCAAGTGCGGACGCATCAGCACGTTCAAGCCCGTACAAAACAAGCGGGAGCCGGGCCACGGGGGCAAACGGCTTAAAACACCCGCCACAACAGCGGGTAAACGGGGAGTCGTTATTTCATTCATTCTTCCATCCCTCCCTTAGAAACGCTCTGACACCGGCGACACCCATTCCAAACCGGGGCGACCATGCCAGAAACCGTTGCAGGCCTTAGCGGGCAGTAAAGGCAGCATATCCTCGTGGGCATCCCTTGCCTGAATACGCCCCTGAATCACGTCATTAAACAAATGCACGACCGCATCCATATGCTGAGATTGCGGACTCAAACGCAGCATATTCACACTCAAATCGCGCAAATCCTGTACCTGCTCCAGTAAGGTGTACACCCAGGCGGATTGAGTCTGGATACCGTTAATCGTCAGAAAACCCTGCCCTTCACGGGTTTCCAGCAGCAAGCCATCGGGATAGTCCATGCACACGTACTGGCAATTGTCCTTAGGCAGATTGCGGTTACGCGCCGCAAAGCAACGGGCCGAGAAAGCCAGGGGCAAACGCCCGAAGGCAAAGACCTCGGTTTCCAAACCGGCAGGTCTGTCTTGCTGCAACTGCGCCAATCCTGCACGGCCCATTTCCAGAGGCATCACCCAACGCACCGCGCCTTGAGAAGCAATCAAATCCAGCACTGGCCCGTTATAAACATTTAAAAAAGGGCCGGCGACAAAGTCCCGACCCTGCATCAAACGTACTGCTCCCATATCATTGGCTTCGACCAGATAATCAGCCTGTTCGGTGACCTTGCGTAGCGTATTCACGTCCCGCCCGGACTCCAGCAAGACCTGACTAGACAGAACCGGCACCTTGCCAGCCTGGGCCAGCATCTGGGCAATATCCAGCCAATCATCCAGTCGTAGCTCGTGACGACGCGAACATACGGTCTCGCCCAGATACACCACATCGATCGGCCAGTCGCAGGCCGACTCATAAAACTGCATCGTGGCAACGCGGGACCAGTAATACTGCAAGGGGCCTAAAGATAATTTCATGATTGAGCCTCCCATGCTCTACTTCCAGGGCCGAGAATAGGCACCCAGCGTATGTTGCTGCCCTTCGGCCAGTTTGTTCAAAGCACCCATCCAGGCCGGATGGACTGAATAACGGGCTGGCGTGGATTTGGCCGAATCAATGGCTTGCCGCCATACCTGAGTAACTTGAGCCACATAAGCCGGGCTGCGCTGTCGGCCTTCAATCTTGATTGCGCTGACACCCGCCGCCAACAGTTGTGGCAACAAGGACAAAGTGTTCAGGCTGGTGGGCTCTTCCAGTGCGTAATAGTTTTCGCCCGCCACATCAAAACGCCCTTTGCACAAAGTGGGGTAAGCCGCGTTTTCACCATCCTGATAGCGGTCGATCAACACACCATTCAGACGCGACTCCAGACCCTGATCTGTCTGCTCCCAGCGCACATGCCCGGCGGGGGAACAGACTCCATGTGTATTGGGGGACTCACCAGTGGCATAGGAGGACAAGGCACAGCGGCCCTCCACCATCACGCACAAGCTGCCAAAGCCAAAAACCTCAACCTGAACAGGGACCTGCTCACAGACCTGCTCCACTTGGGTCATGGACAGGACACGCGGCAAAACCACGCGCTGAATACCGAAGTTCTGGTGGTAATACTTGATGGCTTCCGGATTGGTGGCTGAACCCTGCACCGACAAGTGCAAGCGCAGATTGGGATGTGCCTGACTGGCATAGGCCATCAATCCTGGGTCTGCCATGATGACCGCATCGACCTGAGCCTGGGCAGCTCGGTCCACCGCGTCGCGCCACTGTTGCCAGGCATTGGGTTGCGGGTAGGTATTGAGAGCCAGCAAAACTTTGCGGCCGCGCTGGTGTGCGTAATCAATCCCTTGTGCAATCGCCTGTGCATCAAAATTAAGCCCGGCGAAGTTCCGGGCGTTGGTGGCATCCCGGAACCCCAGATAGACACTATCGGCTCCGTTATCAATGGCTGCTTTCAAGGCAGGTAAGCTGCCCGCTGGGCAAACCAGTTCCATCTGCGGGTTATCGGACGCGGCTAAAGCCGTGGACGCTGTATTCATGACACTCCCCGATCAGCAATCTGGCCAGGGTGGATCCTGGCTCGACAAGACCACCACTATGCCTGCTCTGAAATTAAGGGGCCTTAACGCATATCAAATTCTTCCCACCTCCTGACCCGTGGCAAACAAGTCCCACTTTGCCTGCGCCATAGGCGGGCAGAATGGTCCACAATGCCTTCCAAGCCTTTCGTGCTGGAGTCTTGATGACACAAACTGAGATCACGCTGGATACTCGCGGCCTGCCCGCACCCGAGCCTTTGGAGCATTGCCTGGAAGCACTGGCTGAACTGGCTCCCACCCAGGCCTTGCTCATGTGGCTGGATCGAGAACCTTTCCCCTTGTATGAAATCCTGCGACGCAGCGGCTTCAAGTATCACGGCACCCACCAAGAAAACGGCTTCAAGCTCATCATCCGCAGGAACTAAGTCTATGCAACGCGCTTTATCGCTGGATCAGTCACCCTCTTTGTCACTGACCTTGCCCTTGTTTGCGAATGTCCCTTTTTTTGGACTGCTGGCTGCCATGCTGGCGCTCTATAGCGGACCGGAATTATTCAACTCCCGCTGGCACCCCGCCACCTTGGCCATAACCCATGCCTGGACCTTGGGGATCGTGGGCAGTGCCATGTTTGCCTCTTTGGCACATATTCTGGCCGTGGCCTGCAATGTGCGTATTCAGGTGTCACGCGGTCAGGCGCTAGCTTTTTGGGGCTTGCTCAGCGCTGGCACACTATTTCTGATGACAGGCTTTCTTAGCTGGCAAAGCTGGGCTTACACGCTGGCAGGCGCTTGTCTTGCCTTTGCTTTGGGGGTTTATCTACTGACTGCCATGCTGGCCTTGTGGCGCTCTCGGCGCGACGTCTTTCGCGGCGCCAAAGAAATCGTTGCTCCTATCCGACTGGCTTTGCTGGGACTGTTGCTGACTGTCTCAACGGGGCTTGCCATGCTGGTCGCCTTGGCAAGCGAACAAGCCGTCGCCAATTTGCTGAATCTTCACATGACGATGGGCTTGGCAGCTTGGGCAGGCTTGCTGCTGATTGCCATGTCGTTCCAACTGCTGCCTATTTTTCAAATCACCGAACTCTACCCGACGCCTCTAGTACGTTGGCTACCTTGGGTCGTAGGAGCCTTGTTGATTGCACAGTGGGCCCTGGCCTCCTTACCTGGCTCCTGGTTACCTGTGCGTGATCTGGTCACCTACCTGATCTTTTTAAGCTACGGCTTATGGGCGGTGATTACGTGGGCGCGCCTCTGGAAACGCAAGCGTCCGACAGCAGGAGCCAGCACTTTATTCTGGTATAGCTCCTTAAGCAGCCTGTTGATTGCTGTTCTGTTGAACTTCTGGACCCACAATCCCGCCGCCTCCAACGCAGAGCTGGCGATTGGTGTCTTGCTCATTATGGGAGCCTTGGGTTCCGTCGTCTGTGGGATGCTCTATACCATCGTGCCCTTTCTACTTTGGCGGGAGGCCCAGGAGCATGTCAGCATGGATATGGACAATACCGAGCACACGCGTGCCCTCTTGCGCCTTATTCCCAAGACTGCCAACTACATCCCCGCGTCCACCGCCCGCGCGCATTGGGCTTGGCATAGCCTGAGCCTGATACTTTGGACAGGAGCAAGCTTGGGCGTGGGATCTTTCGCGTGGTTGGCAGCACCTGCCTTGCTGCTGTCTTTTGCGACCCTGTCATGGAATCTATGGACAGCCTGGCAGCGTTATCGCCATAGCCTGCGCGCTATCCGCGCATATCAGGCAAAGCACCATATTGCCGCAAAGCCGCACTGTCCAGAATCGTAAAATTACGTCGCTGAACCCGAATCAGATCCCGGTCCATCAAATCACGCAAGGTACGTGATAAGTGCTCCGGGGTCAGATTCAGACGGGACGCAATGACGGACTTACCGACATCGATCCTGAAGGGGACACCCTCTTCGCCCGGCCACTCCTGCAAAAGGTAATTCACCAGACGTTGCACACCATTTTGCAGCGTATAGGCCTCCAACTCGCCCATCAAGCGGTAAAGCCGCTCACTTAAACCCGCCAGCATCAGGCGAGCAACATCACTGCCCTTCTCCAGCTGCTCCATCAAGGTGTCTCTATTGATATGCAAAAGCAGAGAGTCCACCAAAGTCTGGGCCGTCACAATGTAATTACGGCCCATGAACATCAGCGCCTCACCAAACCCCTCTCCTGGCCCCACCAGGCGAACGACGCGCTCTGAGCCCGTGGACGAGACAAATACCAGCTTCACCCGACCATAGACCAACATGTGAAAGCCCAAACAAGGATCTCCACTGTGAAATAAAGTCGTACCACGCAAAGCGTGTACTTCCTGAGTACCTTTAGCAATGGGCTCCAGTTGTTCCGGTGGCAGCTCCTTGAATATAGGCAGATGAGCCAGCTGGGCCTTTATCCGCTTCCAGCGTCCCGGCCCTTCACCCTGCACTAACCTGGTGTCTGACAATTCTTCATTGCTTGCCTGCGAGGCCATGTCTTGAGCCGCCATATCTTTTCCGTATGCCAAATAGAACCATAGCTAGACTGACATACTCCGTTCCCTCTTGTTCAGATTAGCTCGGTGCCTGATTGATACACGTCAAACAGATAAATCGAGGCTTTAAAGAGGACGTAAAAAGATAGTCAGAACTGCTAGTTCAGCATGACTTAGGAACAGATCCAAGCAAAAAGCGGTCAAATTTGACCATGTTAGAGGTAGGGAATATTGAGAGGGGAAACTGATTGGGGACAGCCTCATTTCCAAATCGACTTGAATTCTGAATGGATGCAATAGGCCTTAGCAGAGCCAGCTACGTCGACGTTAAAGAGAAAACTGAGTAGGAATTTCGGAGGGCTCAGGGAGGACGAATACAGGCAGTGACTAAGTACGCTACAGCCCTAAGCTAAGGGGACAGATGTCGGCAGTTGCAGGCGCCAATCTTGGTCATCAAAGCTGATTGATGCAGAAAGCTCAGCAACTAATGCTACAAGCGCGCAGAGTAGAACGACCGAGCCCCCTGCAGGTAAGCAGCGATGGATTGAACGTCAAACCCTAGGGTGCAGGGACAGAATGCCAAGACCGACCTGCTAGGCTTAGGCCAAACGGCGTCGGTAAGAATAAGGAATACACGCAGCCCGGAACGGGCCAGGAGAGGTGGCGGTACGCCTGAACCGGGCGGTCCAGGGGCAAGCGTTCGAACAATCCGAGACAGACCGGTAGCCTGCGCTTTTGTCGCCGCATAAAACAAAACCCCCGCAAGGGATGCTTGCGGGGGT
>NZ_JBAGRS010000003.1:0-535900 GCF_037150615.1 Alcaligenes sp. PF14 | reverse complement strand
TGGCGCTTCAGGGAAAACCCTGTGTGTGCTGCAGCGAGAAAAGAACTATAGCACGAGGAATTTCCGCTTTGCAAGCGTTCCATGGGGTTTTTCTTGGTATTTCAGGATAGAAAACTCCGTAAAACGATGTAGTTCATTGATAACTATGAAGAATAACTATAAAAATAATTTTTAGCTAATTTCGACTTTTTGCCTCCAGGCAGGAGGCTTCAAGCTTCTTCAGAGCAAAACACGAACTGAAAGCTATTTTTCTCACAGAAATTCGTTAAATCATCTCCCCCGTTCTCTGACAACTCCTCCCTCTATCCTCCTCTATATAGATAGAAGAGAAACTCCCTCCGAAAAACAGTCGCCAGTCGATGGGTTGGTTGGTTGGTTGGTTGGTTGGTTGGTTGGTTGGTTGGTTGGTTAGTTGATTGATTGGCGGACAAAAGAACTGCCACACGAACACTGCATCGGCCCTGTGCCTTCAACCAACAGTGTCTCTATATAAATAGCGAGTTGAATGGCCTCCAAGATCGAGCATTATGCAGGGCTGCTAGCCACTCGGGGCCCCGGGACCGGGTGTTGGGGCGAGTCAGAGTACTTGCCGCAGTCGGAGTCACAATCGGGGATGCAAGCAGTCTGCTGTTTGAGCCCAAAGTTTGTGATTGGTCCGGGGGACCAATCACTGGGCGAGTTCAGACTGCGCCCCGATTGTGACTCCGACAAGGGGACCGGCGCATTGCGCCGGCAAGTAGTCCGCCCCAACACCCGGTCCCGGGGCCTCGAGTGGCGACCTACATAGAGCGGCTAGCACCATAAACATCCCCAAGCAGTCTCCGCAACAAAGACAAGCGAAGCATTCATCCTCCCTAAACTCTCTATATAGTCATAAAGGCATAGCAGCCTCACCGACTTGGCCCTACACTAGCCCGGAACAGATATTCCTGAGCGAAATTACTATGCATGAAGACATCCTGATTAACGTCACTCCGTTTGAAACCCGTGTTGCCCTGGTCGAGCAAGGTGCTGTCCAGGAAATTCATATCGAGCGCAGCATCCAACGCGGTTATGTGGGGAACGTCTATCTGGGAAAAGTGGCGCGGGTTTTGCCCGGCATGCAAAGTGCCTTTATTGATATTGGCCTGGAACGCGCGGCGTTTATCCATGTCGCGGACTTACGCCAGAATCGCACCGAGCGTAATCAGGGTAGTCCGACCACGCCGATTGAAAAGCTCTTGTACGAAGGTCAGTCTCTATTAGTACAAGTCATCAAGGATCCATTGGGTACCAAGGGTGCTCGTGTATCAACACAAATCAGTATTGCGGGCCGCATGTTGGTGTATCTGCCTTTTGATCCTCATATTGGCGTATCGCAACGGATTGGTTCGGATGCAGACCGGATCGAGCTGCGCGAGCGTGTCAGTCGTCTTATGCCCAAGGATGAGAAAGGCGGTTTCATCGTACGGACTCAGGCCGAATGCGCGACGGATGAAGAGATCAGTGCAGACCAGCAGTATCTGCGTACTTTGTGGACACGTATTCAGGAACGTATCCGCGAGCAAGGCGCCCCCTCTGTGCTTTATACGGACTTGAGCCTGGCGCAACGTGTTTTACGCGATATGGTGACGCCCAACACCCAATCCATCATCGTGGACTCACGCACCGTCGTGCAGGAGATGAAGGAGTGGGCACAGATTTACACGCCCTCGGTGCTTGAGCGCATCAGTCACCACAAAGGCAGTCGCGCTCTGTTTGATACAGCCCATGTGGATGAAGAAATCAATCGCGCCCTGTCGCGTCGGGTAGATTTGAAGTCCGGCGGCTATTTGATTATCGATCAGACCGAAGCACTCACTACGGTGGATGTGAATACCGGCGGTTTCGTCGGAGGTCGCAACTTTGACGACACGATCTTCAAAACAAACCTGGAAGCAGCGATTGCCCTGGCCCGCCAACTGCGTCTGCGCAATCTGGGTGGCATCATCATCCTGGACTTTATTGATATGGACGACCCTGCTCACCGGGAGTCTGTCTTGCAGGAGCTGCAAAAAGCGCTGGCCAAAGACCGCACTCGCGTGACGATCAATGGCTTTAGTCAATTAGGTCTGGTGGAAATGACGCGCAAACGTACGCGTGACTCTTTGGCGCACCAACTATGCGAGCCCTGCCCCACCTGCCAATCGCGAGGTTCCGTCCGCACGGCCCGCACAGTCTGCTATGAAATCTTGCGCGAGGTCCTGCGCGAAGCCAAACAATTCAATCCCAAAGAATTTCGTATTTTGGCGGCTCAAGAGGTCGTGGACCTGTTTCTGGAAGAAGAAAGCCAGCACCTGGCCGTGGCGGGCGACTTTATTGGCAAACCTATTTCTCTGGAAGTAGATCCACACTACTCCCAGGAACAGTACGACATTATTTTGCTGTAATTGGTCAGCATTGGGGTTGGCTGAGTAGCCAATCCCCTACATAAGCTCTTGTACGGCAAGGTCTGCTGCGTGCTCGGACACGCTCCTACACCCGCAAAGTTCAGGCACAGATACAAGCAAACCAGCAAACATCTTCTGGCATGCGGCAACTAGCAGCAGAAAAACACGCCCCGGCTTATTCGCTGATCTGATGGCGGATGATATGAAAGCCCTCTGACTCCTGAGGTGCCACAAAGTAAGAGCTGAACAAATCAAACTGCGCTTCGGTCGTCTCAAAGGGATGCTCACCACTGGCATTACGGGCATGCAAACGTGCTTTGCACAGTTCATCTGCCACATCCAGATAATGCAGTTCATGAGCCACAGCCGATTTTTCAATCAGCTCCCGCGCCCAAGCGCGTGTTGCCAAGGTATTGGACGGAAAATCCAGCACTACAGACATCCCAGCCTGCAACAAAGCAGCAATATGCGGTGCCATGGCCGCCCGCAACTGCGCTGAACAGCGCGCGTAATCTTCCAAAGACGCAATTTGACCGGGGTATACGTTAGCCAGCCAAACGTCTTCGCTGATTAGTACGGTCTTGGGCTGCTCGGACAGCTTTTTAGCAAAGGTGGATTTACCCGCCGCTATCTTGCCGCAAATCAGATAGAGCATCGCTGCTGTCGGGGCTATCTGTCTGGCTTGGGGTGTAGAGGCAAGATCCATAATCATCTCTATTCATTGAGAGGGATTAAAACAATCAACCCGCCTGAAAAAGCGGGTCACGAGCAGGACAGACTTGTCCTGCGATCAGGGCGCCTCATGTGCTGAGCGAGTTGTCCAGCACAAAGCTTGGACACTTACAGCGGCGCAACCGGTACAAAATCATCCTCGGGCAGCACTTCTTTTGGTGCATCGTCCGGGTTGCACACACCTGGAGCACGAATTGAAGTGAAGATCTCCTGAATCTCTCGCTTCACATCAGCGCGGTAAGCGTAAACCTTTGCGTCTACCCAACCCTTTTGCATCATGGTCAGATCGATCAGGATACTTTTATCCCAGCCCGCCCCCGGTTCCAGTTCGTAGCGCAAAGTGCCGTAGCTGGCCTGACGCTCATCCATTTTGAAAACCGCTGCTTTGCCACACTCGGCCTGATGCTTGAACAAGGCACGCTGAATACCCACAAAGTCCGTATTGATGCGGCGCTCCGTCTTGAAGTAACTGGGACGACGCAAATCCTGTTCTCGCAGTTCCGCACCCTGCTTGGCACACCCTGCCAACACAGCCAGCCCGGCCAGCGCAAGAATGATTTTCTTCATGATGTTCCTTATCGTGCAGCCCCAGGCTGCTTATTCGTTGAACTGAAACTGCATTTGGTAGAAACCGGCGTACACACCGTTGCGGGCCAGCAATTCGTCGTGACGGCCCTGCTCAATAATCCGCCCTTCGTCCAGCACCAGGATTTGATCCGCATTTTGTACGGTAGACAGACGATGCGCAATCACCAAGGTACTGCGGCCCTTCATCAGGGTCTCCAGCGACATCTGAACCTGACGCTCGGACTCATTATCCAGAGCCGAGGTGGCTTCATCCAGAATCAGAATGGGAGCATTTTTAATCAAGGCACGGGCAATGGCCAGACGCTGACGCTGGCCGCCAGACAGGGAATTGGCATTCTCGCCCACCATCGTATCCAGACCTTGTGGCAAGCCTTCCACGAACTCGCGCAGATTGGCTGCCTCCAGCGCTTCCCAGATACGTTCCGGCGTAACATCGGCTCCTGCACCATAGGCCACGTTTTGGCCAATCGTCGCCTCAAACAGCACCACGTCCTGGCTGACCAAAGAAATCTGGCTACGCAAGCTACGCAAGGTCAGCTCTTCGGAGGGAATGCCATCTACCCGCACTTGCCCACTGCTAGGAATCAAGAAACGCGGCAACATATTGGCCAGTGTGGTCTTGCCACTACCGGAACGGCCAACCAGGGCAATGGTCTGGCCGGGCTGCACCGCAAAACTGACCTCGGACAAGGTATCGCGATGCGCGTTGGGGAAACGATGTGACACCGAGTCGAACTCGATATGACCATGCACAGGCTGCGTGAACTCTCGAGTCCCGGTATCGGGCTCCGGGTCCTGATCAACCAGCTTGAAGACACTTTCTGCCGCCACCAGCATGCGCTGCATCGTGCCGGTGATATTGGTCAAACGCTTGATAGGATCAAAAATCTGTCCCAGGGCAGCCATGAAAGCGGCAAAGCTACCGATAGTCAGCGTGCCGGTATTGGCCTGGTAAAGAGCGACAAAAATCACTCCGGCCACGGCAATCGACACAAACAACTGTGTAATAGGCGACAGAGCGGCATCCGCAGAAGCTGCACGCATGGCGAAGCGGCGCAGGCGCGCATTCACATACATGAAACGGGTGTTTTCGCGCTCGTAGCCATCAAACAGCTTGATGACACGTTGGGCATCGATAGCTTCACTGACCACACGAGTCAGCTCGGCATTCATGTTCACGGTATCGCGGTTGATGCGGCGCAGGCGACGCGACACCAGTTTGGCCACAAAGACCGAGGCGGGCATGACCAGAAACACGATCACGGTCAATTGCCAGGACATGTAAAGCAGAACACCCAACAAGGCGATCACGGTCAAGGTTTCACGCACTACGACGGTGACCACCTCGGTGGCCACGCCAGTCATGGTGCCGGCATCAATCGTGAAGCGGTTCAGCAAACGGCCAGTATCCCCCTGCTTGAACTCCGAATCGGACAATCCCAGCAAGCGGGAGAACATGTCACCACGTAAAGTCAGCAACATTTTGTTGGCGATCCAGGCAAACAAATAAGAACTGCCGTAACTGGTCACGCCGCGCACAAACATCAGCCCGATCACCGCCAGCGGGATGGACCACATATAGTCCGGATTGGCACCCGTAAAGCCATCATCCAGCAAAGGCTTCATGATCACCGCCAGCACTGGCTGGGTAGCTGAGGAGATGCTGACCAGGATCAGCGCCAGCACCGCCACCTTCCAATAAGGCAGCAAACGGCTATAAATGCGCTTCCAGAGATCGGATTTGACAGGATCGTGCCCAGCAGGCTTGATTTTGGTTTCTATGGCGTTGGACAACGAGGACACCCTATATACTATCTAATTGTGTTTATTCTAACGCTCATTGCCTGAGTCGAGCGCCTCCGCACTTGTTGGTTCTGCCTAGTTGTCCTGTTCATGTCTGATCCCTCTGCCCTTTATTTACGATTGCCTAATTGGCTAGGCGATGTATGCATGAGCCTGCCGTGTTTACAGGCTCTGCTGGATACCGGTTTGCCCGTCGTGGTTTGCGCCCGTCCCTGGGCCCGCGAACTGCTGTCGGCTTACCCCTTGCATGGCTTCATCCCCATGAGCAGCCACTGGCACCAGGATGCCAAGGCCATACGCCGTTATCGTCGCCAGCACGGCCATCGCCAAGCGTATGGCCTGCTGCTGCCCGATTCGCTGAGCAGTGCCCTCAGCTTCAAACTGGCAGGTCTGCCAGCCTGCGGTTACCGGGACGATGGCCGTAGCCTTTTATTACGATGGCCGTTAAATAAGCCGCAAAAGCAGTTGCATGCGGTGCAATCCTGGTTCTATATTGTTCAGCAGGCTTTGGCGCTGTGGAAATTGAACCCGGCGCCTGAACAAGCCCCAGCCACCCTGGATTTGACGCTCAGCCCCCTGCAACGGCAAGAAGGCGACAACAGTCTACGCCAAGCCGCCCTGCGCCCCGGTGACTATATTCTGATCGCCCCTACCGCAACGGGACTGCACAAAGGCCGCGTCAAAGTCTGGCCGTATTTCGACCAACTGACCCGCCATCTGCAAGCCCAAGGCAAAACCGTCATTATGTGCCCCCCGCCCAACGAGCATGAGGCTGCCCTGCAAAATGCGCCCAGCGCACGTTGCCTGCCGCCCCTGCCTTTAGGAGCGTTTGCGCGGCTTTGCCAACAGGCGCAGTGGGTTATTTGCAATGACTCTGGCGTCTCCCATGTCGCGGCAGCCATCAAGGCCCAGCAGCTGACCTTATGTGGCGTCACCAACCCTGAAGACACCGGTCCCTGGTCGCCACGGGCGATTTGCCTGGGGCGCGATGGCCAATGGCCAACGCTGGACGAGGTGGTGCAAGTGCTGGAGTCAGAGCGGGAGCACCCATGAATGTATCGAGCATCCTGACCAGCCTGGTCATTCCGCTGAATTTGTTTGCCGCCCTACTACTTGTGGCGGTGCTGCTCTTTATCTTGCGCCTGCGCAAAACCGCCGCCGCTCTGGCCTTGGCCGGACTGCTCTGGACCGGCGCCTGGTCCCTGCCTGCCACCAGTCTGTATGCGGGCGGTTATCTGGAAAAAATGTATCCCTATCAGCCGGCTGAGCAGGTAACGCAAGCCGATGCCATTGTGGTTCTGGGCGGCCACACCGCTCAAAACCGCAGCAATTGGTTCTTGCCCCAAACAGCACAGAAAACATCGGCGCGGGTAGAACGAGCGGCCGATCTGTATAAAGCGGGCCGTGCACCTTACATTGTCTTGTCGGGAGCCGCGCTGGACGGCGGCATCAGTGAAGCCAAGGTCATGGCCAACACCCTGACTAATCTGGATGTGCCCGCCTCGGCCACACTGATGGAAAACGAAAGCCTGACCACCCAGCAAAATGGTGCATACACCGCCCAGCTACTGCAAGAAAAGCAGGCCAAGAAAGTCTTGTTGGTAACCTCTGCCCTGCACATGCCGCGCGCCATGGCAATTTTCCGCAAGCAAGGGGTCGATGTCATTGCGGCTGGTGCCGCCCCACAGCTAACGGTTCCGAACAGCCCCGAGTTTTCCATGTGGAAACCCAATCTGATGGCCCTGCAATCCAGCCGCTCCATCATCAAGGAATATGTCGGGATTCTGGTGTACTGGTCCCGAGGCTGGGCATGATTTGCCGTTCTGAATGTGGGGCCTGCTGTATCGCCCCCTCTATCTCCAGTCCTATCCCCGGCATGCCCCACGGCAAGCCTGCGGGTGTGCCTTGCGTTCAGCTGGACGAACAGCTACGTTGTCGGATTTTTGGCCAACCCGAACGCCCTGCCTGTTGCTCGGGCTTGCAAGCCTCGCCGGAAATGTGTGGGGAAAAGCGGGAAGATGCCTTGATCTGGCTGACGGAGCTGGAAACACTCACTGCTCCGTCCCTCAACAACTAAGCATAAAAAAAGCGTTCTGAAATACACTCAGAACGCTTTTTACTACAGGCTTGGCCTGCACCTGACTTTATAGCGCCCGCGCCTTCAAATAGGCCTGATAGGTATCCACCGAAAAACGCTGCGCATCAAAACGGTTTTCTGCGCGCTGCCTGGCACGCTTGCCCACGGTATGCAAGCAGTACTTCTGACATAACATGTCTCGGACATGCGCCTCAATGGCTGCCACGTCTCCACAAGGCACCACCCAACCCTCATGCAAATGCTCGATGCTTTCCGGTAAACCACCCGCATTGGAGATCAAGACGGGCAGCCCCAAAGCCAAGGATTCGTAGCACGCGTACGAGGCCGACTCTTTGTATGAAAGCACAAACCCCACATCACAGGCAGCCAGGATCGACCGCACATCCTTAACCAAGCCGGGGAAAACCAATTGTTCGGCACAGCCCAAAGCCTGCACTTGCTCCCGAACAGCCTGCGCAGGTGGATCACCTGCTACCACAATCCGAACGCGCTGCTTGAGTTCCGGCTCCAGACGGGACACTGCTTCAACCAGCAGCAACCAACCTTTTTCCAGATCCGTGCCACCCACTGAGCCCAGCACCAAACTGTTCTCTGCCAAATCAGCGCCGAAAAGTGCTTGGCGTGCAGCCTGCTTTTCCTGCGCGGAAACCGGGGAATAATGCTCCAAGTCCAGACCGTGATAAATCCGCTCAACGTTGCAACGCCGATAATCAGAATTGGCGAGTTGGCGGGCAACATAATCGCTGACAGCAATGCAAAGATCAGTCCCAAAGCGCGCCCGCAAACGGTTACCCATGCTGTGTAGGCGCTTGGTATTGTGTTTGGTCCAGATAATAACGGGAGGATTCGACAAGGTTTTGCAGGCGATCATGACATGACGATGATCGGTACTGCCATTGCAATGCACGATATCGAAGGCTTCGCGCTGCAAAAAACGGCGCAGGTTCCAGATTTCCGACAAGGCCGTCCCGATACGGGCGGTATACAGGCCTGGCAACACTCTTACACCGGGTATCTGCGACGCTTCCCGATACAGTCGGCCCGTTGCCGGTGCCGCCAGAGTGAATTCACACTGATGGGCCAAACCGCGCAACAAACCCAGAATATAGGTGACATGGCCACCGCCATTACCATGGTGAATATCAGTGATCAGGACCTTCAAAACTCGCTCCGTCAGCGGCTGTGAATGACAGACAAATACTCAGATCGAGCATCTACAGGCCACAAAGTGTATCCGCTATTGCGTAAGCTGAACAATGACTGAACAGCAGTTTTGACGATTTAATCTCGGTAAAAGAGAAAACCTGGCTGCACCTGCCTTTAATCTTGGCGGCGAAGCAACACTTTTTGATACAGGTCCTGATAGCGAGTCGCGACGGCAGGCCAACTGAATTGCACCAATAACTCACGCGAGTTCTCGATCAGGTTCCTGGCCATGGCCGGGTCCTTGCTGATTTTCTCAATCGCCTGAGCCAGTTCCTGAGCATCCTCCGGATGGCTGAGCAGCAATGCGTGATAGCCGCCCTGCACATATTGGGCAAAGCCGCACCACGGAGCCGGGCTCAGGACAACCGGCAAGCCATAGGACATGGCTTCCAGCGGTGCCATGCCAAAGCTGTCATTCAGGGTGGGATGCACGTAGATATCGGCAGCGCGATAAAAAGGTTCGACGTTAGAGGTTTCACCCTGCAGGATAACGCGATCCTGCATATTCAGAGTCTGAAGCTGCTGGCGTATCTGGTCACGCAAACCCGGTTTTCCGCCCACCACCAGCAATCGATAATGAGAAGGCAGTTTCGCCAAGGCTTCCAGCACCGTATTCAAGCCTTTACGCAGCGGATTACGAGCCACCAACAGGCAGACAACCTGATCGTTCGCAAAACCCAAAGACTCGCGAACCTGGGTGCGCTCCTGGCCTTGGGCATCGGCTTGCGGCAAGGCCACACCGGGAGCAATGACGGGATAGTCGTGCACGCTGCCATAGGCTTGCTGCAATTGTTCGGCAATCAGGCCCGAAACGGCGACTACGGCATGAGGACCAGGGCGCAAACGGCGTTTTTCCAAACCCAGATACCCCCAGACCCTCGGGCTGAAGTAGGAGCCCAGTTTTTTCAATAAAGGCAAAGGCCGCACGCGCCAGTTAAACCGCACGGGGGTGACATGCACTACTTCCACGTCCCCGCACCAGCCGTTCATGTGCGAGTGCACAATATCAAAACCTTGCGCCGTGGCCTTGGCGGCCTGACGGGCAAACAGGATGCCGCGTATCCAGCCCGGCCAATGCGACCAATGTCGAATAGGCACATAGGCCAGCTTCAAATCACAGCGACTGTCATATTCGCGCGCAAACACAGTGATTTCGTGTTTTTCGGCCAGCTCGCGCATCAGCTCCACCCCATACGCTTCAGCGCCGCCAAAGCGGTTACCGAAACGGTCGACCACAAAAGCGATGCGCAGGCGCTCGGGAATCGCAGCGGGAGTATCGCGGGTTTGATCTGAGCTCATGAGCGGGAAACCGTACGACGCTTGTCTTCCAGGCGTGTCACGCACTTTTGCACGAAGCGCAAAATATTGGTGGAACGCGAGACCGTCACACGGGGCAAGTCAAACAAATCATCGTCTGAACGAGCCAGACCGCGATTGGTCGTGGTGGCATTCAGATAACCAGCCTGACGCACCTGTTCACGAATAGCCTGATTCTGATCGCCATAGGGATAGCAAAACGCGCTGACTTCCACTTGCAGCACGTCTTGCAGCTCCGCCTTGGATTGCGCGATCTGGTAATGGGCAATTTCCGAGGACACATCGGTCAGATGCACATGGTCCAGCGTATGCGAACCGGCTTCATGACCGGCGTTCACCCAGGCGCGCAGTTCTGGCAAGGACATCAGACCGGAATGCGGCACTCCTTTGGGTTGGTCCCAGAAGTTCGAACCGTCCAGATGCCGCGCCACAATGTAATTGGTCGCCGTAAAGCCCAATTCATCCAGCACCGGCATAGCGTTCTGAAAGACGTTACGGTAGCCATCATCAAAGCTGATCCCCACAACCTTGCCCTGCTTTTCACCCCGCAGGTACGGCATCAGTTGCGCCATGGATAAACCACGGTAACCCAAGCGCTTGAGCCAAGTCATCTGGCGCCGAAAATCAGTAGGATGCACGGTCAAACCACGGTAAGGCGAGCCCTTGGGAGCAGGCACCCCGACCTGGTGGTACATAAGAATCGGAATCATAGGCGGCATTATAAGGGGCTAATCAGACTTCTGACGGGTGTAATACCACAGCTTACTATATCGAAACAGGCTGCCAGAAGCGGCCATACACGCCAGAATGAAGCCTTGCGGGCCATCCAGGAAACCCCGTCGAACAATATAGTGACGCACAAAGGTCCAGCTGGCATGGCCAGCAATGCCCGGCAGGCTGGTGGTCTTGCCCTTGGCCTGCATTTGACGGGCCGCATCCGAGGAATAACGGTTGATCTTGTCGATAAAGACTTCAAGGCTGGCGTAGGGGTAATGCAGAAAATGTCCATCCAAGACCAGGACTGGATGCTCGGTCTGCACGCTTTCATGGACTTTGGCGTCGTTAAAACGGGCTGTACCACGCTTGAACAGTCGTAATACCCGGTCTGGCCACCAACCGCTATGGCGCATCCAGCGGCCAGCGAACTCTGACAGGCGGGCAATCCGGTAAGCTGTACCACGAGGCTGAGTCATTTCCTGCTGAATCAGTTGTGCAAGCTCGGGCGTAACACGCTCGTCCGCATCAATGGACAGCACCCACTCGCCCGTGGCCTGATCCAGTGCCCGATTCTTCTGCGGCCCAAAACCGGGCCAATCCGGGGTGACCGTCACGTTCGCCCCCATGGAACGGGCGATCTCCACCGTCTCATCCGTACTGCCCGAGTCCACCACAATAATCTCGTCCGCAAAGGCAACGGATTCCAGGCAGGCACGAATATGCGCCTGCTCGTTTTTCGTAATCAGGATAACGGACAGGCGCTTGCCAGAACTCGACGCGGCGCTTTGCCCTACTTCTGTCGTTGACGACGACGCCATGCTTTCCACCTGTTGAAAATCGGACCAATCACGGGATGTACCGCAACATTCAGCCTGCGTCCTACCGATACGCCCGTCGTGTCACGCACGGCGAAACGATAAATGTGCAAAGGATCGCTACCAGGCTGGTTGGAGCCGAAGGCGCGCGTTGTATACAGATAGCGGAAACCGGCTTGCTGGGCGACCTGCACATAATCAGGATCAAAATAGCCTTGCGGCCAACACAGCTGGTCAGAGACCATACCCATATTGGCCTTCAAGGTCTGACGGGATTGCTCCAGTTCCCAACGCATCTTGTCGTTCTTTTGATCGCGCTGTTCGCTCAGGTCCCAGCGAGTATGGGTATGAGTATGACTGTGGAACTCGAACACACCATCAGCCTGCATGGCGTGGATTTCACTCCAGCGCAAAATCACCTCGTCGCTGCGACCTTGCTCGATACGCGCTTCACATTCACGATGATCCGGGCATTCGGGCACGTCCTGGCCCTGGCCCAGATAAGGGCGCACAGGCCCCTCATTGATCCAGCTTGTCACCAGGAAAATCACGGCATTGAAGCCATATTTTTTCAACAAGGGATAAGCGTAGACCCAGTTATCCAGGTAGCCGTCATCAAAGGTAATCAGTACCGATTTGGGCGGTACGCCCTGCCCTTGCAAATGGCCTACAAATTGCTCGGTTGTCAGGCTGGTCCAGCCGTTTTTCTTCAACCATTGCAAATGCTGCTCGAAATGCTCGGGACTGGCATTGATCATGCCCCCTTCCGGGGTGACATGGTGGTACATCATGACGGGCACGGTGCTTGCCACTTTCATCCCTGAAGCTCCTTTAACCAAGCATAATAAGCGCCTTCCAGCCGGTCGCCCATGGCAACCGGGGTAAAGCGCTCGTCGCTACGACAAAACAGGCGCCCTGCGGCTCCCATTTCCTGACGCAACTCCGTGCTCCGGATCATTTTTTCCAAGGCGGCACGCCACTGCTCCGGGTCGTGCAAATCCGCCAGCAAACCGCTGCGGCCTTCTTGCATCATCTCCGGGACCCCGCCAACGCGACTGCCCAGCACAGGAATGCCGGCGCTTCCAGCCTCCACAAAAACAGTGCCCGACGCTTCCATATGGGTCGCCAAGGCAAAAATATCCAGATTGGGCAGAATCGAGGGCACATCTGCACGAGCGCCCAGCATATGAATCCGCCCTTGCAGGCCCAGCTCCGCGATCAAGGCCTGCAACTGTTCATAGCCCGGAGAGCCGCCCCCCACCAGCACCAAGTGCAATTGAGGGTAGCGATCAAATAAAGGCTGCATGGCGGCGATCAGTTCATGATGGCCTTTTTCGCGCCGCAATACGGCAACGCAACCTACCAGCAAGGTATCAGACGCCAAACCCAACTGGGCACGCAAATCCAGGAGGGGCGCTGAATCAATCACGCTGGGATCGACACAGGGATAGACCACCCGAACATGCCCAGGTTTCACGCCCCGCTCGATCAGGTGATCGCGCACATAATCGCTGGGCGTAATCACCCGTTTGGGCACGATGGTGTAAGACATCAAGGAGCCCACTTTCTTGGCCAGATGGCGCGTACGCACAATCAAGGGGGTTCCCGCCAGGCGCCCGGCCACACCGGCCAGCATGGTGTCACGGCGGCTATGGCTGTTCAGCACATCAAACTGACCTTGGCGCAAGACCCGACGCAACTGGCGCACACCGCGCATGTAATTGGCCGGGCCATCCATCAACAGGGTATGAACCACAAAACCCTCGTCGCGCAGGCGCTCGGTCAACTGGGCGTGGGGTTGGCAGGCGGCCTCCACCTGATGCCCCCTTTCGCGCAAGATGCGCATGGCTCGCAGGATGTAGTTTTCCTGACCACCAAAGCTGGTGGCAGCTTCCGAGTGCAGAATGCGCAAGGGCCTCATCGGTAGCTGATCTCCACCTCGCGCGTGGCGTCCCAGCCTTCCAGCTGCTCCAGCAAGGAATCCGCCAGACGAACACGCCACTGCGGGCCCAACTGCACCACGCACTCATAATCGGGACGCAGCAGTTGTACCTCGACCGGCACCCCGCCCTGCTCCTGGGCACGGTGTGGTGCCAACAAGGTTTGCAGACGCTGTGCGTCGGCATTATTGTTCAGGCCGATGCTCAGGCAACTGGCACGGGCTTCACGGGCCAACTGCAAGTCAAAAATAGCATCAGCATTGATCCGCAAGCCGCCGGTGTAATCGTCGTTGCTGACCTTGCCCTGGATGATGATCAACTGGTCTTCTTTCAGACGCTGGCGATGCTCTTCAAACAGCTCATTGAAGATGGCCACTTCCAGCTGCGCCGAGCCGTCATCCAGCATGGCGTAAAGCATCTTGCCGCGACGTGTCATGCGTACACGCACCGCTGACAGCACACCGGCAAACCACTGCGGACTGCGCGACGCTTCCAGACGTGCCAACGGTGTCGGTGCAAAACGGCGGACCTCATCACGCCAGGCGTCAAACAAATGGCCGCTGAAGTAAAAGCCCAGTGCCGTCTTTTCCTGACGCAAGCGATCTTGCAGGCTCCAGGGAGCCACTTTCGCAACCTCGCCTTCCACAATATCGTTGGAGTCGTCATCAAACAGCGAAGACTGGTTGGCGCTACGTTCGGCCTGTTCGGCAGCTTCGGTAGCGGCACCGATACTGGCCAGCAAAGCGGCGCGGTTTTCATCAATCGTGTCAAAAGCGCCGGCACGCACCAAGGCTTCAATGGTGCGCTTGTTCACCTGATGGCGGTCTACGCGACGGCAGAAATCAAACAGACTGGTGAAAGGACCGCCTTGCTTGCGAGCATCCACAATCGCTTCAACCGCAGCCTGACCGGTACCCTTCACGGCGCCCAGACCATAGCGCATGGTGCGTGGCGGCAAGCCTTTTTCCGTATAGCTATCCTGCACAGGCTCAAAGCGATAGTTGGACGCATTGATATCTGGCGGCAAGACTTCCACGCCATTGGCCAGCGCGTCTTTCCAGAAAATCTGGACCTTGTCGGTATCGTCCATATCGGACAACAAAGTCGCGGCCAGGAACTCGGCCGGATGGTGGGCTTTGAGCCAGGCCGTCTGATAGGCGATGAGAGCATAAGCAGCGGAGTGACTCTTGTTAAAGCCATAGCCCGCAAACTTTTCCATCAGGTCAAACAGCTTGACCGCCAATTCAGGGTCGTGGCCTTTCTTGACCGCCCCTTCCTCAAACAGAACCCGGTGCTTGGCCATCTCCTCGGGCTTTTTCTTGCCCATGGCACGGCGCAGCAAGTCGGCACCACCCAGCGAGTAGCCACCGATAATCTGCGAGATCAGCATCACCTGTTCCTGGTAGACGATGACTCCGTAGGTGCTGCTCAAGGTGCTTTCCAGATCCGGGTGGAAGTAATCGACCTCGGCTCGACCGTGTTTACGGTTCACGAAGTCCACCACCATGCCCGACTCCAGCGGCCCCGGACGATACAGGGCCAGCATGGCGATAATGTCTTCAAAAGTGGAAGGCCGCAGACTGCGCAGCAGCTCCTTCATCCCACGCGATTCCAGCTGGAACACCGCTGTCGTATTACCTTCGCACAACAGCTTGTAGGAGGCGTCGTCATCCAATGGCAAGGCCATGATGTCGAACTCGCGCTTGTCCGCATTGAACTGGCGTACATAGCGCACGGCCCAGTCCAGAATCGTCAGGTTACGCAGCCCCAGAAAGTCGAACTTGACCAGGCCGGCAGCCTCCACGTCGTCCTTGTCGTATTGCGACACGGCGTTGGCGTCCGGGCCAGACTGGGCATACAGCGGGCAAAAATCGATCAATTTGCCGGGTGCAATCAAGACCCCCCCGGCGTGCATGCCCACACTACGGGTCAGGCCTTCCAAGGGACGGGCCAGATCGATCAGGGCTTTGACTTCCTCGTCGTTCTCGTAACGCTCGCGAAAGGCCGGCTCATCGGCCAGCGCACGTTCCAGCGTCCAGGGATCGGCGGGGTTGAAAGGAATCAGTTTGGACAAGCCATCGCACAGGCTGTAAGGCAATTCCAGCACACGGCCTACGTCGCGCACCACGGCTTTTGCGCCCAGAGTACCGAACGTGGCGATCTGGCTGACGGCCTGACGGCCATATTTCTGTTTAACGTAATCAATAACGCGTTCGCGGTTGTCCTGACAAAAGTCCACGTCAAAGTCAGGCATGGATACCCGCTCGGGATTCAGGAAACGTTCGAACAGCAAGTCATAGCGCAAGGGATCCAGATCAGTAATCCCCATGCTGTAAGCCACCAGGGAACCCGCCCCCGAACCCCGGCCCGGCCCTACGGGCACGCCATTGTGCTTGCCCCAGTTAATGAAGTCCGCCACGATCAGGAAGTAGCCGGGAAAGCCCATGGAAATAATGGTGTTGCACTCCCACATCAAACGCTCTTCGTAAGTGGGGCGTTGCTTCTCGCGCTCCTCGGGGTCGGCATACAGCTGCTTCAAGCGGATTTCCAGCCCGTCTTTGGCCTGTTGAATCAGGAAGTCACCCAGCGACATGCCATCGGGCGTGGGAAAATCGGGCAGATAGGGTTTGCCCAGTTCCAGCTCCAGGTTGCAACGCTTGGCAATTTCCAGCGTGTTTTCCAGCGCAACAGGAACGTCCGCAAAGCGCTGCTGCATTTCGTCCGAGCTTAGAAAATACTGCTCTTGCGTAAAACGCTTCACACGCTTGGGGTTGGCCAGCTGTTCGCCTTCGGCAATACACACCCGCACCTCATGCGCGCGGAAATCGTCCGGGGCAATAAACTGAATCGGGTGCGTAGCAACGACAGGCAGGTCCATCTCTGCTGCCAAACGCATGGCAGCTTGTACATACAGCTCATCGCCGTCCGCACCGCTGCGCTGCAGTTCAATATAGAAGGCGCCGGGAAACAGGTCTGCCCAATGACGGGCGCAATCACGGGCCAAATCCAGATTGCCATCGGCCAGAGCCTGGCCTACATCACCCATACGAGCACCGGACAAGGCAATCAAGCCACTGCACTCTTTCAGCCAGGCGCGCTGTACCTCTGCCCGCCCCTTGTATTGGTTACCCAGCCAGGCGCGGGTCAGAATGTCACACAGGCTCAAGTAACCGGCCTCGTTTTGCACCAGCAATAGCAAGCGCGACGGTTTTTCGCGGTCTTCCTCGTTTTGCAGCCAGATATCACAGCCCATGATGGCTTTCAGCCCGGCTTTACGCGCCGAGGTATAGAACTTGATCTGTCCAAACAAGTTGCACAAGTCCGTCAAAGCCAGTGCAGGCTGCCCATAGGCCTGCGCTTTCTTGATCATTTCGGGAATACGGGCGATGCCGTCCACCACGGAGAACTCCGAGTGGGATCGCAAATGGACAAAGGAAGGGGTGGTTTCGCTCATGATGGAATTGTACTGAAGCCAATAGACATTGGTGACCCTGAAGCGATGCTCAAGGTGAATAAGGGCAGGCAATATGTTTCGATTGGTTCACATCTCACTGAACAACAAACGCACAATCACCCGCCCCCTGCCGACCAATACCAAAATAACAAACAATCTAGCGCTGCAAGGCAGCCCAGGCTTTTTCCAGCCGCTTGACCGAGACAGGCATGGGGGTGCGCAGTTCCTGGGCAAACAAGGACACACGCAGTTCCTCCAGCATCCAGCGGAAATCCCGCAAACCGCTATCAGTCGCACCTTTCAGCGCGGCCACGGCACGCTGGTACTTGGTCAGCAAAACCGACATATCCTGCATCAGGCGTTGATCGCGAGCCGGGTCGGCACGCAGCTTGTCCACCCGTGTTTGTACCGCTTTCAAGTAACGCGGCATATGCGCCAACTGCGCGTATTCATTGCTTTCCAGAAACAAGGTGGGCATCAAGGCGTTCAATTGCTGCTGTATGTCTTTCAAAGCCTCGGGGTGGGCCTTGATTTGCGCCAGTTTCTTCTGGGCGGCACTCCATTCAGTCAGAATCTGCCCGGCCAGACGCGCCACTTCCTGGGCCACCAGACCCAGACGGCTGCGGCCCTCCTGCACGCGAGCCTCGAACTCGGCCTGGTTCTTGGGCCAGGGCTCCATCATGCAGGACTGCTCCAGAGCCACATCAATAATCTGGTCACGCAATTGCTCCTGCGTCCCCAGATTGATGTACAGCATGCTGATACGAGTCAGGTCCGTAATGTTCTTTTCCAGAAAGCGCACCTGCTCGCGCAGGGCCAAACGGAACAAGCGGCGCAAACCCTGACGGTGCTGACGCTGGGCCTGGGCCGGGTCATCGAACACATCCAGATCGCAATGGGTTTTCTTGTCGATCAAGGCCGGATAGCCAATAAAGCTGCGCCCCTTGCGTTTGATTTCCATCAGCTCGGGCAGTTCACCAAAGCTCCAGCTGGTCAGTTGCTCGTGATCCAGCACTTGCGCTACCTGTTCGTCGCTGGCGGCCATTTGCTGGAAGGAGGCCTGGGCCTGACGGCCATGCTCGGCCTTGAGCTGATCCAGATTGCGACCGCCCGACAACATGCGGCCATGCTCGTCAATGACCCGGAAGTTCATGAACAAGTGCGTCGCCAGCGTCTCGGGCTTGAAGTCACTGCGCTGCGGCCTTTGCTTGAGCTGAGTCCACATATCCTGCGAAATGGCGTCCAGCAGACTCATGCCCGGATCGGCTGCTTTTTCAAACCAGCGTTGGTGAAAAGCGGCAGCATAATCGGGCAGCGGCACACAATGGCGGCGGATGCGTTGCGGCAAGGATTTCAGCAAAGCCAGCACTTTTTCTTTCAGCATGCCGGGCACCAGCCACTCGCAACGCGCAGCGTCGATCTGGTTCAAGGCGAACAAGGGAACGCTCAAGGTCACCCCATCGCGCACCGAGCCCGGCTCGAAGTGATAATCCAGCGCCATCTTCACGCCCTGCCATTCAACGGAGCGCGGAAAGACCTCGGTGGTGATGCCGGCTGCGTCGTGCTGCATCAATTCGTCGCGGTTCAGCTCCAGGCCCTTGGCCTCTTCTTTGGACAAGCCCTTGAACCACTTTTCCAATGTGGCGGTCTGGTACACGTCCTTGGGAATGCGCTGATCGTAAAACGCGTAAATCAGTTCTTCGTCCACCAGAATATCGGGACGGCGGGATTGGTGCTCCAAACGCTCTACCGCCTGTATCTGCTGACGGTTATGACGCAGGAAAGGCAGGTTGGAGTCGATCTCGCCTGGCACCAGAGCCTGGCGCAAGAACAACTCGCGTGCCTGCACCGGATCAATGCGGCCAAAGTGAATGCGACGGCCACTGTAAATCAGCAAGCCATACAAGGTAGCGCGCTCATTGGCCACTACCTGCCCGGCTTTCTTCTCCCAGCGCGGATCGCCCCAGGTTTTGCGCAGCAAATGGGCACCGACTTTCTCAATCCACTGCGGCTCGATACGCGCCACACAGCGGGCAAAGAGTCGCGTGGTTTCCATCAGCTCGCCCGCAAGTATCCAACGGCCTGCTTTCTTGACCAGCTTGGAGCCGGGGTGAATCACAAAGCGCAATTCACGCGTGCCTTGGTAGACACCCGTTTCTTCACTCTTGTAGCCAATATTGCCGATCAAGCCCGTCAACAAGGCCAGATGCACCTGCTCATACGTGGCTGCCGAGGGGTTGGCGACCCAGCGCTGCTCCTGTACCAGACTGCGTAATTGGGTATGAACATCCCGCCATTCACGAATACGCAAAGGGGACAACAAAGCCTGTTTGACGCTATTGGCAAACTTGCGCTGCGAGCTTTGTTCCTGCGACAGCTCTTCCAACCAGTTCCACAGCTTTACATAGGACAGGAACTCGGACTTGTCGTCGTTGAAACGGGCATGGGCCTGATTGGCTGCTTCACGCTCATGGACAGGACGATCACGCGGATCTTGCACGGACATAGCCGAGGCCACGATCAGCATTTCCGTCAAACAATGATGTTCATGACCGGCCAGAATCATGCGGGCCACACGCGGGTCCACAGGCAGTTTGGCCAGGGAACGGCCTACCTTGGTCAGGCGCTGCTGTTCATCCAGCGCACCCAGCTCTTGCAGAATTTGATACCCATCGGCAATCGCACGGCCAGTGGGCGGCTCCACAAAGGGGAAGGTTTCCACATCGTCCAGATGCAAGGCCTTCATGCGCAAAATCACCGAGGCCAGCGAGGAGCGCAAAATCTCGGGATCCGTAAAGGGGGGGCGGCTCTTGAAATCCTGCTCGTCATACAGACGAATACAGATACCGGGGCCAATACGACCGCAACGCCCTGCCCGCTGGCTGGCCGAGGCCTGACTGATCGCTTCAATACGCAGTTGCTCGACCTTGTTGCGCCAGGAATAGCGCTTGATACGCGCCAGACCACTATCGACCACAAAGCGAATGCCGGGCACGGTCAGCGAGGTTTCTGCCACATTGGTCGCCAGCACCACACGGCGCGCATTGCCTTTGGGTCGGAAAATACGTTCCTGATCCGCCTGCGACAGACGCGCAAACAAGGGCAGGATCACGGTATTGATGGGCTTTTCTTTTTCCAGCGCCTCGGTGGCTTCGCGGATTTCACGCTCACCTGGCAGGAAGACCAGAATGTCGCCCGTACCATGCCGGGCACATTCCTGCACCGCATCCACAATGCCTTGCATCAGATCCCGCTCCTCCTCGGAGGCGGAACGGCGTTCTTCGGCATCGACCAAAGACGGGTCCAGAATCGGGCGGTACACAATATCGACGGGATACAGACGGCCCGAAACTTCAATGACAGGCGCCTTCCTGCCCTTGTGGGCAAAGTGCTGCGCGAAACGCTCGGCATCAATTGTGGCCGAGGTAATGATCAGCTTCAGGTCCGGACGCCGTGGCAACAGTTGCTTTAAAAAACCCAGCAGAAAGTCGATGTTCAGACTGCGTTCATGGGCCTCGTCAATAATGATCGTGTCATAGCGGCTTAACAGGGGATCGCGCTGGGACTCGGCCAGCAAGATCCCGTCTGTCATCAATTTGATGGCCGAGCGCGGTCCGGTCTTGTCGTTAAAGCGGATTTGGTACCCTACCCAGTCACCAATCTCCGATTGCAGCTCCTGGGCAATACGCTTGGCGACCGACGTGGCGGCCAGACGGCGCGGCTGAGTATGACCAATAATCTTGCCCTGCAGGCCACGGCCCAGCTCCAGACAGATTTTGGGTAATTGGGTGGTTTTGCCCGAGCCGGTTTCACCACACACAATGACCACCTGATGGTCTTTGATCGCCTGCGCAATTTCGGCCCGTCGGGCGCTGACTGGCAGGTCATCAGGATAAGAAATTGTTGGTAAAGAGTGTGGGTTTTCAGTCAATTCGTCGGACTCGTGCATGAAAGGTAGTTTCTGGTACAGACATCATTATAATTTTGGCTTGAAACCATTTGGACGCAAAGATCCCCCGCAATGAACACAGACATCCCCGACTCGTACAACGCCATCGAACCACCTGATGAATCCCAGGCACAATTTGTGCGATGGTTCAGGGAAGTGGCGCCTTATGTACACGATTTTCGTGGCAAGACGTTCGTGGTGGCCTTTGGGGGCGAGCTCATCAACGATGGACTGCTCTACACCCTGATCCCGGATTTGTCGCTGCTGTCAGCACTGGGCATCAAGCTGGTGCTGGTGCATGGCTCCCGCCCCCAGGTCAATGAGCAACTGCGCCTGAAAGGCGAAACCACGCAATTCGGTCGCGGTACCGAGCCAACCAGTGCGGTCGCTCTGGAATGCGCCAAAGAAGCCGCTGGTGAAATTCGCCTGGATATTGAAGCCGCTTTCAGCCAGGGTTTGCCCAACACCCCCATGTCACATGCCCAGATTCGCATCATTTCGGGCAACTTTGTGACCGCGCGTCCGGTGGGCGTGATTGATGGCCTGGACTTCAAGCATTCTGGCGCGGTACGCAAACTGGACGTGGACGCCATGCGGCTGATCATGAGCCAAGGAGCGCTTATTCTACTCTCCCCATTGGGTTTTTCTCCAACTGGCGAGGCCTTTACCCTGGACATGGAAGACCTGGCCACCAGCACGGCCATCGCCCTGCGCGCTGAAAAGCTGATTTTCCTGACCCCGGAGCATATCGGGCACTCCAATAATCTGGATATCGATTCGGAGCTGGCTCGTGCCGATGCCGACTCCCTGCTGGCCTCGGGCAAGCTGGACGAGGACTGCTCCACCTTCCTGCGCTACGCCTCGCAAGCCGTCAAACGCGGTATTGCCCGTGCGCACCTGGTGCCCTACAAGCAGGACGGCAGCATTTTGCTGGAGATCTTCACCCACGATGGGGTGGGCACCATGGTGGTGGAAGACACACTGGACGATTTGCGCCCGGCCAATCTGGACGATGTGGGTGCAATCGTGCAACTGATCGAACCCCTTGAAATTGACGGCACCCTGGTCCCCCGCGGCCGTTCGGTCATCGAGCGCGAGGTGGAGCAGTTCACGGTTCTGGAGCACGACGGCATTATTTACGGCTGTGTGGCATTAATTCCGTACGAAGAAGAAAGCATGGCCGAAATGGCCTGTCTCATCGTGCACCCGGAATGGCAAGGCTCGGGCGAAGGTGAAATTCTCTTGCGCCATACCGAAGCCAAGGCCCGTGCGGCCGGCTTCAAGCGTCTTTTTGTGCTGACCACCCGCACGTCTCACTGGTTTATCAAGCGTGGCTTTGTACAAGGTGGCGTGTCCGATCTGCCCAAGGGCAAGCAGTCGCATTACAACCGTTCGCGCAACAGCATGGTCTTTATTAAAAAGCTGTAAGCCGGTTTGCCACTCCTGCGCCCCTAAGTACAATACGCCCATCCAAGCATTTGATTGAAAAGGAACACATATGGCACGCATGATTCACTGTGTGAAGCTGAAACAGGAAGCCGAGGGCCTGGAGTTTCCCCCCTACCCCGGCGAGCTGGGCACCAAGATCTGGCACTCGATTTCCAAACAGGCCTGGGCCAACTGGATGGACGTGCAAACCCGTCTGGTGAACGAGAACCGCCTGAACCTGGCCGACGCCCGTGCCCGCACGTATTTGAAAGAACAGATGGAGCAATATCTGTTTGAAGACAAGGACGTGGAAGCCGACGGTTTTACCGCCCCTTCCGCTTAAGTCCCGATTCAGGACACGCACGCAGACCCCGGAGCATTACCATCGTGCTCCGGGGTTTCTTTATTTTTGCCCCCGACTCCCCCGCCTTTCCCCGCATTCTTATCAAATAGCCCCACCTTCAGCACGCAGCCAAAACGTAATTAAATGAAACGCTGCGCGACAAGTTAGTTTCAGACTGGTCAAAAATCAAAAGAAATGGGATTTTTCTACAGTTACCTGAAGCCCTAAGGCACAAAATCACGGCTGGCCTTGATGCGCATACAGTGCCCAAGCCACACCGGCCCATCACGTGTCCATGTCTGAGCAGCCTTGCGCCGAGCCCTGCACAGCACCGCCGCTTACTGCTTTACCCACAGGAAAAGAAGTTCATGTGCCGCCTAGACCTACCCGAGATTGACCAGTACTCCACTCACTTGCGCCTGTGGCTGGTCAACCTGAGCTATTTGGAGGCTTTGTATGGGCCGCAGTTTCATGCTTTTGTGCTGGATACCGTGCAGCAAAGGCTGCTGGACTGTGGGCTGACTGCCAATGAAATCTTTATCCGGGGAGATTTTGTCCTGATTGCCTTGAAGCAGTTGGGCAAGCAACACCGCTTTCAGCGTACCCATCCCAATGCCCTGGCCCAATTGCTGGGTGCGGCACTGGAGTGTGACCCCATCACCCAGGATGAGCACCGCATCTACCTGCACACCCAGATGGCTTACCACTACGATAGCCGTCAGTACGACACGAATCAGCTCCACCCTCCCGCTCCCAACCCCTGCTCTCATAATCATCCAGCCACGCTGGCCGCCTGGCACAAAGTTTGGGCCAAGACGTACCGGGACGATATGAGTCTGGCAGTTCGCATGCTGGATGATTTACAAAATGGGCTGCTGGCCCTGGCCTTTCAGCCCATCTATCACCTGGGTGAAAAACACAAGAACAAGGACTTTTATGAAGAAGCCTTGATTCGTCACTGTGGCACGGCGGATTACTCTTTACCCGAGGCCATCGCCGCTCTGGAGCGATTAGGTCTGGTGTCCCGGCTGGATCGCAGTGTCTTGGGCAGTGTGGTGGAGCTGCTCAGTACAAAACCTGGTCTTTGTCTGGGAGTGAATATCTCCGCAGGCTCCCTGCAGGACGATTTGTGGTGGCAGGATCTGTTCAGCTATCTGGACAGTCGCCCGGATGTGGCCCAGCGCCTGATTCTGGAGGTGACGGAAACCGGCACCATCGCCCACAAGCCCACGGCGCTGCGCCTGATTGCCCAACTGCAAAACCTGGGGGTACGGATTGCTCTGGACGACACGGGATCGGGCAATAGCACCCTCGCCTTTCTGGTGCAGACCCATGCCGACATTATCAAAATTGACCGCTCGATCTTGCTGCGGGCACGCAGCCCCGGTCAGCCAGCCCATTTGCTGCGCAATCTGGTCAATGTCTGCGCCGATTACAGCCCCTACGTGATCATCGAAGGTGTCGAGGACGAGGCTGATCTGGAGTTTGTGCGCCAGTCCGGTGCGCACGGCGTGCAGGGCTATCTGCTGGCCTTGCCAACGCTGACCCCGCCCTGGTGGAACTCAGCAGTATTGATTACGGTGCAGGATGCGGTACTGCTACGTACCCAGTTCTATCCTGACCAAGCCCCCCAAGGCTACGGCTTTAGTTTTTGAAAAGCAAACAAGCCTTGCATGGTGTCATGCAAGGCTTGCAGCAAGAAGGCCCGGGTCGGAATCAGGCTTTGTCTTCGGATTCCGGTTCTGGCAAGGGTTCACCACGTGCAGTACGCTCGGTGTTTTTCACACCGGTGTGACGCACGTCGTCACCACGCACCATGTAGATCACGCGTTCAGCCATGTTCTTGGCGTGGTCGCCAATACGCTCCAGCGCACGGGCGATAAAGATCAGGTCGATAGAGTGCGAGATCGTGCGTGGATCTTCAATCATGTAAGTGATGATGTGACGCAGCGAACCCTTCCACTCACGATCCACTTCCTTGTCGCTACGCACAATCTGTGCTGCGTGTACGGCATCCTGGCGCGCAAAGGCGTCCAGCACATCGTTGATCATGCCAGCGACTGAGGAGCTCATGTGACGCAGTTCCACCACGGGCTCGTAGCCAGCGGTACCTTCGTGCAGACGGCGAGCCATCTTGGCGATGCGCTCGGCCTCGTCCCCGCAGCGTTCCATATCGGTCAGCATTTTGGAGATGGACAGCAACATGCGCAAGTCAATGGCGGTGGGTTGATTACGGGCGATCAGGTTGGTGATGCGCTCGTCAATTTCCACTTCCAGGCGGTTGATTTCTTTTTCACGCTCGCGAACCTGGTCAACCAGCGACATATCCCCGGTTTGCAGGGCTTCGGTCGCACTGCGAACCATAGATTCAACAATACCGCCCATCTGCAAGAACAGCGAACGGGTGGCCTCCAGATCGGAGTGAAACTGCTTATTGGTATGTTCGTTCATAGTGGCCTTCTGTAACAGCAAAATGGCTCGCGCCAGCGCTTAATCCGTGCATAGATTAAGCACCGATTATGACAGAGACATTAAAATTCAGAAACCGTCGCCAGGCAGGGTACGCACACCCTGTTGACCGGCAATCAAGGCCACGCTGGCTGGGGTAATCGCGAACAGGCCACAGCACACCACACCGGGCATATTGTTGATCTGGGCTTCCAGAGCAGCCGGGTCTGCAATCGACAAACCGGACACGTCCAGAATCAGGCCACCGTTATCGGTGACAAAGCCCGTACGCTCGACGGGATTACCGCCCAAGGCGCGCAATTGGCGAGCCACGGCATTCTTGGCCATGGGGATGACTTCCACCGGCAAGGGGAACGCACCCAGGCGATCCACCAGTTTGGAGTCGTCCACAATGCACAGGAACTTGTCCGAGACCGAAGCCACGATTTTCTCGCGGGTCAAAGCGCCACCACCGCCCTTGGTCATGTTCAACGCCGCATCGATTTCGTCGGCACCGTCCACATACCAGTCCATGCGTTCGATGGTGTTCAAGTCTTGCACTGCAATACCCAGACTTTGCAGGCGAGCGGTCGAGCGCTCCGAGCTGGAAGCAGCAGCCTTGAAGGCATGTTTGTGCGCCGCCAGAGCATCAATAAACAAATCAACCGTGGAACCCGTACCCACACCCAGAATGGAATCCGGGGTCAGGAAAGGAAGGACGTAATCAACCGCAGCCTGAGCCACCTGTTGTTTGAGTTCGGTCTGTGTGTACATGGCAGATATAAAAATGGGGGGGCTTGGCCCCCCTTGGTTTACTTAAGAAAACGAGCGGCAAATTTGCCTTCGTTGAAACCCACGCTGACCTCGCCCTCGGGCGTAATCAGCAAGGGGCGGCGCACCAGCGCCGGAAATTCAGCAATCAAGGCCAGCCATTGGGCATCGTCCTGCGGCTCTTTACGTTCCGCAGGCAGATTACGCCAGGTCATGGAGGCACGATTGACCAGCTTGGGCCAGCCACCCAGCTCCTGCGCCCATTGTTGCAGGCGGGCCGCTTCCAAGGGATGTTCACGGTAATCCACAAAGTTCAAAGGCAGACCGTTTTGCTCAAACCAGGCAATCGCCTTTTGGCAGGTGCTGCAATTTTTCAAACCATACATCGTGAACACGGCAATACTCCTTATCAATCAGGCGCGACGCTCGCGGCGTACCTGCAAGCGGCTGGCGACCACAACAAAAATACCAATCACCAAAATTAGCAGGGTCGCCAACGCGTTGATCTCGGGCTTGAGACCCAAGCGTACGCGCGAAAACACTTCCACCGGCAAGGTGGTAAAGCCCGGACCGGACAGGAAGGAGGCGATCACCACATCGTCCAGCGACAAGGTAAAGGCCAGCAACCAGGCCGCCATCAAGGCAGGCACGATCGAAGGCAGGACCACCTGGAAAAACGCCCTCAAGGGGGTGGCACCCAAATCAAGCGCCGCTTCTTCCTGAGAGCGATCCAGCTCACGCATACGCGATTGCAGAATCACGGTCGCGTACGCGGTGCACAGCACCACGTGACCAATCCAGATAGTGAAGATACCGTTCTGTTCCGGCCAGCCAAACAGGGAGTTCAGCTCCACAAACATCAGCAGCAGGGAAATACCCAGCACCACTTCCGGGATGACCAGCGGTGCACTGACCAGACCGATATACAGAGCAAAGCCCTTGAAGCGTCCCATACGGGCCAGCACATAGGCGGCCCAGGTGCCCAGAATGGTGGCCATGGTCGCGGTCAGCACGGCTATCAGGAAAGACAGCTTGGCAGCACTGAGCAGCGCTTTATCCTGAAACAGGGATTCGTACCAGCGGAAGGAAAAACCCGACCAGGACGTCATGATGGCCGATTCATTAAATGAAAAGACGATCAGGAACAGGATAGGAATGTACAGAAAACCAAAGCCCAGCGTCAGGACGATGGCACGCAGCCAGGGATTAGGCTTGGTCATGAGCGGCCTCCCCGTTGCGCTTCTATCTGTCGCATCTGGCTGTACTGGAAGAAAATCAAGGGAATGATCAAGAGCAGGACCATCACGCAAGTGACGGCAGCAGCCATCGGCCAGTCCGCATTATTGAAGAACTCGGTCCACATGACACGGCCCATCATCAAGGTGTCAGCCCCACCCAGCATTTCCGGAATCACGTACTCGCCTACGGCCGGAATAAACACCAGCATGGCACCGGCAATCACGCCGGACATGGACATGGGCAAGGTGATATTCCAGAACGCCGACCAGGGACGTGCGCCCAGATCGTAAGCCGCTTCCAGCAAGCGCATATCCAGCTTTACCAGATTCGCATACAAAGGGAGGATGAAAAATGGCAGATAGGCATAGATCAAACCGATATAGACGGCCAGATCGGTGCGGTAGATTTCCAGCGGCGCATCAATAATGCCTATCCACAGCAAGACCTGATTGAGCAGGCCATCGCCACGCAAGATGCCTACCCAGGCGTAGACACGCAGCAGCATGGAGGTCCAGAAAGGCAGAATCACCGCCAGCAACAACAGACTACGCACGGCGGGTGAAGAGCGCGCAATGTAGTAAGCCACCGGGTAGCCGATCAGGATACAAAAGATCGTGGTGACGGCAGCCATCTTCAAGGAGCTGACGTAGGTGGCCAAATACAGATTGTCGCTGAACAGCAGGATATAGCCGCGCAGGTTCAGTACAAAGGAAATGCTTTCCTCGGCAAACTGGGCCAAGGGCGTATACGGCGGCACCCCGAAATCAAGATCGGCAAAACTGATCTTGAGCACGAGCAAAAATGGCACCAGCAGAAACAGGATCATCCACAGGAATGTGGGTGCGACCACCAGCGTGCGACTGGTGGGCAGCAGTTTGCGCCAGGACAGGTTCTTCATGTGCTCAGTACCGTTGCGCTGTCGTCGGACCAGGACACGTAGACCTCTTCGTCCACGCCGGGAGCATCTGGCTGGGCCAAGGTGCCGCTAGGCATTTGCGCCTCGATCAACATGCCGGCGTCCAGACGAATCTGGTAGCGGGTGTAGCTACCCATCCAGGACACATGAGTCACGATGCCGTGGCCCCAGTTGGTGTCCTCGGAAGGCAACTCACGACTCACCTTGATCTGCTCGGGACGAATGGACACATACACGTCCATGCCCAGCGGTTCGCTGATCCCGTGGCTGACATACAAGGGGCGGTTTAACTCCTCGCACTCGATATGAACGTGGTCCGGTTCGTCCACCGTCACTACGCCGGTGAACAAATTGGTGGAACCGATAAAGCCCGCCACAAAGCGCGAGTTCGGGAAGGAGTACACATCGTAAGGCGTACCGGACTGGATGATCTGCCCATCGGACATTACCGCCAGTCGGCTGGCCATGGTCATGGCCTCTTCCTGGTCGTGAGTCACCATAATGCAGGTCACTCCCACACGCTCCAGAATCTTGACCAGTTCAATCTGGGTTTTCTGACGAATCTGCTTGTCCAATGCGGACATGGGTTCATCCAGCAAGAGCAGCTTGGGACGCTTGACCAGGCTACGCGCCAAAGCGACACGCTGTTGCTGGCCGCCTGACAACTGATTGGGTTTGCGGCGTGAAAAACCCGCCATCTGCACCAGGTCCAGCGCCTCGAACACACGCTCGTGGATTTCGTTGCGGGGCACGCCTTCCTGCTTCAGGCCAAACGCCACATTGGCCTCGACCGACATGTGCGGAAACAGCGCATAGGACTGGAACATCATATTGACCGGCCGCCGATAAGGCGGCAGGTCGGTAATGTCCTCGTTGTCCAGGTAAATCCGACCGGAAGTCGGCTCCTCAAACCCTGCCAGCATGCGCAGCAAGGTGGACTTGCCGCTGCCCGAACTGCCCAGCAGTGCAAAAATCTCGTGACGGGCCACGTCCAGACTCACGGACTGAACAGCCACGGTGTCGCCAAAGATCTTGACGACTTCGTCCACACGCACGAAAGCATCCTCGCCATCCATCCAGGGCGAGGTTCCGGTACGGATATCTTGCATGATGCCTAGCGTCCAGACTTGAGTTCAGCCCACAGGCGCGTTTGCAGACGCTGCACCTTCAATGGCTGTGGTTTGATCACGAACAAAGTCTTGGAGACTTCGGGCGAAGGGTAAATCATGGGGTTGTCAGCCACTTCCTTGACCACGAACTCGCGCGCATCTTTATTGGCGTTCGGGTAGAACATGGTGTTGGTAATGGCAGCATGGACTTCCGGCGTTTCAATGTAGTTGATAAAGGCATGGGCCTCTTTCACATTGTTCGCACTCTTGGGGATGGCCATGGTGTCAAACCAGACCGGCGCCCCGCCTTGCGGAATGTAGTAGTCGATGGCGTACGGCTTTTTCGCCTGACGCGCACGGTCGGCCGAAATCATTACGTCGCCAGAGAAACCGTAGACCATGCACAGATCACCCGCAGCCAGCTCGTCGATGTACCCCGAGGAGCTGAACTGACGCACGTAAGGACGGATGGTCTTGAGCAGATCCAGCGCTTCGCGGTAGTCAGCTTCGTTGCTGCTGTTGGGGTCTTTGCCAATGTAGTGCAGCACGGCGGGAAATACCTGGGCGGCTTCGTCCAGGATGGAAATGCCACAGCCTTTCAGCTTCTCGGCATTTTCAGGCTTGAACAGCATGTCCCAGTTACCCAGGTCCACCTGCTCGCCCATGATTTCCTTGACCTTGGTGACGTTGTAGCCCAGGCCATTGGTGCCGTAGCCCCAGGGAATCAGGTATTCATTGCCGGGGTCCACATCCGAGAGCAAGGCCATGATGTCCGGGTCCAGGTGGGACCAGTTGGGAATCTGACTTTTATCCAGCTTCTGGAACAAACCGCCTTCGATCTGACGCGCTGCGTAATGCGTGGAGGGAACCACCACGTCGTAACCTGACTTGCCCGTCAACAACTTGGCTTGCAAGGTGTCGTTATTATCGTAAACGTCATAACGCACCGTAATGCCCGTGGCTTTCTGAAAGCCGGACAAGGTATCGGGGGCCGTATATTCAGCCCAGTTATAGACATTAACAACCTGATTTTGTGCCTGTGCAACAGGCATGATGGCAGCAGCGGCCAGCAGGCCGGCGAGTACCTGTGGTGTGTTCATCCCAAAAGACATCACGAGTCCCCTTCCTATCGAAAGCGAAAAACCCAAAAGGCGAGATGATAAAGCTTTTTTAAAGCCCGTAGTCGTAATTAACGCTGCGTTTCGTGGCGGTAAGCAGAAAACATCTGCTGCCACCACTGATCGCCACGCGGCCCACACACTTTGAGCAAGGATCGTCTGAGGCGTTGCACATTACCCAGCGCCTGGGCGGGGCTGACAGGCTCCTGTCGTGCACGGTCAAAATCGATCAGCCAGACTTTGTCATTCGCATCCAGCAAAATATTGTAGGCGTTAAGGTCAGCGTGCCAAACCTCGAATTGGTGCATGCGGACAATCTCGTGCGCCACCGCTTCGGGGGAGGCGCGGTCCAGGCACAGAGTCAAAGGCTGCACATCGGGCACCCGCTGGCTTATCAGGGCCGCATGGTACCAAAAACTCTGCTGCCACCACGCGCCCGCCAGCACTTTGGGGACGGCCAAACCCTTGTTGTGCAAATAAGACATCACCTGAAATTCTCGCCAGCTGCGAGTCCGCGATGCCCCTTGCCACAAGTAGGAAGACTCATTGAAGCGAGCCACCAGGCCACCACGGCGGTAGTGACGCAGCACCGCCTGACCAAAGGGCCCGTTCACAAACCAGGCGGCCTGACGCCCCCCCTGCCCCACCTTGCTGGCCTGGTCGCCATACGAGGTGGCCTCGAACCAGCGCTGCAAGGCCTCGGGTTCCAGATCCAGCTGATTGGCCAGCTCCGGAGCCAACAAGGCACCGCCACCGGGCAAAGAATAGACAGTTTCGGATTGGGTGCTCACAGCAGCTCCTCAGGCACGAACCAGCAACAGGGCCATGATCAATACCAGCATGCAGGCAAAAATAAACTTCAGACGATTCTCGGGCAAACGATAGGCCAAGCGCACGCCAAACGGCACCAGCAGCAGGCTGCCCATCGCCATCGGTATGCCGACCTGCCAGGTAGCCTGACCATGAAACGCGTACGTCGCCAAGGCGACCAACGTGCCGGGAATAATCATGGACAGTGCCAAGCCTTGCGCACCGGTCTGGCTATAACCCATACGGCTGGTCAGGAACGGCACCACCAGCACCGCACCGCCCACACCAAACACGCCTCCGGCCAAGCCCGCCATCATGCCTACCGCGATATACCACAGCTGGCCAAACGACTCCGGGTCCGGACGCGGCTTGTCACTGCGACGACGCCGCCGGGAAAAACCCAGGCTCTGGTCGAAATAGTACAAGGCAATGGCCATCACAAATATCGAATAGATACGACGCAACAAGATCGCATCCATGCCCAAGGCCAGACGTGCGCCCAGCCAGGTAAAGATGATGGAGGAAATCGCCCCCAGTGCAGCCCGGCGGAAATCAATATGGTTGCGGCGATGGTACTGGCGCACAGTCAGCAGCACGGCGGGCACCACCATGATGAGAGCCGTCCCCTGAGCCGTTTGCTGATCCATACCCAGAATCAGGCCCAGCAGCGGAATGGCCAACAAGCCGCCACCAATCCCCAGAACCCCGCCGGTATAGCCAATAAGCGCGCCTCCCAGCAAACAGGCCAGGATCAATTCAATACTTGTCATGGCGATTACAGGTTGCGCAGACGGTCGACAGCGTCTTCTACCCGGTCTACCGCCCAGATTTCCAGGCCTTCGATCGACTGACGCGGGGCGTTGCTCTTGGGAATCAAGGCAATGCTGAACCCCAACTTGGCCGCTTCGCGCAAACGCTCCTGCCCACGCGGGGCCGGACGAATTTCACCGGCCAGACCGATTTCACCAAACACGACCAGGCCGCGTGGCAAGGGACGGTTATTCAAGGAGGACAAAATAGCCAGCAGCACCGCCAGGTCAGCCGCTGGTTCGGTAATCTTGACGCCACCGACGGCGTTCACAAACACGTCCTGGTCGTAGGTGACCACACCAGCATGGCGATGCATTACCGCCAGCAACATGGCCAGACGGGAGCTTTCCAGCCCCACAGACAGGCGACGCGGATTGGGCACATGGGCCGAGTCCACCAAAGCCTGAATTTCCACCAGCAAAGGCCGTGTGCCTTCCTGAGTAGCCATGACGCAGGAACCGGCTACCGACTGGGAGTGCTGCGACAAGAACAGGGCCGAAGGATTGCTGACCCCTTTCAACCCCTTTTCCGTCATGGCAAATACGCCCAGCTCATTGACCGCGCCAAAGCGGTTCTTGAACGCGCGCACCATGCGGAAGGAAGAATGGGTATCCCCCTCGAAATACAGCACCGTATCCACGATGTGCTCCAGCACTCGTGGCCCGGCCAAGGTCCCGTCTTTGGTGACGTGACCGATAAAAATCATGGAGGTGCCGCTTTGCTTGGCCAGGCGGGTAAGCTGAGCCGCGCATTCGCGCACCTGCGACACCGAGCCTGGAGCGGCGCTGAGCTGATCGGAATACAGGGTTTGAATCGAGTCGATCACCACCACGCTAGGCTGGTGCGACTGCAAGGCCTGGCTGATGGACTCCAGACGAATTTCGGCCAGCAAGTCCACACCTTCGGTAGGCACACCCAGACGACGAGCACGCAAGGCGACCTGTTCGGCAGATTCCTCGCCTGTCACATACAGCACTTTGGTTTGCTGGGCCAAGGCAGCCATGGCTTGCAGCAGCAGCGTGGATTTACCGACTCCGGGATCGCCCCCGATCAGGATCACGCCGCCCTCAACCAGACCGCCGCCCAGGACGCGATCGAACTCGCCTATGCCGGTGGGCACACGCGGCAATTCCCGCGCCTGCACATCGGAAAGACTTTGAACCGGGCTGGAACCGGCCAGGGAAGCAAAACGGTGGGCGCTGGCCGCAGCCGGCGTCTCCACCGTTTCCTGCAAACTGTTCCAAGCCCCGCAGGCCGGGCATTTGCCCGCCCACTTGGGTGTATCTGCCCCGCACTCTGTGCAAACAAATACAACTTTGGCCTTGCGGGCCGCACGAGTACTGGTGGCCATAGAAATTCCTTAACGTCCGGCCAGGCTGCCGCCGCCATCCACGCCCAGATTCTGGCCGGTGATATAAGCGGCTTCATCGCTTAGCAGGAAGGTGACCGCAGCAGCCACTTCCGCGGCCTGCCCAAAACGTCCCAAGGGAATGGAGGACAGGCTACGTTGTTCGGCTTCACTACCAACGGGATGATTGGCACGGAACAATTCGGTTTCGATCGGACCAGGAGAGACCGCATTGACGGTAATGCCGTAAGGAGCCAGTTCCAGCGCCCAGGTGCGGGTACAACCCAGCAAGGCACTTTTGGCCGCGGCATAGCTGGTGCGGTCGGAACCGCCGTGCACGACACGACTGCAAATATTGACGATGCGGCCTTCCTTGCGCGCTTTCATCGAGGGGATGAAAGCCTGGGCCACTTGCACCGCCACACGCACATTCAGGTCAAATACCTGATAGAGATTGCCCAGGTCCACCTGACCAATCGGCTCGGGCGCGACCATACCCACATTGTTCACCACCGCATCAACGGGGTATTTTTCGCGGATAACGCGCAGCATTTCCTCGGTTTCGCCTGCATTGCTCAGGTCGCAGGAGTACAGATATCCGGGGAAATCAATGCTTTCGGTATGGCGTGCCAGACCCACCACGTGGGCCCCGGCATCGGCCAGCCTTTGGCTGATTGCCCAGCCTATTCCTTTGGTAGCGCCGGTAACGAGTACACATTTATTTTTCATGGCTATACCTTATTGGTGTTAATCCTGGATGATGCGCGGCACACGTGGGGCGACCGCGCAAATCAATTCGTAGCCCAGGGTTCCGGCTGCCGCAGCAACCTCATCCACACTGGGCCCGCCTTGACCGAACAACACCGCCTGACTGCCTACACCGGCGGCGGGCACCGGCGTCAGGTCTACTGCCAACATGTCCATGGAGACACGACCGAGCAAACGGGTACGCACACCGTTGACGGTAATGGGGGTGCCGGTTCCCGCATGGCGCGGGTAACCATCGGCATAGCCGCAAGCCACCACGCCAACGCGCATGGCCTGCTCGGCAATATAGGTATGGCCGTAACCAATGCCCTCGCCCTGCTTGACGCCGCGCACGCTGATCAGCTCGGCTGCCAGCGTCATGCCGGGCTGCAAACCGAAGTCATCGGCGCTGATGTCCGCAAAAGGAGAGCTGCCGTACAAACAGATACCGGGCCGCACCCAGTGATCCGGACCGGAAGGCATGTAGGCCCCCAGGTCAGGGCTTAGGGTTGCGGCTGAATTGCACACACTGACCGGGCCGGGCAAGCCGTCGGTGATCCGGTCAAAGCAGCGAATCTGCTCCAGCGTGGCATCGATATTGTCGTCGGCGCGCGCAAAGTGCGTCATGCGACCGACCGTGCCCAGCTTGCCCGCTTTTTGCAGACGCTGGGCGCGCTCGAAAGCAGCGGGGTAATCGTCCACGCTGAAACCCAGACGGTTCATGCCGCTATTGAGCTTGACCATGGCATTCAAGGCCACCCCGCCCTTCCACTGCTCCAGCATCTTGAGTTGCTCGTGGCAATGAATGACGGTCGTCAAGCCAAATTCGGCCAGCACATCCAGATCTTCAGGCTGGAAAAAACCTTCCAGCAACATGATGGGGCCGGTCCAGCCGGCAGCCCGACAGCGTATGGCTTCTTTCAGGTCCAGCATCGCCATGCCTTCGGCGGCACTGAATGCCCGCACCGCATTTTCGATGTCATGACCGTAAGCATTGGCCTTCATGACGGCCCAGATATGGGGCCGTTTTACGCCGGATGGAGCCGTGGCGTTATTCAGGCTCTGAATAACCATATCGAGATTGTGACGCAGTGACGCAATATGAATGGTGGCCGAGATAGGACGTGGCATGGTTCTCCCCGAAGCAATACGAAAGTCTAAACCAGCCCTAGTGGAAACGAAAGCCGTATACTGGCGGACTATGTCTATCGAGCACTATGAAAACTTCCCTGTCGCCTCTGTGCTGCTACCTCGTCGGCTACGCCGACCGGTCACCGATATTTATCGTTTTGCCCGCAGCGCCGACGACATTGCTGATGAAGGCGATTTAAGCGCTGCCGAGCGCCTGGAACTGCTGGCGCAGTTCGAAGCCGGAATAGAACAACTGCAATATCACCAGCCTGTCCTGGCCGATACCCCGCACAGCGAAATTTTTGTCCCTTTGGCCGGCAGCATCAGCAACTTCCAGTTGCCACTCAAGCCTTTTCTGGACCTGCTGTCGGCATTCCGCCAGGATGTTACCACCCATCGCTATAGCGATATGGCGCAGGTGCTGGATTACTGTACCCGCTCGGCCAACCCGGTTGGCCGCTTGATGCTGCATCTGTATGAAGCCCACAGCCCGGAGCTGGTCGAGATGGCCGACTCCACCTGTACGGGGCTGCAATTGGTTAATTTCTGGCAGGACGTGGCGCTGGACTGGCACAAGAACCGTGTCTATATCCCGCAAGACCTGCTTGCCCAATACGATCTGGATGACGATTACATCCAGGCACGCACCCAGCTGCTGCGCCAGCCCGAGGCCGATGCACGCTGGCAGGAAATGATGCAGCTGCTGGTTACCGATGCCCGCCAGCGCCTGCAAGCCGGCCTGCTACTGTCCTCCCACCTGTCCGGGCGCATCAGCCTGGAACTGAAAATGATGGTGCTGGGCGGCCTGCGTATTCTGGAACGCCTGGAAGCGGTACAGTTTGATGTCTTCAGCCACCGCCCCACCCTGTCCCGCCTGGACTGGCTACGCCTGATTACCCGCGGCCTGAGCCGTACCTCTTACCGACCCTGAACGTCCATGAGCCCAGACGAGTATTGTCAGAACAAGGCAGCCCAAAGCGGCTCCAGCTTCTACTACGCCTTTTTGTTTCTGCCGCCCGAACGCCGCCGTGCCATCACGGCCTTGTACGCGTTTTGCCGCGAGGTTGACGACGTGGTGGACGAGGTTCACGAGGAATCGGTTGCCCGCATGAAGCTGGTGTGGTGGCGCACACAAGTGGCTGATCTGTACGAAGGCCGTGCCCATCACCCGGTCATGCAGGCCCTGGCTCCCCATATCAAGGCCTTCGACCTGCCCCAGGACGAGCTGCTGGCCGTCATTGACGGCATGGAAATGGATCTGGACCAGGTGCGTTACCAGAGCTGGAGCGAGCTGGAACGCTACTGTTGGCACGCCGCCAGCGTGGTGGGACTGCTGTCGGCGCGTATTTTTGGCCAAACCCAGGAACAGACCAGCGACTATGCCCAAAAACTGGGCCTGGCTTTTCAGCTGACCAATATTATCCGTGATGTAGGCGATGACGCTCGTCGTGGCCGCATCTACCTGCCTCAGGAAGATCTGGACAAGTTTGGCGTATCGCCCCATGAGATTCTGGATCAGCAACACTCGGAGCGCTTCGAGGCCCTGATGGCCTTTCAAACCGAACGTGCCCAGGATCTGTACCGCCAGGCCATGCGTGCCCTGCCCGCTGTTGATCGCCGGGCACAACGCCCCGGCCTGTTGATGGCGGCCATCTACCATGCCCTGCTGGTGGAAATTGCCAATGATCGCTGGCATGTGCTGGAACAGCGCATTTCGCTGACGCCCATTCGCAAGTTCTGGCTCGCCTGGAAAACCTGGGTATCGGGCGGCCGCAGCTTGCAACGCAAACTGGGCCGATGAAAGTCGCCGTTATCGGGGCGGGCTGGGCGGGCTGTGCCGCTGCCTGGCGCTTGAAGACCCAGGGCCATCAGGTCAGTGTCTTTGAAGCCTCGCGCCATATCGGCGGGCGTGCCCGCCGCATTCACAGCCCCAATCTGGGGCGCGACACCGATAACGGCCAGCACATCATGCTGGGGGCCTACTCCGTCATTCTGGGTTTGATGGGGGAAATCGGCCTGGACGAAGCCTCGCGTCTGGAACGCAAGGATCTGGACGTGATCTCGGCCGACGGACATTTTCGCCTGCGTAATCGCGCCCTGCCCGCCCCCTTCCATTTATTGACCGGCCTACTGGGTGCCCAGGGTCTGAGCTGGTCGCAAAAAATCAAGCTGGCGCGTTTTTGCCGCTGGCTGATGACACAGCAATGGCGCACGCCAGCCGGTCTGACGGTGTTACAGCTTCTGGAGCAGCACCAGCAAGACAGCCATGTCGTCCGTCTGTTCTGGCAACCGCTGTGTGTGGCCGCCATGAACACCCCGATTGAGCAAGCCTGCGCCCAGCTGTTTGCCCATGTCCTGCGCGATAGTCTGGGCGGCCCACGACAAGCCAGCCAAACCTTGATTCCGCTGACAGACTTAAGCCAGCTCTGGTGCGAATCCGCCCTGCGCGATATTCAGCTGCAGCTAGGCCACCGGGTACAAAGGCTGGAACTGACGGAAGCGGGTGTACATATTGACGGCCTGCAGTTTGATGCAGTCATTGTCGCTTGCCCGCCCGTCCAAGCTGCGCGCCTGCTGCATAGCCTGCCCAACAGCCCGGCCAGCGAACAGTTGCTGGCGGATCTGGAGGCATTCAGCTATGTCCCTATCGCCACCCTGTATCTGGAATTGGAACAGGCCTGGAATCTGCCCCATTCCATGTTGATGCTGGACGATAAAAGCGGCAGTGGTGGCCAATGGCTGTTTGATCACAGCGCCCTGAAACCGGGCAGCGGTGAAACGCTGGTGGGGATCGTCATCAGCGATGCTGTGCGCCTGCAAGCGCTGGACCGCGAGCAAGCCATTGCCGCGATCATCGAGCAGGTACGCTGCCAGACCCGGCACCTGAAAGCCATGCCTGCCATACGGGCCAGCGAGCTGATTATCGAAAAACGGGCCACGTTTGCGGCTGTGCCCGGTCTGCGTCGCCCTTCGGTAGCGACACCTTGGCCAGCTATTCGCCTGGCAGGCGACTGGACCGATACCGGCTACCCCGGTGTGCTGGAAGGCGCTGTGCGCAGCGGTCTGAAAGCGGCACATCTATAAGCACCAGCTCTGAGCGCATCACAGCTGGAAAGAATCTGCCGAGTAACCGTCTTCCCTGCCACCCGTTTATCCAGCTCTTGCTCTACCGCCGACTTAGCTCTGCTTGGCGTAGCCTGGCTTGAACCGTAGGCTCGGCTTTGGCAGCTATTCTGACTAGTACGGCATCCGCCCTTTGCAAAGCGGTCCTGCACAAACCAGCAAACACTCACTACGCATCAAGGCAATCAAACAGAGTCATGCCCAGAAACCCGGCCATCAGCGAAGGCCTCGTTTAAGACACTCTAAACACAAGCGCTATTGAGGCAAAACACTATTGTGCCGACGGTGTCAGCAAAGTCTGCGCAGGCTTATGAGCGGCCAGAAACTCCGATTGAAACAGGCACATGCGCACCACATCCCGATATTGGCCGTTAATGAAGAATTCGTGCTTGAGCTCGCCTTCCACCTGAAAACCAAACTTCTGATAAATGTGGATGGCCTTGTGGTTTTCCTTGTCCACAATCAGCACGATCTTGTACAGGTTCAGCACTCCAAAGCCGTACTCGATAGCCAGCTTGGTCGCCCGCGAGGCAATGCCCTTGCCCTGGAACTCCGGCGCAATAATGATCTGGAACTCTGCCCGGCGGTGTACATAATCAATTTCCACCAGTTCCACCACGCCGGACGGCTGCCCTTCCCACTCCACAACGAAACGACGTTCACGCTGATCGTGAATATGCTCATCGTACAGAGCCGCCAGCTCGCCATAGGTTTCGTAAGGTTCCTCGAACCAGTAGCGCATCACGCTGGCGTTATTGTCCAGCAAATGCACAAAGCGCAAGTCTTCGCGCTCCAGCGGGCGTAATTTAACGTGAGTCGTTTTACTCATGATTTTTCTATCCTTTCTCTATGTTCGATAGACGAGCCGCCTATCTGCCTATACCAAAGGCCATAGACATCATGCCCGCATATCGTGTGTTTTTGATGAAGGCCTGATAGAAAAAGTTCAGTTGGCTGCAAAACCGCAGCCCGACCAGTCTTGCGGCAAAACCGGCCAAAAACGCAAAAACCCCGATTTCTGCTTTCCTGCATAGCAAACTGAACATCAGTCAGGCCAGCAGGAATATCAAAATCGGGGTTTGAAACTACTACCTGGCCGCTATGGCTGCGCCAGCCCGGAGATAGCGCAGGTAGCGGGCATCAGGTTGGGGCGTGTTCCTCGATGTAGCGACGTACTTGAGCTACATCCGAATCCATCACCACCACCTTCTGTGGCAAGTCTGCCAGACCGGTCAGGTGTGCAGGCACCGGAGCGGGCTGACCAATCGCTTCTTCGATTGTCTCGGAGAACTTGGCAGGCAGCGCGGTTTCCAGCACCAGCATGGGGATGCCTTCTTCGCGGAAGTTCTGAGCCACCTTGACGGCGTCTGCCGTGTGCGGGTCGATCAGAGTCTGGTACTGCTTGTTCACCTGAGCAATGGTGTTCAGACGATCCTGGTGCGAGCTGGCACCAGCCACAAAGCCGAACTCTTCCTGGAAGCGTGGCAGATGCTCGCTCAGGTCGAATTGGCCTTCTTTGGCCAGCTGCTCCCACAATGCCTTCACCTTGCTACCATCACGGCCCAGCAAATCAAACACAAAGCGCTCGAAGTTGGAGGCACGGGAAATGTCCATGGATGGGCTGGACGTGGCGTAAGTTTGCTCGGAACCACGGGGACGATAAATACCGGTGCGGAAGAACTCTTCCAGCACGTTGTTTTCGTTGGTGGCCAGAACCAGCTTGGCGATAGGCAGCCCCATCTGACGAGCAATGTGGCCCGACAGAATATTGCCGAAGTTACCCGAAGGAACGGCAAAAGAGACTTTCTGACCCGCCTGGCTGGTGCTTCGCAGCCAGCCCCAGAAGTAGTACACCACCTGAGCCGAAATGCGGGCCCAGTTAATGGAGTTCACGGCGCCCAAATGCCATTTGGACTTGAACTCCAGATCACCCGCCAAGGCCTTGACGATGTCCTGGCAATCATCGAACACACCTTTCACCGACAGGTTGTGGATGTTTTCGTCTTGCAAGGAGTACATCTGAGCGCGTTGGAAAGCACTCATGCGACCGTAAGGCGAGAGCATGAACACGCTGACGCCACGCTTGCCGCGCAAGGCGTATTCAGCCGCCGAACCCGTGTCGCCGGACGTGGCACCCACAATGTTCAAGGTGCTGTTGCGCTGTGTCAGCACGTATTCGAAAACCTGGCCCAGGAACTGCATGGCCATGTCTTTAAAAGCCAGGGTTGGGCCTTGGGACAAGCCCAGCAAGGAGAAACCGGGTTCCAGTTCCTTGACCGGTACCACCTGCTCGCTGTCGAACACGCCGGGGGCATAAGCACGTGCCGTCAAGGCGGACAGTTCATCAGCCGGAATATCGGTGACAAACAAGCCCAGCACTTTGGCGGCCAGTTCGGGGTAGCTCAGGGCGCGCCAGGACTCCAGCGTTTCTGCACTGACTTGAGGGTAGCTCTCTGGCATGGCCAAACCGCCATCCGGAGCCAGGCCTTCCAGCAAGATGTCCGAAAATGGCTGGGCCTTCATGCCGCCACGAGTAGAGATGTAATTCATTACAGGTTCTCCACGCGCAGACGGGTCACGGCAGACTGAACAAAAGGCAGATTCTGAATCTGGCTGATCGCACCATTGATGGCACCTTCACGCGCTTCATGCGTCAGGAAGATGATGTCAGCCTGTTCACCGGCTGGCTCCTGGAACATGGAACCGATCGAGATCGAGGCTTGCGCCAGAATGCGAGCCACATCAGCCAGCACGCCAGGACGGTCATCCACACGCAAACGCAGGTAGTACGAGGACACCACTTCATCCATAGGCAGGATGGGCGTATCGGACATGGCGTTGTGCTGGAAGGCCAGGTAAGGCACGCGATGTTCCGGTTCTGCCGTTTGCAGACGGGTCACATCCACCAGGTCCGCCACCACCGCCGAGGCGGTGGGCAAGGCGCCGGCACCGGCACCGTAGTAAACGGTTTGGCCCACGGCATCGCCATGCACCAGCACCGCGTTCATGGCACCTTGGACATTGGCCAGCATGCTTTGCAGTGGAACCAGTGTGGGGTGTACGCGCAGTTCGATACCTTCTTCACGGGCGCGGGTAATACCCAGCAGCTTGATGTTGTAGCCCAGGCGTTGTGCGTGTTGCAGGTCTTCCAGTGCCAGGCTGGTAATGCCTTCCACGTGAGCCTTGCTAAATTGCACGGGGATACCAAAGGCCAGGGAGGCCAGCAGGCTCAGCTTGTGCGCAGCATCCACACCTTCAATGTCGAAAGTAGGATCGGCTTCGGCGTAACCCAGACGCTGGGCATCGGCCAGGGCTTCAGCAAAGCTGACACCACGGTTGCGCATTTCGGACAGGATGTAGTTGGTGGTGCCGTTGATAATGCCGGCCAGCCACTGAATACGGTTGGCCGTCAGGCCTTCGCGAATTGCCTTGATGATAGGAATACCACCGGCCACAGCGGCTTCGAAGGCCACCATGACGCTACGCTCGTGAGCAGCGGCAAAAATCTTGTTGCCATGCTTGGCCAGCAGCGCCTTGTTGGCGGTGACCACGTGCTTGCCCTGGGCAATGGCTTCCATGACCCACTCGCGTGCCAGGGTGTCGCCACCCACCAGCTCGACCACAATATCGATCTCGGGGTTGCGCACCACATCCATGCCGTCTGTGGTCAGGGTGACCTCGTCCCCCACCAGCGCGCGTGCCTTTTCCAGGTCACGCACAGCAATAGCGACCACCTCAATACGGCGACCGGCGCGGCGAGCGATTTCATCTGCATTGCGTTTCAATACGTTCCAGGTGCCGCTGCCAACCACACCCAAACCCAGCAAACCTACTTTGATAGGACTCATTGAACAAATCCGTCCTTACGGAACATTTCTTTGATGCCGCGTACCGCCTGACGGGTACGTTGCTCGTTTTCGATCAGCGCAAAGCGCACATAGTTGTCGCCATACTCACCAAAGCCGATGCCGGGGGATACGGCTACTTTGGCATCGCTCAGTAAGCGCTTGGCAAACTCCAGCGAACCGATGTCCTTGTAGAACTCGGGAATCTTGGCCCAGATATACATTGATGCCTTGGGGACATCGACCATCCAGCCTGCTTCATGCAGGCCCTTGGCCAATACGTCGCGACGGCGGCGGTACTGCTCCACCACCTCGCTGACACAATCTTGTGGTCCTTCCAGCGCCGCAATGGCGGCCACCTGAATCGGTGTGAAGGTACCGTAGTCGTGATAGCTCTTGATACGTGCCAGGGCATTGACCAAGGACTCGTTCCCCACCATGAAGCCAATACGCCAGCCGGCCATATTGTAGCTTTTGCTCATGGTAAAAAACTCGACTGCGACATCGCGCGCACCTTCCACCTGCATGATGGAGGGGGCCACGTAGCCGTCAAAGGTAATGTCGGCATAGGCCAGATCGTGTACCACCAGAATATTGTGCTCGCGTGCCAGCGCCACAATACGCTCAAAAAAGGACAGTTCCACACACTGGGCCGTCGGATTGCTGGGAAAACCCAGAATCATCATTTTGGGCTTGGGAATGGACTCCCGCACGGCTTTTTCGATTTCCTCGAAAAAGTCCACGCCGGGGACCATGGGCACCGAACGGATATTCGCGCCGGCAATGACGGCACCATATATATGAATCGGGTAGCTGGGGTTGGGCACCAGAACGGTGTCGCCCTTGTCCAGGGTTGCCAGCATCAAGTGGGCCAGACCTTCTTTGGAACCGATGGTAACGATCGCTTCACTATCAGGATCCAAGTGCACATTGTAGCGGCGCTCGTACCAATTGGTCACGGCTCGGCGCAGACGCGGAATGCCTTTGGAGACAGAATAACCATGAGTGTCCGGGCGGGTGGCCGCCTCGACCAGCTTTTCCACGATGTGCGCCGGTGTCGCGCCGTCCGGGTTCCCCATGGACATGTCGATAATGTCCTCGCCACGACGGCGGGCGGCCATTTTCAGCTCGCCTGTAATGTTGAACACGTAAGGCGGCAAACGCTCGATGCGCGGAAAGCGAATCATGACATTCCTTGAGAAGAAAACAGCGAAGACCCAAACCAAAAGGTGCGAAGTAAATCAAAGAGTTTAATCCATGATTGACTTACTGAGAATCACTGCAAACAGATCAGGTGCCGCATCGTCCCTGACTCTTTGCGCTATCATCGACCCTGTAACGGGAGAGACTCATCGTGCAACTGCAACGCGAACACAATCCAGCCATGAATGCCATCACCGCTTACGGTGAGGACTATGTGGCAATCAACTTTCAAAACCACGATCATTCCATCTTCTTTAGCCCTGAAGGTCCTGTGCAGGACCTGGCCATTCAAAGCGCAACCGAGCTGACAGCCCCGTTGCTGCGCCGGATTGCCGGACTGGAATCGGTCAAGCAAGACCCCATGGCCTTTCTGGACGACGCCCCGCCGGCGCGCCCTGACAACGCCCCCGAATTGATCTTGATTGGGACTGGCCAGCGCCAACACTTTCTGCACCCGGCTGTCACGCAGGAAATGCTGCAGTGGGGCATAGGTGTGGAAATCATGGATACCCAGGCCGCCGCCAGAACCTACAATATCCTCATGTCCGAAGGCCGCAAAGTTGTCGCCGCCTTACTCATACAGGAAAAAGCATGACAGCCCTACAAATTGGTGCCCCCATCCCCGACTTTTCCGTGCCCTCCACCCAGGGCGAGTTCAGCGCCGCTGACCTGAAAGGAAAAATGACAGTGTTGTACTTTTACCCCAAAGACAACACGCCGGGCTGCACCACCGAGTCCCAGAATTTCCGCGATGCCCTGCCCGAATTTCAGGCTGCAGGCGCACAAATCATTGGCGTTTCGCGCGACTCGCTCAGTTCGCACGAACGTTTTATCGACAAGCAAGCCCTGACTTTCCCTTTGCTTGCCGACACCGAAGAGCGCTTGTGCGAACTGTTTGGGGTCATGAAAATGAAAAACATGTACGGTAAACAGGTACGTGGCATCGAGCGCAGCACCTTTTTGATCGACGCCCAAGGTGTGTTGATTCAAGAATGGCGTGGCATCAAAGTGCCCGGCCACGTCCAAGCTGTATTACAGGCTGTTCAGCAAGCCGCCTGAAACCTTACCGTGCCGACTTGCAGGTCGGCACACAACCAGGAGTACGTGTTATATGCCGCTACCAACGTTGCCCACCAAGCTGGGAACCCTGCTTAGCGAAAAAGATGACAGTGTCATCCTTGCCGATCCACCCGTACCACTAGACGAACCCGACACTCCCCCCGCCAGCCCCAAAGCCGCCACCAGCAAAGCGGCTGCTACGCCACGCTCCAAAAAGCCTGCGCCCGTCAAAACGGCGCCCGCGGCCCCCGCAGCAGCGCCTGCGCCCGCCAGTGTGGCCAAAGTAGCTCCCAGCAAAAGCGCTGCCGCCATCCCTGCCCAGCCCCCCAAGCCTGTCGCCGGCGCAGCCAGCAAACGCACCCGTCTGGCCCCCACCCAGCGCAAATTGTTTGTGCTGGATACCAACGTCTTGCTGCACGACTCCAATTCGCTGTTCAAGTTTGAAGAGCACGACATCTTCCTGCCCATGATGGTGCTGGAAGAACTGGATCACCAGAAAAAGGGCCTGTCTGAAGTGGCTCGCAATGCGCGTCAGGTCAGCCGCTCCCTGGAAGGTCTGGTGGGCGATCATGGTCTGGACAAGCCCATCAATCTGGATGGCATCGGCAATACCGAAGCGCGTGGCGCCGTCACCTTCCAGACCAGCGCTCTGGATACCACCCTGCCTATCCAGCTGCCGCTGGGCAAGGCGGACAACGCCATTTTGGCCGTGGTCAATGCACTGACCCAGAGCATGCCCAAGCGCGAAGTGGTGCTGGTATCCAAAGACATCAATATGCGCCTGAAGGCCAAGGCCCTGGGCCTGCTGGCAGAAGACTACCGCCACGATCACGTTCTGGATGACTCCGACCTGCTGTATGACGGCGTCATGCCCTTGCCGGACAATTTCTGGACCAAGCACGGCAAGAACATGGAGTCCTGGCAACAGGGTGGCACCACCTTCTACCGTATCAGCGGGCCGCTGTGCAGCCAGTTCATGGTCAACCAGTTCGTGTTTACCGAAGGCGACGATCCCTTGTACGCCCAGGTACGCGAAACCGCTGGCAATACCGCCGTACTGGCCACCTTGCGCGACTACAGTCACGGCAAGAACAACGTCTGGGGCATTACGGCTCGCAACCGCGAACAGAACTTTGCCCTGAATCTGTTGATGAACCCGGATTTTGATTTCGTCTCCCTGCTGGGCCATGCCGGTACGGGTAAAACGCTGCTGGCCCTGGCCAGTGCGTTGACCCAAACCCTGGAGACCAAGCGCTACAACGAGATCATCATCACCCGTGCCACCGTGCCTGTGGGAGATGACATCGGCTTCCTGCCCGGTACCGAGGAAGAAAAAATGCAGCCCTGGATGGGTGCGCTGGAAGACAACCTGGAAGTGCTGCATCTGGGCACCGGCAAGTCCTCCAGCAACCTGAACAACCCCCAAGGCACCGAGGCTCCGCGCAACTCCACCATGGAACTGGTGCGCTCCAAGATCAAGGTCAAATCCCTGAGCTTCATGCGCGGTCGTACCTTCATGAACAAGTTCCTGATCATCGACGAGGCGCAGAACCTGACGCCCAAGCAGATGAAAACACTGGTGACGCGCGCCGGTCCAGGAACTAAAATTGTCTGCTTGGGCAATATTGCCCAGATCGACACGCCCTACCTGACCGAGGGCAGTTCGGGGCTGACCTACGTAGTAGACCGATTCAAAGGCTGGCCGCATGCAGGCCACATTACCTTGCAACGTGGTGAGCGCTCCCGTCTGGCCGACTACGCCAGCGACGCACTCTAAACCGAATCGCTACTCACTCAAACCGGGTCCAGGACCCGGTTTTTTTTTACCGCCAGGCTGCATCAAGGCCAACAAGCACAGCAAAGACGCAGCGTGGGGGATTTTTAATGACTGTTATGAAACGTACCGCACAGCCCATCGGGCTTACCATGGGCGATGCCGCTGGCATAGGCCCGGAAATTATTGCCCGCCTGATTGTTGAAGGCCTGCCCCACCCCGCCGTAGTCTATGGCGATGCGGGTGCGCTGCGCCGTGCCCTGACACTGATTGGCGCCGACCAGGACTGGCACGTCGAGGAGGTGGAGCAGCCTGTTTGCACACCCAAGGGGCTCATTGCCGTCCTGAATCGCTGGCAAGCCCTGCCCGACGATCTGCCCTATGGCGAAGTTAACGCTCAGGCCGGACGCGGCGCCTACGAATACCTGTGCCACGCTATTGATGATGCCCAAGCCGGTCTGATCCGTGCCGTCGTCACCGCCCCACTGAACAAGCTGGCCATGCAAAAAGGCGGTATCGATGCCCCTGGCCACACCGAGATTCTGGCCGAGCGCAGCCACACCGAGCACTACGCCATGATGCTGGCTAACGAGCATTTGCGCTCCATTCTGGTCACCATTCATGAGCCGCTGGCCCGTGTCCCTTCCCTGATTACTACAGAACGCGTCTTGCAAACCATCCGGCTAGCACAGTTGGCCTGCACCCAGGCCGGGATCGCCAAGCCCCGTGTGGCGGTGGCAGGTTTGAACCCCCATGCCGGTGAGGGTGGCAAATTCGGCTCTGAGGATATTGAGCAGATCACACCGGCCATTGAACAAGCCTGCGCCGAAGGCATCCAGGCCAGCGGCCCCTGGCCTGGCGATACGATTTTCATGCGGGCTCGTCAGGGAGAGTTCGATATTGTGGTGGCCCAGTACCATGACCAAGGGCTGATTCCCATCAAGCTGCTGGGTCTGGACGAAGGCGTGAACGTGACAGTGGGCCTGCCCTTTATCCGCACCAGTGTCGACCACGGCACCGCGTACGACATTGCCGGACAGGGTAAGGCCGACGCCTCCTCCCTGGGCTATGCCTACCGTATGGCTCTTTCCATGAGCGCGCATCAAGCATGATCAAGCGCTTACCGATTGACCCGTTTTTGCTGAAGCTGTTTGCCACGGTTGCACTTGCCAGTCTGCTGCCTGCCCAAGGTTGGGGCGTGCCTCTGTTCCAACACATCACGCAGATCGCGATTGCCCTGCTGTTCTTTCTGCATGGTGCCCGCCTGTCTCGTGAGGCTATCTGGGGCGGCCTGTCCCACTGGCGTTTGCACCTGTTGATTCTGTCCGTCACCTTTGTGCTCTTCCCTATTCTGGGCAGCGGCGTGGCGGCTGTGCTGCGTCCCTGGCTAACCGACAATCTGTACCTGGGAATACTGTTTCTGGCTTGCCTGCCCAGCACCGTGCAGTCTGCCGTGGCGCTGACCGCAATGGCCAGAGGGAATGTGCCGGTGTCGATTTGCAGCGCCTCGGCCTCCACCTTGCTGGGCGTGTTCATCACTCCCTTGCTGGTCGGCATCATGCTGGCGGGTGCCACCAGCGCCCAGGCCACCGTGTCGCTGGAGGCGGTGGGCAAGATCATGCTGCAGCTATTTTTCCCCTTTGTCTTCGGGCATATGCTGCGTCCCGTGATCGGGGCCTGGGTCATGAAGCGTCAGCAACTACTGAAAGTCGTGGATCAAGGCTCGATTCTGCTGGTGGTGTATACGGCTTTTTCAGGCGCGGTGGTGGGCGGTCTGTGGTCCTCCACCCCATTGAGTGCCTTGGGACTGATTGTGCTGTCCAACGCCGTTCTGCTGACCTTGGCGCAAGTGCTGGCCTGGAACCTGGGGCGCTGGCTGGGCTTTTCTTTTGAGGACCGTGTCAGCCTGCTGATGTGTGGTTCCAATAAAAGCCTGAGCAGCGGCATCCCGATTGCCAATGTCATTTTCCCCAGTGCCATGGTCGGGCCTATCATCTTGCCGATCATGTTGTTTCACCAGTGGCAGCTACTGGTGTGTGCATGGCTGGCGAAACGGCTGGCGGCCCGGAGTGAAAACTAAGAGAACGACGAACCTCCTCGCCTGACTACCCATACACGCTGAACGATGAATAAAAAAGAGGCATACCAAGGTATGCCTCTTTTTTGTCCTGACATCTGGCAAACGGCCTCACAAGCCCGCGCACTGAAGCAGCCACTGTGCTTTTTAATTGGGCATGTAATCCAGAAAGCGCGTGCTGGCTCCGGCGAAGGTCAAGCGAACCGAACCAATAGGACCGTTACGCTGTTTACCAATAATAATTTCAGCCGTGCCTTTATCGGGCGAGTCCGGGTTGTAGACCTCGTCACGGTAAATAAACAAGATCAAGTCAGCATCCTGCTCAATAGCGCCGGATTCGCGCAAGTCACTCATCACTGGGCGCTTGTTGGGCCGTTGCTCCAGGCTTCGGTTCAACTGCGACAAAGCAATCAAGGGACAATTCAATTCTTTGGCCAGACCTTTCAAGGAACGACTGATTTCAGAAATTTCCGTTGCCCGGTTCTCGCCACCGCTTGAGGACATCAGCTGCAAGTAGTCGATGATGATCAAGCCCAGTTGGCCACACTGTCGTGCCAGACGTCGAGCCCGTGCACGCACTTCCATGGACGACAGGCCGGGCGTTTCATCAATGTAAATCTGGGCCTCCTGCACCTGCTGCACGGCATGTGTCAGACGTGGCCAATCGTCGGCTGTCAGCTTGCCGGTACGCATACGGTGCTGGTCCAGCAAACCGACCGAACCGACCATACGCATGGCCAACTGTACCGCGCCCATTTCCATGGAGAACACGGCAACGGGCAAACCCTGGGCAATCGCAACGTGCTCGCCAATATTCATGGAGAACGAAGTTTTACCCATGGAAGGACGACCCGCCACAATCACCAGGTCGCCTGGCTGCAAGCCTGACGTCATCTTGTCCAGGTCAATAAAGCCAGTTGGCACCCCGGTTACTTCCGAGTCGCCTTCGCGGTGATACAGCTCGTCAATACGTTCCACCACCTGGCTTAGCAGGGGCTGGATTTCCAGAAAGCCTTGCGAGCCACGCGCCCCTTCCTGGGCAATCTGAAACACACGGGTTTCCGCCTCGTCCAGAATCTGCCGGGCCTCCTTGCCCTGCGGATTGAAGGCGGCCGAGGAAATATCATCAGCCACGGTGACCAGCTTGCGTAGAGTGGAACGCTCGCGCACGATTTCGGCGTAGCGACGAATGTTAGCAGCCGATGGCGTGTTGTGAGCCAGCGCATTCAAATAGGCCAGCCCACCCACCTCTTCCTGCTTGCCTGCAACCGACAAGGACTCAAAGACCGTGACGACGTCAGCAGGACGGGCCAGACCAATCAAGCGGGTAATGTGTTGCCAGATCAGCTTGTGATCAAAACGATAAAAATCCTCGTCGGTGACAATATCGGCCACCCGGTCAAACGCGGCATTATCGAGCAACAAGCCACCGAGCACCGACTGCTCCGCCTCAATGGAATGAGGCGGGACCCTGAGGTAATCCAGCGTTGAATCGGATTTGGCTGACTTGCTTTCCATGCATATACCTTCAAATCAAGGAAAAAAATCGACGCCGCAGCCAACAGAATGTGTTGTGCGGGCTTGAACAGTATGTGTATCTGGGGTCAGAACAGTCAGGCTCAACAGCGTGCTGGCTCTCTTCAAACAGAATGAAGAGAAAACAAAAAAGCCGGCTTGCACCGGCTTTTTTGAGCTTGGCAGATACACTCCATGAAAGAATGTACCATGCGTCAACGCGCTAGTCTTAGGCTACGTCGCCTTGAACCACAACGTTGATTTCAGCGATCACGTCAGGGTGCAGAACAACCTGAACGGGGTACTCGCCAATGGCTTTCAGGTGACCGTCTGGCAGACGAACCTGAGTCTTGACCAGGTCGGCAAAGCCGGCATTTTGCAATGCATTGGCGATGTCCATGGTGGTCACGGAACCAAACAAACGACCGTCCACGCCGGCTTTTTGAACCAGGGTGAAAGCTTGGCCGTTCAGCTTTTCGTTCTGAGCCTGAGCAGCGGCCAGCTTTTCAGCTTGCAGCTTTTCCAATTCGGCACGGCGTGCTTCGAACTCTTGCAGAGCGGCAGCCGTAGCACGGCGAGCAACTTTGCGTGGCAGCAGGAAATTACGGGCGTAACCATCACGTACGCGCACAACGTCACCCAGATTACCCAGGTTGGCGACTTTTTCGAGCAAAATAACTTGCATGACTAAGGTTCCTCTGGATTATTTGTGGTTGTCGGTGTACGGCAACAGCGCCAGGAAACGAGCGCGCTTGACAGCGGTGTCCAGCTGACGCTGGTAGTGAGCTTTGGTGCCCGTCAAACGTGCAGGGATGATCTTGCCATTTTCCTGGATGAAATCACGCAGGGTGTCCAGATCTTTGTAATCAATTTCTTCAACGCCAGCGACGGTGAAGCGGCAGAATTTGCGGCGCTTGAACAGTGGGTTCTGTTGTGCAAATTTGCGTTTTTTGTCTTTGCCTCTACGGAAAGCCATTTTGTGCCTCGTTAGTAACCGGGCTATACCCGGAAGAATTCAGTGTGAAGCGAGGTGTTGAACACTTCGCGACGATCGAGCCAGACCAGTCAAACCGTAACAGAGCCTTGTCCCGGAAAGTGACGCTGATATTGCTGTACATGCAGCACCAGACGCGTCGAACCTTTACGGGCTGGGGCAATAAAACCTTGTAGCTGCAAACGGGCTCCCAAAGGAGTGTCTGCCAGACCCAGTGCATTATTTCCCAAAGCCACTACCTGCATCGTCAAAGCGATTTGCCGGGAGTGACCGGCTTCCATTACGGAAGATTCGTGTTCCAGGACCAATTCCAGAGCTGGGACACCAGCCGGCGTATAACGCAAGGGCTTGATGTCGACAAGCTGACCGGCAAGAGAGAACTGGTTCACGTAGTCGGAGCTATTACTCTTCAGCTTGAGCTTCGGCTTCAGCGGCTGCAGGAGCGCTGGCTTCAGTACTTGCTTTACGTGCTTCTTCGCGTTCGACGGACTTCATCATGACCGAAGCGCCTTCAGGGGCTTTCTTCGTGCCAGCGATGAGGTAACGCAAGATAGCGTCGTTGTAGCGGAAGGAATGCTCCAGCTCGTCCAGGGTGGACTGACCGCATTCGATGTTCAGGCACACGTAGTGAGCCTTGACCAGTTTCTGGATTGGGTAAGCCAGTTGACGGCGGCCCCAGTCTTCCAGACGATGAATAGCACCGCCTTCGGAAGTAACAATCGCCGAATAGCGCTCGATCATGGCGGGCACTTGCTCGCTTTGATCGGGATGCACAATGAACACTACTTCGTAGTGACGCATGGAACAACTCCTTGTGGATATCGCCTACTACCCGCTGTAAAACCAGTCAGGCACCAAGCGCGACAGCCCGCCCATTCAATCCGGGTCGAGCAAGAAACCATAGATACTAGCACCAAGAAAGGCTGACTGACAAGCCAAAAGCCTTAGCCCTGCACGCTTGCGTAGGCAGAGTGATTATGAATCGACTCAAAATTCTCGGCTTCGATGCTATAACGCAACACTCCGGGCAAGCTGCGCACGCTGACGGCTACATCACGCACCAGATCTTCGACGAATTTGGGATTGTCGTACGCGTATTCGGTAACGTACTTTTCGTCAGTGCGCTTGAGCAAGCCCCACAGCTGACAGGACGCCTGCTCTTCAACCGATTTGATCAGCGTAGGCAAGTCCAGCGTAGCCGGATCCGCAAACACGGCCTGCACGGTAACGTGCGAGCGCTGATTATGCGCACCGTACTCCGAAATGGCCTTGGAGCACGGGCACAGGCTGGTAACCGGAACCAGTACGGACAACTCAAATTCGGGCTGGGCATCCACACCGACACGTGCTGTCCAGCTGACGGTGTAATCCATCAGGCTGGCCACACCGGATACGGGCGCCACTTTTTCCAGGAAAACGGGGAAGGTGGCTGTCATGTCGCCACGTCCGGCATTGAGCAAAGGCAACATGGCCTGGGCCATCTGCACAAAACCGGCGGGCGTCATGGCTTGACGGCGGTACTCTTCCAGCAAAGCGACAAAGCGCGACATATGGGTGCCTTTTTCTTCGGGCGGCAAGGCCACCGTCAACTCCCATTGCGCCACGGTGGGCACGGCCTGCCCCTGCAGGTCCAGCATCATCGGATGCCGCACCCCGCGCACACCCACGCGCTGAATCGCAACACGGCGTGTATCCGTGCTGCTTTGCACATCTGGCATGGCCAAAGGCGATTCCGACACTGTATTCATATCCATCAGGTTCAGCTACGACAGAGCCGCAACCGTAAATAAAAACAATAATGAATTATTATCTTACGCTTATCGCACACGAGGTTCGATAACCTTAATAAGAACGCGCATATTGGGGTATTTAAACCCTAAACTGTGCAGAAATTGCCTCACGCCTCAAGCAAACTTGAGAAACGTGCACGAATGGAGCGCTCGATGCCGGCGGCATCCAGACCCAGATCCTGAGCAATTTTCTTCTGATCGCCGTGGTCGATGAATTCGTCGGGGTAGCCCAGTTGCAATACCGGCATCACCAGCGCTTCACGACTGACAAACTCCAGCACCGCACTGCCTGCGCCCCCCATCAAACAGCCCTCTTCCACGGTAACAAATGCCTGATGGCTTTGTGCCAGCTCTTGCAGCAAGGCTTCGTCCATAGGTTTTACAAAACGCATGTCTACCACGGTGGCATCCAGAACCTCGGCTGCTTTCAGCGCCTCGTGCAACACGGGACCAAAAGCCAGAATGGCCAGATTCTTGCCCTGACGGCGCAGATTGGCCTTGCCCAGCGGCACGGTATGGAGCTCCTGATCCACTTCAGCACCGATACCCGCTCCGCGCGGATAGCGCACCGAGCTGGGCCCTGGGTGCTGATAGCAACAGGTCAGCAACAAGCGGGTTTCGTTTTCGTCCGAAGGCGTGGCCACCACCATGTTCGGAATGCAGCGCAAAAAGGCGATGTCGTAATTACCGGCATGCGTTGCCCCGTCTGCGCCCACAATACCGGCGCGATCCAGCGCAAAAGTGACATCCAGATTCTGCAGGGCTACATCGTGAATCAGTTGATCGTAGCCGCGCTGCAAAAAGGTAGAGTAAATCGCCACAACCGGCTTCTGCCCTTCACAGGCCAAGCCACCGGCAAAGGTCACGGCGTGCTGTTCGGCAATGCCCACATCAAAATAACGACGGGGGAATTGTTGCTCGAACTCCACCATGCCACTGCCTTCACGCATGGCGGGAGTAATACCGTACAGACGTTGATCCTGCCTGGCCATATCGCACAACCACTGACCGAAAATCTGTGTAAAGGTAGGGCGCGGCTTGGTCGTAGGCGTGACCAAACCCACAGAAGGATCGAATTTGCCTGGACCGTGGTAGAGCACCGGATCGGCTTCAGCCAGCTTGTAGCCCTGCCCTTTACGGGTCACCACATGCAGGAACTGCAAACCACCCAGATCACGCAGATTGCTCAAGGTAGAGACCAGCGCATCCAGATCGTGACCATCAATCGGGCCCACGTAGTTAAAACCCAGCTCTTCAAACAGCGTGGCCGGAGACAGAATCCCCTTGGCGTGGCCTTCAAACTTGCGCGCCAGTTCCAGCACAGGCGGGACATGCTGCAAGACAGTACGGCCTACATTCTTGGCAGCGGCGTAGAACCGGCCCGACATCAGGCGAGCCAGATAATGATTCAAGGCGCCCACCGGCGGCGAGATCGACATGTCGTTGTCGTTCAACACCACCAGCACATTTACATCGGGCGTTACACCAGCATTGTTCAGGGCTTCAAACGCCATACCGGCCGTCATCGCGCCATCACCGATCACGGCAATGTGCTGACGCTCGATCCCGGCATTGCGCGAGGCCACGGCCATCCCCAGTACCGCGGAAATCGAGGTTGAGGAATGCGCCGTACCAAAGTCGTCGTACTCGGACTCGGAGCGCTTGGGAAAACCGGAGATGCCATCTTGCTGACGCAAACCACTCATCTGATCGCGGCGGCCTGTCAGAATCTTGTGCGGATAGGACTGGTGACCCACATCCCACACGATACGGTCGTGGGGAGTCTCGAACACATAGTGCAAGGCAGTGGTCAATTCAACCGTGCCCAGATTGGACGACAAATGCCCACCGGTTTTGGATACGGATTGCAGAACAAACTCGCGCAGTTGTCGTGCCAGCTCGGGAAGATCACGTTGATCAAGCTGGCGCAAGTCGGCGGGAGACTGGATCTGCTCTAGGGAAACGGTTGTCATACTAAAGACGTCTATCCGGGCAAATAAGTGAAACGACTGTCTAAAAACAATCGCCAATCGGCTATTGTAAAACGCTTCGCGGCCTGTGCCAAAGTAGCACAGGCCCGCGTCGCTTAATGATTGCGACCCACGATGTAATCAGCCAGTTGTGTCAGACGTGCCGCAGCAGGTCCCAAAGGACGCAAGGCCAACTGGGCCTGCTCATTCAGAGCACCGAGCAACTCGCGCGATCCGTCCATACCCAGGATGGAGACATAGGTGGGCTTGTTATCGGCGGCGTCTTTGCCAGCCGTCTTGCCCAGCGTGGCAGTATCAGCCGTCACATCCAGAATATCGTCCACGACCTGGAAGGCCAGACCCACAGCCTGGGCGTACTCTTCCAAACCATTACGCACGGTAGAGGAAGCACCCGCCACAATACCACCCAGCAAAACGCTGGCTTGCAACATGGCGCCGGTTTTCATGCTGTGCATCTCTTGCAACTGATCACGGTCCAGGGCAATGCCCACGCTGGCGCAATCAATAGCCTGACCACCGGCCATACCGGCACTGCCGGCGGCCTGCGCCAACTGAGTAATGGCTTGCACAATCAGCGCAGGGGCAATCGGCATTTGTGCCAATAACTCAAAGGCCAAGGGTTGCAAGGCATCGCCAGCCAGCATGGCGCAAGCTTCATCAAACTGAACATGAGTGGTTGGGCGACCACGACGCAATTTGTCGTCATCCATGCACGGCAAATCGTCGTGAACCAGCGAGTAGGCGTGGATCAATTCCACCGCCGCCGCTGCCAACTCCAATGCTTTCAATTGGGCTGCGGCCATGGGCTTGCCTTGCAAGGCAGCCTCACCGGCGGCATACACCAAGGCAGCGCGCACGCGCTTGCCACCACCCAGCACGGAGTAGCGCATGGCTTCGTGCAAACGAGCAGGTTCCTGGCTGACAGGGGGCAGCAATTGTTCCAGTACGGTCTCAGTCTGCTCAACCCGCGCCTGCAGCCAATCAGAAAAACTGGTAGAACTCATCTTAACTATCTCCAACAGCTTCATCCCCGGACAAGGGGCGCAGCAGATTGCCTTGCAATACGCTGACTTGTTCTTGTGCAAGGTCCAGCTTGCGCTGACACAATTGGGCTAATTCCACGCCCTGCTCGTAAGCTTGCAAAGCCTGCTCCAGCGGCAATGCCCCGCTTTCCATGCGAGCGACCAGCGCTTCCAGTTGTGCCAGAGCGGACTCGAAATCCTGCTGGGCTGGCGCCTGGGCGCTTTGATTATCATCGCGAGATTTAACCATAACTATTCCTGATCAATGAGGGCCGTCAGGACTGGCTGAGACCCAATTGGAAGTGGCATTGTACGGGAGGCGGCGGCTTGCTGCCCTTCCCAAGGAGTACTTTCTACTTTGGGACCGCTCCACAGCAAAAAAGCCGCTCCGGAGCGGCTTTCTCAGCACCAGAAACTCAGGGCGTTGAACTAGCTGCGCGCAACAGGTCGGCTGGCGTCACTCACCCATTCACTCCAGGAGCCGGGGTAAATGCTGGAGCCAGACAAACCGGCCAACTCCATGGCAAAAAGATTGTGACAAGCTGTAATGCCGGAACCACACTGGTGCACAACCATCTCTGCCGAAATCGCTCCCAGCAAGTCCTGAAACTCCTGGCGCAGCTGATCGGCCGGTTTGAAACGCCCCTGTTCACCCAGATTATTCAGGTGCGACCGATTAAGCGCATCGGGGATATGACCCGCGACCGGGTCCATCGGTTCCACGTCACCGCGATATCGCTCGGCAGCACGTGCGTCCAATACGGTAAAGATAGGTTTGGACAGGTTTTTCAGTACCTGCTCGGTCTGCACAGTAGGCATGGCAGCCTGCTCAGGCACACTCAATTTAGCAGCTGCTGGTACAGGCCTGGCCGGGCCGCATTCTTCGGCTCCGCCCAACTGCTGCCAGGCCTGCCAGCCCCCATCCAGAATGGCGACTTGAGGATGCCCCAACCAGCGCAGCATCCACCACATATGGCTGGCGAATAAAGAACCTTGGGCGTCGTAGACCACGACCTGCATACCATCACGCAAGCCGTTTTTCTGCAAAAGCTGCGCCAGCTCCTGACGGCTGGGCAAAGGATGACGGCCATTCAGACCCGTCTTGGGTGCCGCCAGATCCAGCTCGTGATCCAGAAACACGGCACCCGGAATATGCCCCTGTTCGTAAGCGCGTCGTCCTGCCTGGTGGTCGGCCAAATCATGGCGTACATCCAGAATCAGCCACTCCGAATTATTCAGATTGGCCTGGACTTGCTCTGCGCTAATCAGAAATTCAAACACGTTCTGCCTCCTTGACGGGAGCCTGCTCCGCTGTCGCGGCCTGACCTCGCAAGATACGATCCTCGCTGTAGGTACGCCAGGCCGACAACAGACCAGACCCAATAATCAATGCCATACCTGCCCAGGCTAACCAGTCAGGCAGATCCCCCCAGAAAGCAATGCCAATCAGGGCGGCGAAAATAATGGTGGTGTATTGCAAGGCTGCGGTCAACAAGGCCGAGCCCAAGCCAAAAGCACGCGTCATGGTCAATTGCCCGAACAAACCGGACAGGCCCACGCCCAGCAAGGCCAGCCACGCGCGCCAGCTCAGCTCGCGCCAGCCTTCCCACAAAAGTCCAACCAGGCTGGAACAGACGACAAAACAGGAGAACAGCAGCACGGTGCGCCATTCCGGCTCGCCAGAGCGCCCCAGAGCGCGTACCTGCATCATGGCCACCGCGCTCAAGGCGCCGGCACACAGGCCCAGCATGGCGGCCCACCATTGGTCTGGCGTAATGCTGGGGCGCAGGACACCGATCACGCCCATAAAGCCCAGCAACACGGCAATCAGACGCACAGGGTCACGCTGGGTGCCCCCCCAGGCAAGCATCCAGAAAGCAATAAACAAGGGAGCGGTGTAGTTCAGGCTGACCGCGGTGGACAAGGGCAGATTAGCCAGAGCCAGAAAGCCCAGCCACATGGAACTGACCCCGGAGACATTACGCCGGATATGCAGTTTCCAGCTTTGAGGAGCCAGCCTCAAACCACGGCTTTTAGCCCAGAACACCAGCAGAAGAACCGAGGGCACACCCCGGAACAAAACAATTTGCGCCATCGACGCCCCGGCATCGGCGGACACTTTGACACAGGCCCCCATAATGGCAAACATGGCGCAGGCTACCAGCATCCATAATGACTGCATGTGATCAAACCAGATTCAGTAATAAGGGAAAGCCACTACTATACTCCCCACCTTGTAAAAGTGGACCGGTAACCCCATATCCAGACCACTTACGCAACAGCAAGAACCTCGGCGCAAGAAACTATCTTGCCCGGAAGCTGACTAAAAGCTGAATATTTTATTTTCACGCCTGGAATCAAGGCTAAAATTCGCGCAGATCGTGTTCTCACGATCACGATTTTTTCTGTTACACCGGAATCCGCATTCATGAAACGAATTGTCCTTTTCTTAATCACCAACCTGGCCGTCATGCTGGTGCTCAGCGCCTCCATGAATATTTTGGGTGTGGGACGTTACCTGAACGCGCAAGGTCTGGACCTGACTCAATTGCTGATTTTCTCGGCTTTGGTCGGTTTTACCGGCGCCATTATCTCCTTGCTGATGAGCAAATGGATGGCCAAGCAAAGCGTGAACGCCCGTGTCATTGACCCGAACGCCCCCGCCAATGCCGAAGAGGCCTGGCTGGTCGATACCGTGCACCAACTGGCCGACCGTGCCGGTATTGGCCGCCCCGAAGTGGCCATTTACGAAGGCGAGCCCAATGCCTTTGCCACCGGCGCTTTCAAGAATGATGCTCTGGTCGCCGTGTCCACGGGCTTGCTGCGAGGCATGACCGAAGAAGAAGTCATGGCGGTGCTCGGCCACGAAGTTGCCCACATTGCCAATGGCGACATGGTCACCCTGACCTTGATCCAAGGCGTGGTGAACACCTTTGTGATCTTTCTGGCCCGTCTGGCCGGCTACTTTGTTGACCGCGTGCTACTGCGCAATGATCGCGACGTGGGCATGGGTTACTACGCCTCGGTCTTTGTGTTTGAGCTGATTTTTGGCGTGCTGGCCTCCATCATCGTGGCCTGGTTCTCGCGTCAGCGTGAATACCGTGCTGATGCCGGTTCCGCTCAGTTGCTGGGTTCGCGTCAGCCCATGATTCACGCGCTGGCCCGCCTGGGCGGCATGGCTCCTGGCGAACTGCCCAAGAACTTTGAAGCCTCCGGTATTTCGGGTGGTCGTTCGATCAGTGCGATCTTCGCCTCCCACCCCCCTATCGCTGCACGCATTCAGGCTTTGCAAAGCGCTCAATCAGTCTAAGATCCCAGGCGGCCTGAACGGCACAGCCAAATAAAACGCCCCAAAAGCACACAGGCTTTTGGGGCGTTTTTTATACCTTGGCGCAAACTTAGCGTATCGGCTGCCGGACAAAGGGCCACACACAGATCCAAACCTAATCAGCAAAGTGATATTCCAAAATATCGTCACCGAGCTCATCACGCTGGCCGCTTTCGGCCCAGCCTAAATGACGATAAAAACCATAGGAGCGCACCTGAGGATCACTATTACAAGCCAGGAACAGGCGCGTAAAACCACGCCCCTGCAAATCCTGCATCATCTGGGTCAGCAAACGACGGCCCAGACCCAGGCTTTCATAGTCGGGCAACAGCGCCAGCACCATGATCTCGCCGGTCTCGCTTTCACCGAAGCAATAGCCAGCCATCTGCTCATCGACCAGGGCCACATAGCCGGGGCAACTACCATCCTCAATACCTGCGGCCCAGCTTTCGGCGGTAACTCCCAAGGCGGCCAGATCCTCTTCAGAAAAAGCATTTTCACGAGCCAGTCCCCGGATACGCAGGCATTCGCGGGCGTCATCAGGCACTGCAGCGCGCAAGACTATCTTGCTCATTCACTACTCCAATATAAAAAGGGCAATGACGGCAAATCATCACGTCATCGACCATACAAAAGACTTAAGGGGTGTCAGTGTTGAGTTGGCTCAACCACTGGGCAATGTCGCCCACGACCTGGGGCATGGCCGAGCTGCCATCGGCCTGCGTCATGACGTGGTCCAGATCGGAATAGCTGCGCCACACCACATGCGAGTTATCCACCAGTGCCACCATCTGGGCAGCGGCTTGCGGCGAGACCGAGGTATCGCGCCCGGACTGAATCACCAGAGTGGGGATAGCAATCCGTCGCAGCACCTCGGCCTGATCCAGATTCAGCATCTGCTGCCACCAATCGCGTCCATGTCCGCTCATCCGAGTATCCAGGCCGGCCCTGGCCTGCCTCAAAAATTCGCCCAAGCCATCAAGCATGGCTTGCTTGTCGGCAGCCGGCATCTCTTGGATCGAGGCGCTATAGAGCACATCATCCTGGAACCAGCGCCCGCCGCCATTAAAACTGATGGCCGCATCCAGATGCAAAGTCTGGGCCGCCAGCAAATGAACAATCACCGCTCCCTCGCTGCCACCCAAGGCAAAAAGCTTGTCATAGCGGGTCTGACTTTGCAGCTGTTTTAAAACCGCATCCAGATCAGCCACACGCTGTTGGGGCTGGTCGCGCTGAATATAGTCTGTCGGGCAGTCGCTACGCTCGGGATCGTCGCTATCAGGCAGCGCGGCCGTCAGCGCATATTTTTCCACCGCCAGCACCTGGGCTTGTGGACGAGCCTTGGCCAGGGCTTCCCAAACAACTTTCTTGTGCGCCACGCTATTGCAATCCGAGCCTTGCACAATCAGAAGCAGCTCATGCACACCTTCTTGAGGGGCGATGGCAGGCTGGACGTAATAATGAATGGTGCTGCCATCTGCACGCGCCAATTCATGTGGCTGCGCTTGAGCATAAGCCTGGCTGCCCACGACCCCAGAGATAGCAAGGCCCGCCAGGCGGGCCAGAGAAATTGAATAATCCATGCCGCACTGTGGCACAGAATGATGAAGATTTGATGGAGAAAAATGGCGGACTCGCCGCCATGAAAAGGGACCAGCCAGCAAAGAGCTGACCTGACCGGGGGAGACATCAAGCCATCACACCCTTTGCTGGCTGGTGTCCCGCCGCCGGTCGCCATTTGCCCAAAAAGACGACCGGACTGGCAAGACTCAAGGCTTCATGGGATTGGTCTTTTCTGGATTGATTTGATAGCGCTGCAAAGCATCGCTGACCAGCGAGCGTGGCAACGAACCTTCGTCGGCCAAGGCCTTCAGGGCCGAGACCACGATAAAGTGCCGGTCCACTTCAAATCCGTGGCAACCACAATCGGGCCTGCATGCCCTTCCAGGCAAGACTGCACATAAGGGATACGCGGCTCGCTTTCCGGGTGCAAGGTGTTCCAGCGCTCCGTATCCAGGCCATCACGACGCAGTTGGTTCAGGCTGGGCGCATTCCACACATCGCTGGCCACACCAAAGTCCTCTTGCAGCAACTGTGCGGCAGCCAGCACCTCCATCAAGATAGAGCCACTGCCCATCAACTGCACACGCGGGGCCTTGGCTTTTTGCTGCGGTCCCGCCTGCAAGAGATACAGCCCTTTGATAATGCCCTGCTCCACCCCTTCCGGCATCTCGGGATGCGGGTAGTTTTCATTGAGCACGGTAATGTAATAGAACACGTCCTCCTGATCCTGATACATGCGACGAACACCATCCTGCATGATCACGGCCAGCTCATAGGAGAAGGTGGGGTCAAAAGAGCGGAATCGTGGGCACACCGTGATTGCTGTAGGCCGTGCCTGCTGCAATCCAGGAGGAGATTGCCCCGGACTCATTCAGGCCTTCCTGCAAGATCTGCCCGTCCTTGGCTTCTTTGTAATAGCTCAACTGGCCAGCATCCTGTGGCGTGTACAACTGCCCTAAATAAGAGTGGATACCAATCTGGCGGAACAGACCTTCCATCCCGAAGGTGCGCGACTCATCCGGCACGATGGGCACAATCAATTTGCCCAGCACCGGGTCTTTCAACAAGGTGCTCAAAATACGCACAAAGGCCATGGTCGTGGACAGACCACGCTCGCCCGTACCCTTCAACTGTGCGGCAAAACTGTCCAGTGCGGGAACAGCCAAGGCCGGAACGGAAGTTCTGCGCGATGGCACAAAACCGCCCAGAGCAGCACGACGTTGCTGCAAGTAAACCGCTTCCGGGCTGCCTGGCTCGGGGCGCAGATAAGGCAAGGCTTCCAGTTGCTCGTCCGAAACAGGTAGCAGGAAACGATCCCGGAAAGCACGCACGGCATCCGCGCTCATTTGCTTGAGCTGGTGATTGATGTTCTGGCCTTCACCGGCCTCGCCCATACCAAAACCCTTCACGGTTTTCACCAGAATTGCGGTCGGCCCGCCATGGCTGTTACGTGCGGCTTGGGCATAAGCGGCGTAGACCTTGTCAGGATCGTGACCACCACGGGCCAGGGCCCAGATGTCGTCGTCCGACAAATCCGCTACCAGTTCCAGCCACTCAGTCGTCTCTTGCGGGTCCTCATCTGCGATCTGCAAAGCGTGATTCATAACAATCTCCAGGTGGATAGGCCGGATCCGCCACGCGACGTCCTCACGGCCTGAACAAGACGCAGGGCAGGACAGACCCTCACCCATACGATTGCAATTGCAACTAAAAAATAAATTCCTGGGGGAAAGAACGATGAGTCGCTCCGACACGGATCTGTGGTTTTCCTTTGTGCGCGCGCACCGCAGCATCCTGAAAGAAATCGAACGCAGACTGGCTACCGAAAAGTTGCCACCCTATGCCTGGTACGACGTGTTGTGGGGACTGGAAAGCGGACCGGAGGGGACCCGTCGCATGCATGAGCTGGCCGATCGACTGGTCATAGAACGCTATAACCTGACGCGACTGATCGACCGGCTGGAAGCCCAGGGGCTGGTCCAGCGCAGTCGTTCCTCGGAAGATGGTCGGGCCGCCTTTGCCAGCATCACGGATGAAGGCCGGGCCTTGCGCAAACAGATGTGGCAGATCTACCAAAGCGCTGTGCAGGAGCTGTTTCTGTCGGCCTTTTCCGATCAGGAACAAACGCAGTTTGCACACGGGCTGGATCAGGCTGCCCGACAAGCGCGGCAATCCTCCAACACCTAGATGTGTCTAACTGATACCTGAGGCTCACGCTTGTAAGAGGCGCTGGGCTATTATTTAGCAATGAAAGAAATCTTCGCACTTCTCGATTTCGGGGGTTATATCGCCTTGCTCCTGTGGGGTATCCACATGGTGCAAAGCGGTGTGCAACGCGCCTTTGGTGCTGAGCTGGGCGTCTGGATGGGCCATGCCCTGGGCCGCCCCCGCCGCGCCTTTTTTGCGGGTGCGGCCATTACCGCCGCCATTCAAAGCAGTACCGCCACCGGACTGATGATTACCAGCTTTGCCGCCACTGGCATGGTTGCCCTGGTTCCAGCCCTGGCCGCCATGCTGGGCGCCAATGTGGGCACGACGCTGATCGTGCAACTGCTGTCCTTCAAAATGACCGCGCTGGCCCCGGCCCTGATTCTTCTGGGCGTCTGGCTGTTCCGCTCGCAGGAGCCTGGACGCCGTCGTGACCTGGGTCGCGTCTTTATTGGTCTGGGCCTCTTGCTGCTGTCCCTGCATGAACTGGTGGGCTTGTTCTCCCCCATTCAGGACGCCCCCCTGCTGCAAACCATTCTGGAAGCGCTGGCAGGCAGTCCCATGACGGGCATGCTGCTGGCCGCTCTGCTGACCTGGGCCGCACACTCCAGTGTGGCCATTGTGGTGCTGATCATCTCGCTGGCCAGTCACCAGCATATGGACCCGCAACTGACCTACGCATTGGTGCTGGGTGCCAATGTGGGTACCGCCATCAACCCGATTCTGGAAGGGGCTGGCGGCTCCAAGGACCCAGCCAACAAACGTCTGCCCATCGGCAACTTGGGCACACGTGTGTTTGGTTGTCTGGTCGGCATGATTTTGCTGCCCTGGATTCCGGATTTGATGAGCTGGTTCACCAATGATCCAGCTCGTGCTGTGGCCAACTTCCATACCTTCTTCAACCTGGCCGTGGCAGCCTTGTTCCTGCCTTTACTCAAACCCTATTCGCGTCTGCTGAGCCGTTATCTGCCCCGCCGCACCGACCCGGATGATCCCGGCCTGCCCTTGTATCTGGACCAGTCCGCTCAGGAAGTGCCTGCCGTGGCCTTGGGCAATGCAGCGCGTGAGGCGTTACGTCTGTCCGATATGCTGCAGGAAATCCTGGATACGGCTCGCCAGAACATGCTGAACAATAGCGCCCAAAGCATTAACCATGCGCGCTATATCAGCAATGCCGTCAACCGTCTGGAGCCGCTGATCACCACTTATCTGGCCAGTATGGACCAGGAAAACCTCAGCAAGAAGGATACCCGTCGTCTGAACGATATTCTGACGTTCTCCACCAATATCTCGCACGCCGCCACGATCAGCGTCAATGGCTTGCTCAGCCACACGGCCAAGCTGCGTAAACAAGGCTGGATACTGCAATCGGAAGAACAGGCCGAAATCGGCAAAGTCATGGACAGGCTGATTCGCAACCAGCGTCAGGCAGCAGCCCTGTTTGTGGCCGAAGATGTAAAAACCGCCCGCTTCCTGGCCTTTGAAAAAGACTTCTTCCGCGAACTGGAAGTGGCGGCGGGAGACCGTCATATTCGCAAGATCAAGGCCGGTCAGCTGGACTCCGCCGAGCAGGGCTCCTTGTACCTGGAGATTTTGCGCGACGTGCGTACCATCAACTCCTATCTGGTCAGCGCCGCCGCCTATCCAATTCTGGCCAAGCACGACGAGTTGCTGCCCAACCGAGTGCGCTCCAACGAGGAATAAACAGACTGCAGCCAGGCGGTGAAAACAAGCCGCTCTGCTACTTAAAAAAAAGGCGACCATCAGGTCGCCTTTTCCTTTAGCTTGCCAGGAAGCCTTAGTGAGCCTGTTCCCAGTTATCACCCACGCCGACTTCAGCCACCAGCGGCACATCCAGCTTGGCTACATTGCACATCAAGCCCGGCAGGTTTTCACGCAGAACATCCAGCTCGTCTTCGGGTACATCGAATACCAGCTCGTCATGTACCTGCATCACCATCTGCGTGCGCAGCCCTTTTTCTTCCAGCCAGCGCTGCACAGCCACCATGGCCATCTTGATCAGGTCGGCCGACGTGCCCTGCATTGGCGCGTTAATGGCGGCACGCTCTGCACCGGCCATGCGTGGCCCTTTCGCACCCTTCAGTTCAGGTAGCCACAGACGGCGACCGAACACGGTTTCCACATAACCCTGCTCATGCGCCTGCGCTTTGATGCGCGTCATGTAGCTGGCCACGCCAGGATAGCGGGCGAAGTAGCGATCAATATAGGCACGGGCTGCATCACGAGTAATGCCCAGATTGCTGGCCAGACCAAATTCGCCCATGCCGTAGATCAGACCAAAGTTGATCGCCTTGGCCGCACGACGCTGGTCCGAGCTGACGTCCTTGGCATCCACACCGAAGATCTCGGCAGCGGTTGCCGTGTGCACGTCCCCACCCTGCTCAAACACCTGCTGCAGATTCTCGTCGCCCGATACATGGGCCATGACGCGCAATTCGATCTGGGAATAGTCAGCCGACACCACTTTGCCCAGTTCAGACACGAAAGCGGCGCGAACACGGCGGCCTTCTGCGGTACGCACAGGAATGTTCTGCAAGTTGGGATCGGAGGAAGCCAGACGTCCGGTAATGACGGCAGCCTGTGCATAACGGGTATGCACACGGCCACTGTCCGGATTTACCATTTTGGGCAGTTTGTCCGTGTAGGTGGACTTGAGTTTGGCCAGACCACGGTACTCCAGCAGTACCTGCGGCAAGGGGTAATCCTGAGCCAAACGGGTCAGCACATCCTCATCGGTAGAGGGAGCACCGCTGGCGGTTTTACGAACCACCGGAATACCCAGCTTGCCGAACAGAATCTCGCCCACTTGCTTGGGGGAGTTCATATTGAAAGGTTGGTCGGCCAGTTCGTAAGCCTTGTTTTCCAGTTCCAGCATTTTCTGGCCCAGCTCGTGGCTTTGGCGCGCCAGAGTAGGCACATCAATCTTGACGCCATTGCGCTCCACAATGGTCAGCACGTCCGACGCCTGCACTTCCAGCAAATAGATACGCTCCAGCCCCTCTTCCTTGGCTACTTGAGGGCGCAGGCACTGATGCAGACGCAAGGTGTAATCCGCGTCTTCACAAGCGTATTGCGAGGCCACAGGAATATCCACCTCGTCAAAGCCGATCTGCTTGGCCCCCTTGCCGCAAATATCCTCGTAAGAGGCGCCTTTCAGACCCAGCCATTGCAAGGCCAGCTCTTCCATGCCGACACGCTTGTGCGATTGCAGAACATAAGCCTGCAACATGGTGTCCTCGCGAATACCGCGCAGGCTGACTTTTTCATTCAGCAGGACATGGGTATCGTATTTGGCGTTATGCAGGACCTTGGCCGCCTCTGCGCTTTCCAACCAGGGGCGCAGCGTTTCCAAGACATAGTCTTTATCCAGCTGTTCTACATCCAGCGAGCCACGATGAGCCACCGGCACATAAAAAGCCTGCCCCGCCTTGACCGACACCGACAGGCCCACCAGACGCGCTATCAAGGGGTCCAGGGAGGTGGTTTCAGTATCCAAGGCCACCAGCTCGGCTTTTTCCAGCAGGCTTAGCAGGGTCTGTAGTTGTTCTTTCGTCGTGACGGTCTGGTAATCCAGCTCGGCAGGCGCAGCAGGTGTTTCAGCCTCGACACGGGCATCCTGGGCGGGAACGCGTTTGGGATCATCCGTCAATTCACGCAACCAGCTGCGGAAACCGAAGGTCTCGTAGATATCCTGCAACACGGCGTTGTCGCGGGGCTCTGGCTCCAGCGCCTCGAAATCCCCCGTAAACCCAGGCACTTCGCAATCAAGTTTGACGGTGACCAATTTGCGCGTCATTTCAAAGTTGGAACTGAAGTCGCGCAGATTCTGGCCGGCCACCCCCTTGATTTTGTCGGCATGCTGCAACAGTTCATCCAGACTGCCATATTCGCCCAACCACTTGGCAGCCGTCTTGGGCCCCACCTTGGGAACGCCGGGAATATTGTCCGAGGTGTCGCCAATCAACATCAAATAATCGATAATCTGATCTGGGCGTACCCCATACTTGCTGGTAACGCCTTCTACATCCAGCTTTTCGTTACTCATGGTGTTGACCAGCTGCACATGCTCATTGACCAGTTGGGCCAGGTCCTTGTCCCCAGTAGACACCACGGTCTCGATGCCATTTTCTGCCGCCAGACGGGAAAGCGTGCCGATGATATCGTCGGCCTCTACGCCAGGCTGACAAATCAGATGCCAGCCCATGGCGCGTACCGCTTTATGAATAGGCTCTATTTGCACCGCCATATCTTCGGGCATGGAGGGCCGGTTAGCCTTGTATTGATCGTACAGATCGTCCCGGAATGTGCGGCCTTTGGCATCAAATACGCATACCATATAGTCCGCTTGATAATCCTGTAGCAGACGGCGCAGCATATTGATGACCCCGTACAAGGCGCCTGTGGGCTGGCCTTGCGCGTTTCGCAGATCGGGCATCGCATGGTACGCTCGGTACAGATAGCTGGAACCATCAACGAGCAACAAGGTTTTTTTCATGTCTAACAATAAAATCGTCCGTTTACCGGCCTCTGAGCAGATTCCTACCATCATGAAGGAGCTGCAAACTGCGGTCGATACATTAAAAGAAATGGGTGCTGGCGTTAGTGTTTTCGGCAGCGCACGCATCAAACCCGGTCATCCTTACTACGAACTGGCCCAGGAACTGGGCCGTCGTCTGGCCGAAGCGGGCGTCACCCTGATTGCTGGCGGTGGCCCTGGCCTGATGGAAGCCTCCAATAAAGGCGCGTACGAAGCAGGCGGGCAAAGTATTGGCCTGAATATACGCTTGCCTCACGAAACCACCAACAACCCTTACCAGACACAAAGTCTGCAGTTCGAGTACTTCTACTCGCGCAAGGCCACCTTTTTCATGCACAGCTGGGCCTACATTGCCCTGCCTGGCGGTTTCGGTACCCTGGACGAGCTGTTTGAAGTCATGACCCTGGTTCAAACAGGCAAAGTCCCACCCGCACCCATTGTACTGATCGGCACTTCCTTTTGGTCCGGCCTGATCGAATGGATTGGTGACCAATTGATGGAGATGGGCCTGATTGGTCCGAAAGACCTGAATTTGCTGGTCCTGACCGACGATCTGGACGAGGTCATGGGCTACATCAACCAGTGCTGCGTACTGCCTAGGACGGAACCCGCATTGCCCCAGTAAGGCGTACGGGTTAAATTTGCAGTCTTTCTTCGGCCCTCCATCAGCAGGGCCGAATTTGTATTGAATGCCACAAGCTAGTCGATATTTGCCGGAGTCCTCCACATGAACAAAATGCTTGCCCGCCTCCTGATGGTGGCTTTTTGCAGTGCCTTGGTGCCCGCTGCTGCCCATGCAGCCGGGCCGTCCGAAATCCGTTTTGCCACTGAAGCGGGTTATCCCCCCTTCGAGTTTCTGGACCCCAGTGGCGAGCTGCAAGGCTTTGACATCGACATCGGCAACGAAATCTGTAAGCGCCTGCAAGCCAAGTGCGTGTGGATCGATCAGTCCTTTGACAGCTTGATCCCCGGCCTGCAAGCCCGCAAATTCGATCTGGCCAATTCCACCATGACCGCCACCGAGGCACGCGCCAAGGTGATCGACTTTAGCGAGCCCATGTATATCGTGCCGGTTCGCCTGGCCGCCCGCAAAGGCAGCGGTCTGGAGCCCACCGCCGAATCCCTGAAAGGCAAGCGTGTCGGTGTGCAGCAAGGCACCACCATGGAAACCTATGCGCGCCAGAACTGGGCCAACAACGGTGTCACCATCGTGGCTTACCCCAGCTACACCGACGCCTTCAATGACCTGGCCGGTGGCCGCGTGGACGCCACCTTCCAGGAAGCCCAGAACGCCGTTGAAGGCTTTTTGACCAAGCCTGCCGGTGCCGACTTTGAGCTGACTGGCAGCACCGTGGACGACAGCCCTATCCTGAACGAACCTATCGCCATGGGTATTCGCAAGGGCAACAAGAAACTCAAGAAAACTGTTGATGAAGTTCTGCGTGAAATGAAGGCCGATGGCACCATGCAGACCTTTGCCGACAAATACTTCCAAAAAGAAAACATTCGCATCGCGCCCTGACCTGGATACCTGAACCATGTTGCTTTACGGTTATGGGCCGCAGTTGCTGGTCGGCACCTGGGAAACCATCAAACTGGCCGTGCTCTCGCTGCTGGTTTCCCTGGTGCTGGGTCTGGTCGCTGCCCTGATGAAACTGTCCCGCACCTCGCTGCTGCGATGGGTGGGCGGTTTGTACACCACCTTGATCCGGGGCGTCCCGGATCTGGTGCTTTTGATGTTGTTCTTTTTCAGCTTGCAAATCTGGTTGAACGAACTGACTGACTGGCTGGAATGGGACATGATCGAGATCGATCCCTTCGGAGCCGGTGTGGTCACGCTGGGCTTTATTTATGGTGCTTACTTCGCCGAAACCTTCCGCGGCGCCCTGATGGCCATCCCCAAGGGCCAGATGGAAGCGGGCAAAGCCTGTGGCTGGAGCGCCTGGCAAGTTCTGCATCGCATCCAGATTCCTCAGATGATGCGCTACGCCCTGCCCGGACTGGGCAATAACTGGCAGATCCTGCTCAAATCCACCGCGCTGGTGTCCCTGATCGGCCTGAGCGATGTGGTCAAGATTGCGCAAAATGCCGGTAACGCGACCTTCAACTCCTTCCTCTTTGTGGGCATCACTGCCCTGATCTATCTGGGCCTGACCGCCGTCAGCAATATTGGACTGGGCTACCTGGAACGACGCTACAACATTGGCGTGAAAGGAGCACAGTTCTAATGGATGTTCTGAACGAATTCTGGCGCGCCTATCTGTACCAAAGCAATGGTCAGCTCTCGGGTCTGGCCATGACACTTTGGCTGCTGGTGATCTCGGTTGCCATCGGCTTTTTCCTGTCGATTTTCATGGCCATTGGCCGTGTCTCGGGCAAGGCCTGGCTATCGCGCCCTATTGGTGCCTTCACCTACTTTTTCCGTGGCACTCCCTTGTACGTGCAGATCCTTTTGATCTACACCGCCATGTACAAGCTGGCCATCGTCAAATCCGTACCTGCATTGGAAGCCTTCTTCATGAGTGGCTTCAATTGCATGATTCTGGCACTGACCTTGAACACTGTTGGCTACACCACCGAGATTTTTGCCGGAGCCATCCGCTCCATGCCTCCCGGTGAAGTGGAGTCGGCCCGTGCGTATGGCATGTCCGGCTGGACCTTGTACCGCCGCGTGATTCTGCCGCAAGCCCTGCGTCGTGTGCTGCCTGCTTACAGCAATGAAGTGGTGCTGATGCTGCATGCCACCTCGCTGGCTTTTACCGCTACCGTTCCTGACCTGCTCAAGATCGCGCGCGATGCCAATGCGGCCACCTACCAAACCTTTACCTCCTACGGGATTGCTGCACTGATTTACCTGTGCGTGTCCTTCATTCTGGTGGGCATTTTCCGTATCGTGGAAAAGCGCCAAATGGCATTTTTGAATCACTGAACGCTGAGGTGCTGAACAAGAAAAAAGGGCCGCTTTCACAAGCCGCCCTTTTTTCTTTAGCGATACAGCTACCGTATCAATCCCCCATATGGTCCAGGTTCTGATAACGCATCTGACGCCCCATCACACCGGCCATCATCAGAAAGAACGTCAGGCCACGTCGCACTTCCGGCTCCTTAGCCAGGCGTATAAGCCCCATCAGGGTCGGGGTGGTCTCCGTAGCTCTCACCTGGTCCGCAGCCATACGTGCGGCGTTTCCAACCGACCAGGCAGCCCCTACACCCTCCTCAAAGCCCTTCATGAGCTTTTCAAGCATATAGTCGTCGCTCATATCGACCAGATCGGCCAGCAGGGACACCGCATCCACCACCCGATTCAAACGACCACCGGCCAGCAAAGGTTCGATCTTGCCGATCAGTTCATCCAGGCCCTTGATGCCCGGATCCTCTCCAAGCAGGCTTTCCAGGGCGGAAGGGGACTTCTGAGCAGCGCCCGCATCACCGGGATTCAAGGATTTATCCGATACCGAATTCATCTGTCTCTCCTGAATTAGACCAAGCCACGGGCCACGGCCCAGTAAATACCCCGGTTAAAACCCTTGCGCAGCAGTCCACCCAGTTTGGTGGGCGGCGTAGGATGCACATCCTCCTTGTAGTCGTACCAGAGGGGCATACCGCCCTCCAGACCCATTTGGGCTACCGCCACCACACGGCCATCGTATTCGTCGCTGGTGCGCCCAAATCGCAACTCTGAGGCCAGGTTGTTGACCACCACGGGCGATTGGTTATGGCAGGAGCCGCCCGCTTTACTGATAGGCAGGTCCACCGTGTCACCCAGCACGTATACATTGTCCAGCCCCAGCACCTTCATGGTTTGGTGATCAGTGGGGACCCAGCCTTCGTTGTCGGCGGCTTGAGAAATCCCCGAGTCACGCACAGCAGGCACCGCCGTAATGGGAGGAGTCGCCATCAGGAGGTCGAACGGCTCTTCTGCGCCTTCTTCGGAATAGGCAATCTTGCGTTCAGGGTCTACACGGCTCAGGGTGAAACCGCGTTGATGCTTGATGTCCCGATCCTCAAAAATGGGCGGCAAGACCTGACAAACCTCATTCTGCATGAACAGACAATTACGCAAAAGCTGGGAGGTCGTGGGATAGGTATAAGCAATCTCCACCTTGTCGCGTACACCACGACGACGCAGGTACTCGTCCAGCATCAAGGTTGTTTCTACTGGGGCAATACCGCACTGGTGAGGGACGTTATGGGTTTTGGGGAAGGTGACCGTTACCAGTACGCGGCCTTTTTCCAACTTGCTCAGGCGGTCAGCCAGTTGACGCGCAGGAGCATGCTGATAGAAGTGATCACCGCCCTCTTTCAAACCTTCAATTTTTTCCGGAGAGGGCACGCAGCCCGTAGACAGCACCAGGTAGTCGTAATCAATCTTCTTGCCACTGGCGCAATGCAGGCGGCTGGCCTTGAAGTCAAAACCACTGACTTCCTCTAGCTGAAAATCAATTTCGGGGCGCAAAAGTGAAATTTGCGGACGTCGCAACTCGTCCCTGAAAAAAGCATCAAACGCCACGTACATAAAAGCGGGCTTGTAATAATGCCAGGGAGAGTTGGACAGCATGGTAATGCGGACTTTACCAGAGCGAATTTCCGGGTATAGCTTGGTCACTAAATGATTGGCGGTCATCGTACCGCCAATACCACCACCTACAATCACAATATGCTGCACCATCAGTATTCTCCTTAATGGGGGAAACTACGCACCGGCTCTTGCAATGAAAAAATCTTTTCAAAAACAAGAAGATGCCCAGCTACAACTGAGACTTTGCAAAGCGAGCTTGGTAATGTGTCCAGCCAGTTTGTATCAGGCGGGTATTAAGCAGAAATTAAAGCAACTCATCAGACTCAATAAGCCACTTAATCAATTTTATTTATCCCACACCCTTTCTTGAATTTAAAAATCAAGCTGGGGTGCTTATGCATACACCCCAGCTTTTTAATACCGCGTTCTAAATCCGGCTGACGCCAACCATAGTAAGACAAAAAAAACGCCTGCATCAAGCAGGCGTTTTCTCGTATCGCTAAACCCGAAAAATTAACTTTCGCGTTGGCTGCGACGGCGCTCGTGTTCTTTCAGGTAACGCTTGCGCAGGCGAATGGACTTGGGAGTCACTTCAACCAGCTCGTCGTCATCCAGGAAGTCCACGGCGTATTCAAGAGTCAGACGAATAGGTGGAACCAGATCAATGTGCTCGTCCTTGCCGGAAGCACGCACGTTGGTCAGTTTCTTTTCCTTGATGGGGTTAACCACCAGGTCGTTGTCGCGGCTGTGAATACCGATGATCATGCCTTCGTACAGAGCATCACCCGGGGACACGAACATGCGACCACGATCCTGCAGCTTCCACAAGGCGTAGGCCACGGCATCACCGTCGTCCTGGCTGATCAGCACGCCGTTACGACGCTCGCCAACCGTGCCTTCGCGCATGGGGCGGAACTCGTCAAAGGTGTGGCTCATCAAGCCGGTACCGCGTGTCAGCGTCATGAACTCGCCCTGGAAACCGATCAGGCCACGGGCGGGAATACGGTACTCCAGACGTGTACGACCACGGCCGTCAGCAACCATATCCTGCAAGTCACCACGACGGCGACCCAGCTCTTCCATTACGCCGCCTTGGTGGCCGTCTTCGACGTCCACGGTCAGCTGCTCGTAGGGCTCCATCTTGACGCCGTTCTCTTCACGAATCAGCACGCGTGGACGCGACACGGCCATTTCATAGCCCTCGCGACGCATGTTTTCGATCAGAATGGTCAGGTGCAACTCACCGCGACCGCACACTTCAAATACGGTGTCGTCGTCGGTTTCGTTAACACGCAAAGCCACGTTGGACTTCAATTCACGGTCCAGGCGATCACGCAACTGACGGCTGGTCACGAACTTGCCTTCACGGCCTGCCAGAGGCGAGGTGTTCACCATGAAGTTCATGGTCAGCGTAGGCTCGTCAATGCGCAGCAAAGGCAGAGCTTCCTGGTGAGCAGGATCGGTCACCGTGCAACCAATGCCCAGCTCTTCAATACCGTTGATCAGCACGATGTCGCCGGCTTCAGCTTCATCTACCGATACACGCTCCAGGCCCTTGAACTTCAGAACCTGATTGATACGGCCTTTGATGACTTCGCCATCAGGACCAAATTTCACGACCACGTCCTGGGCAGCGCGCACGCGGCCACGGTTCACACGGCCTACACCGATCTTGCCCACGTAGGAGCTGTAGTCCAGCGAACAGATCTGCAACTGCAACGGTGCGTTGACGTCGTCCTCACGCTGGGGCACATGCTCCAGGATAGCGTCGAACAAAGGACGCATATCGCCTTCACGCACGTCTTCGGTCAAACCGGCGTAGCCCGACAGACCCGATGCGTAAATGATGGGGAAATCCAGCTGTTCGTCGGTCGCGCCCAGTTTGTCGAACAAGTCGAACGTGGCGTTGATCGCGAAGTCAGGACGGGCGCCGGGACGGTCAACCTTGTTGACCACCACAATCGGACGCAGACCTAGTTCCAGAGCTTTGCGAGTCACAAAGCGGGTTTGAGGCATGGGGCCTTCAACCGCATCCACCAGCAACAACACGCCGTCAACCATGGACAGCACGCGTTCGACCTCACCACCGAAGTCAGCGTGACCGGGGGTGTCGATAATGTTGATGTGGGTGCCTTCGTACTCAACGGCACAATTCTTCGCCAGAATGGTAATACCGCGTTCTTTCTCGATATCGCCCGAGTCCATGACACGTTCGGAGATATGTTCGTTGTCACGGAACGTACCTGCCTGTCTCAACAATTGATCGACCAGGGTGGTCTTCCCGTGGTCAACGTGGGCAATAATGGCCACATTGCGCAATGCGCGTCTCATAACTCATCCTTCTGATTGAAGTTTTTTGGGCAAAATCTCGGTAGGCAAGCTCTCGATGGCCAGCAAGGCCGACATCGGGTCTTCCATCGCCTGCAACCCGTCCAGGGTGTAGGCGTCGTCGATATGAAAAGGTCCTAATTCTGTCCGGCGCAAGGCCGTCAGATGGGCAAAACACCCCAGAGCACGTCCAATGTCTTGCGCCAGGGTCCGGATATAGGTTCCCTTGCTGCAACGTACAAACAAACGCGCCGATTGCGGCGTAAAGTCTTGCACCTGCAAATCGTGAATCACGAGATGTCGTGCTTCACGTTCCAGCTCTATACCCTGACGGGCATATTCATACAGGGGCTTGCCATCGCGCTTGAGCGCGGAATACATGGGCGGCACCTGGGTAATGGGTCCTCGGAAAGCAGGTAGAACTGCCTCCAGCGCCTCGAGGGTGACACCGGCAAAATCTGCCGGAGCCTGGGACACCACATTGCCGGTCAAGTCACCTGAATCGGTTTCCTGCCCAAACTGCAAGGTAGCTTCATAGGCTTTGTCTGCTTCCAGCATCGTGGCGGAAATCTTGGTAGCCCGGCCAAAACAGCAAACCAGCAGGCCCGTTGCAAACGGGTCCAGGGTTCCAGTATGGCCAGCTTTGCGGGCATCCAGAGTGCGGCGGGCACGCTGCAAAGCGTGGTTGCTGGACATTCCGTCGGACTTGTCCAGTAGCAGCACACCATCAATCAACTGCCCGCGTTTTCGCGTAGCCATCGTGTGTCAATCCGTGAAGAAACAACAGCCGCGTCAGGGCTGTTCGTCTGGCTCGTCCGATTTGGAAGCAGAGCCAGTCAATTCGCTATCGGCCTGGTTGGCGCTGTCGATGAGCTTGGAGAGCTCCATGCCGCGTTCCAACTGTCGGTCGTGATGAAAATGCAGAGTAGGAACCGTGTGGATGTGCAGCAGCTTGAACAACAGCGAGTGCAACCAACCGGCCTTCTCGGTCAAAGCCGCCTGAGCGACTTCAGGCTCGGCGCCCAGCACCGAGTAATACACTTTGGCGTGTGCGTAGTCTGGAGACAGCTCCACGCCGGTCAAGGTAATCAGACCAGCGCGGGTCATGTCGATCTCGCGCTGGATCAGGACCGCCAGATCCTTCTGGATCTGGTCGGCCAGGCGCAGGTTGCGCCCCGGGTTTGGTTTGGACTTGTGTCGTGCCATAAATTACAGTGTCCGGGCGATCTCTTTGATCTCGAAGATCTCAAGCTGGTCGCCCACTTGGATGTCGTTGTTGCCACGCAGCGTGATACCGCAATCGAAGCCGGAACGCACTTCCTTGACGTCGTCCTTGAAGCGGCGCAGGGAATCCAGGTAGCCACTCCAGTGCACGACGTTGTTGCGCAGCAAGCGAACTTGCGAATCGCGACGGACCACGCCTTCGGTAACCATACAACCGGCGATATTACCAATACGCGACACGTTGTAGACTTCGCGGATTTCAACCATACCGATGACTTCTTCGCGCTGCTCGGGAGCCAGCATGCCGGACAGGGCTGCTTTGACCTCGTCAACCGCATCGTAAATGATGTTGTAGTAACGCAGATCAATGCCGTTGGCTTCAGCCAGTTTCTTGGCGCTTTGCTCGGCACGGACGTTAAAGCCGATCACTACCGCGTTGGATGCAATCGCCAGGTTGACGTCGCTCTCGGAGATGCCACCCACGGCGGCGTGTACAACCACCACACGCACTTCGTCGGTAGACAGCTTGACCAGCGACTGTACCAGCGCTTCTTGCGAGCCCTGAACGTCGGTCTTGATGATGAGCGACAGGGTTTGCATGCCTTCGCCCAGATTGTCGAACATGGACTCCAGCTTGGCGGCCTGTTGACGCGACAGTTTCACATCACGGAACTTGCCTTGACGGAACAGTGCGATCTCACGAGCTTTACGTTCGTCAGCCATCACAACCAGTTCATCACCCGCAGCGGGCACTTCAGTCAGACCCTGGATTTCTACAGGAATCGACGGACCAGCCGAATTCAGCGACTTGCCGGTTTCGTTCAGCATGGCGCGAACGCGACCGAAGGAGGCACCGACCAGCACGCTGTCACCACGGTTCAAGGTACCGCTTTGAACCAGGATGGTGGCCACAGGACCGCGACCCTTGTCCAGACGGGCTTCAATAACCGTACCCTTGGCAGGTGCGTCAACCGGAGCTTTCAACTCCAGCATTTCGGCCTGCAACAGCACGTTTTCCAGCAATTCGTCGATGCCCTGGCCGGTCTTGGCCGACACAGGAATAAAGGGCACATCGCCACCGTATTCTTCAGGCACCACTTCTTCGGCTACCAGTTCCTGCTTGACGCGCTCTGGATTAGCTTCAGGTTTATCAATCTTGTTGATCGCCACTACCAGCGGCACACCAGCGGCACGAGCATGGTGAATGGCTTCACGGGTCTGGGGCATCACACCGTCATCGGAGGCCACCACCAGAATCACCACGTCAGTGGCTTTGGTACCGCGGGCACGCATGGCCGTAAAGGCTTCGTGACCGGGAGTGTCCAGGAACGTAGCCGTGCCGCGTTCTGTCTTGACGTTGTACGCACCGATGTGCTGGGTAATACCACCGGCCTCGCCCGAGGCGATCTTGGCGCGACGGATGTAGTCCAGCAGCGAAGTCTTACCGTGGTCAACGTGACCCATGACAGTTACCACTGGAGCACGGGGCTTCAGTTCGGCGTCGTTCTGAGCATCGGTATCGACCAGGAAGGCTTCAGGATCGTCCAGCTTGGCAGCAATCGCCTTGTGACCCAGCTCTTCGACCAGAATCATGGCTGTTTCCTGATCCAGAACCTGGTTGATGGTAACCATCTGACCCAGCTTCATCAGGTGCTTGATCACCTCGGCAGCCTTGACGGCCATCCGGTGAGCCAGATCGCTGACCGAAATGGTTTCCGGCACGTGCACTTCACGGGCAATGAATTCTGCCACTTGCGGTTCACGGCGCTCGGCCTGAGCGTTGCGGCCACCACGACCACCCTTGCCACGACCTGCCTTGGCATTGGCTTTCCAGCCTTCACGACCACCACCGGCACCGGCGGAAGCCACATCAGCCTTGGAAGGCTGCTTCTTGCGGCTGGCATCGCTGGTCCAGCCAGGGGTGCTGTCAGTCTTGACGGGTTTGCCCGGGGCCTTCTCGGTCTTGGAGCCTTTGGCGTCTTTCTTCTGAGCGCCCTTGGCACCTGCCTTGCTATCAGCCTCTGGCTCGGGAGCACGCAAGACCTTACGAGGACGGTTCAACATATCGCGCAACGCAGCGGCTTCGGCCTCTGCGGCCTTACGGGCGCGATCACGATCCTGGTCTTGCTCCACATCGGCGGCAACAGGAGGAATCACCGGGCCACGCACTGCACGGCGCTGACCAGTAGCAGCCATATCCCGAGGTTTTCCAGTCGAAGTGGGCGTTTTAGTCCCTTGAGGGTGCTGATTTTTATTCACAGAGTTAGCTTGACGGGCGTCGTTTACAGATTTAGTAGGTTCCACGGGCTTTTCTTGGGCCGTAGGAGAGGGAGCCGATTCGGCCTTTTCCTGAACAGGCGCTGCCGCAGCTTCGGATGGCTCCGTTGCAGCAGGTGCTTGTTCCTGAGGCTGAGGCTCGGGTTTCTTTGTATCTTCCTGAGCAGCCTCAACGGGCTGTGCAGGAGCAGCAGGTTCGGGCGCAGGCTCGGCAACAGGAGTCGGCTCGGGAGCAGCGACCACTTCGGGCTCAGGCTCTGGCTTGGGCTCAGGCTTGGACTCGACAGGGGCTTGCTCTTTCACAGGAGCTTCAGGAGTTGCTGCCACAGGATCTACGGGCTTGCTGACAGGCGCGGCAGGCGCCTGTTCAACAGCCGGTTTTTCCTGACTGGCCGCCTGGGCCTGAGCAGCTTGCTCCTTTGCATTTTCCTGTGCCAATGCCGCATTGGCTTCTGCCACCAGCTCGGAGGGATCACGCTTTACAAACACGCGTTTTTTGCGTGTTTCCACCTGAATCGTGCGGGAGCGACCCGATCCGTCATCCTGACGGATCTCCGATGTTTGACGGCGAGTCAGGGTGATCTTGTTGCCTTCCTGACTGCCGTGCGAGCGGCGCAACGATTCAAGCAGCTTCGCCTTATCCGAATCAGTGATGGCGTCATCAACTGATTTGAGCTCAATACCTGCGCTACGCAACTGCTCCAGCAGAACATTCGCAGGCATTTTCAGTTCTTGAGCGAACTGGGCGACAGTGTTACTCGACATTCGACTCTCTCTTGCTTTACTACAACTATTCTTAATGAATACAACGCGCGGGACCTAGCTAGACATATCAGGCCTCGTCGTCAAACCAGTGGGCACGGGCACGCATGATCAGTTCGCTGGCCGCATCTTGCGCCAGGCCGGTCATCTCGGACAGTTCGTCCGTTGCCAGTTCCGCCAGTTCATCCAGCGTTGTAATCTCGTTTTCGGCCAGTACGGCGATCAGCTCAGGCGTCATGCCCTCGACTCCTGCCAGTTCCTTGACCGCGGTCTGTACCAATTCTTCCTTGGCGATGGCCTCGCTCAGCAGCGCATTGCGGGCGCGGGCACGCAGCTCGTTGACGGTTTCTTCGTCAAAGGCTTCGATGTCCTGCAATTCCTGCAGAGGCACATAAGCGATTTCTTCCAGACCGGTAAACCCTTCGTCGATCAGAATATCGGCCACGGCTTCGTCCACATCCAGACGGGACATGAAGGTAGCACGCAATTCTTCGCGCTCTTCGTCCTGACGGTTGCGGCTTTCTTCCGGTGTCATGATGTTGATCTGCCAGCCCGTCAATTCCGATGCCAGACGCACGTTCTGACCACGCGAACCAATCGCCTTGGGCAGGTTTTCCTCGTCTACCACCACATCCATGGCGTGCTTGTCTTCGTCCACCAGAATGGATTCGACGTGTGCCGGTGCCAGAGCACCGATCACGAATTCGGCCGGATCATCGGCCCACAACACGATATCGACCTGCTCGCCGCCCAGTTCGTTACGCACCGCAGTAACGCGCGAACCTCGCATGCCCACACAAGTACCGATAGGATCGATACGCTTGTCGTAAGCAATAACAGCGATCTTGGCGCGCACACCCGCATCACGGGCAGCGGCCTTGATTTCCAGCAGGCCCTGTTCGATCTCGGGTACTTCGTTCTCGAACAGTTCTTTAATGAATTCAGGTGCTGTACGCGACAAGATGACCTGCTGGCCACGTGCTGCGTAGTCCACCTTCTGTACCCAGGCGCGGACACGGTCGCCCACGCGGATATTTTCCTTGGGGATCATTTCCGAACGAGGCAAACGTGCTTCGATCTTGCCCATTTCGATAATGGCATCGCCCTTGTCCATGCGCTTGACCGTACCGGAAACGATGGTCTCACCACGCTCCAGGAAGTCGTTGAGCACTTGCTCGCGCTCGGCATCACGGATTTTTTGCAGGATGGCCTGCTTGGCAGCCTGGGCACCGATACGGCCAAACTCGATAGGCTCGAGTGGCTCTTCGATGTAATCGTCCACTTGCAGCTCGGGATCGATCTCCTGGGCGTCCGACAGCATCTCCTGCTTGTCGGGCTCTTGCAGACCGGCCTCGTCGGGCACGACCAGCCAGCGCCGGAAGCCTTCGTGGGCGCCGGTTTCCCTGTCGATTTCCACACGGATATCGACATCTTCCTTGAAGCGCTTTTTCATGGCCGAGGCCAAGGCGCTCTCGAGCGCGGTGAACACGACATCACGCGCTACGGATTTTTCACGCGCCAGCGCATCGACCAGCAATAGAATTTCGCGACTCATCGCTTCTTACCCTTGAAATCAAGAACGGGATCCAATTTGGCACGATCCACCTGGTCATAGGTGAATTCGACCTGCGTCAGCTTGCCCGATGCTTCGTCCAGTTCCAGCCTAAAAACGGTATCCAGCGGAACACTAGCCGGTAGCGCCCCTTCAGGAGCGTGGAGCGTACCCACAAACACTTTCCGATTGTCGAGCGCCTCGTGCAGGCGCACCTGCACCCGACTGCCCGCAAAGCGCACGTAATCGCCAATACGCAACAAGGGGCGATCTATCCCCGGCGAGGCCACTTCCATGCGCTTGTAATCCACGTTTTCCACTTCGAAAACGCGTGATAATTGTTTAGACACCCATTCACAGTGTTCGATACGCACCCCTTCCGGGTGATCGATGACGATGCGTAACAAGCCTAGCGGCGCACGCTCCACGTCCACCAGTTCGTACTCGGTACCCGCCAGGGTCTCTTGTGCCAAAGCTAGAATGTCTGCCATAAAATCCAAAAAAAATGGGCTGTACGCCAGCCCATGGTCACCATGCACGCTTGAGAATCAAGCGGGCCCTGGTCTTGCGCATTGCCAACGTCAAATCGGGATAGTTGCAGGCGCAACCGAACCGGATGATCCACGCGGTCTTTGCCTTGAAAGACCGCCCTATTCGCTGGCGCGCAGCATCAAAAAAGACCCAGCCGACACAAACGTCTCTGAGCCAAGTTCTATATTCTACCAGAAAACCGGAAAATACGTGCATTCACACGGCCTTACAGGCCCAAACCGCGGGGTTCGGGCCACAAACTCAAAGTCCGTGCGTCCTGGCTTTACCGGCGCCCGCGTCCCAGGTGGGATTCATGGGCCGCCGAGCTGGCTGGTTGCCAGTCATCATCACGACGGCTGACACGGCGCACCACCGTTGTTTTCTTCACATGAGCCTTGGGCGTTTGCCCGGCTCCGGCACGATCGGACGCGCCGCGACGGGCCGAAGGCGCACGTCCTTCCTGAGCACCGCGAGCGTGACCACCACGGGCCTGATCACCACGCCCCTGCTCACCGCGCGCCTGGTCGCCACGCACTGGACGGCGGCCATTTTGCACACGCGCACCTTCCTGCGAACGCCCCTCGCGACTGCGACCTTCATGCGCGCGTCCTTCCGAAGAACGACCTTCCGCCGAACGACCGCGTTGCTGGCCACCACGTACACCCTGACCGCTACGTGGAGCACCACGCCCTTGACCACCGTGTTCACGACGGCCACCATCAGGATGGCCATTGGCCAGACCACCGCTAATGAACAAGGCACCGCTGACGGATTCGTTTACACGCACATTATTTGAGGAGCGACCGCGACCTGCCACACGACCACCACGCCCCATGCGAGCACCACTCAGACCGTTGTGCTCCAGCGTACCGAAACCGGGAGGCAAAGCGCTGTCGTGGGACAGAGGTTGACGTTCGCGACGCTGGTGGGTGCCTTCGTCATCCGATTCTTTCACCAGCCCCAGGCGCAGCATGAATGCCATCACCACATCAGCATCCAATTCTTCCCAACGGCCACGGCGCAGATTTTTAGGCAGACCCACATCCCCAAAACGGGTGCGAATCAGACGGCTGACCGTCACACCCATCGCTTCAAACATACGGCGCACTTCACGGTTACGGCCTTCATGAATAGTGACGCGATACCAACGGTTGCTGCCTTCGCCACCCAAAAATTCGATCATGCCGAACTTGGCCACACCGTCTTCCAACTGCACGCCATCGCGCATGGATTGCATTTGCTCTTCGCTCAGCTCACCCAGAACACGTACAGCATATTCACGCTCGGCACCGTAGCGCGGATGCATCATGCGGTTGGCAATATCACCCGATGTCGTGAAGATCAGCAAACCCTCGGTATTCAAATCCAGTCGACCGACCGACAACCACTTGCCCACTTTCAGGGAAGGCAGGCGACCAAACACGGTGGCACGGCCTTCGGGATCGTCGTGCGTGACAATTTCGCCAGCCGGCTTGTGATACAGAATCACGCGCGGAGGACGCTTGGTGTTGGCACGATTGATCAGTTGACCATTGATACGCACCTTGTCATCGGCACTGACACGCTGACCGATATGGGCAGGTTCGCCATTCACGGAGACACGACCTGCAACGATCAGTTCTTCCATATCGCGGCGCGAGCCGATACCGGCTTCAGCCAGCACCTTGTGCAATTTAGGCTGCACCAAGTCGCTGCCCATGTATTTACCCAGGCGCTGCGACAAACGACTTTGCTTGTCCAGATGGCTGAATGCGATGTCATCATCACCATCCAGAATCACAACCGGAGCGTCGTCAGCAGGGTTGGAGTAACGGGCGGCCTGGGTGTTGCCTGGTCGCTTGTTGGCGCCACCGCGTGTATCTGGACGACGACCAGCAGCCGCAGGTTTGCGTCGATTGTTTTGTGGGCGAGCTGGGCGGGCCTTGGCCTCACCAGGAGCGGCCGCCTGGACCTCTTCATTCTGACGGGGAGCCGACTCTTGCGTGGCATCGCCACGACGGCGGCGAAACGGCGTGCGCAGCTTGCGCCCCTGGCCCTTCGCGCGGGGATTCTTGGGGTCGGCCGCGCCAGAGGCGTCCGACATGGAGGCTGTGTTCGTCTCGTGCGAATCAGTCATTTTTAATCATTTACTCCAGAGTTTTTTATTTCGTCCGGTACCTGTATATCCGATAGGCCAGCCGCAGCCTGGGCCTCATCCACGGGGTCCGGTGTCGTATTCACTTCAGCTTGTTCGGTTTGTGGCAGCTCCGCTTCTGAAACTGCCTCAAGCAAATCGTCCTGACTGCCTGGCTCGGAATCCGGTTCGGACTCCAGCTCAAGCTGAGCAACAGAGGCCTGTAGCGGCTCCATGCTCACTTCCAAAGCAGCGTCTTGCTCTGCTTCTAGTTCTATTTCTTGCCCTGCTTCGGAACCAGTTTGCTGCCCTGCCACTTGCTCCTGGCTCTGATCCTGATGATCCCCGCCCTGCTGTTGATCTTGCTGTTGATCCTGTTGCTGATCCCGTTCTTGATCCAATTCTTTGTTCTGCTCCTGATCAGCCGACGCAGCTGCTTGCCCGTTTGGCAAGGAAGCCAAGGCATCCAGGGAGTCCAGAGTTTCAACCGAAGGCAACTCATCCAAAGAGCGCAGACCCAGATCATTCAGAAACTGACGGGTCGTTCCCAGCAATGCCGGACGTCCGGGCGCATCACGATAGCCCAGCACTTCAATCCAGCCCCGATCCTCCAGGGTACGCACAATTTGAGTCGATACGCTCACACCACGTATGTCCTCAATATCCCCACGGGTAACAGGTTGCCGCCAAGCAATAATCGCCAAGGTTTCCAGCACGGCCCGCGAATACTTGGGCGCGCGCTCCAGACTAAGACGGGACAAAAACACTTGCATGGCCGGGCGACTTTGAAAGCGCCAACCCGAGGCAACCTGAACCAATTCCAGGCCACGCTCTTTCCAATCCAATTGCAAGATAGCCAGATAACGGCGCAGATCATCCGCGCTCAGCGGCGGGGAGACAAACATTTTGCGCAACTCGGCGCTGTTCATGGGCTGCTGTGCACACAGCAAAGCCGTCTCCAGGACTCGGATTATTTCACTTTCAGTCACTGCTGGGAAGCCTCACTTTCTGGCGATACTTGCATAAAGCAAAAATTCCATGTTAGTATTTATCTTTTCCGGCGCGGGGTGGAGCAGCATGGTAGCTCGTCGGGCTCATAACCCGAAGGTCGTAGGTTCAAATCCTGCCCCCGCAACCATCACCCGGAACTGCTTAGCAGAATCAAACAAGCCAGCCAATTTGTGCTGGCTTTTTTGTTGCCCGCTATTTTGATCTGCAATCTTGCGCGCGGCGCAGCCCACAGTCAGAACACGCAGGCCAGCCATCAGCGCTATGGCAACAACCCCAGCCCAAGCAAAGGCCACCACAGCAGCCGCAGCACGCATCCGAATCACCATCGTCGCCATCATCGGGCCTTTTTGCATCGGGCCGGAAGCGCACGCAAGCCCGCCGCCCTGGCTCAAACCAGAAACAGCCGCTTTAAAAGCAATTAAAAATGTTGTGTAAGCACACATGCTGATGATGAGTATGTCCGCAAGCCCTATCGGACTGGATTTGAATTGGCGCTCCGGATTGGCGGAACGCGAAAACAGCACAACAACGTTTGGGGCAATAACTGATCGGGGCGACAGGTCTACATTGTCAAATGCCAACATCAAGGCACCAACAGACCACCGCAGGGCTTATCGATTGCCTAAACCTGAAGCAAAGCCAGAAACAGAGAAATTCGTTTTGCCGGGACATCCCGCCTAGTAGGGGAGCCGACTGCTATCAAAGCCAGATGCCAGCCATCAAGAACTGGTCGCTATACAGGAAGCCGCTTGCGCGTTTGAACTTTTTGAAATGCCAGTCCGGCTGAACCTGTAAGCACAGTTCGTATTACACCATTGCGACCAGCAAGACGCAAGAAAATTGAGGATCGTTTTATCCAGCCTTTATGCCCCTTCCAGCGGCAATCGCCAAATATTGATGAAATAAACACGCCACACTATGTACATAATCAAAAACTATGTTATAGTTACTTTTCTGACGCGGGGTGGAGCAGCATGGTAGCTCGTCGGGCTCATAACCCGAAGGTCGTAGGTTCAAATCCTGCCCCCGCAACCAAATTCATTTATCGGCTTCTTGCAGATAAATTTAAAAAAACCGGATTTATTCCGGTTTTTTTTATGCCTGTTATTTTTAAATAGTCCGGCTTCGTCAAAACAATAAACAAGGCGAACCCAAGACAAGCCCCCCCTTCCTGCAGTAACTCCCATCCCGCCAGTACGCCCCCATCTACTTCAAGCACGAAATGTTCTTGACGACCGCAGTCTCACCGTGCGATAAACCTTCCCGTGCGGGTGATTAGCCAGCTTGAGCATGACCAGAACACAGAATAACAAGTCAGCTCCAGCCCCTCTAATCGCGCTTCAAATCCCGCCAATCAGCTTGTTTGTGCGTGAACACAGTGACGCCTCATGGGCGTGGTCTACGCTGCACGCTCACGCCTCACAGCCAAGCTGAGTTTCAAGAAAGACGAAATCCCTTACGAAAGCCAGGCCACCTCTTCTCCAGCGTTGGAGCCAAGTACGTGCCTGCGCGATCCCAGGATGAGTCGTACTTTTTGCAGTCACTCACACCCAAGCAGAATCGGCTGGAGACAGCCGACTAAAGGATCAAGACATGAAACGAGTACCCGCAATCGCAGGGGCCGCTCTGGCCTTGCTGATGGCCAGCACCAGCTCCTTTGCCGCCACCACCTATTTGACTTGCGAGTTTGCCGACCCCTCTGGCAAGCCCCAGGTCTTCAATTTCGCCCTGGATCAAGAGGCCGGCACCTTTGGGGTGTACGTTCCTGCTTCGGGCAGCGAAAGAATGGAACGAGGCACCTTTGCCGACAACAAAGCCAGCTTGAATGAAGGCGCGATTGCCTGGGAGATTGACCTGACAAGCGGCACCATCATCCGTGATCGCCGCATGGTAGGCGAGAAAGATCAAGGCAGCTGCAGCGCCATTTCCGCCGAACGCAGCGGCTTCGAGCAGTAATCCCCTCTCCCCAAAAAGACATGCTTCTGCCCCCTTCCCAGGGGCAGCGCAGCTTATCTCTACAGCGCGAAAATGAAGAAACTTACAAGTATTGTGATCCTGGGCGCGATCGGCATTGCCATCGGCGCCTACGCCAGCGGCCAATTCAACACCTGGCTGCCACAGGAAATGAAGGTCGGCACCTCTGGCAGTTCCCTTCTGGGCAATGGTGAAGTGAGCCTGCAAAAGCAGGATATGCAACTGGCCGAGAAACTGCAGCCAGTAATTGCCTGCCTGAATGACGTCGCCAGCCCCTTGAGCCAGCATGCCCAGAAATACATCAAGGAATATCAGAACCTTGTCGCTACCCCCGGCTCCACCCGCATTGCCGCCAGCTTCAAGATCAAGGTGTACGAGCAGAACAACTCCATCTCGCGCGAATGCATCACCCAAATGCGCAATGCCATCGCCATGCCGCCAGCAGACGCTGGACTGGACAAGCCTGGTCAAGTGTTTGCTGACACGCTGGAAAAGCTGATTCCCGTCATGAATGAAGCGGATCTCTATTACAGTCGCAAGGACAATATTGACGACCAGATGAAGAAAGGCCGCGAGCTGGACGAGCAGATCATGCCTCTGTTCATCAGCTTCTTTGATGCGGAAGACACGCTCAGACAAACAGTCTCGGAGCGCAATCACAGTCTGCGGGAAAAACAGCTGGTAGCGATTGAAGAGGCTTACGGCACCGAGAACTTTGCTTGGCACACGCTGAATGTCTCTCTGGCCGCCCGCCGCGCCGTTGATGCCATCAGCACGTTGGCAGAGTCCGAGCAGCTCACTGGCCAGTCCATCGAGAAAATCGAGCAAGCGTATCAAGCCGCCTTCGACAAGGCTGATGCCTTTGCCAAAGCACATCCCGACACCAAAACGCAGCTGGGCAACGCGCCCAAGTGGTTTGCCCTGTCCAGCAACTTCAATACCTTCCTGGTGGGCTTGAAGGATCTGCGCCGAGCCCTGGCATCGGACGCAAAGCAAGCCAATGTGGAGTACCAGCTCTCCAAGCTGGAGAACGACTACAACAGCATGATCAGAAACTACAACATGCTACCCGACGCCTGACGAAACCAGGCTAATGGCTGCGTTTTCCGTAAGCAGGAGAGCGCAGCCTGCGCACTGGCAATGGCAGACCCCAAGCAAGATGGGGTTGGTCCGGTATTACAGGGCCTCCCGCCACCAGGGCCAAACGCTCATTAGCGCGCCGCGTCATCCTTGCGAAGATCGAAAAACCGCAAACCATCACGCAGACGATCACGCAGCCACACATAGACAGACGGGGCTTCTTGCCCTGTATTGAATCTGGCTTGCACCTTCATGCCAGACATCAATTTACGCACCTGATCCACAGACAAGCCAGACTCCAGACGTGCCGCTGGCCAAGGGGGATCCATTGTCATATTCAACGACAAGCGCCCCTGAGGCGCGGGTAGCTGAGCAATAAATGCCAGCAAGGCATCGCGGCTGTCCCGATCCGCCACCGAGTCAGGCATCAACTGCACGGAAGTGCGTGCGGCCAACAAGGCCTTCTCGATACCAGGGCGCGGGTCTTCGTACATGCTCATGTTCATCACCAACGCAGGCATGATCATGGACTGGATCAGATTCTGATTATCCAGGTACAGATTCAGACTTTTAAGCTCCGCCTGCTCAAGATCATCGGCACCCAAGGGGCGTCCTGCGGCCGACTCAATCCCGAATTGCGCCTGAGCACGAACCTCACGCAGGTACTGACTACGCAGTCGAACCTGCTCCAAATTCAATTGTGCCAAGGCCGAGTCCCACTTGTACTTGAAAGTAAAATCCATAGGCTTGGCTTGCAGGCGCATTACGTAGTCCTGCCCTGGCAAACGTCCCGTCAGAACATAGATCCCGCTTACTTGTAGATCCATGGAGTCTGGAATAACTTGCCGCTCGGACAAGGATGCCAAGCCCTCATCACGCAAGACCAGCTCATCAAAGGCCAGCAGCATTGACGAAAAACCGGCCGACCATTGCCCGTTCTGAACCAGACAACCCCCCTCCTGATCCTGAATCTGCAGCTCGTCGCCGGATTGCGGCTGTAAAGCGACATAATTACGCAAATACTCACAAGCAGGACCCGCTTGAGCCGAACCTGCCAGCACCATCCACGTACCCAGCGCCAAGGCAATTTTCTTCATGAATTCCTCTTATTGGGCAAGCGCTGGCAACAATACCAATCAAGCCTTCCCTTTGCATGAAACGCTGGCTAGTATACAAAGCCGTCAGGGTCTATGCCCTAGCCCTGTTTCAAGTTGAGCTTACCGACATACTCCCTGCCATGGTCAGCACTGAACCGATCCAATTCTCACTTTGCACACAACTGAGTCAGCTCGACGCAGCACACTGGGACGCGCTCTCTGGCCATCACCTGTTGCTCAGTCATGCTTTTCTGACGTCATTGGACAAAGCTGGCTGCGCCATTCCACAAACAGGCTGGTCACCACATTACCTCTTGATGCATCGTGGACAGACGCTGTGTGGTGCCGTGCCCCTGTATCTTAAGCACCATTCGCGCGGCGAGTATGTGTTTGATCAGGGCTGGGCTCAGGCTTATCAACGCCATGGGCTGGACTACTACCCCAAGCTGCTCAGTGCCGTCCCCTTCACGCCCGTCAGCGGCCCTCGCCTGCTGGCCCACACCCAGGAGGATCGCGTACTGCTGGCCAGGCAACTGATCCAGCTGACGCGAAGTAATCAGCTGTCCTCTGTGCATGTCCTGTTCCCGAATCCAGAGGACAGGCAAGCTCTGGAGCAGGCGGGCTTCATGATTCGCCACGATGTGCAGTTTCACTGGCAAAACCAGAACTACGCCAGCTACGAGGACTTCCTGGCTTCCCTGACCCAGCAAAAGCGCAAAAAAATGCGACAGGACAGCCGCAAGGTTTACGAGCAGGGGCTGTCCTTTGAGCACAAACAGGGCCAGGAGATTAGCGAGCAGAACCTGGACTACTTTTACCAGTGCTATGCCAATACCTATCAGGAGCGCGGACAACGCCCCTATCTGAATCGGGATTTCTTTGCGCGCCTGCACGAACATCTACCCGACTCTCTGGTACTGATTCTGGCGCAGCAAGATGGGCAAGATGTAGCCTGCGCCCTGTCGCTGCGGGACGGGCATACACTTTATGGACGTTACTGGGGCTGTACTCGATACGTGCCAGGCCTGCATTTCGAGACCTGCTACAACCAGGCAATTCAGTTCTGCATTGCGCAGCAACTGCGTTTCTTTGAAGGCGGTGCTCAAGGGGAGCACAAGCTCTCGCGAGGTTTGCTGCCCACTCCCACCAGCTCGGCGCACTGGATTGCTGACCCCCGCTTTGCCCACGCCATTGAAGAGTTCCTGCATGAAGAAGCGGGCCATGTGGCCCGCTATCAGGAAGCATTAAGCAGCCATACCCCGTTTAAAACGCTGGCAGGCTAAAAATCAGTCTTTCTTGTCTTTGCCTGGTGGCGCAAAGGGAAAGACCGAGAACATTTGCCGGGTCTGATCCTGCATTTGGTCCTGCATTTGCACGAACAGATTCTTGCTCTGATCAATATAGCTGTTCATGACGGTTTGCATCACAGGCGCCTGTATGCTCATGAATTGCGCCCAGGCTTCCGGGCCGAATTGCCCGCCGTAGACGCCCTTGGACTGCTCGGTCATGCGCTCCTGGATTTCCATGAAGGCCTGAATGTTCTTTTCCAGATACGAACCCATCACCCCCTGCATGGCATTGCCATAAAAGCGGATGATCTGCATCAGCACTGGAGTGGAGAACATGGGGATACCCCCGCTTTCTTCCTCAAGAATGATCTGCAACAGAATACTGCGCGTCAGGTCCTCGCCGCTTTTGGCATCGACGACCGCGAACTCCTCTCCTGACAGGACCAGTTGCTTGACATCGACCATAGTGATGTAAGCGCTGGCCTGCGTGTCGTACAAGCGACGATTGGGGTATTTCTTGATGAGTCGAGGGGATCCCATGCTGGTGCTTACTTCCTAATCAATAAATCAAAAACACGCGCTATGCACTGCAACAAGCCTTAGCTCATGTGCAAGCCACCGTTCAGGGAGAAATCCGCACCCGTGGCAAAGCCGGAATCACCCGAGGCCAGCCAGGCCACCATGGAGCCAATTTCATCCGGTGTACCCAAACGGCCCACTGGAATGGTCGCCACGATTTTCTCCAGAACGTCGGGGCGAATCGCACGCACCATGTCCGTACCAATATAACCGGGGGAAATAGTATTGACCGTCACCCCCTTATTGGCAACCTCCTGAGCCAGAGCCATGGTAAAGCCGTGGATCCCGGCTTTAGCCGTGGAGTAGTTGGTCTGGCCAAACTGCCCTTTCTGCCCGTTTACTGAGCTGATATTGATGATGCGGCCCCATTGGCGCTCTACCATGCCATCAATGACTTGTTTGGTCACGTTGAACAGGCTGTTCAGGTTGGTGTCAATCACCGCGCGCCAATCTTCCTGACTCATTTTACGGAAGGTGCCGTCGCGTGTAATCCCGGCATTATTGACCAGAACATCCACACGACCAAAATCGGCAAAGACTTTTTTAAAGGTTTCAACGGTCGAGTCCCAGTCTGCTACGTTGCCCACCGAAGCATGAAATGTGTAGCCCAGCTCGGCCTGCTCACCCAACCATTTCTGAAAATCGCGATTGGGGCCGCAGCCTGCAATAACGGTAAAACCGTCTTTGGCCAGACGCTGACAAATGACTGTCCCTATCCCTCCCATACCACCAGTGACGTAAGCTACTTTGCTGCTCATATACTTCTCCTGAAAGGGGTGACAAAGCTCGATCCCTGGGCCGGCCCGGACAATGAAAAAGCCTGGCGTCGGGATAATGGAAGCAGGCAGACCGCCCGGCTCCCGAAACCTGAAAAATTGAAAATTAACTGGCGCGCACTTTCACATAACTGCCGGGCGCATCCTCCAGCACGGGATAACGCGCATGGCCCAGACGACGTTTTGCGCGACGCCGCGAACCCGACAAAGGTGCAAGCCACGCAATCCAATCGGACCACCAGCTACCAGGTACGGACTGAGCCCGCTCCATATACTGCTGGGCATCCAGCGTGGCGACTGGCTCGCCATCTTGCAGCACCCAGTAATTACGGCGCTGCTTGGCAGGTGGATTGATCACGCCTGCGATATGGCCCGAAGCTCCCAGCACAAAACGATGCTGAGCCGCAGGCAGTGCCTGCAAGGACGCATAGGCCGACTGCCAGGGCACGATATGGTCTTCTTTGGAGCCATACAGGTACACGGGCAAATCCAGTTGGCTCAGATCGGCGCGGTGCGCCCCCACGGGAACACCACCTTTTTGAACCAGACGATTTTCCAGATAGGTATTGCGCAAATACCAGGTAAAGAAAGGACCGGGCAAATGGGTGCCGTCGGAGTTCCAGTACAGCAAGTCAAAGGCAGGTGGTTTTTTACCCTGCAAGTAGTTACTGTTCACATAGTTCCAAACCAGCTCGGCGGGGCGCAGGAAAGAAAAGGTACTGGCCAGCTCACGGGCATTGAGCAATCCGCCCTGCCCCAACTGCCACTCCCGAAACGCAACCTGTGCTTCGTCGATAAAGACATTCAGCATGCCCACATCGGTGAAATCCAACATGGTGGTCAGCAAGGTCATGGAAACGGCCGGGTCCTGACCTTTATCGCGTGCCAGAGCCAAAGCGCTGGCCAGCAAGGTGCCACCGATACAAAAGCCCAGCGTATTGATTTTTTCCTGGCCCGACAGCTCCTGGCTGACACGAATCGCTTCCAGCACGCCCTGCTCCAGATAATCCTGCCAACTCAGTGCATGGATATGGGCCGCGTCATTCGGCTGGGGATTGCGCCAGGACATCAGGTACACCGTCAGCCCCTGATCCAGAGCGTGGCGTACAAAGGAATTCTCCGGCTGCAGGTCCAGAATGTAGAACTTGTTGATGCAGGGCGGCACGATCAGCAAGGGCACGGCATGGACCATGCTGGTAGTAGGTGCGTATTGAATCAGTTGAAAAATATCGTTCTGGAATACCACGGCACCGGGGGTAGCACCCACGTTTTTCCCCAGTTGAAACTGGCTTTCATCCGTTTGTGTCAGACGGCCTTTTTGCCAGTCGTCCATAAAATTGGACATTCCTTCCAGCACCGACTGGCCGCCCGTATCCATCATGGTTTGCAGGGCCTGGGGGTTGAGCATCAAATAGTTGCTGGGCGACATGGCCTCAGCCCACTGCATCATGGAAAAGCTCAGGCGCTCACGCTGCGGGGCTTCCAGCTCCATCGAGTCCAGCATCTCGTTCATGGCCTGAACGCTAAGCTGCCAGATATGGGCATTGAACAAGGCGGTGGGATTGCTCTGCCAGGCGGCATCCGCAAACCGGCGATCCTGGGGAGGTGGCAAGGCACCGCGCTGGGCCTGGTCCCACAACTCCTGCCACTGTTGCATATAACGAGCTTGCAGTTCAGCACAGCGGGTGGCATCGATCGGTTTGCCAAAACCTTGAAAAGCTCTGTTGTTACTCGACATCTGCCACCTGTAAACGAATTGCAAATACGCTTAGAGCATGACGTTCGTAACAAAAGCAGTCAATTGGGGTAATTAATTAGGCTGGCACGCCAATAGACGGAATTAAAGATTCCATATCGTATTTAATACGATTAAAAAACCGTTAAAGCAGGTTCAAGCGAGCAATGGTGGCCTGTCGGCCGGTCAAGGGCGAGCGGCGGTAGGAATAAAACAATTCATTCTCTTGAAACGTACACAAGCCACTCAAGTGCACGGTCATTGTTCCAGGGCTTAATTTTTCCAAACGGTGGCGGGCAATACCGGGCAAATCCGCCTGCCATTTTCCAGGACGCTTTCCCTGAATAAAAAAGGCGGCCAATTCCGGCTCATCCTGAACATAGGCATCAAAGACTTCCTGCCCGACTTCAAAGTGTTCTTGACTGATTGCCGGACCAATCCAGGCTTGCCAGGATTGCGCTTGGGGACAACGGGCGGCCATCGCCTGCCAGGTACGCTCCAGGACTCCGGCTTGCAGACCACGCCAACCGGCATGGGCCACACCCAAGACCTGAGATTGCTCGTCCCAGATCACCACCGGCAGGCAATCGGCGGTCAGAATGGCCAGGGTACGGTCCCGGCGTGTAGTGATGGCAGCATCAAACTGTCTGGGCACGGCAGGCAAAACATCCTGATCTGCATCCAGCACATCTGTGCCGTGTACCTGTGCCAGCCAGACTGGCTCCGAACCCAGGAAGTCCGCCAGCCGCTGGCGATTTACCTGCACCCGCTCCGGATCGTCGCCGGTATTCAGGCCCAGATTCAGGCTGTCACGCTCGTCCTGGCTGACGCCCCCAGCCCGAGTCGTACAGAAATAAAGCAGCCCCGCTTGTTCGGGGCCGCTAACACCAGGAATCAGCTTTGAGTGTGCCATTCAATCGCCTCTGCAACAGACTGATAGTCAGACGGTGGCTCCGCCGAGAAGCGACGGCGCTCGCCCGTATCGGGATCATCAAACTCCAGCACATGGGCATGCAGCATTTGGCGCTGCGCCCCCGCGACAACGCGGCCACCATATAAGGTATCGGCCAGCAGAGGATGCTTGATTGAGCTCAGGTGGACACGAATCTGGTGGGTACGCCCTGTCTCCAGTCGGCAAGCCACCTCGGTCACTGCTTCCTCGCCTGCATAACCCTGACGCAACATTTGATAATGCGTTACAGCATGCTTGGGAGCGACGGACGGCCCAGTACTCATGCGCACTGGCACGCGCAAATCGCGTCCAATCGGCTCATCGACCGAGCCCTGGCCCGGCAAGACGCCATGGACCAACGCCAGATACTGGCGTCCCATGCTACGCTCTTGCAGTTGTCGGACAAAGTGAGTTTGTGCGACTTCCGTGCGGGCCACGACCAGCAAGCCGGAAGTGTCTTTGTCCAGCCGGTGTACAACACCGGCACGGGGTACCTGACGCAGATTGGGGAAGCGAAACAGCAAACCATTGAGCAAGGTGCCACGCCAGTTACCCGCGCCAGGATGCGTGACCAGACCCACTGGCTTGTTAACCACCAGCCAGGAGTCGCTTTGAGCCACAATCTCGAAGTCCACGTCATCAGGTTCGAAGGCCATGTCTTCTGGGGCCTGTTGCTCCCAGACCAGCACGGTATCACCGGGGTAAACCGTATGCTTGACCTTGACGGCCTGGCCGTTGACGAGAACATGCCCACTCTCGACCCAGGACTGTAGACGGCTGCGCGAATGCTGTGGCAGTAAACGCGCTAAGGTCTTGTCCAGACGATCGGGAGACGCAGTGATGGGAAGGATAAAACGCAGTGCGTCGGAAGAAACAACACTATCTTTTTCAGTATCTGTGTCAGGCATGGCGACAAATCATATAATTGAGCAGCAATGCTAACACCAAGGACGCTTTTGTGACTCGCCTGAACCTGAACTTGCCACGTATTCGTGGTACCAAGCTGGCCCAAGTAGCCGCATTAATGCTGGCTGCCACTTTGCTTGCTGGCTGCGGCACTACCAAAAAAGAAGTTGACCCCACCTCGGGTTGGACCGCCGAGCGCCTGTATAAAGACGCCCGTGAAGAAATGTCCGCCGGCAACTGGAAAGACGCGCGTACCCGCCTGGAAGCCGTCGAGTCCCGCTACCCCTTTGGCACTTACGCACAGCAATCGCTGATCGACCAGGCCTATATCAACTGGAAAGACGAAGAGCCTGCCAAAGCCCTGGCCGCTATCGACCGCTTCCAGAAGCAGTACCCCAGCCACCCCGGTACCGACTACATGCTGTACCTGAAAGGGCTGATCTCCTTTACGCCTCCTAGCGCTGCCCTGTCTAACATTACCCAACAGGATCCCAGCGAGCGTGACCCCAAAGGTCTGCGCGAATCCTACGAAGCCTTTAACGATCTGCTGCAACGCTACCCCAATAGCCGTTACGCACCGGATGCCGCCAAGCGCTTGACCTGGCTGGTCAGCACCATCGCCCAGAACGAAGTACACGTAGCCGAGTACTACTACAAGCGTGGCGCTTACGTGGCTGCTGTGAACCGTGCGCAAACCGTGATTACGGACTTCAAGGGCGTGCCTATTGCTGAACGCGCGCTGTACTTGATGTACCTGTCCTACGACAAGATGGGTCAAACCGAGCTGCGTGACACCACCAAACGCGTGATGGATCAGAACTTCCCGGACTCCACCTACTTCAAGGACGGTCTGGATGCCAAGGTTAACTACTGGAACCCGATTAACTGGTTCTAAACCTTTAGGCAAAGCAGCACAAAACACAGGCTGCCTTTGTGAAGCGACAATAAAACGCCTCACAGAACGCAGTCAAAAAAGGCCGAATCTCATACAGGATTCGGCCTTTTCAGTTTTCCGGCTTCAAGCTGATATTCCTTACCAGTCTGCTCTGCCCTGCTCATCAAAACAGTAACGACAAGTCAGGTAGCTCCTTAGCCTGCAGCCATCTAAACACACCCCGCCCCCACAGGCCCCAGAGCATCCTGAATATCACCCCACCTTCTTGGCATTGTCCTTTTGCACGCTATACATACGCTCTGCAAAAGCCTTGGCCTTGGCTGGGTCCAGGGGCTGGCCTCCCAGAATCTTCATAGTGTCGTCCAGATACACCATGCGGTCTTCCAGCTCTTCCTGCAGGCCAATCAGGTAATAGCCAATCTGACAAAAGTACGTCGTCCGGGCTCGGGTCTGGGCTTCAATCTCTTCCACACCCATGCGCTGAAAGAAATTGGCCAAGGCATTCATGCAGGCCTTGTCCGCCCGCTCGACGGCTTGACGCACTCGCTCGGAGCGCCTTGCCCAATCCCGCATGGCCATATCCAGGCCCGGCTCAAAACGGGACACGTCCAACCAGGTAGAGAACAGGGACAACATGCCATCTTGCAGATTGTCCACATTCTCCAGCGCCAACATGGTGGAGCGCATATTCTTTTGTTCCCAGAAACCGACCAGCCCATCCAGCAGATCGTCCCTGTCCTTGAAATGCCAATAAAAACTGCCTCGCGTGACGGCCATCACCTGCGCCAGACGAGTGATGCGCACCGCCTCCACGCCTTCCTGCATGAACAGGCGAATGGCCGCCTCCAGCCAATCCGCCCGCGTCAAATGCACATTGGGCTCGGTCAGTGCGCCGGCCTGGGCCACACGTTCAATCAATTCCTTATCGCTCATATCGCCTGCTTGTAGAGTCGCTTTAGTCGCCAAAGTATACCGGCGCTCCTCTTATAACAGGCCCAGCATTCGTGGAAACGCCAAGGAAACAGCGGGCACGAAGGTGGTGATCAATTGAATCGGAATAGCCACAAACACGATCATGGCGATGGCCGGGCCAAAGGAACGATGTACCGTCACCTTGCTGATACGGCAGGACATGTACAGCACAGGTGCCATCGGCGGGCTGTTGGAACCCACAATCACCGCACACGCCACAATCGCGGCAAACTGTATCGGATTGACATCGGCCACGCCCACCAAAGGCAGCAGCAAGGGAGCCACCACCACGGTCAAGGACACATCGTCAATAATCATGCCCACCAGAATCAGGAACACATTGACCATCAAGAGAATGCCGATGGGGCTATCCACCAGACCTGTCACAAAGGCGGTCAGGTCCTGAGGCACGCCTTGCGCAACCAAAATACGGCCGATCAGAAAGGAGAACAGCAAGATCAGGATAACGGTGCCCGTAGTCTCTGCCGTGCGAACGAAGCTGTCACGCAGCTTGCGCAGGGTCAGTTCACGATACACAAAGCAGCCGATGCCAATCACCAGCACAACCGCCACCGCCGCAGCTTCCGTGGGTGTGAATACGCCCCCGTAAATACCACCCAGAATCAAGGTGGGAATACACAAGGCGGGCACGGCATAAAGCAAAGTCTTGAGGGAAGAACGACGGGATTTTTCATCAACAGCTTGTGCTGGCAGTTCCTTGAACCAGCGTCCAGCCACCACATAATTGAACAGCGTCAGCCCGACCATCAACAGAATCCCTGGCCCGATCGTGGCTGCAAAACACGCCACTACCGACTGCTGCGTCACCACCGCGAACAGAATCATGGTGATGGACGGCGGAATCAGAATCCCTAGCAAAGAGGAAATCCCCAGCAAGGCCGCCGAGTACTGACGCGGATAACCGCGCTGCTCCATGGGATCGACCAGAATGGTGCCAATGGACGCCACCGCCGCCGAGGCCGTACCCGAAATCGCCCCGAACACCCCGGAAGCCAGCACCATGCTGGCCCCCATGCCACCACGACGATTCTTGACCAGCATCTCGGCAAAGCCCACCAAACGGTGTGCAATCCCGCCTGCCTGCATCAAGTACCCCGCCATGATGAACAAAGGCAAAGCCAGCAGAACCAGGGAGTTCAAGGAACGGAAACCTTGCAGCATCAAGGTGTTCAAGTTGACGTCATACACCAGCGTCAACATCAGCAGCGTGCCGGCAAAGGACCAGGCCACTGGCACCCCGACACCTAGCAGGAACAGGAGCAAGAGAACAGAAAATCCAGCATGCATAATCAATGGCCTCCATGGCGCAAGGCCATTAAAGACTGATAAACATCGCGCAAGGCATACATCAGGCTACCGGCGGCGTTCAGACCAATAGCGGCTTGCGGTACCCAGACAGGAATTCCCAGCTCGGCCATCGTGGTCGAGAACCGGGAACCCCACATGAACATGCGCAAGGTCCAATAGGCAAAAGCCACCACAATGATCAGCACCAGTACGGACACGATGAAACGATGGATAGCACGCGCCCGTGGGGTCTTCAAACGATGCGACAGGTAATCCACCACCAAATGCTGACGGGACTGGCTGGCGATCAAGGCCCCCGTCATGTACAGCCAGATCGCCGCCACCATCACAATGGTGTGCACACCGGCTGCCGGCCAATTCAGGTAATAACGTGCGGCCACCACATAGGCCAAACCTGCCGCCACCACAACGCTGGACGCAATGGCCAGCCATTCCAGAGCGATCAGGGTCGGCCCTCGCTTGATCAGAGGGTCCTCACTCACATTCATACTCCCTTGTTCCAAGGTGTTCACTTGAGAGCCGAGGCGTTTTTCTCGATATGGGCCATGATGCTGTCGCCCACTTCAGCGTGCATCGCAGGCCAGACCTTGGCACGCACATGGGTGCCCAAAGCAGCCAGTTGATCCTTGTCGAGCTCAAGGTAGGTTTTACCCAGCGCTTTCCACTTCTCCACAATGGCCGCGTCCGATACCTGGGCCTTGGAAAACTGATCTTGCATGATGGTGATGGCCGAGGCCTGAATCACTTCCTGCTGCTCGGGCTTCAAGGCTTCCCAGGCTTCCAGGTTCATGGACAACACGCCGGTAATGAACTGCTGCTTGCTGCGCACGTAGTAATCCAGCGTGTCACGGAAATATTCGTAGTCGTAATAAATGACGTTGGCTGCATCGCCATCCACCACGCCGGTCTGAATTGACGTAAACACTTCGCCCCAGTCAATGGCTGCCGTCTGGTAACCCATGGCTTGCACGGACTGCTGCATCATGGAGATCGGGGGAACACGTACCTTGATGTTCCTGGCGTCTTCTACCGTCACCGCATGTTTGCCTTTGGTGGCGACGCCATTGAATCCTTCAGGCCAGGCACCGAAGAACTTCAAGCCGTTCTCTTTGTAGATACCGTCCAGCGTTTCATTCAACCAGCCACCGGGCTGGTACGCGGCCAAGGCTTCTTCCCAGGTGGTGAACATGTAGGGCGTGTAGATCACCGCAATGCGCTTGTCGTAGGAAGTCATGGGCCAGTTCAGCATCAACTGCACATCACCGGCTACATGCTGGTCGAACACCTCTTCCTGACCACCCAACTGGTTTTGATAGAAAACGCGTGGCGACACCGCGCCTTGCGTACCCTCCTTGATCAGCGCAGCCCATTTCTCGATTGCATCACCGCTAGGCGAGCCTTGCGCGCCCGAGTCCGTTGCAATGCGCATGGTCTGTGCGGACACGGTGGCCGCGCTCAGGCTGAACATCACCGTCAGCAAGGTCTTGCTCAAAAGCTTCATAACTCCTCCTGGGTATGTCTTTTAAATTTATTGTTCAAACGTCGGCTATCAGGCTTCCGCCCGGTGCCGCCATAACTCCCAGCCCAAACGGGCCCGGACACCCACATCCAGAAACGGACGTGGCGGCAAGGCATCGGGTTGCCCCAAAGCCTGCATATCGGCAATCAAGGGATTGTCCACACCGCAAGCCAGATCGGCGACCAACATGCCGGAAATCGTGCCCTTGGTCAGACCCACCCCGTTCTGACACACCGCGGAATACACATGCGGTGCCACCTGCCCAAAGCCTGGGGAGCCATTACGGGACAAGCAGATAAAGCCGGTCCAGGTGTGCTCCATTTCCACGTTTTTCAGATTCGGGAAACGCTCGTCAAACAGGGTTTTGTGCTCAATGCGCACGCGGCGGCGGCTTTCATCATCACTGCGCAAATTGGGCGCGTAAGTCATGTGCTGGCGGATCAGAATGCGTTGGTCATTGGTTCGACGCATGGTGATGCCCACAAAGGCATTGGCGGGGGTCAATCCCCAACTGGGCAAACCACCCAGCTCGCGCTGTTCGCTTTCCGTCAGGCAGCGGGTCAGGCTGGCATGAGCCGCCATCGGCATCAGCTTGCCGCTGTAAAAACCGAACTGCTCGGCAAACACGTTCACAGCCAGAATCATCTTGCCGGCACGCACTTTGCCACCGGGTGTTTCCAGCGTGACGCCATCACCTTGCTGCACAGAAAGCACAGGCGTTTTTTCGTAGACGGTAACGTTGGGAGGCATGTTGTCGGCCAGACCACGCGACAGACCCGCCGGGTTCAGCAACACGGTACCGGGGGTATAAATGCCTGTGCGGAAATGCGTGAACCCCAACTTGTCCTGCAAGGCTTTGCCGTCCAGCCATTCGTACGGCTCTTGCAAGGAATCCAGAACCTGACGCGTCGGCTTCAGTGTTTTCTCTACGCCTTCTTGCGAGACCGCAGCGTGGAACTTACCGATGGGACTCCAGTCGCATTCAATGCCGTAACGCTCTACCTGTGTTTTCAGATATGCAATCGCCGTACGTGCCAGGCGCAGATGCGAACGCGCGGCATCCAGCTCGCCCATCGAGCTACCCACGTTGTGGGGGCTATCAATGGCAAAGCCGGAGTTTCGACCTTGAGCACCCTCGCCCACCTGATCCGCTTCCAGTACCACGATGCTGTCACCGGGGCGGTTCTCTGCCAGACGACGGGCGGCGGCCAAACCGGCCAGACCACCACCGACAATCACCCAATCCGCCTGTATGTCTTTAGCCAGGGACGGTTTGGGGGTACGAGGAGTCAGCAGCCGACTCCACCCATTGGTCTTGTCGTTCTCCGGCAAGCGCGTGATTTTCCGGATGCTCATGCGGCCGTCCGTGCGCTAGCCCAGTTGCTGGGATGCAGACAGTAATGAATCAAGGCGGATTCTGTTTCGTAAATCAAGGGTGTGCCAGCAGGCAGCCAGATGCAATCCAGAGGCCCAGCCGTCAACACTCCTTGTGGGGTGTGAATGTTGATGCTGCCTTCAATCACCGTGACCACTTCGTCATACAGGACGGTCCATTCAATCCGTGCCTTGCTCAAGCGGGCATAACCGGCACTTAAAGGCGTACCGTCCTGTTCTCCCACGATCTCGGCCAGTTGTGCCATCTCGGGCTTTTCCTGTCGAGGCTGGAAGGCCAACTCATCAAAACGCATTACCCGCGGCATAGTCTTTTCTGTCGTCATTAGGATCACCAAACACAAGTGGATTTAGAACATACATAGTTGTATGCTGTGATGGTAATGAGCCAGATTTGGGGAGTCAATCTATTGGAGGATGGGGATTACCCTGCGTTCGGCAGTCAAGTGTTTTACATTTAAACAATGAAGCCGGCGTCACAAGCACCCTTCGGAATGATGTTTCTCATGGAGCGGCAAACCGTTTTTTTGACGGGCCTCGTGCTGAGGATCCTGGCTAAAATTACCCGGATGCAAAATCAGCAGAATGGATTGTTGATTTCTGAACAAGTGTGGACATGCACCACACTTTTCCTCGCCACCGTTTCCCCGTCCCCGGACGTGCCTCCTTCTTAAAGCAGACACCATGAATCACGAACAAGCAGAAAAACAGGTGCTGCAAGCCATTCCTGTCCTGGCAGCGAAGCAAAGCATTGACGAATGCATCACTCAACTGCAAGCCAGCGGCCTGTCAGAAGTCCGTGCGACCAAGCTTTGCGTAATGATTCCCGAAGCCTTCGGGCTGGCACTGGCCTGGCGTCTGGGTGCCAAGCTGCCTGATGAAGAGCAGATGTTTGATGTGCGCAATCGCGCAGGCGAAACGGTCCAAGTCTCCATGCTGGGCCAGCATGTATTTTCCATGGCGCTGGCCATGGCTGTCGCTGTACTCAAGCAGGGCTGGTATCCGCCTATCACTCGGGAAGCATTTGAGGCAGTCAGCAATCGCAGCGCCATCATGTCCGTGCTGCAGCAGATAGAGGGCAATCTGGAAGGTGCTGGCACGCCCGATCTGTTCTTGTGGGGCTTGGTGGCAGAGGACATCATCGCAGACGAGTCCTTGCCCTAGATTTATATAAAAAAGCCAGCCCGCGGTGGGCTGCACAGGGAGCGGCTGGCTTTATTTCCTCTGCTCCTCTGCCTCAAGCTTCTACAAGCGTGTAGTCCAAGCCAAGGCAAACGGAATACAAGCCGTATTCTCAAGCCTGTTCAGAGCTGTCGTTCAGTTCCACATCGCTGGCTTGAGCACTCTGCCGCCTGGCTTTCTGCTCCCGCAGAAACGCCAAGGCACGGGCAGGATCACGAGTACGCGCAAAGGGGGGCAAACCACGCCACAGCAATTTGCCGTAGGGCTTCTCGACAATACGGGTGTCGCCCACCATCAGCACGCCCCAATCACGTTCGGTACGAATCAAACGCCCTGCCCCTTGCTTCAAGGCAATGGCGGCTTCGGGCAACTGATATTCCATGAAGGGATTACCGCCCCTGTCCTTGCACTCCTTGATACGCGCTTCCAGCACCGGATCATCCGGCGGAGCAAAGGGCAGCTTGTCGATAGCAACCAGCGTCAAGGCATCACCGGGCAGGTCAATCCCTTCCCAGAAGCTGGCGCTTCCCACCAAAACCGCATTACCACGGGCACGGAACTCGTCCAGCAGAACTTGCCGTGAACGCTCCCCCTGGCGCAACACATTGCGTTCGATGTCTTCCCGATCAAATCGGTCCCGCAGCATATCTGCAATCCGCTCGACCGAGCGCAAGGTGGTACAGAGCACCAGCACACCACCCTGACCCGCCTTGATCAGCGGAATGAGCGCATCCACGAAGGCCTGATTGAAGTTGGGATGGCTAGGAAGCGGCAAGGTGCTGGGGACGTAGAACAACGCCTGGTTCGGATAGTCGAACGGCGAAGCCCAGGCTTCGGTGCGAGCATCAAACAAGCCCAACTGTCGCTTGAAGTGGTTGAAATCCCCATGCACCGACAAGGTGGCTGAGGTCAGCACCCAGGACTGCTCCTTGCCTCGGTAGCGCGAGAAAATCTTGGCCACCGACAAAGGGGCACTGTGCAGGCGCAGATAGTGCTGACCGCTTTCTACCCAACGCACGAACTCGTCGGGCTGGTCTTCGTCTTTTTCACTTTCTGGCAAATAGGCGTGGCGGCCTTGACGATCCGGCTGGCTCCATTGGAACAAGCGCGCACGTAACTCCAAGGCGCTTTTATGCGCCGCCGTCAGATCAGGATGGCGCTCAGCCACCATGGCCAGCATCTTGATGACCTTGTCGAAGGTCTCCAGCAAATTCTCCAGCGCCTCGTCAAAAAGCTCGGGCTCGGGCAAGGCCTGAAAAGTGGCACGGCCACCTTGGGCGGCCAGCGACGCGGTGCGCAAATGCAAATCCCGAGCAGCTTGCTCCAGCTTGCGCGCCACCTGACTCCAGTCCACGGTCTCGCGCGCCTGGGCCAGACCCGCCGCTTCTATCTGACGACACAAATCCGTCAATTGATACAAGGACACGCTACTACCCAGAAAACGGGTGGCCACGTCGGGCAGTTGGTGTGCCTCGTCAAACACCACCAGATCCACGCTAGGCAGCAAATCCGTCACACCCTCTTCGCGCAAGGCCAGGTCCGCCATGAATAGAGCATGGTTCACCACTACTACATCCGCATCCTGGGCATGACGGCGCGCCTTCATCACAAAGCAGTCGCGCACAAAGGGGCAATCCTGTCCCAGGCAGTTATCGCGTGTGGAAGTGACTCGGTGCCAGATATCCGCGTCTTCCGGGACTTCGGCCAGCTCACCCTTGTCGCCGCTACGGCTGCGCTCCGTAAAAAGCTGGATGGCCCGCAGATAAGCAATTTCCGCACGGGACTTCAGGGCACGGTCATCCTGCCCCAATCGTTCCAAATGGTAATGACAAACGTAGTTGCTGCGCCCCTTGAGCAAGGCCACATCCACCGGCAAGGCCAGCGCCTTGCGCAGGTGGGGAATATCCCGACGGAACAATTGGTCCTGCAAGGTGCGCGTACCGGTCGAGACCAAGGCTTTGCCACCTTGCATGAACACAGGCACCAGATAGGCCCAGGTCTTGCCCGTTCCGGTACCAGCCTCGGCAATCAATACACCGGACTCGGCAACCGTCTCGCTGATGGCTTGGGCCAGCTCCAGCTGAGCCTGCCGCGGACGATAGTGCGAGACAGACTCTGCCAGAGGGCCTTGGGGAGAAAAGATATCGGAATAATCCTGCAACAACATGGGGCAAAACCGCTCAGGGAGAGGTGACGAATGACAGAACTGTCTACAATCACAGTGGAATACATACAAGATGATACCTGCCAATTCTGGGTCGCTGCCGGTCTTTATGGCAAAATGCGGCGCTTGCAGACCCTTTTACAACGATGGACCCATAACTGAAATGACTGTGGAAACCCTCGCCCAGCAACAGGATCACCAACAGATTCTGGCGCTACTGGCCTCTGAACTGAACATCCGCATCCAACAAGCCGCCTCTACGGTTGAGCTCTTGGACAACGGGGCCACGGTCCCTTTTATTGCCCGTTACCGCAAGGAAGCTACCGGCGGCCTGGACGATAATGTCCTGCGTGATCTGGAAGTGCGCCTGATCTATTTGCGCGATATGCAATCGCGTCGTCATGCCATTCTGGAATCGATCCGCCAGCAGGAAAAACTGACGCCCGAGCTGGAGCAAGCCATTTTGGCGGCTGACACCAAGCAGCGTCTGGAAGACTTGTACGCCCCTTACAAGCCCAAGCGCCGTACCCGTGCCCAGATTGCCCGCGAAGCCGGCCTGGAGCCGCTGGCGGACGCCATTCTGGCCCAGAAGGATGCAGACCCTGTGGCGCTGGCCGAAGGCTATCTGAATGCCGAAGCCAAGATCGACACGACCAAAGCCGCCCTGGACGGTGCCCGCGACATTCTGGCCGAACGCTTTGCCGAGCAGGCCGATCTGCTGGAAGCCATGCGCGACTATCTGTGGAAGTCCGCTCACCTGTACTCCAAGGTTGCCGAAGGCAAGGAACAGGAAGGCGACAAGTTCCGCGACTGGTTCGACTTTAACGAAGCGCTGCGCCAACTACCTTCTCACCGTGTACTGGCTTTGTTGCGCGGTCGTCAGCAAGGTGCACTGGACCTGCGCCTGGGCCTGAACCCCGAGCAGGATGCGCTTCTGCCCCACCCTTGTGTACTGAAAGTCGCCGAGCTGACCGATATTGGCGCTGACTTTTCCGCCGACGCCAGCCCACGCGACCATTGGCTGGCCGAGGTTTGCCGCTGGACCTGGCGCGTCAAGTTGCTGACAGCATTCGAATCCGAACTGATTGGCCGTCTGCGCGAAGAAGCCGAGCAAGAATCCACCCGCGTGTTTGCCGCCAATCTGCGCGATTTGCTGCTGGCAGCCCCCGCTGGCAATAAAGCCGTTCTGGGCCTGGACCCAGGTATTCGTACCGGCGTAAAAGCCGCTGTGATCGATGCAACCGGCAAGGTGCTGGATACCGCCACCGTCTACCCCTTTGAACCCCGTCGTGACCGCGAAGGCGCCATTCGTACCCTGGCCGGCCTGGCGACTCGCTACCAAGTTGAACTGGTGGCGATTGGTAACGGCACAGCGTCACGCGAAACCGAGAAACTGGTTGCCGACCTGCAATCCGCTTTCCCGCAGTTGCCTTTGACCCGCGTCGTCGTGTCCGAGGCGGGCGCTTCGGTGTACTCCGCCTCTGAACTGGCCGCACAAGAATTCCCGGATATGGACGTCAGCCTGCGCGGTGCCGTCTCTATTGCCCGCCGCCTGCAAGACCCACTGGCCGAGCTGGTCAAGATCGACCCCAAATCCATTGGTGTGGGTCAGTACCAGCACGACGTGAACCAGCGCGAACTGGCTCGCAGCCTGGACGCCGTAGTTGAGGATTGTGTGAACGCCGTGGGTGTGGACGTCAACACCGCCTCTGCTCCCCTGCTGGCGCGCGTTTCCGGCCTGAACAACACGCTGGCCAAAAACATCGTCACCTGGCGTGACGAAAACGGTGCCTTCCAAAGCCGCAAGCAGTTGCGTGAAGTGCCGCGCTTTGGTGAAAAAGCCTTTGAACAGGCAGCGGGCTTTTTGCGTATTCCCGGTGCAGCCAACCCTCTGGATGCCTCGGCAGTTCACCCCGAAGCCTACCCGGTTGCCGCCCGCATTCTGGAGCGCCTGCAAACCGAAGCCAGCGATGTCATGGGTAAATCCGGCGCATTGAAAGGCTTGTCGCCTTCGGACTTCACGGATGAACGCTTTGGTTTGCCCACCGTGCGTGATATTTTTAATGAAATTGAAAAGCCCGGTCGCGACCCTCGCCCTGAATTCACCACCGCCAAGTTCCAGGAAGGCATCAACTCCCTGAACGATTTGACGCCCGGCATGATTCTGGAAGGCGTGGTCACCAATGTGGCCAACTTTGGTGCCTTTGTGGACGTGGGTGTGCACCAGGACGGTCTGGTGCATATCTCGGCCCTGTCCGAGACCTTTGTCAAAGATCCGCGTGATGTGGTTCGCGTTGGGCAGACCGTTAAGGTTAAAGTCCAGGAAGTGGATGTAGCTCGTAAGCGTATCGGCTTGACCATGCGCCTGAACGACGACAGCGGCCCTGTGCGTGGTTCCAGCAACACCAGCAACGCACCCCAGCGCCGTTCCGGAAACAATCGCCCCAACCGGCAAGCTGAACCGGCACCGACAGGTGCTATGGCAGCCGCCTTTAGCAAACTTCGGAGATAAGCCATGACTGAGACCGAGCGCCTTTCCCAACTGACGCGTCTGCTCAATCTGCTGACCGGATTTGATCAGAAGGAACAGGATATTGCAGCCATCAGCCAGTCCGTGCTGACAGCCAGCGCCAGCCCGACAGCGATGGGTGAGGCGTATGGCAAGCACGCCCAGAACTTGATGGAACACGATCCGGATGGCGCTCTGATCCTGGCCATCAGCTACGAGCTGGACGACTATCTGGCTCTGGCCGATACCGTGGACGAACTGTGGGAAGAGATTCTGGCTGCCTTTGAAAGCCAGGATCTGCCCGCCTTTCCCTACGACGACATGCCTTTTCAGGACGTGGACGGCTTTTTCCAATGGGCGAACGAGCAGTTGCAGGAGTTTCACCCCTCCTACTGCCTGCTGGAATTTGCCCAAAGCTATGACGAGGAGTTTCAGCTGATCGTGGTCAAACGCGAGAACCTGGAGGAAATCCTGAGTCTGTGTGAAAAGTTGGATATTCCTGCCCAGCCAGCCGAATAAGGCCAGCAATCCCGGCCTAAACACACCAAGCCCTGCGTGAGCATTCATGCAGGGCTTGATGCTTTTGGCCCGCTTGAATGCCAAGCAGCTCAAAGCGCATTAGTCTAGTCCCGCCATCAACATCAGCAAGCGAGCCTCTTGTGCTCGCTTGGCTGCTTGGCCCAAACATGAACACCCACTTTGCCGGGACCGGCGCAAAGTCAGTTCCAGCGCGGCAAGGTCCAGAAGGAAAAACATGGAGCAAAAACACTGGTCGCAGGTCGAACTCCTGCACGAAACCGTATCCAACCCCAATATCCATGTGCGTGGCACGCACAGCTACTACAGCCATGCCTGGACCGGCAGTTTTGAAGAAAGCGTGGTGCGTTACCTGTACGGGGACGAGTACAGCCTCAAGGCATGGACCTCGCAATGGCCAGTGGACCAGCTCCACATCGGTGACTACGTCTGCATCGGTGCCGAGGCCGTCATCCTGATGGGTGGCAATCACACCCACCGCATGGACTGGTTCAGCCTGTATCCCTTCGTAGACAAAATTACGGAGGCCTACGTTGGCAAAGGTGACACCTACATCCATGACGGTGCCTGGATCGGTATGCGGGCCATGATCATGCCCGGCGTGGTCATTGGTGAAGGTGCCGTAATTGCCTCGGGTGCACTGGTCACCAAGAATGTGGCCCCGTATACGATTGTGGCAGGCAACCCAGCTGTGCCGGTGCGCAAGCGCTTTGAGGACGCAGCGATTGACCGGCTATTGGCCTTGAAGATTTACGACTGGTCGGAAGAGAAATTCACGGCGTTGCGAGATGTGATCTGCGCAGAAGATATTGCAGCATTGGAGCTGGCCAGCCAGGACTGGGATCAGAAGTCCAAAGCCCAAGGGCGACTGGCCTAGGCTCAAGTCCAGCTCTTAAGTCCGAATCCAGATTTCGGGCTCAGAATTCAGAGTTCACGTTCGAATCAGATCTGATTTGGCTTGGTTTGGCTTGGTTTGGCTTGGTTTGTTTTGGCTTGGTTTGACCTGACCTGATTTCAAGAATGAATTTAAGGCCAAAGCCGATTACACGAGCAAGCTCAAGCCAAGCTCCAGCTTTGATCTTCTGCACACGTTCAATACAACGCAGAAAGAACAGCCCCAAAAGTGAGATAGGTCTCTCTTTTGGGGCTGCTCATTTTCAAGCAATCTTCAAGCTGAAGCGTTGCTGCTCAAAGAAGCTTGCTGCCTCCACTGCGGCATCAATCCTGAACAGCCGATCAATCCCACAGTAGACAAACCACTTAGTCGCGCATCGAATCCAAAGCGGCTGCAACGGCATCACGCAGATCTGCCGATACTCGTGCCACTTCTTCACCGGCACAATGGATTTGCAACTCCTGACCTTCCTGCTTGGCAACTTCGGCAAAAGCCGCAGTCTGCAGTGCCTTGATCGCCACACCAGCCTGTTTTGGGTCTGCATAAGAGCGAGACAGAAACAGCTCTTGTCCAGCAGCATCTTGCAGGCGGAAACGGAAGGTGCCGTCTTCGTCGCGGAAGTTCACAAAACGAGCTTTACGAGCCTTGGCTTCAGTCTTGCTAACTGCCACGCTCAAGGGGTCACGCAGGCCCACGGCCGCCTTCAATTCATGGATGAAGGGAGTAGCGTAGGCACGAGCCTTGCGCGCGCCGACTTGCAGCAAATCCTCAATATCCTGGGGACGAGCCATCAAGGCTTCGTAGCGATCACGCATGGGCGCAATCATGGCTTCCAGCAACTGATGCAAGGCATCCTTGGCCTCGCCCCAGGCCATGCCGTCGATCAACTGCTGACGAAAGGCCTGGGTCTGCTCGGGTGTCGCAAATGCCTTGTACAAGGCCGTCAGGTGCGAATCATCGGGATCTTTAGACTCGCCGGGACCTTTGGAGTCCGTCACGATGCGGGCAATGGCTGCCTTCAGTGCCTTGGCACCACCCTCGAACAGAGGAATCGTGTTGTCGTAGCTCTTGGACATCTTGCGGCCATCCAGACCAGGCAAGAGGGCCACGTCCTCTTCCACCTGCACTTCAGGCAATACAAACAGCTCCTTGCCACGGCCATACAGGTGGTTGAAGCTCTTGGCGATATCGCGTGCCATTTCCAGGTGCTGCACCTGATCCCGGCCCACGGGCACCTTGTGGGCATTGAACATCAGGATGTCGGCCGCCATCAGTACGGGGTAGCTGAACAGGCCCATGGTGACGCCATCATCAGGCTCTACGCCCGCCGCTTCATTCTTGTCGACAGAAGCCTTGTAGGCGTGGGCACGGTTCATCAAGCCCTTGCCGGTTACGCAACCCAGCATCCAGGACAGCTCCGGAATTTCCGGAATATCGGATTGACGGTAGAACGTTACTTTTTCCACATCCAGGCCGCAGGCCAGCCAGGTAGCAGCAATCGCACGGCGCGAAATGGCTACGCGCTCCGGATCGTCACATTTGATCAGGGCGTGGTAGTCCGCCATGAAGAAAAATGCGTCGACATCGGCTTGCTGGCTAGCACGGATAGCAGGGCGAATCGCCCCGGCATAATTACCCAAGTGTGGAATACCGGTCGTTGTAACGCCGGTCAGTACTCGTGTCGTCATGATAAAAAATACGCTTATAAAACTACGTGTCAGGGTTCAGGAATCAGACGCGTGGCCAGTGGCCGCGCCCAGCATCCTACAAAATAACTGCCTGGCGCCGTTCTGACTCCAGGTACTCCCGCGATTGCATTTCCATCAAACGCGAGACAGTACGGTGGAACTCATTGGCCATAGGGCCATCCACATACAATTCTTCTTCAGGCACCGCTGCGGACATGATGAACTTCACCTTGTGATCGTAAAAAACGTCGACCAGCCAGGTGAAGCGTCGCGCCGCAGAGGCATCACGCGCCGTCATGCGAGGTACGTCAGACAAAATCACGGTCTGGAAGCGGTTCGCCAGTTCCAGATAGTCGTTTTGCGAACGTGGGCTGACGCACAGGGTCTCGAAATCAAACCAGACGGCTGAACCGGACAAGGCGACCGCTTTTACATCCCGGTTTTCAATACTGAGCACCGGCTCTTGAGGGGCCGTGTCCGACAAGGCGGTGAACATTGATTGCAGCTCTGTGGTGGTCTGCGGGCCCAATGGCGTCAAATAGGTTTTCACCTGCTCCAGAGCACGACGGCGATAATCCACGCCCGTATCCACGTTCATGATATCCATGTTCTTCTGGATCAGCGCAATCGCAGGCAAGATGCGGTCGCGGTGCAGGCCTTCCGGATACAAGGTGGAAGGCTCATAGTTGGAGGTCATCACAAAGGACGTACCGCGCTCGAACAGACCCAGCAGCAGCTTGTACAGAATCATGGCATCGGCCACATCCGAGACGTGGAACTCGTCAAAACAGATCAGGCGATAACGCTTGGCGATACGTTTGGCGACCTCATCCAAGGGATCGCTCATGCCTTTGACCTGATTCAGCTCTTTGTGCACGCCGCGCATGAACTCATGGAAGTGAATCCGAGTTTTGCGCTTGAGCGGCACCGTCAGGTAGAAGGCGTCCATCAGGAAGCTCTTGCCGCGCCCGACCCCACCCCACAGGTACACACCACGCGGCACCTCCGGGCGGGAGAACATACGACGCAAGGCGCTGGAGCGCATTTTGCGAAACTCTACCCACTCGTCGTAATAGCGTTGCAGCCGGTCTATAGCTTGCTCCTGTGCCTGGTCGGCACGGTAGCCTTTTTCCGCTAAAGCCTGATGGTAATACTCGCGAACATTCATATCACTGAAAATAAAAGAACCTGTCCAAGACAGGTAGTAGTCTGCCAGCATGCACTGCGATCCACAGCAGCACCGCTTTTGATGCAGGGTCTGAGCATACTGCGCGGTCAATTATCTCACGCATCGCAACCGCTACGGACTGCTGTGATCAGCCTTTCGTGACGAAAAAAAGAGCGAGCCTGTGCCCGCCCTTTTCCAACAACACCCTGAAAGTCTATCAGAAGTTCAGAGCGCGTTTGTCCACTGCCAAGGCCGCTTCTTTCAGGGCTTCGGACAGGGTTGGGTGAGCATGGCAAATACGGGCGATATCTTCCGACGCGCCACGGAATTCCATGATTGCAACAGCTTCAGCCACCAGCTCGGAAGCCACAGGGCCCACAAAGTGCACGCCCAGAACTTCGTCCGTCTTGGCATCCGCCAGAACCTTCACAAAGCCGGTCGTGTCACCCAGTGCGCGGGCACGGCCGTTAGCCAGGAAGGGGAAGCTGCCAGCGCGGTAAGCACGGCCTTCGGTCTTCAGTTGCTGCTCGGTCTTGCCAACCCAAGCGATTTCGGGCGAGGTGTAGATAACCCAAGGTACAGTGTCGAAGTTGACGTGGGGCTGCTGACCAGCCAGACGCTCGGCCACAGCCACACCTTCCTCTTCGGCTTTGTGAGCCAGCATAGGACCACGCACCACGTCACCCACCGCCCAGATACCTGGCAGGCTGGTGGCGCAATCGTCGTCCACAACCACGAAGCCGCGCTCGTCCAGTTTCAGACCGATGGTGTCTGCACCCAGACCGGCAGTGTTAGGCACACGGCCGATGGATACGATCAGCTTGTCGGCTTCCAGCTTGTGCTCGGCACCAGCGGCGTCCACGTAGTTGATGGTGACCTGTTTGGCAGACTTCTTGATTTCGCCAACTTTCACGCCCACATTGATCTTCAGACCTTGCTTGGTGAAAGCCTTCAGGGCTTCCTTGGCAACGTCGCGATCCACGGCGGAAAGGAACTCGGGAGCACCTTCCAGAATGGTCACTTCGGCACCCAGGCGACGCCACACGCTACCCAGTTCCAGACCAATCACGCCGGCACCGATAACGGCCAGCTTCTTGGGAACCTTGGGCAGACGCAGTGCGCCGTCGTTGGACAGAATTTGCTCTTCGTCGAACTCGGCACCGGGCAAGGCACGAGCCGAGCTACCGGTAGCGATGATGACGTTCTTGGCAACCAGCTCTTCAGCGTTGGCACCGGCCACGTTCACCGACCAGCCGCCGTCAACCTTGGCGCCAAAGGAAGCGGTGCCGTGGAAGAAAGTGACCTTGTTCTTTTTGAACAGGTACAGGATGCCGTCGTTGTTCTGCTTGACGACCACGTCTTTGCGACCGATCAGCTTGTCCAGATTCAGCGATACGCCCTTGACGTCCACACCGTGATCAGCCAGATGCAGATTGGCGTGCTCGAAGTGCTCGGACGATTGCAGCAAGGCCTTGGAAGGAATGCAACCAACGTTGGTGCAAGTACCGCCAGGAGCGGGTTTGCCTTCAGCGGTGGACCATGCGTCCACGCAAGCGACGCTCATACCCAGTTGAGCAGCACGGATGGCGGCGATGTAGCCACCAGGGCCTGCACCAATCACGACAACATCAAATTGCTTAGCCATAAAAAATCCCATAAATGTGAAAAGGCACGCTGGACCGCCCGGAAGTCGGGCGGGAAAGTATCAGGTGGCGAACGCCAACCCCCAGGGCCTTAAACAAAGTCGGCCAAGGCTTAGAAGCAAGCACTTGGCCGTAAACATACTAGACCGAAACTACCGCGTGCTTAGACGTTCAACAGCAGACGCTGTGGATCTTCCAAGGCTTCCTTCATGGCCACCAGACCCAGAACGGCTTCGCGGCCGTCGATGATACGGTGGTCGTAGGACATGGCCAGGTAGTTCATGGGGCGAATCACGATCTGACCGTTTTCCACAACAGCACGGTCCTTGGTGGCGTGAATGCCCAGGATGGCGGACTGAGGTGGGTTGATGATGGGGGTGGACAGCATGGAGCCGAACACGCCACCGTTGGAGATCGAGAAGGTACCGCCTGTCATTTCTTCCAGGGTCAGCTTGCCGTCGCGGGCACGGGCACCGAAGTCAGCGATTTGCTTTTCGATGTCAGCGATGGACATTTGATCAGCGTTACGCAGGATAGGCACCACCAGACCGCGTGGGCTACCAACGGCCACACCGATGTCAAAGTAACCGTGGTAGATGATGTCCTTGCCATCAACCGAGGCGTTCAGTACAGGGTATTTCTTCAGGGCGGCAACAGCAGCCTTGACGAAGAAGGACATGAAGCCCAGTTTCACGCCGTGCTCTTTCTCGAACTGATCTTTGTATTTCTTGCGCAGATCCAGCACAGCTTGCATGTTGACTTCGTTGAACGTGGTCAGCATGGCGTTTTCGGACTGCGACTGCAGCAGACGCTCGGCGATGCGAGCGCGCAGACGGCTCATGGGCACGCGCTGCTCTGGACGGCCGTCCAGGGACAGGGTTGGGGGGGCAACAGGAGCAGCAGCAGGTTTAGCAGCAGCGGCGTTGGCTTCCAGAGCGTCACCCTTGGTGATGCGACCACCACGGCCGGAACCTTCCACGGAGCTGGCTTCCACACCCTTTTCAGCCAGGATCTTGGCAGCAGCAGGCGAAGCAACCGAAGAGGCGGCGGAGCTGGCAGCAGGAGCGGCAGCGGCTGGGGCAGCAGCAGGAGCGGCTTCTTGTGCAGCGGCGGCAGGAGCGGCAGCGCTGGCCTTGCCTTCGGAGTCGATACGGGCCAGCACGTCGCCGGAAGTCACAGTGCTGCCGTTGGCCTTGACGATTTCGCTCAGCACGCCCGAGGCAGGAGCGGGAACTTCCAGCACAACCTTGTCGGTTTCGACTTCGATCAGGATTTCATCAGCCTGGACCATTTCGCCAGGTTGTTTTTTCCACTCCAGCAAAGTGGCTTCGGAGATGGATTCAGAGAGTTGGGGAACCAGAACGTCGGTAATTGCCATGATTATATTTTCCGTATTTAAAATTTAGGGTGCGTTATTTGGTCAGCATGAAGCCTTTGCGAGCGCCGAAAGCCTGCTCCAGCAGCGCCTTTTGTTGTTCCTGGTGTTTGGCCAGGTAACCAACGGCAGGCGAAGCGGACGCGGCACGGCCGGCGTAACCCAGCTTCTGACCTTCGGTCATGTTCTCGTAGATGTGATGCTGAATGTAGAACCATGCACCTTGGTTTTGAGGTTCGTCCTGAACCCAGATAACTTCCTTGGCGTTGCTGTACTTGGCCAGCTCTGCCTGGAAGGCCTTGTGGGCAAACGGATACAACTGCTCCACACGGATAATGGCAATATCGTTGCGCTCCAGCTCTTTACGGTGGTTCACCAGATCGTAGTAAACCTTGCCCGAGCAAGCCAGAACACGTTTGACAGCGGCTGCATCAATTGCCTGATCGGTCTCGCCGATCACGGGCATGAAGTGACCCTCAGCCAGATCGCTCAGTGGCGAGGTAGCGTCTTTATTACGCAGCAAGGACTTGGGCGTCATGATGACCAAAGGCTTGCGGAAAGGACGGATCATCTGACGACGCAGCACGTGGAAGATCTGGGCGCCGTTGGTGGGCTGAACAACCTGGATATTGTTGTCAGCGCACAGTTGCAAGAAGCGCTCGATACGGGCCGAGGAGTGCTCCGGACCCTGACCTTCGTAGCCGTGTGGCAGCATCAGAGTCAGACCGCAATGACGGCCCCACTTGGCTTCACCCGACGTAATGAACTGGTCGATCACAACCTGGGCACCGTTGGCGAAGTCGCCGAACTGAGCTTCCCAGATAGTCAAAATGTTGGGCTCTGCCGAAGCGTAACCGTATTCAAATGCCAGCACGGCTTCTTCGGACAGAACCGAGTCGATCACCGTGAAGTTGGCCTGGCCTTCGGAGACGTTCTGCAAAGGAATGTAGGTGCCGTCGTTCCAGCGCTCACGTTTTTGATCGTGCAGCACAGCGTGACGGTGGGTAAACGTACCACGGCCCGAGTCCTGGCCGGTAATACGGATGGCGTAGCCGTTGTTCACCAAGGTTGCAAAGGCCAAGTGCTCGCCCATGCCCCAGTCCACCTGAGCTTCGCCACGTGCCATGGCACGACGGTCGTTCAGCATGCGGTTGACCAGTGGGTGAACCGTAAAGCCTTCTGGCACGGTGGTCAGTTTTTCACCAATGCGTGTCAGTTCGGACATAGGCAAGGCGGTGTCAGCCTGGTCAGTCCATTTGGCGCCCAGGAAAGCAGACCAGTCGGTGGCGTATTTGTTCTTGTAGTCTGTCAGAACAGGTTCAACCGTGCGCTTGCCATCTTCCATCAGTTGACGGTAAGCCTTGACCAGATCTTCGGGTTCGTTCTCGGACAGAATGCCTTGAGCAACCAGCTTGTCGGCATACAGTTTGCGTGTACCGTTGTGCTGACCAATCTTCTTGTACATCAGCGGCTGGGTCATCGAAGGAGTGTCTTGCTCGTTGTGGCCCAGTTTGCGGAAGCAAACAATATCAACCACCACGTCGTGCTTGAACTCGCGGCGGAAGTCCAGAGCCAGCTGAGTCACGAACACCACGGCTTCAGGATCGTCGCCGTTCACGTGGAAGACGGGGGCTTCAATCATCTTGACCACGTCCGTGCAATACAGCGTGGAGCGTGTATCGCGAGGATCAGAGGTGGTGAAACCGATCTGGTTGTTAATAACGATGTGCAGCGTACCACCGGTACCGTAGCCACGGGTCTGGGCCAGGTTCAGTGTTTCCATGACCACACCCTGACCGGCAAAAGCCGCGTCACCGTGAACCAGCACGGGCAGAACCTGGCTGCCGTCTTCGTCGCTACGACGATCCTGACGAGCACGGACCGACCCCTCGACCACTGGGTTAACAATTTCCAGGTGGGATGGGTTAAAGGCCAGAGACAGGTGAACCGGACCGCCACGAGTGGACAGGTCGCTGGAGAAACCGTTGTGGTACTTCACGTCGCCGTCGGTCAAGCCTTCAGCGTGACGGCCTTCAAACTCGGCAAACAGGTCACCGGGCATCTTGCCCATGATGTTGACCAGCATGTTCAGACGACCACGGTGAGCCATACCCACGATGATTTCCTGAACGCCGTTCTCGCCAGCGTGGTTGACCACTTCATCCATACAAGCGATGAAGCTCTCGCCACCTTCCAGGGAGAAGCGTTTCTGACCGACGTATTTGGTGTGCAGGAAGCGCTCCAGGCCTTCAGCCTCGGTCAGCTGCTGCAAGATGTTGCGTTTTTGCTCAACGTTGAAAGAACCTGTGCCATGCACCGACTCCAGGCGCTGCTGAATCCAGCGCTTGACGACCGGGTCGGAGATGTACATGAATTCTGCGCCCACCGAACGGGAGTACGTATCACGCAAGGCCTTGAGCATGTCGCGCAGCGTCATGGTGTCGGCTTTGGTGAAGTAAGTGTTGGTGGCGGAGTAGACCTGGTCCAGATCTGCTTCGGTCAAACCGTAGAAAGCAGGGTCCAGTTCAGGGATGCTGGGGCGTTCGGAGCGCTTCAGGGGATCCAGATCAGCAATGCGTGCACCCAGGGAGCGGTAAGCAGCAATCATGGACTGAATCGACACTTGCTTCATGGCAACTGTCAGGTCCGGTGCTTGGGCGCTGGTCAGGAAGGCATTGGCTTTGGCACGCTGAGCGAAGGACTCGACAATGGGAGCGTGAGCTTGATCGCGGGTGCTGTCGCGGCCGTCAGTCGCAGGCTGGTGCTGCAGCTGGTCGAAGTACTCGCGCCATTGGTCGGCGACGGAGCCTGGATTGTCGAGGTAGGACTCGTAGAGTTCTTCGACGTAAGGAGCATTGCTCCCGAACAAATAAGAGTTACTGAGCAGTTCTTTTTGCGATGACATTATTACGCTTCACCTATCCGAGTGTTTCACTCGTGTTGAGATGCAGGAAAACCTTCCGCGACACGGACCTCGCCGGTTAGCGGATAGCAGGAGCAGAAGGCAACGTGGGACGCCTTATACAAGCCGTATTGATCTAGTATAACGCCGCACACAAAAGGCGCAATTAATGACATCTAAAATGCTTGGCGACTGCGTCATACCGTTGGCATTAACAAACACATCGATCTATCACGAGGGCGAATTCTTACAAAAGAAGCGCTCCAAATCATGATTGACGCCCCTTGGCTGCCCCACATGAAGGAAAAATTCCGATATGCTAATCGGGTGCAGCAAGTACGCGCTTCGCGGGCCCCTTTTCCACCAAACCGAGCCCAGCCTGCCCTTGGTCACCTTGAGGCAGGCAACAAGCGTTGCCATGACATATGCTGCCTATAACAAATCAGCACCTACCTGGCGACTGTATTTCTTATAAATTAGATTCACTTTTACACTAGAAAATCCTATCAGGAGCTTTACCAAAATGGATGCCAACGCCGATCTGGCCAAACTTGCGCTGGACTATCACGCGTATCCCACTCCCGGGAAAATCTCGGTGGTCCCTACCAAGACCCTAGCCAATCAAGATGACCTCTCGCTAGCCTACTCCCCCGGCGTCGCATCTGCTTGCATGGCCATCCACGCCGAAGGCGAAGAAGCCGCCGCCAAGTACACCTCGCGCGCCAACCTGGTTGCCGTGGTTACCAACGGTACCGCCGTGCTGGGTCTGGGCAATATCGGCCCCCTGGCCGCCAAGCCCGTCATGGAAGGCAAAGGCTGCCTGTTCAAGAAATTCGCCGGCATCGACGTGTTCGATATCGAATTGAACGAAACCGATCCGGACAAGCTGGTCGACATCATTGCCGCACTGGAACCCACCCTGGGTGGTGTGAACCTGGAAGACATCAAGGCCCCCGAATGCTTCTACATCGAGAAGAAGCTGCGCGAGCGCATGAGCATTCCCGTGTTCCACGATGACCAGCACGGTACCGCCATCATCTCGTCCTCCGCTGTTCTGAACGGCCTGAAAGTCGTCAACAAGAACATCGCCGACATCAAGCTGGTTTGCTCGGGCGCTGGCGCTGCTGCCATTGCTTGCCTGGACTTGCTGGTTGCCCTGGGAGTGAAGCTGAGCAACATTTTCGTGGCTGACTCGCGCGGCATCATCTGGAAAGGTCGCGACGAGAACATGGAGCCCAACAAGGCTCGCTACGCTCAGGAAACCGATGCCCGCACCCTGGCTGATGCCATGGTTGGCGCTGACGTGTTCCTGGGTTGTTCCGCTCCTGGCGTATTGTCCGCCGACATGGTCAAGACCATGGCCGACAAGCCCCTGATTCTGGCCCTGGCCAACCCCGAGCCTGAAATCCGTCCTGAAGTAGCCAAGGCTGCCCGCCCTGACTGCATTATCGCGACTGGCCGTTCGGACTACCCGAACCAGGTCAACAACGTGCTGTGCTTCCCCTTCATCTTCCGTGGTGCCCTGGACGTTGGCGCCAGCGTGATCAACGAAGAAATGAAGCTGGCTTGCGTGAAAGCCATTGCCGATCTGGCCCAGGTCGAGCAAAGCGACGATATGGCCACTGCTTACGGCGGCGAAGATCTGCGTTTTGGTCCTGAGTACATCATCCCCAAACCGTTCGACTCCCGTCTGATCGTTCAGATCGCACCTGCCGTGGCCCAAGCTGCGATGGACTCCGGCGTTGCCGCCCGTCCTATCGAAGACATGGACGCCTACCGTCAGAAGCTGATCGCCATGACCTACCACACCGGCCCGCTGATGCGTCCGTTGTACATGCAGGCCAAGGCTGCGCCCAAGCGCATCATTTACGCTGACGGCGAAGACGAACGCGTATTGCGTGCCGTGCAAACCGTCGTGGACGAGAAGCTGGCCCAGCCTATTCTGGTGGGTCGCCCCAGCGTGATCGACATGCGCGTCAAGAAAGCTGGCCTGCGTCTGGAAGCGGGCAAGAACGTGCAAATCGTTGATCCTGAAGACGACGATCGCTTCACCGAGACCTGGACTGCCTACTACAAGCTCAAGGCACGTGAAGGCGTGACTCCAGACATCGCCAAAGCCATGATACGCAAGCACAACTCGCTGATCGGCGTGATGCTGCTGCAACGTGGTGATGCTGACGGCATGATCTGCGGCGTGGCCAGCAACTACGACAGCCAGCTGCACTATGTTGAGCAAGTCATTGGCCTGAAGAAAGAAGCCCAGACTTTCGCCGCCATGAACGTACTGATGCTGCCTACACAAACTCTGTTTGTGTGCGACACCCACGTCAACGAGAACCCCAACGCCGAACAGATCGCCGACATGACGATCCAGGCCGCCGAGGAAGTTCGTCGTTTTGGTGTGGTGCCTCGCGTGGCTCTCCTGTCGCACTCGAACTTTGGCAGCCGCCAGACCGAGTCGTCCCGCAAGATGGCCAAGGCTCGTCAGATCCTGGCTGAACGCGCTCCCGACCTGGAAGTGGACGGCGAAATGCACGCTGACTCCGCCCTGTCCGAGAAAATCCGCCTGAAGGCCTTCCCCGACAGCACGCTGCGCGGTTCGGCCAACCTGCTGATTACTCCTAACCTGGACGCCGGCAACATCACCTACAACATGCTGAAGATGACAGGCAGCAACGGTGTGGCCATGGGCCCCATCCTGCTGGGTGCAGCTCGCCCCATCCACATCCTGACCACCAGCGCTACGGTGCGTCGCATCATCAACATGACAGCCCTGGCTGTTGTGGATGCACAGCAAGAAGCCCAGCAAAACAGCTAATCCTGTTTAGCTGAATAAAAACCGGATGCAGCGTAAAGCAGCATCCGGTTTTTTATTTCATGATGACTTTGGCACCCAGTTTCGCTGAACAAAGCTGTCGCCTGATCCAACAGAGTATCGGTGCTCAGGATCAAGCTCATTTAGCCACAATGGACACAACACAGCCGCGTATCCTCTCTCAGGGTTAGCGGGTGCCCGGAATCTTGTGCAAGTTCACTCCGTCAGCCGCGAAGTGTCCGAACCAGATGAGCAGACATCGCACTCCAAGAGCAGCCTATTTCCGCACCCGCCCTGCTCGCACAGACAAAGGCCAACTGATTCGGCGACGCTGATCGGGATCACCCCACTGCTTGCGCAACTCCACTTCCACTGCGCTCAAGGGACTGGCGCCCAGCGCTTTTTCAGCCGCTTTCACAGCCGACCAGGTTCTGATGTATCCCAGGAGCTGTGGCAAACTCCAATCCACCTCCATGGCCAAAGGCGGCAAGCTCAGCTCCTGAAAAGGAAAGGCCAGGCTGCGATACCCCTCTTCCACATGACGGCGCTCCGGTGGCCAGTAAGCGCCGATGGTTTCATAGTAGAAATGCTGCATGACGCTATCCACTGCACCCTCCACATGCAAGACGCCATAGGTGATCAAGGCCAGCAAGGCATCGGGGCGAGCGATACGCTGAACCTCGGCATAGAAAGGCCCCAGATCCAGCCAATGAGCCGCTTGCGCGACGGTGATCAAATCCACGCTGTTATCAGCCAGACCGCTGTTGTCAGCCAAAGCCGTGCGATAGCTCACACCCTCTTGCGGCTGCGCCTGAGCAATCTGATCGGCGCTGCCATCCGTGGCAATCACTTCCTTGAATCGCTTGGCCAGCAACACAGAAAGCTGCCCAGTCCCGCAGGCACAATCCAGCGCCCTATCCTGTGCGGGACTCAGTTCGGCCAACACATCCGCCAGCTTTTGCGGATAGCTGGGGCGGTAACTGGCATAGTCGGCTGCAACTTGGGAAAAGTGATCTTTGAACTGGGAGTCTGCCATCGCTTCACCTTTGTCTCTTGATATCAAGTCATATAGTAGTTTGCTAAACGCGGAGCCTGGAAACCAGCGTAACAAAGAGACTATTTTTAAGCAGGCACATGGGGCATCCCTAGCCACTCGCTCACCGAGTGGCCGAGTGACTGACTGACCCAGATCAAACAGGCCGACGATGCTTGAACTTGCGATGACCCACACGTTGCGCATGATAGATCCCTGCATGTCCCGAGAACACATAGGCTGCTACACAAGCGATCGCCGCCCAAGGCCCCAGTTCGGTGCCAAACAGCTCCATCGCCATCAGCGTGCACGCAATCGGTACATTGGCTGCGCCGGCAAAGACGGCCACAAAGCCCAAGCCCGCCATCATGGAAAAAGGCATGTGCAGCAAGGGAGCCAAGGCATTACCCAGAGTCGCCCCTATGTAGAACAAGGGCGTGACCTCCCCTCCTTTAAAACCGGAGCCTAAAGACAGGACAGTAAACACCAGCTTGCCCAGAAAATCCCATGACTGCATAGGCTCGTGGAAAGCGCGCACTATTTCCGGAACACCCAGGCCAATGTACTGGTAGGCATCCAACGCCCAGACAGCTATCGCCACCACCAGCCCGCCCCAGAAGGGGCGCATGGGTGCGTACTTGATGATCTTTTTCATCCAGGCGGAAAGCTGGTGAGTCAGCATGGCGAACAACATGCCGATCAGGCCGAACAGAACCCCGGCGATCAACACAGCCAGCATGCTCCAGCCGCCTAATGGCACGACCTGCTCAACGACATAATGGGCATGCTGCACACCCCAGGCCAGGCCCACCTGGTCGGCAACAATCGCGGCGATCAGACAAGGGAACAAGGCGTTGTAGCGCATACGGCCTATCGCCAGCACTTCCATGCCAAACACGGCTCCGGCTAAAGGCGTGCCAAACACAGATGAAAAGCCGGCACTCATACCTGCCATCAACAGAATGCGTCGATCTTCCCGGTCCAAGCGAAACACATGGGTTAGCTGGTCCGACAAGGCGGCACCCATTTGTACGGCGGTGCCCTCTCGGCCTACCGATGCACCGAACAAATGGGAAATCACGGTTCCACCAAGCACCAAAGGCGCCATGCGCAACGGCACCACTTTCTTGGGATCGTGAATTTCCTCGATCAGCAGGTTATTACCTGCACTAACAGACTGCCCTACGCGTTCATACACCCAGCCTACGGCCAAGCCTGCCAGCGGCAGTAGCCAGATCAGCCAGGCATGGTGCATCCGCCAGGAGGTAGCCTGCTCGAGTGAAAAAAGGAAAAAAGCGGAAGCGCTGCCTGCCAGCACGGCAATCAAGCAAGCGAGCACAAACCATTTGCCGTAATAGGCCAGCAGGTTTAGCGAGAGTGAGGTTTTGAGTCTGTTCATGGGTCGTAAGCTCAATGGAATCGGGCTGACCACAAACAGAAGATGTAAACGCAGACGCCTACAGCCCCGACGGTGGTCAGGTCGCTGTAGACGTCATCAGCTGCTTCAGAACGAAACGGCGGTTAAAGGAGGAACGTCATCTCCAGGAAGAAATTGTACAACGACTCCTTTAAGCCGCAAATAAACAGAGCGAAATGTTCAAGCCATGGCCGGCGTCATCTGACGGCCTCGGGACAGGCTCAAGCCCCCTATGGTCAGTGCCAGGAAGACTGCGGCAGCTATCCACCAGCCCATGGCACCAGTAATCAAGGCCTGGCCGATCAGGCCTGCCTGAATGACGTAATACACCATGGGTATCAAGGTCTTGCGAACAATCTCGCCCTCACGTCCCAACATGCCGACAACCGCACCGGCAGCCACCACGTTATGGACGCAAATCATATTGCCAGCCGCTCCACCTACCGCCTGCAATGCAACCACAATAGCGGACTGGTCCACACTCAAGCCAATTTGCTGAGCGGTAGAGAACTGGAAGTACGAAAACATCATGTTGCTGACAGTATTGGAGCCCGCAATAAATGCCCCCAAACTACCCACCCAGGGTGAAACCGTAGGCCATGCCTGCCCAACCGCCGACGCGGCCCCTTGAGCCAGCACCAGCGGCATGCTGGCAATGGAACCATCAGCCGCTGCCGAGTTGATAAACACCTGCACCATAGGCACGGCCAACAACAAAGCAGGAGCTGCGCTGCCCATGGTACGCAGCGATGCTTTCACACCGACGACATACTGCTGACTGTTCATGCGAAAAATCGCAATGCAGGCCAGTGAGACCAGAATCAAGATGGCCCCGGGCGAGAACAGCAACTGAGCCGATGTAGAAATACCAGTACCCAAAATACCTTCCACCTTGATTGTGGCCGAAGGCCCCGTCAACCAGGCTTTTACGGCAGGAACAGTACGAGTAAAGATCAAAAGTGCAACCACCAGCACATACGGCGAGAAAGCCCGCAATACCGAAAAGCGTTGCTGCGATTCCGTGTTATCCATCGCCACTGTGCCCAGCCAGTGGGACGGCCATTGACTGCGATCCGGGAAATCAAAGGTTTTGCGAGGTGCAAACCAGCCCTTTCGAGCTGCGCTCACCACGATTACCAGTCCGACCATCGAACCCAGCATGGAGGGGAACTCAGGGCCCAGGGTAATGGCAATCAGGTAGTACGGAACGGTAAAGGCCAAACCGGCAAACAAAGCAAACTTCCATGCCCCCAGCCCCTCGGCAAAGGAGCGGCGTTCACCGAAAAAGCGAGTCAACAAACCGCAGAGCAACAGTGGAATCACAAAGCCGGTCATGGCATGAATCAAGGCGACGTTCTCGACGATCTGCTGCAAATACTCAAGCGGCTGCAAGGGCGAAATGGCAGCTGCAACATCAACCTTGTTATCAATACCTGAACGCACTCCAACCAGCATGGGCGTACCAACCGCCCCGAAAGACACAGGCGTGGACTGGATAACCAACACAGCCATCACCGCTGCCATGGCTGGAAAGCCCAGCGCCAGCAGCAAGGGAGCCCCAACAGCGGAAGGCGTACCGAAACCCGACGAGCCCTCGATCAGGGAGCCGAACAGCCAGGCAACAATAATGACCTGAATGCGACGATCCGGCGATACATCCATAAAGCCCTGGCGAATCGCACTTAATGCTCCGCCCACCTTGAGCGTATTCAAAAGCAGCACGGCACCAAATACAATGAACAGCAGGGTCAATGCGGTAACAATACCGTTGATCGTGGCTGCAGCAATAACTTCGGCCTGGCTCCCCCATACAAATAAAGCGAGAATCGCCGTAACCAGATACGCGGCCCCCATCGATAGTTTGGCTGATCGCCCCATCACCACCATCAATAGAAAAACAACCAATAATGGCGTCAGAGCCAACAAGGTGTATAAAAGACTCATCCCGGATTCTCCTTTGTGTGACTGCACGTATAGGAGGAAGAGGTTTTGTTGGTGAACAAATGCGGCTATGAGCCCGGCCCTGGGCAGCGCAACCACTTCCCGTTTTGTATTTTTGAGCATCATAGCGGTATTACCACCTTTGCATTACCAGCAGAAACCCTGACTAGTTTGGCGCCTCAAGGCCTTAATACGATTAAAAAACCAAGAAAGTGGTAATACCAAATTTAAAGAAGCGTCCTATATGACTATGAATCCCAGCACTCGCCTATCGGACCTGGTTGCTGAAAAAATCCGGCAACTTATACAGGATGAACAGTTGCAACCCGGTGACCGAATCCCGTCCGAGCGTCAATTGGCTGAACGGCTGGATGTGTCGCGTGTACCGATACGGGAGGCCTTGCGCTCGCTAAGCTCTGAAGGCTTGCTGATTACCCGCCGTGGTGGGGGTACTTATGTTCAAGACAGCGAGTTGATCAACTGGCCAGCCCAGAGCATTGCGCCTCTGGAGGAGCTGATCAATGAAGACCCCTTGTATCGCTATGATGTTCTAGAGGCACGTCGGGCCTTGGAAGCCAGCACAGCCTGGCATGCGGCACAACGAGCAACAGATGCGGACAAAAAGCACATTGAACAGTGCTTCCAAGTGATGGTTCGGCATCAACAAAACCAGGATGCAGACCTGTCGGCACGTGCAGACGCCCAATTTCATCTGGCAATTGCCATGGCCTCTCATAATGTCGTGCTGGTGCAACTGATGAATGGCTTGTTCCAGTTAGTGTTCTCTACAGTGAAAGAGAACCGGCGCGCCATGTTCGAGTTCGACAATGCACGGGAAGTGGAAATTTTGACCGAGCAGCACGCGGGAGTTATGAAAGCTATTTTGGATGGTGATGCAGAACGGGCTCGCGAGCTGATCGGGCACCACCTGGATCATGTCCAGGCCAAAGTCCGATTTTCTGAAGAGAACAAAGCTCGTGAACAGCGGATTTTCCGCTTCAACAACCACCTGTCTCAGCCTTGAAGCCTAGCCTGTCAGACATTGGGGCTGCTGCATGTTGACGTGCATAGGGTGATGACAATGCCAGCGACAATGCCGGCGACTCTGGCGGTGCGGGCAGTGTTGGTGATCGCTGTGGCTGTGGCTGTAGCCATAGCAATAAAAAAATAACGGGCAAAAAAAAGTGCACCCAATGGTGCACTTGACCTTCCAGCTACTGCTTCATAACGCTACGGGCTACATGAACACCCGGGGCACGCCCCAGGGATCGCAGCCCGAAAGCATTAACGTTGAGCAGGTACGTCGCGCTGAGTTGGGCCCACGTACAGCTGACGTGGACGGCCGATCTTGTAATCTGGATCGGACAGCATTTCGTTCCACTGAGCAATCCAGCCTACGGTACGAGCCAGGGCGAAGATAGCGGTGAACAAGGACGTTGGGATGCCGATAGCGCGCTGAACGATACCCGAGTAGAAGTCTACGTTGGGGTACAGCTTGCGTTCGACGAAGTATGGATCTTCCAGAGCAATACGCTCCAGTTCCATGGCCAGCTTGAACAGAGGATCGTTCTCCAGGCCCAGGGCTTCCAGAACTTCCTTGCAGGTTTCTTGCATCAGCTTGGCGCGTGGGTCGTAGTTCTTGTAGACACGGTGACCAAAGCCCATCAGGCGCACGCCCGAGTTCTTGTCCTTGACCTTCTCCATGAACTCGCCAACCTTGTCGATGCCGCCGTTGGCTTGCAACTCTTCCAGCATGTTCAGGCAAGCTTCGTTTGCACCACCGTGGGCAGGGCCCCACAAGCAAGCAACACCCGCAGCGATCGCAGCGAAAGGATTGGTACCCGACGAACCGCACAGACGCACGGTGGAGGTGGAGGCGTTTTGTTCGTGATCTGCATGCAGGATGAAGATACGGTCCAGAGCGCGCTCAACCACTTCGTTGACCTTGTAGTCTTCGCAAGGGGTAGCGAACATCATGCGCAAGAAGTTGCCGGTGTAGGACAAATCATTCTTGGGATAGATGAAAGGCTGTCCCAAAGAATACTTGTACGCCATCGCAACCAGAGTAGGCAGCTTGGCGATCAAGCGGATAGCCGACACATGACGGTGATGAGGATTCGTGATGTCCGTGGAATCATGGTAGAACGCCGACAGGGCACCGACCAGGCCGGTCAGTATTGCCATGGGGTGAGCGTCCGGACGGAAGCCGCGCAGGAAGTGCTGCATCTGTTCCTGAACCATGGTGTGGTTCGTGACCAGGGAGTCAAATTCCTGCTTCTGATCTGCGTTGGGCAACTCGCCGTTCAGGATCAGGTAGCACACATCCATGAAATCGCACTTTTGTGCCAACTGGTCGATCGGGTAACCACGGTACATCAACTGGCCCTTGTCGCCGTCAATGTAGGTGATACCGGATTCGCAAGCCGCCGTTGCCATAAAGCCCGGGTCATAGGTAAACATACCTGTCTGACCGTAGAGCTTACGGATATCGATCACGTCCGGACCTACGGTGCCCTTGTGTACAGGGAACTCAACCGAAGGGCTACCGTCGGAGAAGGATAGCGTGGCTTTTTTATCTGACAATTCCATCACTTTTTTCCTCAATGGTTATAGCTTTCGCATAATGTCTACTAGTCGCTGAATGTCCGGTGTGGCGTACTGCCCTTCCGGCTCGGAGCGAGCCAGAAGGACATCCAGCAAAACTGTATCGTCCATTTCGAACAAGCGGGTCAGGGCCGAGACGTCCTGATCAGTCAGCTCGTTTTCGTATTGATCCAGAAAACGGGTGATCATCAAGTCGTTTTCAAGCAAGCCCCGGCGCGCACGCCAGCGCAGGCGCGCACGCTCCAATTCCGTCAATGTTCTCATCGGTACATACCCACCTTTTTAGATACTGCGACGCACCAGCATTTCTTTGATCTTGCCGATGGCATGCGACGGGTTCAGTCCTTTTGGACAGACGTCCGTGCAATTCATGATCGTGTGGCAGCGGAACAAGCGGTATGGATCTTCCAGATTGTCCAGACGCTCGCCCGTTGCTTCGTCACGCGAGTCGGCAATGAAACGATAGGCTTGCAACAAACCAGCAGGACCGACGAACTTGTCGGGGTTCCACCAGAACGATGGGCAAGAGGTCGAGCAGCAGGCGCACAGAATGCACTCGTACAGACCATCGAGCTCCTCACGGGCTTCGGGCGTTTGCAAACGCTCTTTCTCTGGAGGAGGAGCATCGTTGATCAGGAACGGCTTGACCGAATGGTACTGATCGAAGAAGTGGGTCATGTCCACGATCAGGTCACGGATAACCGGCAGACCTGGCAGTGGGCGCAGAACCACAGGCTCTTTCAAGTCGCGCATATTGGTGGTGCAGGCCAGTCCGTTCTTGCCATTGATGTTCATGGCATCGGAACCGCACACACCTTCACGGCAGGAGCGACGCAACGCCAGGCTGTCGTCCATGTCGTTTTTAATGCGCAGGATCGCATCGAGCAGCATCTTGTCGGTGGGCTCCAGCTCGACTTCGATCTTCTGCATGTAGGGACGCTCGTCCTTGTCAGGATCGTAGCGGTAGATTTCAAATTTGACCTTACGTTTTTGGCTCATGTCAGTATCCTGCTTAGAAAGTCCGGGCCTTGGGCGGAATCGTTTCGGCTGTCAGAGGCTTCATCTGGACAGGCTTGTACTCCAGACGGCTGCCTTCCGAGAACCACAAGGTGTGACGCAGCCAGTTTTCGTCGTCACGTTCTGGGTGGTCGTTCAGGGCATGAGCACCGCGACTTTCAGTACGATTGGCGGCCGACTTCGTCGTAGCGCGAGCCACTTCGATCATGTTGGCCACTTCCAGAGCTTCAATACGGGCGGTATTGAACACCTTGGACTTGTCTTTGAAGTAAATATCCTTGACTTCGGGAACCAGGGATTCGATCTGGTCGACACCCTTGTGCAACAGATCCAGGGTACGGAACACGCCGCAGTGAGCCTGCATGGCCACACGAATCTTGTTGCCCACGTCCTGTGCCTTTTCGCCCGATGTACGGGATTCCAGACGGTTGACGCGGTCCAGCGAGTACTCGATGGAGGACTCGTTGATTTCCTGGTGCGCGTGCGTTTTCTCGGGGTGCGAATCCACAATGTGGTTGCCGGCAGCGCGACCGAACACGATCAGGTCCAGCAGGGAGTTCGTACCCAGACGGTTGGCACCGTGCACGGAAGTAGCGGCACATTCACCGATGGCGTACAGACCGTTGACGATCTTGTTCTCGCCTGTTGGCGTTTGAGTCACAACCTGACCGTAGTAGTTCGTGGGGATACCGCCCATCTGATAGTGGATGGTTGGAACCACAGGGATTGGGTCTTTGATCGGGTCCACGTTACCGAACTTGATCGCGATTTCGCGAATCGAAGGCAGACGTTTCTTGATGACATCAGCGCCCAGGTGATCCAGTTTCAGAACCACGTAGCTGCCGTCGCCACAACCGCGACCTTCCTTGATTTCCTGGTCCATGGAACGGGACACGAAGTCACGTGGGGCCAAGTCCTTCAGGGTGGGAGCGTAACGCTCCATGAAGCGCTCGCCGTCTTTATTGAGCAAGATACCGCCTTCACCGCGCACGCCTTCGGTAATCAGCACGCCAGCACCGGCTACGCCAGTGGGGTGGAATTGCCAGAATTCCATGTCCTGCAAAGGCAGACCGGCACGAGCAGCCATACCCAGGCCGTCACCCGTGTTGATGAAGGCGTTGGTGGAGGCAGCCCAGATACGGCCAGCACCACCGGTAGCCAGCACCACGCGCTTGCCTTCCAGAACGTAGATTTCGCCGGTTTCCATTTCCAGAGCGGTTACGCCCAGAACGTCACCCGCTTCGTTACGCAGCAAGTCCAGCGCCATCCATTCCACGAAGAACTGGGTGCGGGCAGCTACGTTACGCTGGTACAGGGTGTGCAACATGGCGTGGCCGGTACGGTCAGCAGCGGCACAGGCACGTTGAACAGGTTTTTCACCAAAGTTGGCAGTGTGACCACCAAATGGACGCTGGTAAATCGTACCGTCCTGGTTACGGTCAAACGGCATACCGAAGTGCTCAAGCTCGTACACAGCGTGTGGAGCTTCACGGCACATGAATTCAATGGCGTCCTGGTCGCCCAGCCAGTCCGAACCCTTGACGGTGTCGTACATGTGCCAGTACCAGTGATCCTCGCTCATGTTACCCAGGGAAGCACTGACGCCACCTTGAGCCGCCACGGTGTGGGAGCGGGTTGGGAACACCTTGCTGAGCACGGCCACGGACAAGCCAGCCTGAGCCAATTGCAGGGAACAACGCATACCGGCGCCACCGGCACCGACCACCACTACGTCAAACTGACGGCGGGGCAAAGATTTTGTGATGGAAGCCACGGTTTAGAGACTCCAGATAATTTTTGCAAAAAAGACGACACTGGCAACCAGCCACAGCAAGGTCAACACTTGCAGGAACAAGCGCAGACCAGCGGGCTTGACGTAGTCCATCCAGATGTCACGCACACCAATCCAGGCGTGCCAGGACAAAGACAGGAAGAACAAGGTTGCCAGCAACTGACCCAAAGGCAGGGAGCCGACCGTGAACGAGAACAGGCCGCGCCAGGTCTCGAAATTCAGTTCACTGCTAAACAGGATGCCGCCGATGATGACCAAGGTGTAGATGGCCATGATGACTGCGGTGACACGCTGTGCCAGAAAGTCCAAGGTACCGTAGTGGGCACCCACTACCAGGCGGTTTGCGCCAATGCGCTCACGATTTGCCATTACCACACCCCAAACAGTTTCAAACCAAACACAACGGTCAGCGCCAGGCTGACCCCGAACACCATACCGGCCGACTTCTTGGCGGACTCTTTGTCGTTACCCAGGTGCAGGTCCAGTGCCAGATAGCGGATGCCGGCACAGAAGTGGTGCAGGTAGCCCCAGATCAGGACCAGAAGGATCAGCTTACAGACAGGGTTGTCGACGTAGCTGCGCAAGGTCTCGAAGGACTCTGGAGAGCTGACGCTCAAAGAGAACAGTGGCAATAGAACGAGCGGCAGGCAAAGAAACAGCAATGCACCACTGACACGATGCAAAATCGACGATTTTGCAGCCAGGGGCAAGCGGTAGCTCAATATCTGCGGCACGCTGATATTGCGATACTGCGGACGCTGCTTGGGTGCGGTATCAGACATGATGGCCTCGAAGTAGATAAAAAAAAGTCATAAAATTTTTAACCTTGGTATTTTCACCTATTTGACACTACGGCGCAGTATCAAATACCGTATGCCGCCGAACTAGCTGAGCGTGTTTCGGTAATGGAAGCGCTCAGTCAGGTACAAGCCCCGGCGCAACTCCATCGGTCGATCACCATAGGTATAGGACACGCGTTCCACGTGCAGGAGCGGCGAACCGGCAGCGACCTGCAAGACCGAGGCGGCCTCTTCGGTGGCACTGACAGCACCAATCTTTTCATCGGCGCGCACCATGCTCACGCCGAATTTGCTCTCGAACCAGGCGTACATCGGGCCCTTGTTCTGCTCGACGGCCTCCAGGGTCAAACCCTTGAAGACGGAGCCAGGCAGCCAGATATCGTCATAAATGGTCGGGACCTGATCAAAGGACAAAACCCGGCGCAGGTTCACCACCATGTCGGAGGTGCGCAAATCCAGCAGCACGGCAACATCCGTAGGCGCTTTCATTCGACGCACATCCAGAATACGGCTCTGGGAAGCCACAGGCTTGCCATCATCCGGGGCCAGGCGCAGGAAACGAAAGCGCACACGAGCTTCGTGATGGGTGGCCACAAAGGTACCCTTGCCTTGACGACGGATCAGGAGGTTGTCGGCGGCCAGCTCATCAATGGCCTTGCGCACCGTGCCCTGGCTGACCTGAAAGCGGGCAGCCAGCTCCAGTTCACTGGGGATGGCTTCGCCGGGCTTCCACTCGCCACGATCCAGCCCCTGCAGCAACAAAGCCTTGATCTGTTGATACAGAGGGCTATAGGCCGCGCTAGGAGCGGATTTTTCGATTTCCTGGGTGCGTAGCGGCGGCACGTTATCAGACATGGGGCTCATAAAAAATGCGCGGCAGATACAGCTTGAAACGCGCATTTGTTCATAAAATAGACAGTGCACTAATTTTCGCATGACCGGCCCCGAATGTCTAACGCTCTTATGTCTTATATAAGATATAAGACGTTTGACGCCGCTATCGTTTTGGTCTAGTCTGCGCAGTGAAAAAAGAGGCTTTTCCTCTTGCGAAAAACCGTTTTCCACGCCAGCCGCCCGGTCTGCAAAAGATTTAAACTGTGTTTTTCGTCACCGTCTTCAAACCCAAAAACGGAGTCTTACTCTCATGTCCAAACCCGCAATGCGCGTCGCCGTTACCGGCGCTGCTGGCCAGATTGGCTACGCCCTGCTGTTTCGCATCGCTTCCGGCGAAATGCTGGGCAAAGACCAGCCTGTAATCCTGCAGCTGCTGGAACTCGCCGACGAGAAAGCCCAAAAGGCCCTGAAGGGCGTCATGATGGAACTGGACGACTGCGCCTTCCCGCTGCTGCAAGGCATGTCCGCCCACAGCGATCCTGAAACCGCCTTCAAAGATGCTGATATCGCCCTGCTGGTCGGTGCCCGTCCTCGTGGCCCAGGCATGGAGCGTAAAGATCTGCTGGCCTTCAACGCCCAGATCTTCACAGCACAAGGCCGTGCCCTGAACAAAGTGGCCAGCCGTGACGTGAAAGTGCTGGTGGTCGGCAACCCTGCCAACACCAACGCCTACATTGCCATGAAGTCCGCTCCTGATCTGCCAGCGAAGAACTTCACTGCCATGCTGCGCCTGGACCACAACCGCGCCCTGTCGCAGTTGGCCACCAAGTCCGGCAAGGCTGTTGCTGACATCGAGAACCTGATCGTTTGGGGCAACCACTCGCCCACCATGTACCCTGACACCCGTTTCGCTACCGTGAACGGCGAGAAGATCGACGCGATCATCAACGATCAGGCCTGGAACCGCGAAACCTTCATCCCTACCGTGGGCAAACGTGGCGCCGCCATCATCGAAGCCCGTGGCCTGTCCTCGGCTGCTTCGGCTGCCAACGCCGCCATCGACCACGTGCGCGACTGGGTGCTGGGTTCGAACGGCAAATGGGTCACCATGGGTGTTCCTTCGGACGGCTCCTACGGCATTCCTGAAGGCATCATCTACGGCGTGCCTGTGACCACCGAAAACGGTGAGTACAAGCGTGTTGAAGGGCTGGAAATCGACGCCTTCTCGCGTGAGCGCATGGACCACACCCTGAACGAGCTGCTGGAAGAGCGTGACGGTGTGAAAGACCTGCTGGGTTAATTGACCCGCTAGTCTGCAAAATCCCCGCCTGAACGGCGGGGATTTTTTTGCAGACCACAAAGAAGTGCCGGGCGCTGCATGCCAAAGGCCGAGTTGCAGATAGCGCAACCCGCCATCCCTGCCTAAAAACCCAAGACAGAGCGCTGATCAGACGCTACACCGCGTCTACGTTCGCCTCATCCTGCAAAGACAGTGCATAGACCACCATCCGCAAATGGCGGCTTTCATCAATAATGAGCGAAGTCTGCTCGAACTCGCGCAGTTGCCCATCCAGGACCAGACTACGCAGGCCACTACAGGGCAAATGCACATCATGTTGATCCCAGTACTGCTTGAACTCCGGTGAGACCCGCTTGAGCTCATTGACCAGCTCCTGCATATCCGTACCCTCTGTCGCACGTGCGAAATCCCGCCGAAAGCCGGACAACATTTCTGCTGCCTGCTGTTCCCAAGATGCAAAACGCGTATGCAGCACCGGATCCGTAAACATCTGCCAGAGCAAATTACGCTGTCCTGGCTGATGAGCGCCAAAGCCCAGCAATTCATCGGCCATGTCATTGAAGCCCAAGACATCCCAACGGAGATTCAGAACAAAAGCAGGATGGGGCAAATCGTGCATCAAGCGTCGCACCAGAGGAGGCAAGACACACCAGGTGATACCCGGCTCAGCTGGCAGCCGCTCGTGAGCCAGCAAAAACAGATGACGTCGCTCGGCCGCGTCCAGCTTCAAAACGCGAGCCAAATTATCCAGAAAGCTGGCTGAGACCCCGATGTCACGGCCTTGCTCCAGCCAGGTATACCAGGTCAACCCCACTCCGGCCAAAGCAGCAACCTCCTCGCGCCGCAATCCGGGAGTACGACGTCGGCCACCGCTAGGCAAGCCTACATCCTGAGGCAAAAGGCGTTCACGACAGGTGCGCAAAAAAGCGGACAAATCGGGCCGCGTTCGTTCCAGCGTTCTCACTAATCAAACCCCCATTACTTTCAGTAATAGCATAAACAGTTAAATTGTAATCGCTTAAAAAGAATTCAAGAATACAGATGTTTTCACCTCAGACAAGCATCATGAACTCGAATTCCTTCTGCTCTACCCCTTGCTCACACGCAGCAAACAACCCGCCCTGGCTCGGCCTTGCCGTCCTGCTTCTGGCCGGATTCGTCACAATTTTTGATTTATTCGTCGTCAATATCGCCATCCCCAGTATTCAAGACCAGCTGGGGGCCAGCTTTACCGAGATTGGCTTCATTGTGGCGGCTTATGAACTAGCCTTTGGCGTACTGCTGATTACAGGCGGCCGCTTGGGCGATCTATTCGGCAGGCGCCGACTTTTCATTATCGGCATGACCAGCTTCACCGTAGCCTCGGCTCTGTGTGGTGTTGCCCCCAATGCTCCACTGCTTATTGTGGCCCGAGTAGCACAAGGACTGGCAGCAGCCCTGCTCTTTCCCCAAGTTTATGCCTCCATCCGAGTCAATTTTGACGGAGACAACAGCCGCCGAGCGTTTGGGCTTTTAGGTATGACGCTGGGGCTGGCCGCCATCGCTGGGCAAATACTGGGGGGCTGGATGGTTCACGCCGATTTATTCCAGTTGGGCTGGCGCAGCATCTTTTTAATCAATATTCCAATCGGATTGCTGGCAGTTGCCGCCGCCCGCTACATCCCTGAAACCCGTGCTGACCAAAGCAGCAGCCTGGATGGTGCTGGCGTCATGTTGATCAGCCTGGCACTGAGCCTTTTGCTCATCCCTCTCATCCAAAGCGCCGAGCATGGGTGGCCCCCATCCAGCCTGGCCAGCCTTGCCGCCGCTGCTGCCTTCCTAGGGGTCTTCTATCTGCACCAAGAAAAACGGCGCTGCACAGGTCACGCTCCTTTAGTGGACATGCAGCTTCTAACCCAGCCGCGCTTTGCTTTAGGGACTCTATTGGTGTTGTTGGTGTACTCCACCGCCAGCTCTTTCTTTCTCTGCTTTGCCCTGTTGCTGCAAAGTGGCTTGGGCTTAAGCCCTCTGTATGCGGGCAGCATCTTTGCCCCTGCTAGTGTGGGTTTTGTGGCCGCATCCCTGGGTGCTCCCCGCCTCGTCGCCCGCTACGGCACCCGAGCCATTACCGTTGGTTCTTTCCTCTACGCCCTCTCTTTTGCCTGGCTGATTGCTCAAATTGCGTCAAGCGGTACAGAGTTGACTCCCACATACCTGATTCCCGCCCTGACTCTTCTGGGAGCCAGCCAAGGTCTAATCATGACGCCCTTGCTGAATCTGGTTCTAGGCTTCGTCGATGAAACGCAAGCAGGCATGGCCTCAGGTGTAATCTCCAGCACCCAACAAGTCGGCGCAGCCCTGGGGATTGCCGTGGTCGGCCTGCTCTTTAATAACGGGCGCACTTCAGACAGCGCCACCTCAACCATTGCAGAACAATATATCTCTGCCTTTGCAATGGGCATGCTCTATAACATGGCTGCTGCTCTGCTGATCAGTTTGCTATTACTGGCGTTAAGCAGAACCAGCCAACACTAGAAATAAGCCTTAACTGGTGGAAGTCTGCTCATTGGCTTCATTTAAGCGAGCTGAATACAGCCAAATACCATCAGCCTTTACGCAACTTCCGCCACAAGGTACTACGACTAATTCCCAACTGCTGTGCCGCCAAGGCGCGGTTGCCACCACACTCTTCCAGTACTTTGGCCAGATGCTCTTGTTCACTGCGCTCCTGCTGATCACGCAAGGCTGGCAAGGCGGGCTCGCTCACCACGGCCCGCAACTCAGGCGCAATATCTTCCAGCACCACAGCCTGATCCCCTTGCACTGTGCCTAACACCATCAAACGTTCAATCAAGTTTTCCAGTTCGCGAATATTGCCCGGCCATGTGTAGTGGCGGCCTAGTTCAAGCAACTCCGCCATCCACTGCGGGTTGAGCATGCTTGCACCACCCAGACGTTGGGCAACCTTGGCCAGTAAATGCTCCACCAACTCCGGCAAGTCCTGTGTGCGCAGACGCAAAGGCGGCAAACGCAGCACCAGAATGTTCAGTCGATAAAACAGATCCTGGCGGAACACGCCTTCTTTAACCTGCGCGGCCAGATCGCGGTGAGTAGCCGCAATCACGCGCACATCCACCGGCGTTGGCTCAATAGCCCCGATACGCAGCACTTCTTTTTCTTGCAGCACACGCAGCAAACGGGTTTGTAGCGGCAAGGGCATTTCGCCGATCTCGTCCAGAAACAGGGTGCCGGTGTGGGCCGCTTCCACCAGCCCCACCTTGCCACCTCGACTGGAGCCGGTAAATGCCCCCTCCACATACCCGAACAGCTCGCTTTCCAACAGGCTGTCCGGGAAAGCCGCGCAGTTCACGGCCACAAAGGGTTGCGCGCGTCTGGCGCTGGCGCTGTGAATGCCTTGAGCCAGCAATTCCTTGCCTGTGCCGCTTTCACCAATAATCAAGGTTGTGGCTGTACTTTGAGCGCAAGCCTGGGCTTGAGCACGCAGCTTGCGCATGGGCGAGCTTTGCCCCACCAGATCAGATAGCTCGTAACGGGCATGACGCGATGCGGCTTGCTGACTGCGGGATCGCAAACTACGGTCCAGTCGTTGAATCGCTGCCGGGTCCTGGCAAAGCAGCACTGCCCCGCTCAAGCGCCCCTGCTCCAGAATCGGCATGCGGGTCACGATCGCGGTACGGCCACCTACTTGCTGCACCGTATCCAACTGCACTTCCAGACTGCGCAGCGTGCCAGCCAGATCCAGCTCGGGATACAAGGAACCCAAACGACGGCCAATCATGGCTTGAGCCGGTTGGCCCAACCAGGCTTCCATCGCCGGGTTGACGGTTTCAATCCGCTCGTCCCTGTCCACTGACACCACGCCGTCACGCAACTGCGCCAGAATCGTATTCAAGCGATCCCGGCGAGCAGCCTCAGCGCGAGCCACACGAGCCAGTTCGATAGCGGATTCCAGGGCCTGTCGCACCGCTCCTTGTGAATACAGCAGCACGCCTTCCATCTGATTCTCGCGCGCCAGATCCACCACAAGACCGGGTGCCAGCACCCACTCCACGCCCAGCTCTTTCAAATCCTGGACACAGCTACGTGCATCAGCCTCGCTGCGATAGCTGCGTAACTCCACAGGTAGATCAAAACGCTGCACGAACTCCATCAGCTCCAGCGGCATTTCGCCATAGGTCACCACCGCTTTGCGCTCTGCCTGTGCCGAGGCCAGACTGCCCATAATGTCGAAGCCACCGGGATGGACCAACACCACTGGCAAGTCCAAGTGTTCGCGCAAATAACTGCCGTTGGAACCGGCAGACACCAGCACGTCAATTTCGCCTGTTTGTCGCAAAACCTGCACGGCCTCCACGGCCTCTCCATAGGCCTTGTCCACAATCAGTATTTCGGCCTGAGCGCGAAACTGCGGCACCAGCTCTTCCAATAGAGAACGCAGTCCATGCAGGCCAAAAGCTACCAGACGCAGACGCGCAGGCGGGGAGGAAGGATAAGGCATATGGTTTCACCCGGGCTTCAATAATGCGACACTGTTTCAAATTACGTTTCAATATTGAAACAAAAAACAGAAAAAGACAATATTCCTGGAAGGGAGCGACGACATCGCTCCACGCGAGAAATCCCCGCCCCCTCTGAGTTCAGGCTTTTCATCGCCCCCATATATGAACTTGGCACAGCATTTGCTTTAGTAGAAGCAACCCATCGCAGCACTACGCTGACGACATTTTTATATCTTGTGATCTGGAGCCCCAAATGAGCCAAAACCAACTGACATCGGCAGGCGCCCGTTTCCGCCAGGCCCTGCGTGAAGAACAGCCTTTGCAAATCATCGGCGCCATCAACGCCAACCACGCTTTGCTGGCCCAACGCGCCGGCTACCGCGCCATCTACTTGTCGGGTGGCGGTGTCGCGGCTAGCTCTTTGGGCTTGCCTGATCTGGGCATCAACACGCTGGACGACGTGCTGACCGACATTCGTCGCATTACCGATGTGTGCGATCTGCCTTTGATGGTGGACATTGATACCGGCTTTGGGGCTTCGGCCTTCAACATTGCTCGCACTATCAAAAGCCTGATCAAGTTCGGCGCTGCCGCTTGCCACATTGAAGACCAGGTTGGCGCCAAGCGTTGCGGTCACCGCCCCGGCAAAGAAATCGTCAGCACCGGTGAGATGGCCGACCGCGTGAAAGCCGCTGTTGACGCACGTACCGATCCAGAATTCTTCATCATGGCTCGTACAGACGCGATTGCCGTCGAAGGCGTGGACGCCGCTCTGGAACGTGCTCAGGCTTGCGTGGAAGCAGGTGCAGACGGCATTTTTGCTGAAGCCTGCTACGACCTGGACACCTACCGCCGCTTTACCGAAACGCTGGATGTGCCCGTGCTGGCCAACATTACCGAATTCGGTCAAACCCCATTGTTCACAGTGGAAGAACTGGCTTCGGCCAATGTCGCCATGGTGCTCTACCCCCTGTCCGCCTTCCGCGCCATGAACAAGGCCGCCGAAACTGTCTACCAGGCGATCCGTCGTGACGGACATCAAAAAAATGTCATCGATTTGATGCAGACTCGTGAAGAACTGTACGATCGTATCGGCTACCATGCTTACGAGCAAAGCCTCGACAAGCTGTTCCAGAAAAACAAGAAGTCCTGAGCCACCACAGGCTCCCGCCCGGCCCCTTGACTGGGCCGTCGCGCGGGTAAAACCCCATTCAGCAGCCAGCCTCGTGCTGGCTGCCCAGCAACCAGGAGACCTTTATGAGCAGTACTGAGAACACCCCTAGCACTGGCTTCAAGCCCAAGAAATCTGTTGCCCTGTCTGGCGTTGTTGCAGGCAATACCGCCTTGTGCACGGTCGGTCGCAGTGGCAATGATCTGCACTACCGCGGCTACGATATCTTGGACCTGGCCCAGGCTTGCGAATTTGAAGAAGTGGCTCATTTGCTGATCCACGGCAAACTGCCCAACCGCGACGAGCTGCGCGCGTACAAGCAAAAGCTCAAGCGTCTGCGTGGCCTGCCTCTAGCCCTGCAAACCGCTCTGGAAACCCTGCCTGCCCACAGCCACCCCATGGACGTGATGCGTACTGCCGTGTCGGTTCTGGGCTGCGTGCTGCCTGAAAAAGACGACCACAACCTGCCCGACGCACGCGACATCGCCGACCGTCTGATAGCTTGCCTGGGTTCGGCTCTGCTGTACTGGTACCACTACAGCCACAACGGCGAAATGATTGATGTGCAGACCGACGACGACAGCATCGGCGCGCACTTCCTGCACCTGCTCCACGGCGAGAAGCCATCGGCCGAGTGGGAAAAAGCCATGCATGTCTCGCTGAACCTGTACGCCGAGCACGAGTTCAACGCCTCCACCTTTACCAGCCGCGTTATCGCCGGTACAGGTTCGGATTTCTACTCCGCGATTGCCGGTGCGATCGGTGCCCTGCGCGGTCCCAAGCACGGTGGCGCAAACGAAGTGGCTTTTGAAATCCAGAAGCGCTACGAGAACCCCGATCAGGCTGAAGAAGACATCCGCAAGCGCGTGGAGAACAAGGAAGTCATTATTGGCTTCGGTCACCCCGTCTACACCATCTCCGACCCACGCAACGAAGTGATCAAATCGGTGGCCAAAGAGCTGGCCGTGGCCGATGGCAACACTCGCATGTTCGACATTGCCGAGCGTCTGGAAAGCGTGATGTGGGAAGTGAAGAAAATGTTCCCCAATCTGGACTGGTTCTCGGCCGTGTCCTATCACACCATGGGTGTGCCTACTGCCATGTTCACGCCTTTGTTCGTGATCGCGCGTACGGCTGGCTGGGCGGCTCACATCATTGAGCAGCGCGTGGACAACAAGATTATTCGTCCTACCGCCAACTACATTGGCCCTGAAAACCAGAGCTTTGTGCCTCTGGACCAGCGCCCATAAGTCACAGATCCTGGGCTATTATTTGCCTGTGATCTAACCCACGGCCCCGCTGCATTGCGCACGCGGGGCCGTCTTGCTGGTGACTTCCATGCTCTCTGAATTTGTACGCTACGCCCTGCCGCTGGCCGGCACCTTGATGATTGCCTGTGCCTTGACCAGTCTGGTCTCCGGTGCGTATTTACTGCTTTTCAATTTGCGCCGCAGCAACCAGGTGTTGCGTCATCCCTATCTGGATCAGTACCCCTGGGAAAAACTCAGTTTTTCGCTGAAGGCAGGCGTACTGCTGGATTATTTTTTACGTCTGAATTTCCCCAAACGCCAAAGCTCGCTGTTTGGCAATGCCAATCGTCTGCTCAAGCACGTACAGCCCGACGACGTTCCCATGGGCGTCAAATGGCCCCTGATGGGACTGTGGGGCGGCTGCTTTCTGGGCATGATCGCCATGCTGGCTGTTTGGATTCTGATCGCCCTGCACTCCAACCCCACTTGAAGGAGCCTGCCATGACTACCGAGATCCACCACGACCCGCAAGCGCGTCTGTTTTACTGCGACATTGAAAACCGCCGCAGCGTGATCGAATACGAACTGGACGATGCTGTCATGAGCATCACCCACACCCGTGTGCCGCCCGAGCTGGAAGGCCGCGGCATTGCGGGGCAACTGACCCGCTTCGCATTGGAAACAGCAAAAAACCAACAGTGGAAAGTACGCCCTGTTTGCAGCTATGCCGTGGTCTATTTCCGCCGTCACCCTGAATACGCCGACTTGCTGGCCTGAGCCCGATAACAGTCAGCTTCTCGTAAGTCTTATATAAGATATAAGACCATTGCTTCGCTGCGCGCTTCAAATTACAATTGGGGCAACACGCGATTTATTGCATTTTCATATCAACCATTTACCGATAGGCACCCGCACTATGCTGGACTCTTACCGCGAACATGTTGCCGAGCGCGCTGCTCTGGGCATTCCCCCGCTGCCTTTGTCGGCTCAGCAGACCGCCGAGCTGATCGAGCTCATCAAGAACCCACCTGCCGGTGAGGAAGCATTTCTGGTCGACCTGCTGACGCACCGCGTCCCCGCCGGTGTGGACGATGCTGCCAAAGTGAAAGCCTCCTACCTGGCCGCCATCGCGCTGGGCACAGAAACCTGTGCTTTGATCAGCCGCGAGCGTGCCACTGAGCTGCTGGGAACCATGCTGGGTGGCTACAACATCAGCCCGCTGATCGATCTGCTGGATTCGCCTGAACTGGGTCAGATCGCCGCCAACGGCCTGAAAAACACCCTGTTGATGTTTGACTCTTTCCACGACGTTCAGGAAAAAGCCGAAAAAGGCAATGCCTTTGCAAAAGAAGTGCTGCAAAGCTGGGCCGACGGCGAGTGGTTCACCAGCCGTCCTGAAGTTCCAGAAAGCCTGACCGTGACCGTTTTCAAAGTCACCGGCGAGACCAACACGGACGATCTGTCCCCCGCCCCTGACGCCTGGAGCCGCCCGGACATTCCGCTGCACGCTCTGGCCATGCTGAAGAACCCGCGCCCAGGTATCGAACCTGAAGAGCCCGGCAAGAAAGGTCCTGTCAGCTTTATCGAATCCCTGAAAGAAAAGGGCCACCTGGTTGCCTACGTGGGCGACGTGGTCGGTACCGGTTCTTCGCGTAAATCGGCCACCAACTCCGTGTTGTGGTTCACCGGCGAAGACATTCCTTTCGTTCCCAACAAGCGCTTTGGTGGCGTGTGTCTGGGCAGCAAGATTGCTCCTATCTTCTACAACACCATGGAAGATGCCGGCGCTTTGCCTATCGAACTGGACGTTTCCAAAATGGAAATGGGCGACGTGGTGGAACTGCGTCCCTACGAAGGCAAGGCCTTCAAGAATGGCGAACTGATCTCCGAATTCCAGGTCAAGTCCGACGTCCTGTTTGACGAAGTGCGCGCCGGTGGCCGTATTCCCCTGATCATTGGCCGTGGCCTGACCACCCGTGCTCGCGAAGCACTGGGTCTGCCCCCAACCACCCTGTTCCGCCTGCCACAAAGCCCTGCCGACTCCGGTAAAGGCTTCTCCCTGGCCCAGAAGATGGTTGGCCGTGCTTGCGGTCTGCCTGAAGGCCAGGGCGTGCGTCCCGGTACCTACTGCGAACCACGCATGACCACCGTTGGCAGCCAGGACACGACTGGCCCAATGACTCGCGACGAACTGAAAGACCTGGCTTGCCTGGGTTTCTCGTCCGATCTGGTAATGCAGTCCTTCTGCCACACCGCTGCTTACCCCAAACCTGTTGACGTTAAGACTCACCACGAACTGCCTGCTTTCATCAGCACACGCGGTGGTGTTTCCCTGCGTCCAGGCGACGGTATCATCCACTCCTGGCTGAACCGCATGTTGTTGCCCGATACCGTGGGCACTGGCGGCGACTCGCACACCCGTTTCCCTATCGGCATCAGCTTCCCCGCTGGTTCCGGTCTGGTGGCCTTTGCCGCTGCTACCGGCGTGATGCCTCTGGACATGCCAGAATCCGTGCTGGTGCGCTTCAAGGGCGAAATGCAGCCCGGCGTCACCCTGCGTGACCTGGTTAACGCCATTCCTCTGTACGCCATCAAGCAAGGCTTGCTGACCGTGGAAAAAGCCGGCAAGAAGAACATCTTCTCCGGTCGCATTCTGGAAATCGAAGGTCTGCCCAACCTGAAGATCGAACAGGCTTTCGAGCTGTCCGACGCTTCGGCCGAGCGCTCCGCTGCTGCATGTACCGTGCGCCTGAGCAAAGAGCCCATCATCGAATACCTGAACAGCAACATCACGCTGCTCAAGTGGATGATTGCCAATGGCTACGAAGACGAGCGCACTATCTCCCGTCGTATCAAGGGCATGGAAGCCTGGCTGGCCAACCCGGAACTGCTGGAGCCCGATGCAGACGCTGAATACGCCGCTGTGATCGACATCGATCTGGCTGAAATCCACGAACCTATCGTGGCTTGCCCGAACGACCCAGACGACGTGAAGACGCTGTCCGACGTGTCCGGCACCGTGATCGACGAAGTGTTTATCGGTAGCTGCATGACCAACATCGGTCACTTCCGTGCCGCTTCAAAGCTGCTGGAAGGCAAGCGCGACATTCCAACCCGTCTGTGGGTCGCTCCTCCGACCAAGATGGACCAGCAACAGCTGAGCGAAGAAGGCCACTACGGCGTTCTGGGCGTAGCTGGTGCTCGTATGGAAATGCCCGGTTGCTCGCTGTGCATGGGTAACCAGGCACAGGTTCGCGAAGGCGCCACCGTCATGTCCACCAGCACCCGTAACTTCCCCAACCGTCTGGGCAAGAACACCAACGTGTTCCTGGGTTCGGCTGAACTGGCTGCCATCTGCTCGCGTCTGGGCCGCATCCCGACCCGCGAAGAGTACCTGGCCGACATGGGCGTTCTGCAAGCCAATAGCGAAGACATCTATCGCTACATGAACTTCGACCAGATCGAAGAGTTCAAGGAAATTGCTGACTCCGTAGGTCTGTAAGCCCTAGCGCTTGCAAAAAACGCCTTCGCCGCTTCATGCGGCGAAGGCGTTTTTCTTTGCCTGTTTGAAATGACTTCCCTCTCAAGAGGCCTGTAAAAAGCCTGTTCAGCACAGCCCACCCGTCGCTAAAGGTGCACTCACTCACGCTTATCTGCCCACGGGTATACCCCTATCATCATTGTGGTTACTCCTTATGTACGGCCAGTGTTCGAATCGCATATAAAGCTGAAAGCAAACTGAAAGAAAACTGAAATAACGCTGAAAAATCAGATTGCTGCAGTTTGCTCTCGAACGCTCACAGCCACTTCGGAGACACACCCCATGAGAAACAGGATCAAAAAAAGCACCGCGCCTCAAGCACAAACTGGCGCATCCCGGCGCAAGTTCCTGAGCGGTGCTGCAGCCGGCACCGCGGCTGCAGCAACGATGGGCTTTCCTGCCATCGCTCGCGCGCAGGGTCCCATCAACTTCCGCTTCCAAAGCACTTGGCCCACCGTCGACATCTTCCACGAATTCGCTCTTGATTTCGCCAAGAAGATCAACGACATGACCGGTGGAGATCTGAAAATCGAAGTTTTGCCCGCAGGGGCTGTTGTACCGGCCTTTGGCCTGCTGGATGCCGTCTCCAAGGGAACGCTGGACGGGGGCCACGGCGTGCTGGGTTACAACTACGGCAAGCAGAACGCCCTGGCCTTGTTTTCGTCAGGACCGGCCTTCGGCATGGACGCCAATATGGTCCTGGCATGGCACAAGTATGGCGGTGGCAAGGAGCTACTGGCCAAGCTGTACGATGCCATCGGTGGCAATGTCGTCTCCTTCCTGACCGGCCCGATGCCCACGCAACCGTTCGGCTGGTTCAAAAAGCCCATCACCAAGACAGAAGACCTCAAGGGTCTGAAGTTCCGCACCAATGGCCTGGCTATCGACCTGTTCACTGAAATGGGCGCGGCCGTCAATGCTTTGCCGGGCGGTGAAATTGTTCCGGCACTGGACCGCGGCCTGCTCGATGGTGCGGAGTTCAACAACGCCGCCTCGGACCGCGCTCTGGGCTTTCCGGACGTGTCCAAGGTCTGCATGTTGCAAAGCTTTCACCAGGCTTCAGAAACCTTCGAGATCATGTTCAACAAGGACAAGTACAACGCCTTGCCGACACAGCTGAAGGCCATCGTCGACAACGCCGTGGAGGCCGCATCGGCCGACATGTCCTGGAAAGCAGTTGACCGTTACTCGCAGGACTACCAACGCCTGCAAAAGGAAGACGGCGTCAAATTCTACAAAACGCCCGACACCATTCTGCAGCAACAACTGGTCGTCTGGGACCAGATCGTCGCCAAGAAGGCCGAGACCAACCCCCTTTTCAAGGAAATCGACGCATCGCAACGAGCGTTCGCGGCACGCGCCATGGCGTGGGACATGGACACCAACAATAACCGCCGTATGGCCTACAACCACTACTTCGGTCGCAAGGCTCCCCAAGCCAAGAGCTGACCCCTAACGGCAATTGCACTGCGTCATCCCGTCCAGCCGGATGTGGATGACGTCTCCTTCCCCACTCCAGGCCGGCCGCGCCCCAAGCCGCAGCCGACACGCATCAGACCCTTTCCGCGCTAGCAAGGTGAACCTACCATGCAGAAAATTCTGGTCTTTATCGACCGGTTCAATACGTGGATAGGCCAGTTGTTCGGCTGGCTAGTCCTGGCATTGACCCTGTTCGTTTCCTTCGAGGTCTTCTCTCGATACGTACTCTCCAACCCACACGCCTGGGCCTTTGACATGATGAACATGCTGTACGGTGGCCTGTTCATGATGGCCGGTGCCTACACGCTCTCCAAGAACGGCCATGTGCGCGGGGATGTGCTGTACGGCTTTTTTCCACCCCGCCTGCAGGCAGCCCTGGATCTGATCCTGTACATCCTGTTCTTCATCCCTGGTGTGGTCGCCATGTTCTGGGCCGGTTACTACTTCGCAGCCGAGTCCTGGGCCATCACGGAGCACTCCAATATCACGGCAAACGGACCGCCCATCTACCCGTTCAAGGCCATCATCCCGCTGGCCGGTTTCTGCCTTCTGCTGCAAAGCTTCGTGGAAATGGTGTACTGCGTACGCTGCCTGCGAGACGGAAAATGGCCTTCGCGCGACAAGGACGTTGAGGAAGTCGATGTCGACAAGCTCATGGATATGGTGGACGTCAAAAGCGATGACATTGAGAAACTGGATGCCTTTGTCACAGGCGACGGCAAGAAAGGGAGTCCAACATGAGAAAAGAAATCTGGTTCGGGCTCACCATATTGATCGGGATTGTCCTGAGCATTGCCATCTTCATGCCAGCGCCAGCAGACATGAGCAACGGCCATTTGGGCTTGCTCATGCTGGCGCTGATTGTCGTCACTATCATGCTGGGCTTTCCCACTGCCTTCACCCTGATGGGGATGGGGGTGATCTTTACCTGGCTGGCCTATCGCGACATGGGCACGCAGCAAGCAATCCAGCAGACCCTGGACCTGATGGTTCTGCGCACCTACGCCGTCATGACCAACGACGTACTAATTGCGGTGCCTCTGTTCATCTTCATGGGTTACCTGGTTGAACGCGCCAACCTGATCCAGAGCCTGTTCCAGGGCATGCACCTGGCCATGGCACGAATTCCAGGTTCGCTGGCAGTAGCCACCATTGCCACCTGCGCCATCTTTGCCACGGCCACGGGCATTGTGGGGGCAGTGGTGACTCTGATGGGGCTACTGGCCATGCCCGCCATGCTGCGAGCGGGCTACAGCGTACAGCTAACGGCTGGCTCCATTACCGCTGGGGGCTGCCTGGGCATTTTGCTGCCCCCCTCCGTACTCCTGATCCTGTACGGCGCCGTCGCGGGTGTCTCGGTCGTGAAACTGTATGCCGGGGCCTTTTTCCCCGGCCTGATGCTGGCTGTCCTGTACGTGGTGTACGTCATCATTCTGGCCAGGCTCAAGCCCAGTGTCGCGCCTCCGCTTTCCGCGGAAGACCGGATCGTGCCTCTGCCAGCCTTCGCACAAACCATCAAGGAGACCATTACAGACCGTGCTGTACCCGGCCTGATCAACGCCATGAAGGGGCCTCGCAACGTCGACGTGCCCATGAAGCTGCTGGTCAAGAATCTGGCCGTGGCCTTGCTGCCCGCTGTGATCTTCATCGCTGTCATGGGCTTTAGCTATCAGTCGGTCACTGCACCTAAAGTAGCCGAGCACTACGAGCTGCAGGAAATGGGCGGCGGTTTCAATAACTTCGACAGTGACTACAGTGGCGGTGGGCTGGCAGAACCTCCGGGTGCTGGCGGTTTATCCGAACCTGACGGCAGCGAGCCACTCGTGGCGCTGGGTGCCAGCGAACCGGGCGCAGAAGCTCCCGCAGCTGCAGCAGAGGCAGCCGAAGAAACAACTACGACAGAGCGCCAAGCCGCGCCAATGACATTCTGGATCTTTCTGATCGTGGGCAGTCTGGCCTTGTTGTGCTACTACGCCATGCTGAACTTCGCACGGCTGGAAATCTTCAAGATGCTGCTCAGCTCCTTCTTTCCGCTGACCATGCTGATCCTTGCCGTGCTGGGCAGTATTATCGCTGGCCTGTGCACTCCCACCGAGGCGGCGGCCTTGGGTGCCTTGGGCGGCATCCTGCTGGCCTTCGCCTATCGCCGCTTGAATTTCTCCATGGTGCGCGAATCGGTGTACCTCAGCGCCAAGACCAGTGCCATGGTCTGCTGGCTGTTCGTCGGTTCCAGTATTTTCTCGGCCGCCTTCGCCCTGCTGGGTGGTCAGGAACTGATCAATGGCTGGGTGCTGTCCATGGATCTGACACCCATCCAGTTCATGATCCTGGCGCAGATTGTTATTTTCCTGCTGGGTTGGCCGCTGGAATGGACAGAGATCATCATCATCTTCATGCCCATCTTCCTGCCACTGCTGGCGCACTATCAGATCGACCCCCTGTTCTTCGGCCTGCTCGTCGCCCTGAACCTGCAAACCGCATTCCTGTCACCACCGGTTGCCATGTCGGCTTTCTACCTGAAGGGCGTCTCGCCACCCCATGTCACCCTGAACCAGATTTTCCTGGGCATGATGCCCTTCATGGGTATCCAGATCCTGGCGATCATCATCCTGTATCTGTTCCCCGGCATCGGCCTGTGGCTACCTAGCGTGTTGTACTGATCGCAACCTGCCAACATCGGACCGGGCCCGACACCTCCCCCGCTATCACAGGGGAGGCGCCGGGTGCATGGAGGCGGCCCCTCGCGTACATGCCTGATAAGTCACAAATTATCGCCAGCCTCTATTTTGCAAGCACCAGAACTCTACCAGCCATCCCCTAGGGGCTACCCTCATTCACACACCCCGGTCGTGGCAAAGGGTAAACTAGCTTGTCCCTCTCTCGGTTTTGTATGTCCATGTCGCAACTCAATTCCAAACTGCTCGCCCAACAACCCAAAGAAATCCAGCGTCTGATCAATTACACCGACGCACTGGTACGTTCCGGCTCGCAGATCGAAGATCGCTATTGGCAAGGGCTGACCGCTCAATTGCTGGACAAGCTCTATAGCGGGCGCCGCAATACAGCGGTTGAACAGACACTGGAACTGCTGGGCAGCCAGCAACAAAACCAGCATTACGAAATCCTGATGGAACTGGCCGAGTCCCACGCCGAATGCCAGCAAATCGAGCATGACGGCGTGCTGTACGACGCCCTGCTGTTTTCAGCCCCGCTGACCGCCTGGACACGCTATCAACTTCCTCAGGGAATCCTGAAACCCCAGCAACACAAGGAACTGGAAGAGGCCTTGCGCGCCACAGTTCTGGCCGAAGGCACGATGTGCGCTCTGCTGCCCAATCTGGTCAATTACGACGAGATGCCGCAGACCTACCAGCAGGCTTACGCCTGGACGCGCAGCCTGACCGCGCAAGCCCTGGGCCGCAGCCAGGAGCCTGCTCCACTGAACAAACCCGAAGAAGCCAGCAGCCTGTTGGCCGACGCCCGCTTTCTGGTTGGTGTGGTTATGGCTCCGGTCGGTCAGCCCCTGTTTCGCTGGCAGCAATCCAGCGACAATCTGCAAGCCGACCATCTGCGCTGGGTAGAGCAATGGGTGGAGCGTTACTCCGCCATCGTCACACCGTTATTTACCGGCTGCCAGCTGCAGTTCCTGGCTCCCAACGCTTATTACGTCAATAACCGCGAGTCGGACCGCGAGATTCGCCCACTGGCCCTGAAGGCCGGTATCACCTGGCTGCAAACAGCCGTGAAGCTCTCGCCCGACCATTTGCGTGCGGTCATCGTTGCTTGCGGTGAAGAACAAGTGGAAGAATATCGCGTGGGCTTTAGCACCATTTCCTCGCCCACCGTGATTTATGGCTGTATCTGGCCTGTATTGAGCCAGGAAGAGGCCGAGTCCTCTTTCCACAGCGACGACCATATCGACATTCCGGACGTGATTGCCGCCCTGCTCAGCACCCTGGGTCTGGTCCAGATTCAGCGCCTGCCCGGCCTGCACTCCACCGAGACCTGCGACGATTGCAACGCGCCCTTCTTCCCGGACATCAACGGCGAGATGCAGCACCCGGAACTGCCGGACGAAATCGATCTGGACCCCGTACAGCTGCACTAAATTGAACACCGCTACTGCTGCCCAACCTGTATCCATAGACCTGTTTTGCCGTGTTATCGACAATCTGGGGGATATAGGCGTGTGCTGGCGGCTGGCCCGTCAGTTAGCTGCCAAACCCGAGGTCGCCCAGCTACGCCTGTGGGTAGATGATCTGCACAGCTTCAGCCGTATCCAGTCCGAAATTCAAAGCGAACGGCAAAGCCAGCAACTGCAGGGCGTAGATATTGAGCATTGGCACGACGCGCGCCAAGAATACCCCGCAGCACATCCCTTCGTGATCGAGGCCTTTGCCTGCGAACCGCCCGAAGCCATGACACGGCAACTGACGGCAGATAGCCATGTGTGGATCAATCTGGATTACCTGAGCGCCGAACCCTGGGTACAGGGCTGCCACGGCCTGCCCTCCCCACAAGCCGGTGGTGCGAACAAATATTTTTTCTTTCCCGGCTTTGTCCCGCAAACAGGGGGGCTGCTGCGTGAAAGCGATCTGCTGGCCCGTCGCGATGCCTTTCAACAGGACGATGTCGCCTACCAGGCCATGCTGAGTCGTCTGGGCGTGGCGCAGGAGCACATTCAAGCCCTGCTCCAGGGCGAGATGCAGCAAATGTTCCTGTTCTGCTATCCCGATGCGCCCGTCCTGGCTCTGCCCGAAGTGCTATCCACGCTAAAGCAGAAAACCCTGCTGCTGGTGCCCGAGTCTGTTGCCCAAGGTATCCCGGATCTGGAGCAAGGCCACTTGCAAGTTCAGCGCATCCCCGCCGTGAATCAGGCCGATTTTGATGCCCTGCTCTGGCGTAGCGCACTGAATATTGTACGTGGCGAGGACTCCCTGGTACGCGCCATCTGGGCCGCTCAGCCCATGCTGTGGCAGCCTTACGTACAGGAAGAACAGGCCCATCTGGACAAGCTGCAAGCCTGGCTGGATACCGGCAATTTGCCCGAGCCAGTTCAAGCCCTGCATCTGGCCTGGAGCAGTGCCGATCAGGCCGGTGCCGCCACTGCCTTGAGCCGCTGCCTGGAACCCCAGGTGTTGCGTCTATGGCAACAAGAAGCCCGTGCTTATAGTGAAAAACTGGCTGAACAAGCCGATTTGGCCAGCAGTTTGCTGAGTTTTTACACCCAAGTCGCCCGAAAACGCTAAAATAACGGATTACCTCTTAAAAGCTCCCTGACACTGCGTTTGGCGGAGCCTGTCCCATTCGGAGTTTTTTTAATGAAAACCGCACAAGAACTGCGCGTTGGTAACGTCGCTATGGTTAATGGCGACCCTCTGGTCGTTCAGAAAACGGAATACAACAAATCCGGTCGCAACTCCGCCGTTGTCAAATTGAAGTTCAAGAACCTGCTGACCGGCTCGAACAGCGAAGCCGTGCACAAAGCTGACGAAAAATTTGAAGTGGTTCAGCTGGAAAAGCGCGAATGCACTTACTCCTACTTTGCTGACCCCATGTACGTCTTCATGGACGAAGAGTACAACCAGTACGAAATCGAAGCTGAAAGCATGGGCGACGCCCTGAACTACCTGGAAGAAAACATGTCCGTTGAGGCCGTTTTCTACGAAGGCCGTGCTATTTCGGTTGAACTGCCCACCATCATCGTGCGCGAAATCACCTACACCGAACCTGCCGTGAAAGGCGATACCTCCGGTAAAGTGCTGAAGCCTGCCAAGATCAACACGGGCACCGAAATCAGCGTGCCTTTGTTCTGCAATATCGGTGACAAGATCGAAATCGACACCCGCACTGGCGAATACCGCAGCCGCGTGATGTAAGAAAGACGTCGTGCCGCCCAGTGCGGTACGCGCAAAAAAGGGGCTGTTTTTACAGCCCCTTTTTCCTGCCTGCCATTTTACTAAAAATACTGTGCAACCGAGAAAGAGGCAGTATTAACTTAACACCAAAATACATATCTGCCCCTTGCTCTTAGCACAGCATTACCTCACCCCAAACGCCTCCTCAAAAATCCCCATAATCGTCTTCTTGTCCGTCTGAATCGGATTAGTCGCACCGCACACATCCTTAAGCGCGTTATCTGCCAGCACCGAAAAATCCTCCCGCTTCACACCCAGCTCTTCCAGCGACTTCGGAATCCCCACAATATCCGCCAGCTTTTTAATCGCTGCGATAACATCCAGGCCTTTCAGATCTGGATTGTTATCTGATAGCAGCTTGCCGATTTCATTCAGGCGTTCCCCCGCCACCTGCATATTGAAAGCCTGCACATGCGGCAGCAGCAGGGCATTGCAGACACCGTGGGGCAGATCGTAGAAACCGCCTAGCTGGTGCGCCATGGCGTGAACATAGCCCAGCGACGCGTTATTGAATGCCATCCCTGCCAGGAACTGCGCATAGGCCATTTGTTCACGGGCTTTCTTGTTATGCGGCTCACGCACAGCAACGGGCAGGTATTTAGCGATCAGCTCGACCACTTTCACCGCACAGGCGTCGGTGATGGGGGTGGCGATTGTGGAAACGTAGGCTTCAACTGCGTGGGTCAGTGCATCCATGCCAGTAGCAGCAGTTAGCGATGCGGGCATGCCTTCCATCAGGTCGGAGTCGTTCACTGACAGGAACGGGGTGATGTGGCGGTCGATGATTGCCATTTTTACGTGGCGGGTTTCATCAGTAATGATGGTGAAGCGCGTCATTTCCGACGCGGTGCCTGCTGTGGTGTTGATAGCCAGCAGTGGCAGTTGCGGTTTGGCGGATTTATCTACGCCTTCATAGTCTGCAATCTTGCCGCCGTTACTGGCGACCAGCGCAACGCCTTTGGCACAGTCATGCGACGAACCACCACCAAGGGACACGATCAGGTCTGCGCCGTGCGCTTTCAAGGCATCCAGGCCAGCATTCACATTACCAACGGTAGGATTAGGCTGCACCTGATCAAAAATCGCGGTATTGATGCCTTGTGCAATCAGCTTGTCAGCCACCAGTTTCGCCATACCCAGCTTGGCCAAATCGGCATCAGTAATGATCAGAGCTTTTTTGAAGCCCATTTTCCCGACAATGGGCATGGCCTGATCCAGTGCGCCGGGGCCAAGAATATTGTGCGAGGGGATAAAGAATTCCGAGACTGTCATGGTGCGTATTCCTTATTAATGATCGAAGAAATTCCTTGCGGCCCTGTGGGATAAACACATAGCAAGCGCGCAAGGAGGGCATCCCCCCATATTGCATGGGGGGAGGTCTGACAACACTACGAATAGATCAAAGGATCAGAAGAAGCCCAGGGCGTTCGGGCTGTAGCTGACCAGCAAGCACTTGGTTTGCTGGTAGTTATTGAGGGCCATCTTATGGGTTTCGCGGCCGATACCGGATTGCTTGTAGCCACCGAAAGCGGCGTGAGCAGGATACAGGTGATAGCAGTTGGTCCAAACTCGGCCAGCTTCAACGCCACGGCCTACGCGGTAGGCACGCGAGCCGTCGCGGCTCCAGACTCCAGCACCCAGGCCAAACTCGGTGTCGTTGGCGATGGCAATGGCTTCTTCTTCGTCCTTGAAGGTGGTCACAGCGGCCACCGGTCCGAAGATTTCTTCCTGGAAGGTACGCATGCTGTTTTTACCCAGCAGCATGGTTGGGCTGATGTAGTAGCCATTATCCAGGCCTTCACCCAGACGATTGCGTTCGCCGCCAGTCAAGGCTTGTGCGCCCTCTTCCCGACCGATATTGATGTAGCCCAGGATGCGCTCCATCTGTTTCTCGGACACCTGCGCGCCCACCATTGTCCCGGCATTGAGCGGGTTGCCGGTCTGAATACGTTTGACTCGCTCCACGGCACGCTCGATAAAGCGCTCGTAGATGGATTCCTGAATCAGGATACGCGATGGGCATGTGCAAATCTCGCCCTGGTTCAGGGCAAACATGCTCAAACCTTCCAGGGCTTTGTCCAGGAAGGCATCATCAGCCTGCATCACGTCTTCAAAGAAGATGTTGGGGCTCTTGCCGCCCAGCTCTACCGTAGCGGGGATCAGGCGGTCAGCTGCGGCGTGCAGGATTTCTCGGCCGACGGGGGTGGAGCCAGTGAAGGCGATTTTGGCGATGCGCTTGGAGTTGGCCAAGGCATGGCCTGCTTCTTTACCGTAGCCAGTGACGACGTTCAGTACGCCAGCGGGCAGCAGATCGCCGATGATTTCCATCAGCAGCAAAATGGAAGCGGGGGTTTGCTCGGCGGGTTTCAGGACGATAGGGCAACCGGCGGCCAGGGCAGGAGCCAGTTTCCAGGCGGCCATCAGTAGCGGGAAGTTCCAGGGGATGATCTGGCCGACCACGCCGATAGGCTCGTGGAAGTGGTAGGCAACCGTGGTGCTGTCCACATCCGAAATACTGCCTTCTTGTGCGCGCAGGCAACCGGCAAAGTAGCGGAAATGGTCGACGGCCAAAGGCAAGTCAGCCGCGCGGGTTTCACGGATGGGTTTGCCATTGTCGATCGTTTCGGCAACCGCCAGACGTTCCAGGTTTTGTTCGATACGGTCAGCAATGCGCAACAGCACAGCGGAGCGCTCGGCAGGCGGGGTATTGGCCCACTGGTGGCGCACCTTGTGCGCGGCGTCCAGAGCCAGGTCAATGTCCGCTGCACCCGAGCGGGCTACCTGGCAAAACACCTGCCCGGTGACGGGCGAGACGTTATCAAAGTATTCGCCTTCGACCGGCGGCACCCAACGTCCACCAATGTAGTTGTCGTAACGGGATTTGAACGGGAATTCCAGATCCAGGCCCATGGATTTGAGATCGGACAGATTCATGATGTCTCCTTATTGATTTAGTTCGGTGCCACAAGACGTGCACCGCAGGGAAAGGTTAGGGGTGCCTTTGTCCTGTTTTAACTAAAGCAAATAACGTGCCAAACTACCTAGCGATTGTCCCGACTCGATCCTGAGCTCGCCCGCCTCCATAATGGAACGACCTCCAGTCGCAGGCTGCGACAGCTACTGTCGCAAAACGCGAGCACTGTCGCAGAATGCGACACCCCTCCCGGAGCACACTCATGACTTCTCTACACTCGTTTTGCCCGCAGACCAACGAAACCATGTGGCGTCAGTCCTGGGAACGCTGTCAGACGATGGAGTCGGAGTTAAGCGCGGAACCCAGAGACATGAGCCAAGGTGCGCTGCGACAGTTGCTGGAACAACAGCATCACCTGTTGCATCACTCCTCGGCGGCGGTACAGGATCTGGCGGCGCTGGTGCACCCGCATCGCAGTCTGGTTTTATTGTGCGACGCACAAGGCACGGTGTTGCAACAGGCGGGGGACCCGCACTTTCTGCAGCGGGCCGAACAGGTTGCCTTGCGTGCGGGTGTGAGTTGGGCGGAGAACCATCGCGGCACCAATGCTATTGGCACAGCTCTGGTCTGCGCACAGCCCATCAAGATTCACGGCAGCCAGCACTATTTGCCTGACAACCGGATTCTTAGCTGCCACGCCGCCCCCATTTACGACCCTTACGGCCAGATTATTGGAGTGCTGGATATCTCCGGGCCTTCAGAACTGGAACATCACTACGCGCTGGATTTGGCACAGCTGTACGCCCGCCAGATCAGCCGCCAGATGCTGGAGTCACTGTGCACGCCATCGCGCCGTCTGCTGCATCTGCATACAGACCCCAGCCTGCTCAATAGTGCTTTTAGTGGTCGACTGGTTCTGGAGGACGACACCATTGTGGCTGCCGATGAGTTGGCCGCCCGCATGTTGCGCCAGGACTGGCAGGAGCTACCCGGCCAGGACTTAAGTTCAGTACTGGAACAGGCAAAAAGCACGAGTCGACCCGTAACGCTGCACCTGAGCACGGCCGCTAAAACCCCGGCTCCGGCCCGCGCGGTACAGGCTCGGACCGAGACAGCAGAAGCAACACAACTACTGTCCCCTCAACAGGAAAAGGCGCTGGAACCGGCGTTGCGAGCCATGCAAATGGGCCTGTCCATCTTGCTCAGCGGCCCCAGCGGCTCGGGCAAAGAGCGTATGGCGCGTGAGCTGCATCGCCGTCACAAGTCGCAGTCCGGTCCTTTTGTGGCGATTAACTGCGCCGCCCTGCCCGAAACCCTGATCGAAGCCGAGTTGTTCGGGTATGAGGCCGGTGCGTTTACGGGTGCGCGCCGTCAGGGCTATGCAGGCAAATTGCGTCAGGCCCATGGCGGAGTGCTGTTTCTGGATGAAATTGGCGATATGCCAGTGGGTTTGCAAAGCCGTCTGCTACGGGTTCTGCAAGAGCGCGAGGTGCAGGCACTAGGTTCGGAACGCACACACAGGCTGGACTTCCAGCTGATCAGCGCCAGCCATCAACCGCTGGAAAAGCTGGTGCGTGATGGCCGCTTCCGTGCCGACCTGTACTTCCGGCTGCAAGACTATATCTGCACAGTCCCCAGCCTTAGAGAGCGCAACGATCTGGGCGACTATATTTCCAAAGAACTGGCTATTCTGGCACAAGGCCAGGCTGCTCCACAGCTACATCCCGAAGCACTGCAAATACTGCAAGACTACGACTGGCCGGGCAATTACCGCCAGTTGCGATCAGTGCTGCTGCAAATCATTGTGCAAGATTCTCCGGGACGGCTCTGGTTGGCCCAGGACCTGCCTGCCTTGCCGTGCTTGAATGCAGAACACCCGGTGCTGGTCCAAGAGCCTGCCATCCCGGAGGTCCGGAGCATGACGGAAACCAGCTCCCTTGACTCCCCCAAGCCACAAACCCTGAAGGAACAGGAATACGCTGCCGTGCAGCAGGCTTTGAAACAGCATCAGGGAAATATTTCACAAGCGGCGCGCGCCTTGGGACTGCATCGCAGTACCTTGCACCGCAGGCTGAAAGAGATGTCCCAGTTATTTACTGCAGGCGGTCATCATCCAGAAAGTCCGGAATCGGCATGGCAATAATGCCGTCGTCGGCCAGTTCCTGATACTCCTGCACCGTGGCCTGACCACGGATTGCGCGCGGCTCAATGTCGCCCTCGTGCATGCGCCGTGCTTCCTGGGCAAACTGGGTGCCCACATCGTCTGACTTGCGTATCACCGAACGCAGCTCTTGTAAAAGCTGACCTTGAATCGCCCGCATTTGCGCTTCGGTAGGCATGGTTGAAGGCAAGGGAGGCGGAACTGGAGCACTGGCAGGGGCGCCAAGGCTTTCCTGCGCACCTACATTGATACGTGGAGCCGAAAGTTTGCGTTTGACCTCGTGGCTGTCGCAGACGGGGCAACACAAAAGCCCGCGACTGATCTGCTCATCGTAACTTTCGCGTGAGCTAAACCAACCCTCGAACACATGGCCGTGTTCGCATTCAAGATCAAAAACCTTCAGACTCATAATGTGTTTATCAATGGGCGGACAGACCGCCGTATTGTGACATAGAAGTGCCGGACTAAATATGGCAAGTCCGGCATGTGGCGCGGCTTAACGGGGAACAGCGGCCAGCAGACGCTGCGTCAAATTTTCCTGCGGATGGAACAGAACGTGCTGTGCGCTGCCCTGCTCCACGATGCGTCCCTTGGCCATGATAGCAATTCGATCGGCCAGGTACTCCACAACCCCGAAATTATGGGTAATGAACAAATAAGCCAGCCCCAGTTCCATTTGTAACTCACGCATCAAGTCCAGAATCTGCGCTTGTACGGACACGTCCAAGGCCGAGGTGGGTTCATCGCAAATCAGAACGGCGGGCTCTACCGCCAAGGCACGGGCAATAGCGATGCGCTGACGTTGCCCGCCGGAAAACTCATGTGCGTAACGATCCAGGGCATTCTTGGGTAGACCGACTTGGTCCACTAAAGTTTCAATTCGTTTACGACGCGCCTTGGTGTCCAGCTCGGGACGCAGCGCGGTCAGGCCTTCCAGGAGAATATCCCCCACCATCATGCGCGGATCCAGCGACCCATAGGGATCCTGAAAAATGATCTGCAAACGTGAGCGCAGTTGCCGCAAGGCCTTGCCTTTCACTTGCAAGACGTTCTGCCCCTGCATCTGCACCTGCCCGCTGATCTGAGCCTGATGATCCAGCAAGCGCATCAAAGTACGTGCGACCGTGCTTTTACCGCAGCCCGACTCGCCGACCAAAGCCAGGGTTTCGCCCTTGTACAGTTGCAGGCTCAAGTCTTTGACCACGGGAATGACAGGCAGGCGTCGCCACCAGGAGCCAGCCTGCTTATAGGAAACAGACAAGCCCTGAATATCCAGCACCAGCTCTTTGCCGCTATTGCGCGGGGGGACTGCTTCAATAGGCGCAGGGGCACGGGACAAGGGACGCCCACGTTTCTCAAAAGTGGGAATGGCATTGAGCAATTCACGAGCATAAGGATGGCTAGGGCGTAAAAAGAACTGGCTTGCCAGCCCGGCTTCCACTATTTGTCCGTGCCGCATCAAGGCCACATAATCGGCATACTGTTTGACCAGCAGCAAATCGTGCGTAATCAGCAAGATAGCCAGGCCCATCTCTTTCTGTATATCGGCCAACAACTGCAGAATCTGCGCCTGAACCGTTACATCCAGCGCGGTGGTTGGCTCGTCAGCCACCAGCAAATCAGGTTCCGCCGCCAAGGCAATGGCAATCATGATGCGTTGCTTCTGGCCGCCGGAGAACTGGAATGGAAAGTCATCGTAACGCTGTGCGGCACCGGGGATGCCGACTCGCTCCAGCCATTTGATGGCCCTTGCCCTTTCCTGCCCCGCAGGAGCCACACCATGACGACGAATCACCTCGCTGATCTGCCGGCCAATGGACATGACCGGATTCAGACTGGTAGACGGCTCCTGAAAAATCACGCTGATGCGTTTACCGCGCACATCCTGCATTTGCTGTTCAGGCAGAGGCGGCAGTTCCAACCCGTCCAAGGCAATTTGACCGGACTGCATCCAGGCGGCTTCGGGCAAGAGGCGCAGGATCGCCATGGCCGTCATGCTTTTGCCGCAGCCGGACTCCCCCACCAAGGCAAAGGTTTCACCGCGCTGCACGGCCAAAGACAGATTACGCACCACACTTTGCACACCGGCATCGGACTGCACACGCAGTTCCAGACCCTCGATACTCAGCACGGCAGGCGTTGCAGCGGGCTTCACGGCGGAGACATTTTCAAGCTCGCTCATACCTTGGCTCCTCCTGGACGACGTACTCGCAAAGCCTTGAAGCGACGAGTACGAGGGTCAAACGCCGTTTGCACCGCATCGGCAAAAATGTTCGCAGACAGAACCAAACCCAGCATCATCACAAAAGCCCCGGCCAGGCCCCACCAGATGATCGGGTCGCGGGACAGCTCGCTACGGGCGGCGTCAATCATGCGCCCAAAGGATGGCATGCTCGGGTCCACACCAATACCCAGATAAGACAGCACAGCTTCGTACAGCACCAGGCCGGAGAACTCCAGAATCAGGGTGATCAGCACAATGTGCATGACGTTAGGCAGCAGGTGACGGAACATGATGCGCAGATGACCGACACCAAAGGCTTGGGCTGCCTGAACGTAGTCCAGCTCGCGCAGCTTCAACACCTCGGCCCGCAGCAGGCGACACAGGCCCGCCCAGCCCGTTAAACCCAGAATCAGGCACAGCATGAACAAACGCAGGTCTGCGCGAGCGGCCACGGTGTCGAAGCTGTCGGGATGGGTATCGATATAGACCTGCATCATCAACACGCAAGCGGCGATCAGCAGCACGCCAGGGATGGAAGTCAGCGTGGTGTAAATGTATTGAATGACATCATCCACCCAGCCCCGGAAGTATCCAGCGGCCAAGCCCAGAATGATGGCAGGTGGCAGCATGGCGAAGGTGGTCAAGGTGCCAATCACCAAAGCCGTGCGCACGCTTTTCAAGGCTTGCCAGATGATGTCGTTACCCGTGCGATCCGTGCCCAGCACGTAGTAATTCGCGCTCAGGCTCAGCACCAGGCATAGCAGTATCACCAGCACACAGGCGCTGAACCAGACCAGTCGCCAATTCACCAAGCCCTGCCCTTGCCACCAATAACGCCAAGCCGCGCCCCAACCCGGCTCCATGGATTGCTTGCGCCCCCAAAGCGTCAGCAGAACAGCCAGTAGCACACTGCCCAGCACCCCCCAGGCCAAACCTTTGGCGCCTAGCTGCAAAATATCGTATCTATGCGCGGCAGGCGTATCCATACCCACCCCGGCATTGACCAGACGCGGAAAGTCCCGCACGGGCTTGCCATCTATCAGCATGCTTTCTTTGGTCAGTTGAAAGCGGGCCAAGGGAGCAGAATAGGTTTTTTCCACCTCGGCCAGCCCGGCTTTCTTCAGAATATCGTCCAGCGCAGAGCGGGCGACGGGGGCATAGCTGGCTGTGCTGGCTTCCTGCCCAGGGGCAGCCGGCAATAAAGGCCGGTAGTGAATGGAGTCCAGTAAACCGATCAGCAGGAAAAAGACCAGAAAAACAGCAGCGCACATGGCCGAGGGCGTACGTGCCACACTGGCCCAGGCCGAGCGCAAGGCAGGCCGCTTGACGACGCGCCAGGTGTAGAGCGCCATGGCCAGAAACAGTGCCAGCACAAAGGTATCGGTCCAGAGAAAGACGAACTGTGGCATGGCGGGCTCAACTAAAACGAATGCGGGGGTCAACCAGGGTGTAGGAGATATCGGCCAGAATCAAACCAGCGATATAAAGCATTGATCCTAAAAACACCATGGCACGCACAATGGAGAAGTCCTGGGCATTGATGGCATCAATGGTGAAGCTGCCCAGACCCGGAATACCAAAAAAAGACTCGGAAATCAGGCTGCCCATGAACAGCAAGGGCAAGGCAGAGACGGTGCCCGTCAGAATGGGCAAGAGCGCATTGGGCAAAACGTGGCGGAACAGGACGGTGGATTCCGCCAGCCCCTTGGAGCGCGCCGTACGCACATAATCACGGCTGGCCTCTTCCAGGAACAGGCTGCGGTAAAAGCGGGATTCTGCGCCGATGCGCGACAAAATCCCCACCAGCACCGGCAAGACCAGAAAGCGCCAGTTATCCATCCCTTCCACCCAGCCCGAAAACGGCACCCAGCGCAGCACCCGTGCAAACAGCCATTGCCCGGCAATGATGTAGAACAGGCCCGAAATGGACATCAACACGACGCACAGCACAACGGCTGAAAAATCCAGTCGGGTTCCCCGAAAGAACACCATCAGCAAGGCAAAACTGATGCACACCCATAAGCCCAAAAAGAAGGTCGGCAAGGCCAGCGCCAAACTGGGCCCCATACGTTGCTTGATCTGATAGGCAATATCCTGCCCCTGGTCGGACAAGCCAAAATCCAGGCGCAACAAAGGAACCGAGCGCTCGTAGAAAATCGTGTCGGTAAAGGTTTTGGAGCCTTCCGCTTGCGCGTTATAAAACAACGGCTTGTTATAACCGCGCTCTGCCTTCCAGTTTTCAATGGCCGTCTGGCTGACGCGCTGCCCACCAATGGACAAACGGGCCATATCGTCAGGCGTGTTCACGGCAAAGAACAGCACAAAGGTCAGCAGATTGACCCCTATCAGAATCAGCACGCCATACAGAATGCGCCGCAGCATATAGGAAAACATCAGTCTTTCTCCTTGCGCAGAGCCACATGGCGACGACGCGCCTGAGCCTGCGAGCGCACCACCCACACCAGAATCAAGGCCAGCAAGCCCAGCGGAATGGCGGGCCACCAGACGGGGCGGTTCCAGCGATCAATGCGCTCCACACGCTGTTCGGGGTCGATACGGTAATACTGGATGCTGTCGCGCACCATCATGGACGGCTTGGCATTGCGCACCCAGCTTTGGTAGGCTCCACCCGCATTGGGCACATAGCCAAACATCCAGGGGGCATCATGCTGGACCAGATGGATCATCTGCTGCACCACCGCCTGCTTGTCCGGGCCGTCGTTCAGAAAGCGCATTTGCTCATACAGGCGATCAAACTCCGCGCTTTGGTAATTGGCGGCGTTTTCACCACCAAAATCCTTCTTGGCCTGGGGGCCATACAGCAAGGTGAAGAAGTTTTCGGCATCCGGGTAGTCGGCTACCCAGCCCCACAGAAATAGCTGTGCCGCGCCCCGCTTCATCTTGTCCTGAAAGCGGTTGTAATCGGTAGCGCGCACCTCCAGCTGCAAGCCTACCTGGGCCAGCTGACGGCGCATCCAGTCCACCGTGGCATCCGAGCCCATACCCATCATGGAGTCGTAATACAGAATCAGGGGCTTGCCGGTACGGCTGTCCCGTCCATCGGGATAGCCCGCCTGTCGCAGCAAATCACGCGCTTCGTCCAGACTGCGGCGTTTCACCACGCCATTGTCCTTGGTGTAGACATAAGGGTTGGCACCCTGGGGCAGCGGCTGATAGCCCGGCACGCCAGGCGGCAAAGGACTATGCGCGGCTTCCCCTTGGTCATTCATGAAAATGGAAACGTACTGCTCCCAGTCGAACACAATGCTGATGGCCAGGCGCAGCTTGCGGTTTTTCTCGAACTGCTCGGGCGTATCGCCCTGACCGACCACCGGATCGTGCCAGTTAAAGCCCATATAAAACAATTGCGCTTCAGGTGCCGTGCGCAATTGCAGGCCGCGCTCCTGATACAGATTGGCTTTGTCGACCGAGTCCTGCGCGGCCACTGTCATGGCGACACCGTACTCGCCCCGCTCCACCTGCGGAATGTCGTAATAGCCCTGCAGGAACTTGCCCATCAAGGGGACGCCCTCTTTTTCCAGAGAGAACACCACTTTGTCCAGAAAAGGCATGGGTTTGCCGCAATCTTCCAGTAAACCAGCAGCCTGGTCGCCGGGCTCGCCCACACAAGGGTATGGCTCCCCCCGGTAATTGGGGTTACGGCTCAGAACGTGACGGCGATTGGTCAGGGATTCCGTCAGCATGAATGGGCCTGTGCCCACGGGCCAGCTATCCAGTGTCAGATTGTGCTGCGCCATGCGCGGCTGGCTATAAAAGCGCTCGGCCTCCCAGGCCATGGGCGCGGTAAAGGTCATGGCCAGCCAGTACTTGAACTGTGGGTACTTGCCATTCACCTCGATGCGCAAGGTGTGTTTATCCAGCGCTCGCACACCCGGCAAGGTGTAGGGCCGCAAATCCAGCCACTGTGGGCGCGGCTCCTGCTTGTCGATACGGGCCAGCTCTTCACTGAACTCCTTGAAGCCCCGGATGTGCTCGGCCATCACACCCAGCACAGGAGAGGCCAAGCGCGGGCTGGCCAAACGCTTGAAGGCGTAAACGTAATCGTGAGCCGTCAGCTCGCGCGAGCCGGTATGGGCGAAGTCGGCAATGCTGAAAGCATCGTTCAGGTCCGGCGCCCGCATGGGGTAATAGCGGTACTCGCCCTGTTCATCCAAGGCAAAGGCCGGATGCGGCTGAAAGCGAATGCCTTGCTTGATGGGAATATCGTAACGGCTGACTGCCACCTGCTCGCCCGGCACATCAGCAGGCAAACGATTACCCTGCTCATCAAGGTATACAGGCTCTACCAGCTCGGCCGCCGCCTTGGGAATCAGGCGGTAGGGACGGTCCAGATAGTGATAGCCGTACAGCGGCTCATAAATCGAATACGTAAACGGTGTCTCGTCACCGGAGTAGGACAAAGCCGGGTCCAGGTGATTGGGGGAGCGGGTCGTGAACGCGCTGTAGAGCGTGTTTTCTGCTGCGCTGCCTTCCTGATAAGGGCTGTTAACGGGTTTGGAGCAAGCTGCCAATCCGACGCACAACAGGGCCAGCCCCATCCGCCGCAAAGGGCTTAGCATTGCCCTTGCTGCCAGCAGTCATAACGCCATTTCCATGGCGGGACAGGACTGGGCTCTGACCAGATGCCTACACCGGCTTCCTTGGCTTCGCGCTCCAGCTGATCAATACGAGGGTCGCGCAGGAAGCGGCCGCGTTTTTCACGATTGGCCATGGCCATTCCAGCCCGTACCAGTTTCTGGTTGGCGGTTTCGCCATCGGCCAAAGGCACATCGCATACAGCGCGACCGTGGCGGTCGCGCTCATAGCAAGACAGGGTCAAATGTTTACCGGAAACCAAATCCGACAGGAAGCGCCGCGAGGCCACCGCAAAGGGCTGGCCGGGCCGACGGCTGTCTTTGGTGGTTTCGGGAGCATCGATACTGGCCAGACGCACGCGCACCTGCCTGTTATTGCTGGGCAAAATCGTCAGCGTATCGCCGTCGGCCACCCGCACCACGCGCCCTGTCAGCTCGAAGTCTTGAGCCTGAACAGGCAAGGCCCAGACAGCCATCACAGCCGTCAAGCCAGCACAAACGGCTGTGCGCCGCGTCAAAGAAGAAAAGCTGGACAGGGAAAACACAGTCATGATGCGGACAACACTCCAGGCGGGTAGCAGAAACTAGGCTAACAAATTATAGATACTGCGCACCGCCTGTCCAGAGCAATGTCCCTAGTAGGCAGGCCTGCGTCAAGACGCCTGCAGGCGGGGCCAGATGCGATGCAAATACCAGGAAGCCTGCTCCACACCTTCCAGCCCGAATACGGTAGCCGGACCTTGTTGCAGACGATGGGTCGCGAACAGATCCGCGACGGCATCGGGAGCCACCTGGCGCATCAGGCAGGCTTGGTACAGCAGGGCCAGTTTCTGCGTCCAGACACGGCCTCCCGCCTGGGAAACCGTGCTCAACAAATCCTGTGCAACCTGGCCCAGTTCCGCATCATCTCCCGTACGGGCACGCAAGTCTGCCTGCAAGGCCTCCAGGACACCTTCCTGACTCAAGGCGCGCTGCACATCCAGGCACATCACATTGCCTGAACCTTCCCAAATAGAATTGACAGGAGCTTCGCGCAGCAAGCGTGGCATGGGGCCATCTTCGATATAACCGTTGCCGCCCCAGGTTTCCATGGCTTCGGCACACAGGGCGATGGCCCGACGACATACCCAGAACTTGGCAGCCGGGGCCAGCACGCGTAGCACCGCCTGCGCCACAGGATCATCAGCCCGTTCCTGCAAGTCCACCAGGAACAGGGCCAGATGGGTGGCCGCTTCGCTTTCCAGGCTCATATCCAGCAATACCGCCTGCATCAAGGGCTGATCGATCAACTGTTTGCCAAAGCAGCGTCGATGCTGACAGTAATGCAGGGACTGCACCAAAGCCTGCCGCATCAGGGCGGCACTGCCCAGCACGCAATCAATACGGGTACGGGCCGCCATTCCGGCCAGCAGAGCAATACCGCGACCGGCTTGGCCCACGCGCCAGGCCAGCGCACCATCAAAATCAATTTCGGCACTGGCGTTAGAGCGGTTGCCCAATTTGTCTTTCAGCCTGCGTATATACCGGCGATTCAAGCCATATTCGGTATAGCGCGGCATCAGGAAACAAGAAAACTGCTCGTGCTCACGCGCCAGTACCAGATGCCCGTCCGCCTGCGGCACGGAGAAAAACCATTTGTGCCCGTAAAGACGGAACGCCTGAGCCTGGGGATGCGCTTCAGTGGCGCAGCCGCGCAGATCAGAGCCGCCCTGCATTTCCGTCATGCCCATGCCCAGCAGCACGCTGCTTTTTTCTGTCATCAACTGATCAGAAGAGTCGTACTGATTGATGTCCAGCTTGGCCGCCCATTCCTGAAACGGATCAGCCTGCAATAAGGGCGCAGCGGCGCGCGTCATGGTCAAGGGACACAAGGTGCCCGCCTCAATCTGACCATGCATGTAAAAGCCCATGGCTCGTTGCAGGTGCTGGCCAGGTTCGGACTGATGGGGCCAGATATGCAGGCCCTGCTCCATGCCCAGGCTCATCAATTGATGCCAGGCGGGATGAAAATCCACCTGATCAACTCGTTGCCCTTGGGCAGACCAGCCTCGCCATTGCGGCGGCTGGCGATTAGCCAAGGCACCTTGCTCGCGCCAATGGGCAGAGCCCAGTTTCTGGCCGTAGTCCGCCAGCGCTTGCCGAGCCTCCTGGGAGGCCAGCTTGCTTTGCCAATGTTGTAAAGCCGGATCTTCGCCAAACAGATCGTCATTCATCAAATCCGGCACCTGATTCTGTAACTGCTGTTCCAGACCCATCTCGCCTCCTTGATTCCGGCCGTCTTGCCCCGTCTCTTAATCTAGAGCCATTTGGCCTTTTTGAATTTCCAGTACAAAAATCCGCACACGCTGCCCATCAGGCCCAAGGCCAGGGGGTAGCCCAGCGTCCATTCCAGCTCGGGCATGAATTTGAAGTTCATGCCGTAAATCCCCGCCACCGCGGTCGGCACGGCCAAAATGGCCGCCCAGGCCGCCAGCTTGCGGGTAGTGTCAGTCTGCTGCATCTGCCCTATCATCAAGCCACCTTCAAAGGCGAAGGCCAGGGCTTGCCGCAGGCTGTTAATAAATTCGGAAGTGCGGGCAATGCGGTCTGCCACTTCACCGAAATATGCCCGACTTTCCGCATCCACATACGCCAGCTCGATGCGCGACAAACGACGGCTTAGCTCCGCCAATGGCGTTACCGCGTTATACACGCGCAGCAAATCGCGCCGTAAACGATAAATACGCCGTACATCGTTTTCCTTGAAGCCCCGAATCAGAAATTGCTGTTCAATGGCCTCTACCGCCTTTTCGGTTTGTTCCAGGCAAGTCTGATACTGGTCCACAATCAGATCCAGCAACTCCGAGGCGACAAAATCACTGCCCCGCTCCAGCAAGGCCGGTGTGCTTTCCAGACGGGCACGCAGCTCTAAATAGCTGCTGTTGGAACCACGCCGCACCGTCAGCAACAAGCCGTGGGCAATCAGAATCTGCGTAGTACCAAAAAGTGGGCGCAGATCTTTCAGGCCCAAGGTTACCGCCACCACAATCAGGCAATTGCTGAACTCCAGCAATTTGGGACGGCGATGAGGGGCTATCAATTCTTCAACGGCATTGTCTGGCAGACCCAGTTGCCCCCCTACTTCGCGCAAGATCGCCTCGCTGGGGTCTTTCAAACCAATCCAGATAAAGCCGTCCTTCAAGGGATCGTGTACAGGCAGGTGATGAATATCCAAAGCCTGTGCTGGCTGGCCAGACTGATAGCGATACGCGGCCACCACAACGTCTTGTGCATCAGGGGCGACCGGAGCTATTTCTTGCATGCTGTCTCCTTGCAGACAAAGCCAATTTTTTTGTTCGATAATAGCACTGGCCTCCCTCCGCGCTGCGACCGCAGCGACTTGCAAGGAACGACATGAAATCACGATCCATTCTGTGCCTGGGCACACTGATTATGGCCTTGGGCGTAGGCCTGGGCGCGTTTGGTGCCCACGCCCTGCGCGCCATGGTTGACGCTTCGGCATTGGCAACCTGGCACACGGCCGTGCTGTATCAATTGCTGCATGGTCTGGGCTTGCTGCTGATTGCCGCGTTGGGCTCGCAATTGAATGCGACCTGGCAGTCGCGCAGCGCAATTCTGATGCTGGCTGGCGTACTGATTTTCAGCGGCAGCCTGTACATTCTGGTGCTTAGCGGCGTGAAATGGCTGGGCGCGATTACCCCTATTGGCGGAGTAGCCATGATTCTGGCCTGGCTCTTTCTGGCCATTGCCGCCCTGCGTGGCAAGGACGCCTGACCCCAGGCCTTTGCCTTCGTATAATGGGGCGCATATTCTGCCTACCAGGAGCGCCCCGTGTCTGATTCCGCCTTTTCCCTACGCGAATTTACCCGCCAACTGCCCAAGGCTGAACTGCACCTTCATATCGAAGGCACGCTGGAACCGGACTTGATCTTCAAGCTGGCCCAGCGCAATCACATTACGCTGCCCTATCCCGATCAGGCCAGCCTGCACGCCGCCTATCAGTTCACCGACTTGCAGTCCTTTCTGGACCTGTACTACGCCGGGGCGGGGGTTCTGATCACCGAGCAGGATTTCTTTGACATGACCTGGGCCTACTTTCTGCGCGCCCAGGCCGATGGCATTGTCCACACGGAAATCATGTTTGACCCGCAGACGCACACGGCACGCGGGATCGCCATGGAAACCGTGTTTGCCGGGATTGCCCGCGCCGCCCGCCAGGCTAGATCCGAGTTGGGGATCAGCAGCTATCTGATCTTGAGCTTCCTGCGCCACCTGAGCGAAGCCGAGGCGTTTGACACCCTGGAAGCCGCCTTGCCCTTGCGCAATCAGTATTCCGACCTGTGGATTGCCATTGGCCTGGACTCCTCGGAAAAGGGCAACCCGCCCGCCAAATTCGAGAAGGTTTATGCCCGTTGCCGAGAGCTGGGTTTCCGACTGGTCGCCCACGCGGGTGAGGAAGGCCCGGCCAGCTATGTACGCGATGCCCTTCAGCTTCTGAAAGTAGAACGCATCGACCATGGCGTGCGCAGCCAGGACGACCCGGCCCTGATGCAGTATTTGGCCGACCACGCCATTTCCTTGACGGTCTGTCCTCTGTCCAACATCAAGCTCAAGGTTTTTGATAGCCTGCACCAGCACAATCTGAAGCATTTGCTGGATCGCGGCCTGAATGTCTGCGTGAACTCGGACGACCCAGCCTATTTTGGCGGCTATCTGCTGGACAACTACCTGCAAACCGCCCAGGCCCTGAATCTGCGGGAGGCCGATTTACGCACTCTGGCAGCCAATAGCTTGCGCTCCTCCTTTTTACCCAAGGAGCAAAAGCAGGCCTGGTTGAACAAGCTGGAGCAGATTCCCGGAAATGACTGAATCCGCGCTGTACCTTCCACGTGCGTTCTTTGCCCGTGATCCGCGTTACGTTGCCCTGGAATTGCTGGGCAAAACCCTGGTTTTGAATGACGAGCGCGGGCAGCGCTGCGCCACCATTGTAGAAACCGAAGCCTATCTGGGTCCCCAGGATCAGGCCGCCCACAGCCGACGCGGTATCACCGAGCGCACGCGACTGATGTTCGGCCCGGCAGGCTACGCCTATGTGTATTTGATCTACGGCCTGCACCACTGCATGAATATCGTCAGCGGTGTTGAAGGCGATGGTACGGCGGTCTTGCTGCGGGCGGCGCAATGGACGCCGCCTGAGGATGGCCCGTCCCTGTCAGGCCCCGGACGATTGTGCAAAGGGCTGGGTATAGACAAAGCTTATAACGGTGCAGATGCCTGCACCCCTGCCATGCATTGGCTGGACGCCCCCGCCCTGCCGCCGGAGCAAATTCTGATCAGCCCACGCATCGGCGTAGAGTACGCGGGCGCCTGGGCCAAGGCCCCCTTGCGCTACTCGATTGCCCAGCATCCCGAGGTGTCCGTCAAGCCGGGCAAAACCACCACAAAACGCAGTGTCAAAGGCCTTAAACGCCCCGCCTAGAACAGGTATTATTAATCCTTCAAGCTGAATGCTTCCCAGCTGCTTTTAAGGATTTCCCATGCGACTCTCCGTACTACTTAGCGTCCTTCCCGCCGTTTTGCTGGCTGCTTGCACGGCCACGGGCAATAGCGCGCAAACAAGCTCGACTTCTTCGTTCAGCGACTCTTCTGGTGGTCTGTGCAATGCGGACGCCTTGAATCCAGCCGGTCAAACCGCCAGCCAAAGCCAAGTTGAACGTCTGGTCAAACAGGCCGGTGCGGCAAAAGCCCGCGTCCTGGCTCCGGACCGCATGTACACCACGGACTACGATCCCACCCGTTTGAACATCCGCGTGGACGAACAAAACAAAATTACCTCTGTTTACTGCGGCTGATCCCTGATGACTCTTGAGCAAAGCCAACACTTGCTGGACACGCTATTTGCCCCTTGGGTGCAAGCCCTGAAATTGCGTGTAGAAAACATGAATGAAGACGGCGTGGTTCTACGCCTGCCTTTTTCAGATCAATTGACGCACGTGGCCGGTGTGGTCTGCGGTCAGGTGTATATGGCGGCAGCCGATACCGCCATGGTGCTGGCTGTCAGTCAAAGCCTGGGGGAGTTTCACCCCATGACTACAGTTTCACTGAACACCAGCTTTGTACGCCCGGTTAGCCAGGGGGATGTGCTGGTACACGCCCAAGTGCTGAAACGTGGCAAAAGCATGGTCTTTGGCGACATCAAGCTGCTGGACGAGCAAGGTCGACTGGCCGCCCACGCCACCACCACCTACGCCCTGCTGCCAGGCTGATGCTCCCCGGGACGGCCACCCGCTTTGCAAGACAGACTCTGACACAAAACAATCCGTCCAGAGGTTTGGCAGAGCGGGCGTGGCACGACTATTATCGTTATAGCAGCTACGCCCCGGCTTAGCCCTGTGGCCGCTGCCCCGTCCGATTCCTTGTTGATCGCTTTTCTGGAGAAGTTCAAATGGCAAAAGTCCTGGTTCTCTATTACTCCGCCTATGGCCACGTAGAAAAAATGGCCCAAGCGGTTGCCGAAGGTGCACAAAGCGCTGGCGCAACGGTGGACATCAAGCGTGTCCCCGAACTGGTCCCGGAAGCGGTGGCCCAGAAAGCGAATTTCAAGCTGGATCAAGCCGCCCCGGTAGCCACTATTGGCGACCTGGAAAACTACGACGCCATCATTGTCGGCACCGGCACCCGTTTCGGGCGCATCAGCTCGCAAATGGCCAGTTTTCTGGATCAGGCCGGTGGCCTGTGGGCGCGCGGCGCACTCAATGGCAAGGTAGGCGGCGCCTTTACCTCTACCGCCACCCAACACGGCGGACAGGAGCTGACGCTACTGTCCATTATTCATAACCTGATGCACTTTGGCATGATTGTGGTGGGCCTGCCTTACAGCTTTGCAGGCCAGACACTGCTGAACGAAGTCACTGGCGGCAGCCCCTACGGCGCATCCACCATTGCCGGTGGCGACGGTTCACGTCAGCCCAGCCAGAACGAGCTGGACGGCGCCCGCTACCAGGGCCGTCATATCGCTGAAATTGCAATCAAGCTGAAAGGCTAAAACGGAGTACACAGATGGGCATGATGATAGATGGACAATGGCATAGCAAAGAGCCTGTCAGCAGCACCCAGTCCCATACATTTCAACGTGCCCAGTCTGCCTTCCGGGACTGGATTACCGCCGACGGCGGCCCCGGCCCGGACGGCCAGGCAGCGCAGCCTGCCCAGGCCAATCGCTATCATCTGTATGTCTCGCTGGCCTGCCCCTGGGCGCATCGCACCTTGATCATGCGCGAATTAAAGGGGCTGCAAAAGCTGATTTCAGTGTCGGTGGTGAACCCCATCATGGGCGATCAGGGCTGGACCTTTGAACCGGCGGAGGGCGTGGTGCCGGACCCGGTCATGGATGCGCAGTTCCTGCATCAGCTCTATGCCAAGGCGGACCCGCAATTTACGGGGCGCATTACCGTGCCCGTACTGTGGGACAAACAGCGCGGCACAATCATCAATAACGAGTCGGCCGAGATCATGCGTATTTTCAATAGCGCCTTTGATACTTTGGGCGCGCGCAGCCTGGATATGGCACCTGCCGAGCTGCTGGGCGAAATCGACCAGATCAATGCCCATGTGTATGACACCGTCAATAACGGGGTCTACAAAGCAGGTTTTGCCCGCTCACAAGCCGCCTACGACACAGCAGTTCATGCCCTGTTTGACAGCCTGGACGGGCTGGAGGCTCGCCTGAGCCAGCAGCGCTACCTGACTGGCACGCAACTGACCGAGGCCGACTGGCGCTTGTTCACTACCCTGATTCGCTTTGATCCGGTCTATGTTGGCCATTTCAAATGCAATCTGCGCCGTCTGATTGATTATCCGAATCTGTGGAACTACATGCTGGAGCTGTACCAAATGCCTGGCGTGGCCAGCACGGTCAGCCTGGATCACATCAAGACCCATTACTACAGCAGTCACCGCCATCTGAACCCGACGGGCATTGTGCCGGCTGGCCCTGTACTGGATCTGAACGGGCCCCACGGACGAGGTCATTTACCCGTCCAGCCAGGGCCCTTGCATATCGGGCTTCAATAACCGGGGCGATCAAAAATATCGGGATTGAGCAAGATGGAGCGGTCTACCTGATTGATATCGGTACGACCGCAAAACGCCATGGACACGTCCAGCTCATTCGCCATCAATTTCAGCAAACGGGTCACACCGGCCTGCCCCGCCGCACCCAAGGCATACAGGAAAGCACGGCCAATCATGGCACCTTGAGCGCCCAAGGCGCGGGCACGCAACACATCCTGACCGCTGCGAATACCACCATCGACCAGCACTTCGATCTTGTCACCTACCGCCTTGCTGATCGCAGGCAGGCAGGAAATTGAGGATGGCGCGCCATCCAGCTGACGGCCACCGTGATTGGACACGATCAAGGCATCAGCCCCGCTATCCACGGCATAACGTGCATCGTCCGCATCCATAATGCCTTTAACAATCAGCTTGCCGCCCCAGGCATTCTTGATCCACTCGATATCTTTCCAGTTCAGGCTCGGGTCGAACTGCTCGGCCGTCCAGGTAGACAAGGAGCGCAGATCCGATACCCCCTTGGCGTGGCCGACGATGTTGCCAAAGCTGCGACGATGCGTGCGCAGCATATTGCGGCACCAGTACGGCTTGGTCGCCAGATTCAGCAAATTAGGAATAGTCAGGCGTGGAGGCGTGGTCAAGCCATTCTTGATGTCCTTGTGACGCTGGCCCAAGACCTGCAAGTCAAGAGTCAACACCAGGGCCGAGCAGTTGGCCGCTTTGGCACGCGCAATCAGGTTTTCAATAAAGCTGCGATCACGCATCACATAAAGCTGAAACCAGAACGGGGCACGGGTAGCCTGGGCCACGTCCTCCAGCGAGCACACACTCATGGTGGACAGGGTGAAAGGAATACCAAAATCCCGTGCGGCCAAAGCCGCCAGCATTTCACCATCGGCGTGCTGCATGCCGGTCAGGCCGGTAGGGGCAATAGCCACGGGCATGGCAACATCCTGGCCCAGAAGCTTGGTCTTCAGACTGCGATGGTCAATGTCCACGGCCACACGCTGTTTGAATTTCAGTTTGTGAAAATCCTGCTCGTTCGCATGATACGTGCCCTGCGTCCAGGAGCCGGAGTCGGCGTAGTCATAAAACATCTTGGGCACGCGGCGTTTGGCCGCCAGGCGGAAATCTTCAGTGCAGGTAATTTTCGACAGATCCATTACAGTGGGCTCCAAAACAATGGCGTAATAATGCGACTTTGTGCCCTGCGGGGCAAGTCATCCGGGGCAGACTGTTCGAAGTTTCTGTCTGGCGCGCCTAAAGGACCACCAAGACGAGCCCCCAAGACCAAAAATAAAGAGATTCACTGTTGTCCCACTGCACGCCTTGCCATCTCTGGCTTTACAGCCTGCCAGCCGACCCCGAAAAACATAAAAAAAGACGATTTCAGTAAAATTTGTTGATATTTTGGTGACAAGTAAAAATAGCCGTGCTATATTTCTACTTCTTTAGCGGCTGTAGCTCAGTTGGATAGAGTACTTGGCTACGAACCAAGGGGTCGTGGGTTCGAATCCTGCCAGCCGCGCCATATTCAGTAAAAAAGCCATTTCTTCGGAAATGGCTTTTTTGCTTTCTACTCGGATATCAGACGGCACCACTACACTGCCGAGCGTCGCTCAAACCTGCACCCACAATAGCAATAAGCAATACGAGCAGGCTTGAACGAAGAAATAGAACGAGCAATAGCGGTTATGGCTTTATATAGTTAGGAACTCTATTGCTACGAGGCCTTATCGCCTTTCAGACAACTCAATACCCGCACCGTCACCAAAGCCATCGTGCACCCATGCTGTCACGGGGACGGCATAGCTCCACCCACCCGCTTTCCACCAGCACTCTGCAAACCACGCTTGGATAGTATTGGCGGCAATACTCAAGCCATCAAACTCGTCATCCAGGAAATAGTCTTCGTGGAAGGCGTCCATCTTGCCCAAACCCAGAGAAAGCTCCATGGCCCTACCGGGGAAAATGGAAGGGTCGTTGCTGTCTACTTTATTATTGTCACCACGGTAGTAAATCCATGCCGACGGAGTTTCCAGGCCGTCTTCACCAAAGAAGATTTGCACCTCGGCATCCGCGACACTATCTGGCACAGGCAAGGCAAACAAGGTACGCAGTTCGGCAATAAAATGCTTTGAGGCGCGCTCCAAACACCGTTTATAACGCTGCTGAAACTGTGCCGGACTCAAGCCGAATGGAACCATGCCTGTAACTCCTGATGCAGCTAAACTGCTGCTAATTAACTGGTGACAGCCGCATCATCACGTTCGATTCTGACGCAACCGCACAAAGAGTAATGGCTCCACTCCCCAAGCAGCAAGTCACTCTTGCATCGGCAAGGTCATCCATACCCTGGCTTAAAAACACTACAAAGTGCCGGGTTAAATCCGCAGCCCCCTGCCCCGCACACCCCTCCAAATCCTTATTTTCCCGTGTTTTCAGAAAAATTTCGCACTTATTTCAAGAAAAATGCTTTTTAGGCTTGTCATGCTGATAAATAGTCTGCTATAGTTTCACTTCTTTAGCGGCTGTAGCTCAGTTGGATAGAGTACTTGGCTACGAACCAAGGGGTCGTGAGTTCGAATCTTGCCAGCCGCGCCATATTCAAGTTGGTTTCTTCACGGAAATCAGCGACCAGAGTTAGAACTCGTGGGGTCAAACCCAATGGATGAGACTCTGAAAAGATCAGCCCTGATGACATCGTCATCAGGGCTTTTTCTTTGCCTGCTGCTTTTACCCTGCATACCGCCGCTTACCTGCAAACAGATCAAAACTCCACGACTGCAGACCGGGCACAATGTCTGTTGCACTTTCCCGCCCCTACGGCCTCAACCGTAAAGGGACAAGCGGTGTAAAGTAGCGACTTCCGCCCAGACAGAGCCTGCCTGCTCTTGTTAGACCACAGTGTCTGCGCGGACCTCCTCTTAATCGACAGGATTGACCATGTTTGAGCGCACAAAACTTCTTTTGCCTTTAGCGGCCCTCCTTCTGGCCAGCGCCAATAGCTACGCCCAGGATAGCGGCCCTGCCATTCAGCTGGCGCAAATGGGCGGAGCCATGCACGCTGCCGCCGAAGTTTGCGGTGACTACAGCCAGACCCAGCTTGATGAGATGAAAAAACAGCAGAAGTCTTCCATTCAAAGCATGGGCCTGAACGACGAGGACTTTGATAAAGCCTTTGAGCAAGGCCTGGACCGTGGCCGTCAGGATCTGCAAAAAGCCACTGCCGAGCAGCGCAAGCAGATATGCGAGCAATTGCGCTCCGGCCCCAAGTTCTAAATTCGCTCTACTCAACAAGAAAGCGCTCTGGCCCGCAAGGAACCAGAGCGCTTTTTACTGCCAGCGCGAAGACGGACTCGTCTTACAGCGCTTTGACCATATCTTCGATGGTCTTTTTGGCATCGCCAAACACCATCATGGTCTTGTCCATATAGAACAGCTCGTTATCCAGACCAGCATAACCAGCAGCCATGGAGCGCTTGTTCACGATCACGGTGCGAGCTTTGTAGGCTTCCAGAATCGGCATGCCCGCAATCGGCGAAGCCGGATCGTTCTTGGCGGCCGGGTTGACCACGTCGTTGGCACCCAGTACCAGCACCACGTCCGTTTGAGCAAACTCGCTATTGATGTCGTCCATTTCAAAGACCTGCTCGTAAGGCATTTCGGCCTCGGCCAGCAAGACGTTCATATGGCCAGGCATACGACCGGCGACCGGGTGGATGGCGTAGCGCACATTCACACCCTGGCTGGTCAGCTTGTCCGACAGCTCTTTCAAGGCGTGTTGAGCACGGGCCACGGCCAAACCATAACCAGGCACAATCACCACGGACTCGGCATTGCTCATCATGAACGCGGCATCTTCAGCACTGCCGGATTTCACCGAACGATTACCCTGATCTGCACCACCCGCAGCCGCTTCCGGATTGGCACCAAAACCGCCCAGAATCACGTTGAAGAAGGCGCGGTTCATGGCCTTGCACATGATGTAAGACAGAATCGCACCGGAGGAACCCACCAGCGAACCGGCAATGATCAGCATGGAGTTGTTCAGGGAAAAACCAATCCCTGCTGCTGCCCAGCCCGAATAGCTGTTCAGCATGGACACCACCACGGGCATGTCTGCGCCGCCAATCGGGATGATCAGCATCACGCCCAGCAGGAAGGACAAGGCCAGCAGCACACCAAAGGCCCACCATGCCTGGGTCATCACAAAGATCACGCCGCAAGCCAGGGCCAGCAGACCCAGCAGCAGGTTCAGCATGTGCTGACCTTTGAAGGTAACGGGTGCGCCCTGGAACAGTCGGAACTTGTACTTGCCCGACAGCTTGCCAAACGCGATCACCGAACCGGAGAAGGTAATGGCACCGACCAGCGCGCCCAAAGCCAGCTCCACACGGTTACCCATGGGCAGAGCCACCTCGGCCGAGCCAATGCCGAAGGCCACCGGCTCCAGCACCACGGCAATCGCAATGGCTACCGCCGCCAGACCAATCATGCTGTGCATGAAGGCCACCAGTTCCGGCATCTTGGTCATCTCGACACGGCGTGCCATGACGGTACCCAGCACGCCACCAATCACCAGACCAATCAGAACCCGCAGCAGACCAGAGAGCTCTTTGCCTTCAGGGGCCAGGCTATAAATCAGCACGGCTGTGGTCGCAATGGCCAAGGCCATCCCCACCATGCCAAACAAGTTGCCACGACGCGAACTGGCTGGATGCGACAAGCCTTTCAGGGCCTGAATGAAACACACCGAGGCCAACAAATAGCACAAGGTAACGGTATTCATGGAAATCATGACTGCCCTTCCTTGGGCGTATTTTTAGCGCCCTTCTTTTTGAACATTTCCAACATGCGGCGGGTTACCAGGAAACCACCAAACACGTTTACCGAGGCCAGCGCGGTGGCAATAATGCCCATCGCCTGCGCCCAAGGGCTTTCGGTCAGGGCCGCTGCCAGCATCCCGCCCACAATAATGATGGCCGAAATCGCGTTGGTCACCGCCATCAAGGGCGTGTGCAAAGCGGGCGTCACTGTCCAGACCACGTGGTAACCCACGTAAATGGCCAGCACAAAGATGATCAGGTTAATGACCAGGGGAGAAATAATATCCATGGCGTCAGGCTCCCTGCTGTGGAAAGAGTCGTTTGCCACCCTGTACAACACGGCTGGCATTCACAATGTCGTCGTCCGCAGGGATATGCAGCTCGTCAGACTGATCCTTGAGCATCAAGCCCAGGAACTGTTGAATATTGCGTGCATACAAGGCAGACGCATCCGCAGCCACACGGGCCGGGAAGTTGGTCTCGCCCACCAGGGTCACGCCATATTTCTCCACAATCTGGTCGGCTTCGGTCAAGGCGCAGTTGCCGCCACGGGCCGCAGCCAGGTCAACAATGACCGAACCTGCCCGCATGGACTGCACCACTTCCTCGGCAATCAGACGCGGGGCGGGCCGCCCCGGAATCAAGGCCGTAGTAATGATGACGTCGGCCTGGGCACAACGTGCCGCCACCACCGCCGCCTGCCGTTGCAACCAGGAGGCAGGCATGGGACGGGCATAACCGCCTACCCCTTGTGCCGCTTCGCGCTCTTCATCGGTCTCGTAGGGCACATCAATAAACTTGCCGCCCAGGGACTCGATCTGCTCACGAGCGGCAGGACGCACATCAGAGGCTTCTACCACCGCCCCCAGACGACGTGCCGTGGCAATCGCCTGCAAACCGGCCACACCCGCGCCCAGCACCACGACACGGGCCGCTTTGACGGTACCCGCCGCGGTCATCATCATGGGAAAGAACCGGGGATATAAGGTGGCCGCTTTCAGCACAGCGGCATAACCCGCGATATTGGCCTGCGAGGACAGAACGTCCATGCTTTGCGCCCGCGTGGTACGCGGGATCAGCTCCAGGGCGAACGCCTGGCAGCCCGAAGAAGCCAGCCTGTCCAGACCCTGACTTTCGTAAGGGTCCAGCATACCGACGACCACATGCTCGGCACGCAAACGCGCCGAATCAACATCAGCCGGGCCCACTACCAGCAGCACGGTGGCTTGATAGGGATCTCCTATCGTTGCCCCTGCTGCCTCGTAATCGGCATCCGAGCTGGCAATCCCCTGTCCGGCACCCGCCTCGATAATCACATCATGGCCCGCCTTGCGGTAAGCCTTGATGGTATCGGGCGTGGCCGCTACCCTCTTTTCCCCGGTCCCCCGGGGGCTTAGTACACCCAGTCGCATCTTCAATCTCCAGTTAATTAACTAACTTCTACGATCTCTGACGACGTGCAGTACCCGGATGGGTGAGTCTGTCACCACGTGGACACGACCCAACAACCTCTCCGGCCCGGTGTGTGTTTGCCCTCAACACCGGAACACCATCTATAAATTCGGATGTGCAAAAAACAGGCCTGGTGAAGACCGGCCTGAACAGGATAGAAACCTACCCTTTAGTGTCCCTCTCCCACTCCTGCCCCTTGCAGGAAACTGTCATTCTTTTTGAACTCACTATAAGGGCCTTTATTTGACACAAGAAACCCCGACCCGCACTAGACCGCTTTAGACGAAAAAGCAAGACACATTACTACCACCTGATTATCGCAATATGATGCCTGTTCGACGGAATTTTTTTTTCTTGCCCACTGGGTAACACTGAGTAGATCAGCCTTTGCTACGGACTTAGACGCCTGATAATTAAAACTACAAGCATTGGCCTGCTGCTAAGATAGCAACTTCCTATAAAACTTGTCACTAACTTGTAATTAATGTTCGTGTTCACGCCCCGGTGATGTTTGCGTCGCTACTGGCCGCTGAACCACTTCTTTTCAAAGCCTAGGCAACCGCCCCCTTGATGCGCGGTTTACCTGCATTACTCAGTCCCAGGCTGATCTATCCCCATGGCAGACATCCACATCGATCACGTAGTGAAACGCTACGGCAGCAATACCATCATCAATGAACTGAGCCTGCAAATCCGGCATGGCGAGTTCTTCACTTTATTAGGGCCCAGCGGCTGCGGCAAAACAACCTTGCTGCGCATGATTGCCGGTTTCATCATTCCTGATGAAGGCCGCCTGTTTCTGGACAAGGAAGACATTACCTACCTGCCCGCGCACAAGCGTGAGACCGGCATGGTGTTCCAGGACTACGCGCTGTTCCCCGATAAAACCGTGTTTGACAATGTGGCTTACGGCTTGCGGGTACGCAAAGTCAGCAGCAGCGAGATCAAGAAAAAAGTCGCCTACATTCTGGAGCGTGTGGAACTGGGTGGCATGGGCGAGCGTTACCCAGCTGAGCTGTCCGGAGGCCAACGCCAGCGTGTAGCCCTGGCCCGCGCCCTGGTGATTGAACCCCGTGTTCTGCTGATGGACGAGCCTTTGTCCAACCTGGATGCCAAGCTGCGTATTCAAATGCGCCAGGTCATCCGCGAATTGCAGCAGGAATCCAATATCACCGCTATTTTCGTGACGCATGATCAGGAAGAAGCCCTGTCCATGTCGGACCGTATTGCCTTGCTGCGCCAGGGCCGTATCGACCAGCTCGATACCCCCGAAGCCATGTACTCCACACCACGCACTGCCTATGCCGCCGACTTTATTGGCGCAGCCAATCTGATCGACACCCTGGGCGTGCATGTGGAGGACGGTCACACCACCGTCAGCATTGCGGGTGGGCACATTCTGGTGAACAACCCGCCCCCTGTCGGCCAAGTGCTGCTGGCAGTGCGCCCCGAAAACATCACCCTGCATACCGAGGCTCAGGCCAGCAGCATTCCGGCTCAAGTCGTGGCTCGCCAGTATCTGGGAACCAAAACGGCCTACAGCCTGAAGCTGAACGACGGCAAGCAAATTATTGCCGACGTTGCCGCTGCCCAGGACCCGCATCTGTCTGCAGGTGCTTCGGTGAACCTGAGCTTTAGCCCTGAATGTCGTCTGGTCGAGGCGTAAGACCCATGGCTATTGCTGCAAGACCCCTGGCCCTTCGTTCTCCCTGGTTCCTGCCCGCCCTGGTCTGTCTGGTGGTGCTGGTGTTCTGGGTTGTCTGGCCACTCGCCTCCCTGTTCTATCAAAGCGTGATCGACCCGGCAACAGGCCTGCCCAGCCTGCACGGCTTTGAAACCTTCTTTAGCGACCCTCGCTATGTTGAGGCCTTCTTCAACACCATCAAGCTGGGGCTGATCTCCACGATAGGAACGCTGCTGCTGGGTGCGCCGCTGGCCTATGTAGTGGCCCGCTACGACTTCCCCGGCAAGGCCATCGTGGCGATTTTGCCTTTGACCACCATTGTGCTGCCGGACATCATCGTCTCGCAGGCCTGGCTGATGCTGCTGGGCAATAACGGTGTGGTGCGTCTGGCCCTGGAAAGCATTGGTATTGACCTGCCCAGTTTCTACGGCTGGTTTGGCATGTCCTATGTGCTGATCCTGAACGATTACACCTATGTGTATATCGGCATGCTGGCTGCGCTCAAGGCCATTGACGGCACGCTGGAAGAAGCCGCCGTGAACCTGGGCGCCAGCAATTTCAAGCGCGCGCTCAGCGTCACCTTCCCGGTGCTGATGCCTGCCCTGCTGGTCAATGCCATGATTGTGTTCACGCTGGCCGTGGACAACTTCTCCATCCCCATGATTCTGGGTGGTCAGGTCGATGTGCTGTCCTCGCTGACCTACACCACCTTTCTGTCCGAGATGAGCGGTAACCCCACCATGCAAGGTGTGCTGGCCGTGGTGTCCGTGATTCTGGTCGGTGCGGTATTGTTCATCCAGAAGCGGGTCCTGGAGCGCAAGACCTTCCAGATGCAGCAAGGCCGCGCCCCGCGCCCGGTTCGCGCTCAAGGCCTGGCCGGTATCCTGCTGACCGTGGGTGCGGTGCTGTTTGTGACCTTCTCGCTGATTCCGGCCTTTATCGTGCTGATTGGTGCCTTCACCAAAGCCAGCGGCCCGGTCATGCAATACGGAACCTTCACGCTGGACAATATGGAGCGTGCCCTGCGCTACGCTCCCGAGCCCATTTTGAACTCGCTGATGCTGGCCAGTGTCGCCACTCTTGCAGGCACCTGCTTTGCCACGATCTGCAGTTACCTGATCGTGAAAAAGCGCCTGTTCGTGGTAACCGCGCTGGACTATATGGTGATGCTGCCTTTGGCCATTTCCGGCACCGTGCTGGGTATTGCCCTGATCCAGACCTACAACAGCGGCATGCTGGTACTGACCGGCACCTGGGTGATCATGGCCGGCGCATACTTTGTGCGTAAAGTACCCTTCTCCATTCGCTCGGCCTCGGCCTCGCTCTACAACATTCCCGACTCTATCGAGGAGGCCTCCATCAATCTGGGTGTCAGCCCCTTCCAGAGTTTCTTCAAAGTGGTTCTGCCCTTGATGAAGCCCGCCATTCTGGGCGCAGCCATCCTGATGTGGGTCACTTCGCTGGCTGAAATTTCCGCCACTATCGTGCTGTATTACGGTGGCATGGAGACCATGCCCATCCAGATGTTCCGTCAGATCGACGCTGGCTTCCTGGCCCGCGCTTCGGCCTATGGGGTGATCTTGATGGTCGTGATTCTGGTGCCGATTTATCTGGCTATCCGTTTTCTCAAGCTGGATCTGTTTTCCAGCCGCTAATCTAAAAAGGCTCACTATGCTGACTACACGTTTTCTGAAAACTGGTCTGGCACTCTCCCTCAGTGTCGGCGCCCTGTCCCTGTCCGGTGCCGCCCTGGCCGCCAATGCCGTGATGTACACGCCCAATAATGTGCAAACCATTGATACGGCGCTGGAAATTGCTCGCAAGACCGCGTCTGACCTGTCCATTCAACAAGTGACCTCGGGCGCTGGTGCCTTGATGAAGCGTATCGAAGCCGAAGCACAGAACCCGCTGGGTGACGTGGTATGGGGCACTGGCTACGGCACCATGGCGGCTTTCCAGCAGAACTTTGAAGCCTACGAATCGCCCGAGAACAAGGCCATTCCTGAAGCCTTCCACGGCAAGGACAGCCTGTGGACCAGCTCCAACGCCCACGTCATGGTCATCATGGCCAACGAGCGCCAACTGAAAGGCCAGGCCGCTCCAAAAACCTGGTCCGATCTGTTCGATCCTCAGTGGAAAGGCAAGGTCATTATTGGTGACCCCGCATCATCGGGCAGTGCCTACGACCAGGTTTATGGCATCTACCAACTGTACGGTGCAGAAGGCCTGCAAAAGCTGGCAGCCAACGTGATCGTGTCCAAGAGCTCGGGCCAGGTCTACAAAAGCGTGGCTAACGGCGAGTACCCCTTGGGCGTGACCATGGAATACGCGGCCTACGCCTACGTGGCCGGTGGTCAGAAAGGCATTGAGCTGATCTACCCTGAAGACGGTACCTTCATCGCTCCTGAAGGCGTAGCCGTAATCAAGAACCCCAAGAACGGCCAGGAAGCGGCTCGCAAACTGGTCGACGTTCTGCTCTCCAAAGAAGTACAGGAAGCCGAGCTGGTGGAGAACTTCCGCCGTCCTACTCGCAGCGACATCAATGTGGCCGAGCTGACCAAGTTGCCTAACCTGGATCAGATCAAAGTGGCCAACATCGATCCTTTGAAGGCTGCTGCTGAGTACGAAACAGTCATCGAAGCCTGGAAACAGGCTTTGGCTGCAGCTGGCAAATAAGCCGGAGAAATTCAGAGCGCAATAGCAATGCGTGGTGGGCCTGCCCCACCCGCCTGCTGGTTCGCACTGAATGGACAAACCCCTTGATGCTGGATTCTCCTCCGGCCCTAAAGGGGTTTTTTATTGCCTGAAATACGTGAGTAAAAACGGCTGCTGGGTGGCATATTGCAAGCACTTTCAGACCGGCTCCGAAACTGCGTTGCGCTTGGCAAGCAACAAGCCTGTAGAAAGACGGAGCTGCCTTATTTATCCACTGGATAAATCTGATCTTCACGCAGGCGTGGGCGATCGGCTTCCACTTCGGTCAAAGGCTCCACACGCTGCATGGTTGCCAGTGAACGCTGGGCCAGACGCTGATACATGCGTGTGCCGAAAAACTTGCCATCAATGGCTTTCTGATCCAGTTCCTTGACCACCGTGGCCGGAGACCCAGCCACCAGACTGCGTGGTGGCACTTGCATACCTTTCTTCACAAAGGCCATGGCGCCGATAATGCTGTCTGCACCGATGTCGGCAGCATCCATCACCACGGCATTCATGCCCACCAGCACGTTACGACCGATCACGCAGCCGTGCAGCACTGCTCCATGTCCGACATGACCGTCCTCATGCACCACTGTGTCTTGGTAAGGCGTGCCGTGAATCACACAGGTATCCTGAATATTGGAACCGGCCTTCATGATGATGCGCCCGAAGTCCCCGCGCAAACTGGCCAAAGGACCGATATACACGCCCTCGCCAATAATGACGTCACCAATCAGTACAGCGGTAGGATGAACATAGGCCGTGGGGTGAACCACTGGCACCAGCCCATCAATAGAATAAATATTTTGCATACCTGCCTCGTACAAAAAGCCTGCACCCACAGCCGGCACAAGGTCCGGCCAAAAATACGATCATAGCTGCTGCAGACCGATATAATGCGCCGTACTCTTTCTTTTTGCATCCTATGAGCATGTTGTATTACTGGCTGGCCTTTTCCCTGGGCATGGTGTTTTACGCCGCCTACTTGTCGCAGTCCTTTTTGCTGTCGCAAGGCATCATCTATATGAAGGAAAAAGATCAATCGCCGCCCCTGCTCTGGTTGTTCACCCGCCTGATCGGCTTTATCCTGCGTGCCATTCCCGGCCTGCTGATGCGCCCTATCCCCCTGATTTTGTGGGTCGTGGGCCTGGGGCTGACAGTGCAATACAGTTTCGCACTTTAAACCAGACGGGCCGCACTTTTCTCGTTCACTGCACGGACATCCGGGTCAGGATTGGGGGCTTCCTGCCCGCACGTCTGCGACTCCCAGTCAAGCCTTCTGCGCCTGTCAGTCAATTCAGCACTGTTCTCCCCTCCTAAACTGACACAAAACAGGATGGCCGGGCTCTGTAAGCAGCACGGCCTGGCGATCAAGATCGCGGATACCGCGACAAGGAGGATGTATGCAGACAAGGAAAATCGTCCGGGCAGCCGCCGTACAGGCCGCCTCTCCCAACTACGACCTGGCAGCAGGTGTTGATAAAACCATTGAACTGGCTCGACAAGCGCGTGATGAAGGCTGCGACCTGATCGTATTTGGTGAAACCTGGTTGCCAGGCTATCCCTTCCACGTCTGGCTAGGTGCACCGGCCTGGTCACTGAAATACAGCGCTCGTTACTATGCCAATTCGCTCTCGCTGGACAGCGCAGAGTTTCAGCGCATTGCCCAGGCTGCGCGAACCTTGGGCATTTTCATCGCATTGGGCTATAGCGAACGCAGCGGTGGCAGCCTGTATCTGGGCCAATGCCTGATCGATGACAAAGGCGAGATGCTATGGTCACGCCGCAAACTCAAACCCACGCATGTAGAGCGCACCGTATTTGGTGAAGGTTATGCCCGTGATCTGATTGTGTCCGACACAGAACTGGGACGCGTCGGCGCTTTATGCTGCTGGGAGCATTTGTCGCCCTTGAGCAAGTACGCGCTGTACTCCCAGCATGAAGCCATTCACATTGCTGCCTGGCCGTCGTTTTCGCTATACAGCGAACAGGCCCACGCCCTCAGTGCCAAGGTGAACATGGCCGCCTCGCAAATCTATTCGGTGGAAGGCCAGTGCTTTACCATCGCCGCCAGCAGTGTGGTTACTCAAGAGACGCTGGACATGCTGGAAGTGGGTGAGCACAACGCCTCCTTGCTGAAAGTGGGCGGTGGCAGCTCCATGATTTTTGCACCGGACGGGCGTACTCTGGCTCCCTACCTGCCTCATGATGCCGAAGGCTTGATCATTGCCGATCTGAATATGGAGGAGATTGCCTTCGCCAAGGCGATCAATGACCCCGTGGGCCACTATTCCAAACCTGAAGCCACCCGTCTGGTACTGGACTTGGGGCACCGCGACCCTATGACTCGAGTGCACTCCAAAAGCGTGACCAAGGCGGAGGCTCCCGAGCCAGGTGTGCAAAGTACGATTACCTCATTCGCTATCAGCCATCCCCAGGACTCGGACGCACTGCTAGTGCAAGAGCCGTCCTGATCCCAAGAGATGACACGGCCCGGACAGCTTGCCCGGGCCGTGACTCCTTCTGCTCCCCAGTCCTGCATCCGCGTCGTCCTGGTCTGAAATTATCGACCCCTGCCACTCTTTCTGGTCTGGCTCAAACCAGAGATCTTGCCTGATACTTAGTCAGTCCAGTTGACCGCGGTCCCTGCTGTCAGCCTTCGGACCCAAGACGGAGAGATCATCAATGGAGCAATGGTCCACCACGGCAGTTCCCGCTACCCGGCGCGCCCCCTATTGGATGGAGGCCGTCAACAAAGCTTATGTGCAGCTGGAGTGCGCCGTCCCCTCCCGTTCCGCTACCCCTTTCTTCGGGGCCATTACGCGACGGGAACTGGCAGAGGTCAGCCTATCTCGCATCTCCTCGACCACCCAGACCGTGCTGCGCACGCCGCTGCAAATTTCCAGAGCGTCCGAGGATATTTTTCTGCTCAGTATTCAAGTGGCAGGAGCGGGACAACTAATTCAGGATGAAAAGACCGCTACACTGAAACCCGGCGATCTGGCCCTGTACGACTCCACACGCCCCTATCAACTCCTGTTTGACCAGGACTTTGAGCAGTATGTCCTGTCTATGCCCGGCTCCATCCTGCGCAAGCGTTTGCGCAATGCCGAAGATATGACAGCCTGCAAAATAACCAGCGCCCAATCCGGCACGGCACGACTGCTCTCCTATATGGTGAGCGAGCTGATGGCCTGCCCGCCAACCGGCGGGCCTATTGTGGATCTATCACTTGCCGACAGCCTGGTCGGTATTCTGGTGGCAGCGCTGGCCGAGAATCTGGGCAGCCCGTCCTTAAAGGACGATACGGGATCCGTGCGGCGCGACCGGATCAAAGCCTATGTATTGGAGAATCTGCGCGACCCCGAGCTGAATATCGGCAAGATTGCCAAACGCCTGGGCCTGACAGCCAGCACTGTGCATCGCGCCTGGGAAGGCGAGACCGATTCACTGACAAACTGGATTTGGTCCATGCGCCTGCAAGGCGCTGAACAGGATTTGCGCCGTCTAGCCCATCACCACAAGACCATCACTGAAATTGCGTATCACTGGGGCTTCAACAGCTCTGCCCATTTCAGCCGGGCATTTCGGCAGCGCTTTGGTGTGCCGCCTAAAGAGGCCCGCGAAAGTATGCGGGCCCAGGTCCAAACACACACGATGCCTATCTGATCCGGCGGTCCGGCGAGCCGGCGATCAGGCAATCGCCTTGCCGTCATTCAGAGCCAGCAGGCCCTTGATCAGACGGTACAGAATCCACACGCTGACAATCACGATGGTCACGAAACCGACCAGAATCGCCATCAACAAGAAAGACAGCGCCACACCAAGCAATCCCCACCAGAACGTACGGATTTGCCAATCAAAGTGCGACTCCAGATAGGTGCCGCGCACTTCATCGCGCTTGATGTAGTTGATGATGATGGCGACCAGGGCGGTGATGCCGCCAAACATGGACAAGATGTACAGCGCGTAATTGATCAGGGTCAGATTACGCAGACTGACCAACTGGTTTGTACCGTCGCCTTGTGGGACCGGGTTTCTTTCCTCATTCATCCGTAACTCCTTGGAAAAATAAACGGTAGCGTTACCTATCCCGTAACGCTACCGAAGAAAACCTGTTCAGGTCAGTGACTGCCTGGAGATTAACGCAGTCCAATAAATGGCATGGCGGAACCGGGAACCAGACTTTCTGGCAACTTACCGTCCCATTTTTCCACAGCATTCAAATTGACCAGATTGGTATTCTGGGCCAATGCCTGGGCCCTGGCAGAAATGGCCTTGGCTTCGGCGTCACCACGCAGGCGAATACCGTCAGCTTCGGCCATGTAGCGTTCGCGCTGAGCGCGGGCTTCTGCTTCAGCCTGAACCACTTTGATTTCAGCCTGAATGGAAGCAGTTTCTTTTTGCTGGCGGGTGGTTTCAATTTGAACCTGGGCCAACATGCGGTTTTCAATCGATTGCTCATAGGCTTTGGAGAACGACACTTCCTCAACCTGCACGCCCATCATTTGCAAAGGAGCGGACTCCAGGGTCACGCGCATGGCTTCGTTGATGTCAGCACCCAGCTTCTCGCGATTCTGAATCGACTGAGCAGCAGTGTACTTACCAAACACGTTCTTGATCACATCCAGAGCCTTACGTTCCAGCAAGCGAGCTTCCAGGGCATCGAGTGAACCGTACTCGGAATACAGCTGAGCCACATCAGTTTCAGGAACGCGGTATGTTACCGAAGCCACCATGGAAGCGGACTGCTGGTCAAAACTGTACGCCTCAAGCTGCATGCGAACCGTGTGATCACGTACCGAAATGGTACGTACCGTGTCAAAGAACGGAACCTTGAAGTCCAGACCAGGTTCGGCCACGCGAACCAGCTTACCGTTACGCAGCACCACGCCACGTTCACCCTGGTCCACCTGCAAGAACGAGCCCATGGAGGCCACGATCAGGATCAGGAAAATAACAACCGCCGCCCCCAGGAAACTCAGTCCCTTGGAGTAATTGGCAGGGCCACCTTCTGGCTTTGTTTTAGCGGCCAGTTTAGTAAATGGATTTTTATCAGTGCTCATCACGGCTTCCTTTATGTGGCTGACGCGTCTGGTCTTTTAATTGACGACGTTCCACCATCAGTTGCCGTATGCCTTTGGCAATCAGGTAGGCCAGCACAGCGGCCCCCAACAAAATCAAGATGATACGCATGACGCTTCAGTCTTCCCACTAGATTTCAATCAGAGCGCAATTATCCCCGATTCCCTCTGTCACGCTCAGAAAAGAAGCGTCAAAATATGACAAATGGACAGTATTGCTGGTAACAAATCTTGAACAGACGCCATTGCGACGCCCGAGAAAATGGAAAAAGCGGATTAGTTGCTTATTCTAGGGAAGCTAGGGCAGCGTCCAGTTCAGCCAGATGAGCCTGTACCGGCGGCACATCGCTACGGGTTGCAACCAGACGCAGGATATGGTTTTTACTGATCTGGAAGGTGCGCATCAACTGCTCCAGTTCAGCCGTAGAGTATTGGCGTGCGTTATCGCGCAAGGCCGCTTCCAGCGCATCCAGCTGCTCGTAAACCGAGTCCAGATCTTCGCGCTCCTGGATATAGAGACGAGTCAGCCAGATATGGCGTCCCACGCTATCCCATTGCTCCAGTCCGGCAAAGCCATACTTTTGCGTCAGGCTGTTCAATTGACGGTAAATGTCCGAACCGCGCTCGACCTGATCCACCTCCAGCATGGGTGGGAAACCGTCTGGCAGCCCGCCATCCCAAACCGGTTCGCTACGCTCTACGGTTTGCAGCACCGGCAAGATCTCACCCAGGCTTTGCACATAACGAGTCACAACCTGGTCATCCAATGCCAGCTCAGTTGACGACGCCAAAAAAGGCAGGCCCATCAAGGCCATGCTACAGATACAGAGGACTCGTTTAATCATCGCTCGCCCTAAAAAACAAGACCACCCGTCTTGAACGACGTAAAACACATTCGTCGATTGTAAGCACGGGAATGACTGCTTTTCTTTGTCTGTGCCAAAAACGACACAGCCTTTTCAATCCTCTACCGCCTTGGGTTGAAAAGTCTTGCACTTTAAAAATTCATGCTGTTTGAAACGCTGCCGCCAAGGACTCTCTACGATTTCACTTTGCCTGAATTGGCAAAAATAAAAAAGTAACAATTATTTTTTTTCTTGTGTTTGGAAAGGCGTGATGCCGTCTTGTTGTCGCTCTTGCTGCCTGAACCAGAGCCAGGTTTGCACAAAGCCAAACTTGAGCGCGGGTCCGAACACGGGCGGCGCTATGCGACAGACAATAAAAAAAGCCCTTGAAAACAAGGGCTTGATTTAATTCCAGCTGGCGGAGACGGAGGGATTCGAACCCTCGATACGGGTATAAGCCGTATGCTCCCTTAGCAGGGGAGTACCTTCAACCTCTCGGCCACGTCTCCAGCTCTAGGAAAGAAGTAACTATAGCATTTTTAAAAAACCAATGCAAATAGCTAAGGGGATTATTTTTCCTGATCCAGCTCGAACGTCTTGTGCAGAGCACGCACCGCCAATTCCATGTACTTGTCGGCAATAATCACCGAGGTCTTGATCTCGCTGGTGCTGATCATCTGGATGTTGATGCCCTCTTCGGACAAGGCGCGGAACATGGAGCTGGCAATACCAGCGTGGTTACGCATGCCAATACCGACGATGGACACTTTGCACACGGCTTCGTCAAATACGATTTCACCAGCACCCACAGCCGGGCCGACCTGGTTCATCAGCAGTTCCTTGGTACGCAGCGCGTCGTTGCGGCTGACGGTAAAGGAAAAGTCTGTGGTGCCCTGAACCGACAGGTTCTGCAAAATCATGTCGACTTCGATGTTAGCCGCTGCGATGGGGCCCAGAATGGAATAGGCCACGCCGGGGGTGTCGGGAACGGCACGCAGGGTGAACTTGGCTTCATCACGGCTGAAGGCGATGCCAGAGACAACGGCAGCTTCCATTTTTTGGTCTTCCTCGAAAGTAATCAGCGTACCCGAAGACATTTCTTCTTCGAGCGAAATCATGGGGTCGGTCATGGAGGACAAGACGCGCACAGGCACCTTGTACTTGCCAGCAAATTCCACAGACCGGATTTGAAGAACTTTGGAGCCCAAAGAGGCCATTTCCAGCATTTCTTCAAAGGACAGCACTTTCATGCGACGTGCTTCGGGCACGACGCGTGGGTCGGTGGTGTAGACACCATCCACATCGGTAAAGATCAGGCATTCGCTGGCCTTCATGGCAGCGGCAACAGCCACCGCGGAAGTATCCGAGCCACCACGACCCAGGGTCGTGATATTGCCTTCATCATCCACACCCTGGAAGCCGGTCACAACGACCACACGGCCTGCGTCCAGATCCTGGCGAATGCGGGTGTCATCAATAGAACTAATGCGGGCACGGGTGTAGGCATTGTCGGTCTTGACGGGAACTTGCCAACCGGCATAGCTGCGGGCGGGAACGCCCTGGGCAGCCAAGGCCATGGCCAACAAAGCGCTACTGGCTTGTTCGCCCGTAGCGGCCAGCATATCCAGCTCGCGCGGATCAGGCTGAATGCTCAGTTCTTTGGCCAGGCCTAGCAAACGGTTGGTTTCACCGGACATGGCCGAAGGAACCACCACAACTTGGTGCCCGGCGGCATGCCATTTGGCAACCCGACGCGCCACATTCTGGATGCGCTCGATCGAGCCCATCGACGTGCCGCCATATTTATGTACGATCAGGGACATCTTTTACTCTGCATCAAAGGGCTAAGGTCTGGGATAGACACAAAACCCAACTATTCTAACGACTTTCTGTGCCCCAAGCGCAGGCTCTACCACATACACACGCAAAAAAACACATACTTTGTCGACTCAACACCATAGCCCACGCTCCTGCCACAGGCCACCCCAAACTACTTACTTGCTTGATCGGCCACCAGGCCTGCTTGCTGGTCGCCTGGACCGGCAGATTCGATCTGCACCCGGCCTCGCACACAGCGCACCAGGTTCTGTCCATGCTTCCACATCAAATTTCTGTCGTGCCCCCGGGCATGCAGCCCGCGCAGTTGCTTGAGCAGTTCTGCCAGACGCGCTTGCGTAGGCAAGCCAGCTCCCTGCTCCTGCAACCAATAACGGAGCACCAGGCTTTGCCGCGCTGGCTCCAGGCTACGCCACGCCACCAAACTGAAACTGCGTCCTGTTTCATCAGGTTCCAGTGTCTGCCAGTCCTGGCTGGCCACACTATCCAATACTTCCTGCGTTTCGCGGCTTAGCTGGGCTTGACGCTGCAAACGGCTTTGCCAGCCCGGCCAGCGCGCGTCGAGTACAGGCGTGAGCAAATCGCGCACTGCGCCACGGGTGTAATCAGGATTGATATTGGTGGGATCTTGTACCGCATGCCAGCCCGTGGCTGCGGCAAACGCATCACTGGCTTGAAGAATAAGTGCCCTGGGCTGCTCCAGCCAGGGTCGCCAGTACTGCAATTGATCGCGCTGCATACGGGGTGCCATCGCCCCCAGACCGGTTGTACCCGTGCCTCGCAGCAAACGCATCAGAACCGTTTCGGCCTGATCATCTTGATGATGAGCCAGCAGCACATGCTGCAAGCCAACAAAGTGCGCCAGTTCAGCCAGGCCTTGATAGCGGGCATCTCGCGCGGCGGATTCCATGCCATCTGCGCTTAGACGGCGGGACTGTACCTGGACCCGCAAGCTGTGACAGGGTCGCTGCAAACGCGCAGCCAAGTCATGCACATGCGCTTGCCACTGATCGGCAATGGCTTGCAGGCCGTGATGAATATGGAAAAAATGAAGTGTGACTTTGCGGCGGCTGGCCCAAAGATGGGTATGTACCGCCAGCATTGCCGAGTCCGCACCACCACTTAAGGCGACAGCGACGCTATCGCCGCTTTTAAAACTTAGGTGATGGTTAAGCGCCTCCAGCAGCGGGGGTGAGGGGCTAAAGCCCCCCAGCTGACTGGAAGGCAATGGATCAGGCACGAACTTCCTGATAACGGCCGTAGGCCAGGAGACGTTCCATACGCTGCGCCAGCAGTTGTTCGGTGCTCAGGCCCGAGACCTGACGCAAGGCATCAGCCAGGGCACGGCCCAATTGGCGCGCCATCATGGTGGGATCGCGATGTGCGCCACCAATGGGCTCGTTGATCACGCGATCGACCAGGCCCAGTTCTTTCAGACGGGGAGCGGTAATGGCCAGGGCCTCAGCCGCCACGGGCGCCTTGTCCGCACTACGCCACAGAATCGAGGCACAACCTTCGGGCGAGATCACGGCGTAGGTGGAATATTGCAGCATGGAGACCACGTCACCCACGGCAATCGCCAACGCACCACCCGAACCGCCTTCACCAATAATGGTGGAGATGATAGGTACACGCAGTTTGGCCATGGCAAACAGGTTGTGACCGATTGCCTCGGACTGGCCACGCTCTTCAGCGCCAATACCAGGGTAGGCGCCGGGAGTATCAATGAAGGTAAAGACAGGGATACCAAATTTTTCCGCCAACCTCATCAAGCGCAGGGCTTTACGGTAGCCTTCGGGGCGCGGCATGCCAAAGTTGCGACGGGCGCGCTCTTTGGTATCACGACCTTTCTGGTGACCAATCACCATGCAAGGCGTACCGTTGAAACGGGCCAGACCACCCACAATGGCCAGGTCGTCCGCATACATGCGATCGCCATGCAGCTCGTGGAAGTCCGAGAAGATCTGGTTTACATAGTCCAGGGTGTATGGACGTTGTGGATGGCGAGCAACCAGGGCCGTTTGCCAAGGCGTGAGCTTGGCGTAAATGTTCTTGGCCAGCGTCTGGCTTTTTTGCTGCAGACGGCTGAGTTCCTCTGAAATATCCACAGCGGAATCAGATTGCACATAGCGGAGCTCTTCGATTTTGCCTTCGAGCTCGGCCAAAGGCTGCTCAAATTCCAGGAATGTATTTCGCATGTCGGTTCTTAAGGTTTAGGCCTAATTTAATATCGTACCGCAACTGTGTTCAGACTGCGCCACAGATGCCAGGTAGCCACCGTGCACCACGGTGCCCACGCTTGAGCAACTTCACGCGCCTCGAACCGGGAGACCGGCTCGCCGCTGAAATAGTGCAGAGAGATTGCCTTGAGCAGGCCCGCATCATCCAAGGGGAGAACATCGGGTCTGTGCAAGTTGAAAATCAGAAACATATCAGCCGTCCAGCGACCTACACCACGAATGGCGCACAGGTCCGCAATAACGGCTTCATCAGACAGGGACTGCCATGCCTGGGGGTCGATTTTACGAGCATCAAAGTGAGTCGCCAAATCAACAATATATTCGGCCTTGCGTTTGGGCAAGCCCAAACCATGCAGGGCCTCGTAACCCAGTTCCAAAATAAGTTCAGGCGAGAGTGGCTGGCCGCAACCGTCCAGCAGCTTGCGCCACAGCTGGTCCGCCGTACGCGAGGCCAGTTGCTGGCCCACAATGGAACGCACCAAAGTGGTGAAAGCCGGAGCCTGATGTTGTAGCCAGTAGTCGCCATGCTGGGGGATGAGCTTGCGCAAGATACGATCGCGCTTCATCAGCTGGGCGCAGGCGTCGTCCCAGTAATCAGGTTTGCCCACCAAACGAACTTGAGGGCCGGATTGAACGCCGCTTAGGCCCTGCGCCATTGTGTTGCTCCACCTGGCCGATCTTCCAGCTCTACGCCCTGCTCTTTAAGCTGCTCACGGATGGCGTCGGCGCGCGCAAAGTCGCGATTCTGTTTAGCCTGGCCGCGTTCCGCCAGAAGCTCGTCAATCTGGGCGTCGCTCAAGGAGTCGGCACCGGCCACGCTGGCTGCCTGACCAAAGCGTGTGCTGGCACGCCAGTAGACGGCCGGGTCCACTTGCAACAGACCAATCACGCCACCCAGAGCGCGCATCAAACCGGCGGCCTGCGCATCCTTGTCGCGGTTGGCCTGGCCAGCCAGTTCAAACAGAACGGCAACAGCGCCAGCCGTATTGAAATCGTCGTTCATGGCTTCGGCAAACGCCAGAGCGGGGCCTTGAGTCCAGTCAATCTGGACATCGGCGGCAGGAACGTGTTGAAGGGTCTGGTACAGACGGTCCAAAGCCTGCTGAGCATCGCGCAGATTATCTGGCGCGTAGTTTTGCAAGCTGCGGTAATGATTGCGCACAATAAAGAAGCGCAGCATTTCAGCTTCACGCGGATTGGCGATGTAGCTGCTTTCTTCGTCGGCTAGACCTTCGGGGGCCACGGTATCGCGAATGCGACGGAAGTTGCCCAGGGACTTGGACATTTTCTCCGAGTCCACCATCAGGGGACCGCAGTGCATCCAGACATTGGCCAACTGGCCGCCAAAGGCGCCTTCCGTTTGGGCAATTTCGTTTTCGTGGTGAGGGAACTTCAAGTCTGGGCCACCGCCGTGAATATCCAGGGGCAGGCCCAGCAGCGCCTTGCTCATGGCCGAACATTCGATGTGCCAGCCCGGACGGCCCAGGCCGTACGAGGATTCCCATTTGGATTCGGCGGGTTCGTCTTCTTTAGCCGACTTCCACAGCACAAAATCCAGAGGGTCACGCTTGGCCGAGTTCAGGGCAACACGCTCACCGGCACGCAGATCATCCAAAGAGCGACCCGACAATTTGCCGTAGCCGGGGAACTGACGCACGGCGTAGTTCACATCACCGTCTTCGGACTGATAGGCCAGGCCGTTTTCTTCCAGCTTGGCAATAATGCCCAGCATATCGGGCACGTGCTGCGTGGCGCGTGGTTCCGAGTCAGGGCTTTGCACACCCAGGGCCTTTTCGTCGGCATGCATGGCGGCAATATAGAAGTCCGTTACCTGAGACATCAGTTGCTTGCGCTCGACGGCACGGCGGATGATCTTGTCATCAATATCGGTAATATTGCGCACATAGGAGACGCGATAGCCGCTTGCTCGCAACCAGCGCTGCACGATGTCAAAGCTGACCAGCATACGAGCGTGCCCCAGGTGACAGAAGTCGTACACCGTCATGCCACAGACGTACATACGCACGTGGCCCGGTTCAACCGGAGAAAACACCTCTTTAGAGCGTGACAACGAGTTATAAATGCGCAACATGGCCTGTAATCGTCATAAAATCGGAACCTTGTGCCAGAACAATTGCCCTTGGATCAGGTTCCGTATTTCCCGCCCGGCAAGAGGCAAGGTTAGAATGATGGTCAATAAGTATAGCAAGCAGACCTCGTTAAAGGCAGCAATCTACCAACCTTCCTGGTCTTCAAGCCAGATTTTATAGGCGCCCCCTCTGTGTTCAGTACACCTAGACGGACTCGGTTTCTCGCTCCTTGCACCTTGGCCCTTTTTCTGGCCCTGGGTCAAAACGTGAGCGCCCAATCCCTGCCCGATTTGCCCCCGCCCAGTGCGCGGGTGAACGATCCCTTGCTGGATATCGCTCCCGAACCTGAACGTGGCTGGAAGGGTCTGGCCCGTGCTCTGGACGTGCTGGCCCCCAGCGTCGATACCTCTTTGCCGCTTAGCGCCGCTGAAGTCAGCCAGCGCATCAGCACCTTGATTGCCCAGGGCCGTCATGCCGACGCCTTGCAGGCGATCGAAAAACAGCTGGAGCAACGCAAGGACCGGGGCGAGCCCGGTGCCAATGTGCAGTTGCTGTTTTTGAAGGCACGCGCCCTGTCGGCCAGTGGTGACCACAATGGCGCCATCAGCCTTTACCAGAACATGACCACCTATTACCCGGAGTTGCCCGAGCCCTGGAATAATCTGGCGGCCGAGTACATCGCGCAGGACAAGCTGGACCTGGCCCTGGAAGCCCTGAAAATGGCTTTGACCGCCGATCCGTCCTACGCACTGGCCCGCGCCAATATGGGTGAAGTCCAACTGATGCTGGCCAATGACACCTACCGTCAGGCCGCCGCCAGTGGTGTGCCCAAAGCAGCCCAGCGTGCGCAACAAACTGGCCAAATTCTGCAACAATAAGATTTTTCCTTGACTGGGTTGTCCCTATCTTATGTTTGCAAGCACATTTCAATGGTGTGATCAGGCTCGCAGCTTGCGCACCCTGCTTATTGCTGCCTGTATGGCTATGCCTATGATGAGCAGTCCGGCTATGGCAGCAGATTCTTCCACTTCTTCTGAAGGCACTTCTATGAGCACCTCTCCACGCGTCCAACTGCAGACGAACCAGGGCACCATCCTGATCGAACTGAACGCAGAAAAAGCCCCCAACACCGTAGCCAACTTTGTGGACTACGTGTCCAGCGGTTTTTACGACGGCACCGTGTTTCACCGTGTGATCAACAACTTCATGATCCAGGGCGGCGGCTTTGAGGCCGACATGAAGCAAAAAGCCACCAACGCTCCTGTCAAGAACGAAGCCGACAACGGTTTGAAGAACGACAAGTACACCCTGGCCATGGCTCGCACCTCCGACCCACACTCGGCTACGGCTCAGTTCTTCATCAACGTGGCTGACAACGACTTCCTGAACTTCACCGCTCCTACCGCCAATGGCTGGGGCTACGCCGTATTTGGCCGCGTGATCGAAGGCATGGACGTGGTCGACAAGATCAAGACCGTGCGCACCGGCAACAAGGGCTTCCACCAAGACGTGCCCGTTGAGGACGTCGTTCTGGAAAAAGCCACGCTTGTCGAATAAGCTCACGCTTGCGGGCAACATCTGGATTGCTGCGGACCTGCATCTGGGTCCGGACAATCCAGACACCGTTCAGGATTTCCTGCAGTTTCTGCACTCCGCCCAGCATCAAGCTCATGCCTTGATCCTGGGCGGTGATATTTTCAATGCCTGGATTGGTGACGATCAAATCGCCCACCCTGCTCCCTGGCTTGCTCAAGTCAGTGAGGCGCTGCGCACATTCGCGCAGCAGCATCCGCTGTATCTGATGCGCGGCAATCGCGATTTCCTGCTGGGCCAAACCTACGCCCGCCATGTTCACGCCACGCTATTGCCCGATCAAGTCGTTCTGGACACTTCTGCCGGCCTGATTCTGATGTCGCACGGCGACGAGTACTGCCTGGACGATCTGGCCTATCAACGCTTTCGCCATTGGGTACGCAAACCCTGGCTCCAGAAACTCTATCTGGCCTGCCCTTTAAGCTTGCGTCAGCGTATTGCCGATTCAGCCCGCGCCGGTAGCCAGCGCGGCAAGCAATACAAGTCCAAAGACATCATGGATGTGCAGCCTGCAGCTATTGTGGCAGCCTGCGAGGCGCATCCTGTGCAGGCCATGGTTCATGGCCATACACATCGCCCTGCAGTACATGACATTCCCGGCTTTGAGCCGGTACGCCGCTGGGTACTCCCGGATTGGGAATCTGACTCCTCGGAAGGAGGACGACGGGGCGGCTATATCAGCATTGAAGGTGTACAGCTCTGTCTGCATCAGTGGGGGCAAGAGGATCAGTGTCAGACACTGGGACCTCAGTAAGAGTGACTTCACCTACAGCCAGCTAGGTTTAAGCTCCACGCCTTTTTATTCCTTCTTGCGATAAAACCTGTTTTTCTTCACACGGTGCTGGTGGCACGAATCAAGGTGGCTGCATAAGCATTTTTGAGGGGGCAATTGGGCTCGACTTGGCGGGTCTCCGGCCCGTGCTGCGCACGGGTTCCCTGGTCTCTTGCAGTATCCAGGCGCCCTGTGAACTCGCGGGGTGGCTCGTCCCCCGGACGAACCACAAGCGTCCCGCTCAAACAGCACAGGGCTTGCATCCTGGATACTGCAAGAGCCTGCGGCCAGAGCCCTGACTCGCCCGTCGAGCCCAACTGCCCCCTCAAAAACGCAAAAAAGACCGTGATTTTTGCCAACAAGATACTTTCGCTCGCGGCAACCAAAGCGGACCACCGAAGGCTGGTCTCGTGCCCGACCACCGACTCTTGGCGCCATGAGCAGCAAGGCTGCTTGTCCCTTCCTCACTGTGAGCCTCTCGGTTCGTCTGCCCCGGTATCCGGGCTGACTACTTGCCGGTGCTGCGCACCGGTACCCTGGTCGGTGTTCGGATACGGGCGCGCCCTTAACTCGCGGGGTGTCTTGTCCACCGGACAAGACACAAGCGCCCCGCTCAAACAGAAGGGCGCTTGCACCCCGTATCCGAACACCGCCTGCGGCAAGCAGTCTGAACCGCCCGGATACCGGGGCAGACGAACCGAGAGGCGTCTTGCTGAGACCAAGCTCCCTTCAATAAGCAGCAGCGTATCGAAGCCAAGCCAGACCAAATGACGGGCGACAAACCTGCTATTTGCCAACAAACCCTTGCACACAATAATCACCAAAAAAGTGCCTATCAAATTGGTACATCGCTAGATACGCGGACAGACAGACGGATAGACAGCTAGACAGCTAGACAGATAAATAGATAGATAGATAGATAGGTAGGTAGGTAGGTAGGTAGGTAGGTAGGTAGAGTATGTGCGTGAAAAGACGACATTTACCGAGCCTCCCTGAAAAGAAAAATCCCCGCTGGCAGATCAAGCAAGCGGGGATTTCAAAACATCTTAGGCGGCAAAGATCTAAGTCATCAGCCACACAAACAATACTCCGCCCAACGCAATCCGATACCAGGCAAAAGGACGATAGGTGCGACTGGACACAAAGCGCAGCACGGCCTTCACCAGGAACAAGGCGCTAAAGAAGGCAGCAACAAAGCCCACAATAATCGCGGTGCTTTGATCTGCACTCAAGGACGCACCGTTGCGATACAGGTCATAAACCGTAGCAGCCAGCATGGTTGGCATGGCCAGGAAGAAAGAAAACTCCGTGGCGGTCTTGCGCTGAATACCAGCCAACATGCCACCGATAATGGTGGCACCCGAACGTGAAGTACCTGGCACCATGGCAATGCACTGGGCAAAACCAACCACCAAAGCCTGCTTCCAGGTGATCTCTTCCAAGGCAAAGGCGGTGGCCTTTTGCGAGGTGGCGGTTTCACCCTGATCCAGCTCCGACGTGTTCTTCGCGTACTGCGGTTTGCGCTCGACCCACAGCATCAACAAACCACCCAATACCAGCGTGAACACAAACACAATCTGGTGATGGAACAGCGCTTTAACGTACTGAATCGTCAAGGCACCAATAACGGCAGCGGGCAAAAAGGCAATCAGCAGATTGCGAGTGAACATCAGCTCGGTGCGATCTCCGCGCAAGACCCCGGTGATCAGCTGAATCAAACGGGCGCGAAAAATCCAGATCACGGCCAGAATCGAACCAAACTGAATGACAACCTCGAAGACCTTGGCATCGCCCGAGGAAAAATCAATCCAGGAGCCCAGGATCAGCAAGTGCGCCGTACTGGAAACCGGAATGAATTCCGTGATGCCCTCAACAATCCCCAGAAACAGGGCTTTAAACAAATAGAGAGTTTGCTCAGTCATGTTGTCCGAATCAAAGCCAATAAAAATTAAGACGCCAGAAATGGATCGATTTGTTCATCATCGTATGGCACACGTTCCAGGCTGACCTGTGAAATGCGACGCCCTTCCAGCTCTTCCACCTTGAAGCGATACACCGCATCGCTTTGCTCAAGCACACACATATCGCCCACCTTGGGCAATTGTCCGAAACGCGTCAGCAGATAACCGGCCAGGGTGGCATATTCTTCCTCTTCATCCACCAGACCATCCACACCCAGCATCTGTTCCAGATGATGCAAGTCGGTGGAGCCGTCCAGGAGCCAGTGGTCCTGGGACTCCTGGACAATATCGGGGGTTTCGTCCTCGCTGGGGAAGTCGCCTGCAATCGCCTCGAAAATATCCAAAGGCGTCACCAAACCTTCAATAGTGCCGAACTCGTCCGTCACCATGACCAACTGTCCGCGGCTTTGCTTGATGGTTTCCATCAGGTCCAAAATCCCGATGGACTCATACACAAAAACCGGCTGACGCAATTGGTCCAGACGGATATGACCATGAATCAGCAGGTCTGCCAGTAACTCTTTGCTTCGACCAATGCCAATAACCTCATCGAGCGAACCGCGACACACTGGCACCATGCTATGGGGTTCATGTGTCATCTTTTCGCGCAGGACCTCAGGATCGTCCTGCACATTCACCCAGGTAATCGCATTGCGCGGCGTCATCACCGAATGCACGGTACGCTCGGACAAAGTCAGCACACCACTGACCATATTGCGTTCTTCCTGACCGAACACCATTTGCGCCGCTGCACCGGGCAGATCCGGCCCGATGACCGTTTCACCGGAAGCGGGACGCTTGCCCAACATGCGCAGCACAGCCTCGGCCGTACGCTCACGCATGGGACGACCTGCCTGCAGCATACGCAACTTGCGACGCGCCAGCTGATTGAACATTTCGATCAGGATGGAGAAGGAAATGGCCGCATACAGGTAACCCTTGGGTACATGTACGCCAAAGCCTTCCACCAGCAAGGAGAAGCCGATCATCAACAAAAAGCCCAGGCACAGGATCACCACCGTGGGGCGACTATTGATATAAGCCGTCAAGGGTTTGGAAGCAACCAGCATGATGCCAATGGCAATGACCACCGCCGCCATCATGATGGGCAGGTGCTCGACCATACCCACCGCAGTAATGACCGCGTCGATGGAGAACACGGCATCCAGCACCACGATCTGCGCCACGATGACCCAGAAGCTGGCATACATGCGCGAGCCGGAAGCATGAGCGCTGCGGTTCTCAATACGTTCGTGCAGCTCCAGTGTGCCCTTGAACAGCAGGAAAAAACCACCCACGATCATGATCAGATCACGGCCAGAAAAATCCAGACTGAATATGGAGATCAAGGGGTCGGTCAGCTGCACCAGATGGGACATGACCGTGAGCAAGCCAAGGCGCATCAGCAAGGCCAGTGACAGGCCCAGCACACGAGCCCGGTCGCGCTGCGCCGGAGGCAGCTTGTCGACCAAAATTGCAATGAACACCAGGTTATCGATGCCCAGCACAATTTCCAGAACTACCAGTGTGAGTAACCCAACCCAGGCGGTCGGGTCCATCAACCACTCCATCTCAGCTCCTTGGCGCTGTGATTAAAAGAACACCCCGGCAATGCCGGGGTCTAGGTTCTTAATCTTGCAGGTGCGACAGCATCTGAATAAAGATCTTCGGACTGGCGGCAATCACATTGCCAGTCTCTTTCCAGGTTTGTTCGCCTTCAAAGTCGCCCACCAGACCGCCGGCTTCGGTCACCAGCAAAGTGCCGGCAGCCAGATCCCAAGGTTGCAGGTTGACGGCGCAGAAGCCATCCAGACGACCTGCAGCCACATAAGCCAGATCCAAAACCGTTGCACCCACGCGACGCACGGCAGCACATTCGGCCAGCATATCGGCAAATGGGGAGGTGGGTTTCACGCCTGCACCCGAATCCGGCACGTGTGCACCGATCAAGGCATCGTGGTAACGAGTCTGGCCCGACACACGAATACGACGGTCGTTCAGGAAGGCACCACCGCCACGGCTGGCCGTGAACATTTCATTGCGGTTGGTGTCGTAAATGACGGCATGGGCAGCCTGGCCACGGTGCATCAAGGCAATCGAAATTGCGTAGCACGGAAAGCCGTGGATAAAGTTGGTGGTGCCATCCAGAGGATCAATGACCCACTGGTATTCGGGAGTACCTTCGCCTGCGGGTTCCAGCGGTGGGCGCTCGCCCGTTTCCTCGCCGATAAAACCGTGGTCGGGGTAAGCTTCGCTCAATACTTCAATGATGGCTTCCTCTGCTGCGCGATCCACTTCCGTGACATAATCTTTAGGGCCTTTACGCGCAACCGACAGGTGCTGGAGGTCCAGACTGGCGCGAGAGATAATGGTGCCGGCACGGCGAGCCGCCTTGATGGCGGTATTGAGCATCGGGTGCATGGAAATTCCGTTTTTTTAACAATAATTGAGCCTGCCTGGCGTGCCCTGTTGCAGGGCAAAATCGCGTGAGCAGACACAGGAAGCGTAGCTTCAAAGTAGCTATTTTAAATGACTCAGACGCAAGCATCGGCATTTGATGATAATTTTCACCGGGTTCGCTTCATTATGGTGCAACCCAGCCACCCTGGAAACGTCGGCGCAGCAGCGCGAGCGATCAAAACCATGGGCTTTGGCGACTTATGCCTGGTCGACCCGCTAGACCCGGACGTTGCACAAAACCCTCAGGCAATCTCGCTGGCCAGCGGTGCCGTAGACGTTTTGGAGCAAGCAACTATTGTTCCCACTCTGGCGCATGCACTGGAACCGGTCACTCTGGCTTTTGCCCTGACGGCCCGCCCCCGCTATTTAGGACCGCCAGCCGCCGATATACGTCAGACTGCCGAACTGAGCCGTGAGCATCTGCGCCAGCACGCCGGAACCGTCGCCATTGTGCTGGGGACCGAACGCGTGGGCCTGACCAACGATCACATCAGCCAGTGCCAATACGTCTGCCATATTCCGGCCAATCCTGAATACAGTTCCCTGAATGTCGCCCAGGCTTTGCAACTGGCTGCCTGGGAATTGCGCTACGCGCTGCTGGCTGAAAGCGGTGCCAGCCTGCTGCCCCATACGGATGGCAAGGCAGACCCTGGCAAGGAGCTGGCTCCCCAAGCCAAAGTGCAAGCCTTGCTACAGCACTGGGAACAGGCCATTGAAAGCGTCAAGTTCCTGGACCCCAAACACCCCAAGAAGCTGGTGCCCCGCATGCAGCACCTGTTCGGGCGCGCCCAGCTTAGTTTGGACGAAGTGGATATGTTGCGCGGCCTGTGTACCGCCATGATCAAGACCGCCAAAACAGCGGGCCACCCCATCCCCGAACAACGTAAAGACGATTCGGCAGGCCCGGAACATCGCTAAAACCTGCGTTCAAACGCGCAACCCCTCTTGCCCGCTGCACCCAGCGGGCATTGTCTTTTATGAGCGATCACACAGTGGACACTTTCTTGGCTGGCGTATATTCTTACTGAGTTACTTTTTCGGTAAGCAATAGCTGTTTTCAAGCATGAACACTCCCGAGACCGTAGAACCGCAGGATCAGGCCGGGCCGCGCACCTTGCAACGCGGCCTGCTGGTGCTCAAGACTTTGCAGAATCATCAAGGCAAAGGGCTGAGCGTCACCGACCTGTCGCGCGCCACGCAATTACAGCGCCCCACCATCTACCGGCTGCTGGCCGCCCTGATCGATCACGGTCTGGTCCAGAACAGCAGCCATAGCCGTCGCTACAGCGCCACGCGCCAGGATCAGGGCCTGTTTGGACTGGACCCGCGTGTCACCATCATGCAGCCCATCATGCAAGAGCTGGCTCAACAGACTGGCGACGCGGTCTTTCTGGTGGGCCGCGATGGCGACGACTCTGTTAGCCTGTGGCGCGAAATTGGCCCCTACCCGGTACAGATTCTGGCCACTTATGTAGGCAAGCGTCAGCCTTTGGGCGTGGGTTCGGGTGGCATGGCCTATCTGGCCACACTTGGGGACGAAGCGATCGAGCAGATTATCGAACGCAATGCCAATCAGCTGGATCAGTACGGTGGCATGACTCAGCGCGAGATGCGCCAGTTGGTCACCAACACCCGTATCCGGGGCTACTCGGTTGTAGGCAACTACGCCGTACGCGGTGCTTTGGGTGTGGGCTGCGCGCTATGCGACCATAAAGGCCGCCCCATTCTGGCCATGAGTGTCACGGCCATTACCGAGCGCATGCCTGCGCCACGGCAAAAAGAAATTGCCGGTTTGCTGCGCGACGCGCTGGATTCGGTCGCCGACAAGTTTTAAATCTGGGCGGATTTCTCCCCCTGAATGGTGTCGGATCGTTAACACCCTCATCCGCACACAGCCTGCCCTGTGTGCTTTTTTACGTCTCGAAGTTCATTCCCTCTGTCTGCTTTTCCAATCAACGCAGATGGCTCCTCCAGGCTCAGCCTGTCAAAAAAAAGAGAAACTACGCTGGCTATAAGCCCAGTCCCTTCCCACGCCGCACTCCCCCAGGTTGGCGTATGAAAAAAAAGCAGTTCCGTTTCAAACAGCGCCCTATCCGCAACTCAAACTGATCCTCTAATCAGTTCGTTTTAGCTAAATATCCCCATCTCCCGTAAAACAAGCGGCTTTATACCCAAAGCCGCGTGTCGCAGCATTCGCACGCCCTTTTCCCCTAGGGTTAACGCGCCATCGTTTCGCCGCGCGTAAATAAAACAACATTTGCTTTATTGATCCACGCACTAGCCTGTCGCTATCTTGTGGGCACAACGATAAGCCCCCTAAGGGGCACACCATAAAAAAGGAAGGCGAGATACAGGCAACAGTCATTACCGAGGAGTACGCGCTAGCGGGACTGTGTATCCAGCATCCACATCCATCAGCCGACCCACTAGCCAGGTCGGGGAGACAAAAACAAGGATAAGTTCATCATGAACACCACTGCTACCCTCTCGGCCAAACCCAGGCCAAACTTGCTGACCCGCTTTACCAATATCTGCGTGCGTTACGTAGAAAAGTGGATGCCGGACCCGTATCTGTTCGCCGTCATCCTGAGCTTGCTGGTTGTAGGACTGATTGCCCTGTTTGTCGATGGCGCCACCCCCGGAGGAATGGTGGATGCCTGGTATCGCGGGGTATGGGGCCCCAAAAGTATTTTCACCTTTGCCCTGCAAATGGTGCTGATTCTGGTGACGGGCTACACCCTGGCTGAAGCACCGCCCTTGAAACGCGCCATCATCTGGTTGGCCTCCCGTGCCCGCACACAAGTTGAAGGCGCCCTGTTGTGCTTTGCCGTGGGCGCGATCTTCTGCCTGCTGAACTGGGGCCTGGGTCTGGTGGCCGGTGCCCTGGTTGCACGCCAGGTTGCCCGCCGTCTGCCCAATGTGCACTTTGGTTATCTGATTGCCTCGGGCTATATGGGTTACCTGCTCTGGACTCAAGGTCTGTCCAGCTCGATTGCCCTGGCCAATACTGATCCCAACAGCCCCATCAACGTCATCCATCAACTGACCAGCATGACGGTGCCGTTCAGCCTGACCATTTTCCAGCCCTATAGCTGGATTCCAGTTGTGGCCCTGATCATCCTGCTGTTTCTGACGATCTGGCGCATGGAGCCTGACTACGCCTTGCCGCCTGACCCCGCCGTCTTTGCTGACATTGAAAAAGACCTGCCCAAAACCAAGCCCAGCACCCCGGCTGAAAAGCTGGAAAACCTGTGGATTCTGAATGTGCTGTTCTTTGCCGCGGGTATGTACTACTTCGTGCGCAGCGGTTTTGCGCTGAACATCTCATCCATGATCATGCTGTTTACCGTCACCGGTGCCCTGCTGCACTGGACGCCTATCCGCTTTATCAAATCCTTTGTCGAGTCCGCCAAAACGGCAGGCCCGCTGATTCTGCAGTACCCGCTGTATGGCGGCATCATGGGCCTACTTGCCTATATCCCCATGGAGGGCGGTCGCGCCCTGGAAGAAATCCTGTCCTCCGCGCTGGTGACCGGGGCCAATGAATACACCCTGCCCTTCCTGACCTTTATCGCCTCCATCATCATCTCGCTGTTTGTTCCTTCCGGTGGCGGACACTGGGGTGTGCAAGGCCCCATCGCTGTGCAATCGGCCCTGGCCATTGGTCAGGACGGCCCTGCCTACCTGGGCCTGATGTCCATGGCCGTGGCCTTTGGCGAGGCGGTGGCCAATATGATCCAGCCCTTCTGGCTTTTGCCTGTGCTGGCCATTGCGCGCCTGAATGTACGACAAGTGATGGGCTTTACCGTGGTGGCCTTTCTGATTGGCACCGTCATTTTGACGATTGCTATTCTTATCGCACCTTTCACGATCTAAGGACGCGCCATGTCTGTGAATGATTTCGCTACCCGAAACAGGACATCCAGCCAGGAGGCAGCAGAGGCAGCAATTGCCCGCTACGAGCAAACCGAGGATCTGATTCAGGCCTTTGCCCATCTGGACAAGGAGCAGGTACGGCATGTCGCCCAAGAGCAGGAGAACAACACCGGCCCCTTGAAGGGGCTGGTCATCGGCATCAAGGATTTGATCAATACGGCGGACGCTCCAGCCACCTATGGTTCGCCCATTTATCGCGACAACCGCCCCACCCAGGACTCTGCCATTGTGCAGGCCCTGCGTGCGGCCGGTGCCGTGCCTTTTGGCAAAACCGTCACCACAGAATTTGCGCTGTTTAGTCCACCCAAGACACGCAACCCCTGGAATCTGGAGCACACGCCGGGCGGTTCGTCGTCCGGCTCGGCCGCTGCCGTGGCTGCCAATGTGGTGCCGGTAGCTTTGGGCACCCAGACAGCGGGGTCCGTGGTGCGCCCCGCCACGTTCTGCGGAATTTATGGCTTCAAACCCAGCTTCGGCGCCTTGCCCAGCAGCGGCCTGAAAACCATCAGCCCGTCTCTGGACACCTTGGGAATTTTGGGCCAGCGTCTGGAGGATGTTCGCCTTGTGTTCAACGCACTACGCAGCACGCCGGAAGTATCGCAAGTCCTGCAGCAAGCCCCTTTGCGCCTGAGCTTTTTGCACACACCCTGGTGGGAGGACAATGCCGAGGATTTGCGTGATCGGCTGGAAGCGACCGTGACTCACCTGAAAATGGATGACGGCCAGTTCGAAGTTCAGCTTAGCGACAGGGACAGTCTGTTTGGTGAACTGACCCATGCGCAGCAAGCCGTCATGGGGGCTGAAGTGCTGATCCATTTAAGCCATGAACGCCAGCAACATCTGGAACTGCTCTCGCCTGCTTTGCAGACTTATCTGGATAAATGCGCACAGACTCAACCTGCCGAACTGATTCAGGCTCAAGGCCTGATCAATCAGGTCAAGCGCCAACCCGAGCTGATCTTCGGCGACGCAGACCTGATCCTGAGCGCAGCCGCCTTGGGCGAGGCTCCCACACGCGACACGACGGGCGATCCCGTGCTGTGCCGCGCCTGGACGGCACTGGGCATTCCATGCATCAACTTGCCCATCGGCTTTGGTAGCCACGGGCTTCCTTTAGGACTGCAAGTGGCTGCCCGCCCTGGGCAAGATGACCTGCTACTGGAAGCGGCCACCCGCATTGCCCATCGCCTGGGCACATTAACTATCGCGCTGCCTGAACTCCGAACCTGAAGGGTCGGGCAGCTTACTCAACGGATCACATCGACAGAGGTAGGACAGGGAAACCCAATGACGGACAGCAACTGGAATCTTAAGAATCAAGCCCGCCAGCAAAGACTGCAACGTGCCAGCCGTGCACTGGGAGACTCTTTGCAAGGCAAGATATGCAGCACGGATAAAGCCAGCAGCTTGCTGGAAGCCGTATTACAAGTAGGAGATCGAGTATGTCTGGAAGGCAATAACCAGAAGCAGGCCGACTTTCTGGCCGACGCACTGGTGGGCGTCGACCCAGCGCAGATTCATGACCTGCACATGGTGCAATCCGTGCTGGCCTTGCCCCAGCATCTGGATGTGTTTGAAAAAGGCATTGCGAACCGCCTGGACTTCAGCTTTTCCGGCCCGCAAGGTGCGCGCCTGGCCAGGCTGGCCTCGGCAGGACGACTGAACATCGGTGCCATTCATACCTATCTGGAGTTGTTTGCCCGTTACTTTGTAGATTTGACCCCGAATGTCGCGCTCATCGCGGCCCAGGCCGCCGATGAGCACGGCAATCTGTACACCGGCCCCAATACCGAAGATACCCCGGCTATTGTGGAAGCCACTGCCTTTTCCGGCGGCATTGTCATCGCCCAGGTCAACGAGCTGGTCGACAGCAAGACCACCCGCCTGCCGCGTGTGGACATTCCCGCCGACTGGGTGAACTTTGTCGTGCCCGCTCCCCGCCCGCACTTTATCGAACCGCTGTTTACCCGCGACCCAGCCCAGATCAGCGAAATCCAGGTCTTGATGGCCATGATGGCGATCAAGGGCATCTACGCGGAATACGGTGTGCAACGCCTGAACCACGGCATCGGTTTTGATACCGCCGCCATTGAATTGTTGCTGCCCACTTACGGCGAATCACTGGGCCTGAAAGGCAAGATTTGCCAGCACTGGGCCTTGAATCCGCATCCTGCCCTGATCCCGGCCATCGAAGCCGGTTGGGTGCAATCGGTGCACTCCTTCGGCTCCGAGCTGGGCATGGAAAACTATCTGCGCGCCCGCTCCGATGTGTTCTTCACCGGCCCGGATGGCAGCATGCGCAGCAACCGCGCGTTCTGTCAGGCGGCTGGCCACTACGCCTGTGACCTGTTCATCGGCTCCACCTTGCAGATCGACCTGCATGGCAATAGCTCCACCGCCACGCTGGGCCGTATTGCCGGTTTTGGTGGCGCACCCAATATGGGCGCGGATGCACGTGGTCGTCGCCACGCCAGCCCCGCCTGGTTGAAAGCCGGGCAAGAGGCACGCCAAGGACGCCAAGGTGCAGCCGGTACGCCACGTGGTCAGAAGCTGGTGGTGCAGATTGTGGAAACCTTCCGCGAACACATGACGCCCGCCTTTGTGGACACCCTGGATGCCTGGACCCTGCAGGAGCAGACCGGCATGGATCTGCCGCCCATCATGGTGTACGGCGACGATGTCACTCACATCCTGACAGAAGAAGGCATCGCCAATCTCTTGCTGTGCCGTACCGACGAAGAGCGCGAACAAGCCATACGGGGCGTTGCCGGCTACACGCAAGTGGGCCTGGGCCGAGATGCCCGCATGGTGGAGAACCTGCGTGATCGCGGCATCATCCGTCGCCCTCAGGATCTGGGCATAGACCCACGCCAGGCCACCCGCAATTTATTGGCCGCACGCAGCATGCGGGATCTGGTTCAAGCCTCCGGCGGGCTGTATCAACCTCCGGCACGCTTCCGTAACTGGTAATGGCCCGCCACGCTATTTGCATTAGGAGATCACGATGACAAACATTCCTCACGGCCTGGAAACTCTGGCCTATAGCTTCAAAGGACAAGAGCCTATTGGCACCTTCCAGCCTGTGCTGGTGGGCGTGGTAGGTTCGGGCAATCTGGAAGTGCTGGCCGAGCCCAAGGAGAGCGCCGAATGCACCATCCATATTCATACCTCGGCACGTGGTTTCTCCACGATCTGGGATGCGGTGGTGCGGGACTTTCACCAGCGCCATCCGCTGGCCGGTATTCACTTTGACATTAACGATATGGGGGCCACCCCTGCCGTGGTCAGTCTGCGTCTGGACCAGGCCGCCAGCGAAGCCCTGGCACGCAGCCAAGCACAAGGAACACAGTCATGAGCAGTTATCTGGAGTGTTCTGCCCGCCAGCGCGTCCAGGCTCTGTTTGACGCCAACAGCTTTCACGAATGGCTGCCCCCTGCACAACGCTTGAGCAGCCCCCATCTGGCCCAGTTGGGAGTGCCTTCTTCCTTTGATGATGGCGTGGCTATCGGCCGTGCCTTGCTGGAGGGGCAGACCGTGTATGTGGCGGCGCAGGAAGGCGAATTCATGGGCGGTGGCGTGGGCGAAGTCCACGGCGCCAAGCTGGTGGGCCTGCTGCGTCGAGCCATGACTGACCGTCCTGCAGGCGTAGTCCTGCTGCTGGAGTCCGGGGGTGTGCGTCTGCACGAAGCTAACGCCGGTTTGATAGCCGTCTCGGAAGTGATGCGCGCCCTGCTGGACACGCGTAATGCCGGAGTGCCTGTGATTGCTTTGGTAGGCGGGCAAAACGGTTGCTTTGGGGGTATGGGCATTGTGGCCCGCTGCACCAACCACCTGATCATGAGCGACGTCGGCCGTCTGGCCATGTCCGGCCCGGAAGTGATTGAAGCCTCCCACGGAGTCGAAGAATACGACTCCAAGGACCGCGCTTTGGTCTGGCAAACCAGTGGCGGAAAACACCGCTGGCTGACCGCCGATTGCGACGACCTTGTACCGGACACCGTGGCCGCTTTCCGCGCCGCTGCCGTACAAGGCTTGAAGAATCCAGCCCGTGGCCCCGTCACCCTGGAAGAGCTGGAACAGGAACATCAGCTGCTGGCACACCGCGCAGCCCTGCTGCCTGTGGAGCAATGGGACCAAACTGAAAATCAGGCCCAAGCCTTGTGGCAAGCACTGGGGCTGGAACAAAGTGATCAAGTCGGGCAGATGGATGCTGCAGCCGTCAAAGCATTACGCAGCCAGGAGGCGCTGTCATGAAATGGGAAACACTGGTGCAATCGCTGTTCGATACGCAGCACAGCATTAGCGAACAGGATTTGTTCTTGCAAGGCAATGCCGAGTTTGATGGTGAAACCTTGGCCGTGATCGGCACGACGGAACACGCCCCCATCGGCGTGTCCCTGGCCTTGACCCAGGCACAGGCCGTGCTGGACACCATCAAGAACCATCCTGGCCGTAGCCTGCTGCTTTTGGTCGACACCCAAGGCCAGCAACTGCGCCGCCGCGATGAGCTGCTGGGCATCAACCGCGCCATGGCTCACTTGGGCATGTGCCTGGATCTGGCCCGACGCAAAGGCCACAAGGTCATTGGGCTGGTGTACGACCAGGCCCTGTCCGGTGGTTTCATCACCTCCGGCCTGATTGCCAATGCCTGCTATGCCGTGCCCGAAGCCGAAATTCGCGTCATGCGCATTCCTGCCATGGCCCGCGTGACCAAGCTGCCCGAAGCCATGCTGGAAGAGCTGGCGCAGTCCAATCCGGTCTTTGCGCCCGGCGTAGGCAACTACGTGGCCATGGGAGGCATTCAGTCTGTCTGGGACAGCAGCTCGCCAGAGCAACTGCGTGCTTCCTTGCGGGCAGCACTGGCTCAATCCAATGATCAGGATCGCCGCGCCAGCGATGGTGCCGAACGTGGTGGCCGCCGCCTGGCTGCCCAGATCATTGAACAGGTCTTGCAGGCATCCTGATGAACGCCCAGCTGCCCGCTCGCCGTCACCACCTGATCACGCTGGACAACACAGCCTGGGATCAGGTGCTGACTGATCTGGAGCTGACCAGCCACGTCTGCCAGAGCCTGCATCAATGGCAGGCTCGAGGCTGGCCGCTGGTCGTCAGCCGTCAGCCAGGCGAACTGCATAGCGGACAGTTGCAAGTGGGCATTCCTTTACCGACCGATTGGGGGCGGCAACGTCTGTCCCTGATCGTTTCCCAAAACCAGAGCCTGTCTTGGGGCAGTTTTCCCCCCGCCCATGAAGCCCAAACCTTATTGCCAGCCTCCTTGGCGCAAGACTGGCTGAGCTTATGTCAGCGTATGCAAGCACATGGCTGCACGGCTCAGGTCTATGGCAGTTATGGCTGGGAGCTGATCACAGGACAGGGCTATGTGCGTGAAGGTTCAGACCTGGATTTGCTGCTACCCGTGCAGAGCGCCACGCAAGCAGATCGTCTGGTGGAGCTATTAAGTGCAATCAGCGAATTGTCCGGTTTGCCCCGCCTGGATGGCGAGCTGCTGTTCCCCGATGACGCCGCCATTGCCTGGCGTGAATGGCAGCAATGGCGCAGCGGTGCCAACAGCAAAGTGATGATCAAACGCACTCATGGTGTACGTATTCAGGCGCACTCGGACTGGCCCGAGCACGCTCCTGCTCCGGAGTCCTCTCATGCTGCTTGATGCCATTGAAACCAGAACATTGGCGCCTCGCCCCACTGCCCCCGACTTCATGGATCCATCCCGTTCCTGGAGTTGTGCGGCCATAGGCCGTGCGGCGGTTCTGGCGCTGTATGACGAGCTGATTCTGGCTCCCAAACCGGGGCTGGTATCCTTGCTCGACAGCGGCAGCCATGACGATATGGATGCCAGCACTTTTTATCGCAGTCTGTTTGCCCTGCGCCATTATTTTTCTGACATGGCGGCTCTGGGCCAACAGCGTGTTCCATTCAGCCAGCTGCAAACTCGCGGGATTGCAGCGGAGGCTCGCATGCAGGCGGCAACCGGGGGCATCAATACCCACCGTGGCGCCATCTTCATGCTGGGCCTGCTGTGCGCAGCCGCAGGCGCTTGCCTACCTTTTCGCACCCTGACTCCCGCCACGATTCGGGACCAACTTCAAACATTATGGGGGGCGGCTTTACAGGCCCGCAGCCTGCAAGCTTCGTCCGCACTGCCGGGCGGACGGGCGGTACGCCGCTATGGCTTGCAAGGCGCGAACCAGGAAGCAGCCCAGGGCTTTCCCACCTTGTTTGAAACGGCCTGGCCCGCCTGGCAAGTCGCTGTCAAAACTTTGTCTCCGCACAGCACACCAGTGGCAGAACAGCAGTTGCAAACCGTGGGTCTGCATACCTTCTTTTCTGTTATGGCGGTCCTTGACGATAGTAATCTGGCCCATCGTGGCGGACTGGAGGGGCTACACTACGCGCGCCGCTGCGCCATGCACTACCTGCAAGCAGGCAGTGCATTCAGCCCCGATGCGGTGCAACGCGCGCAAGCCTTGCATCAAGCCTTCATGAAACGTCGCCTGTCCCCCGGCGGCGCAGCCGACACCTTGTCGGCCTGCTGCTGGCTGGATCGCTTGCAAGCCTATGCACCCGGCAGTGCCAGCCAGCGTCGCCCTACTGGAGCCTGACTATGAAAATCGCCCTGCTGTTTTCCGGGCAAGGCATGCAATACGCAGACATGCTGCCCTGGATGAACCCGGCAAACCCCTCGCTGCTGCAAATGCAGGAACAGTTGCACGTTCCCGATTGGCGCGCTGCCATGCGCGATACCCGTTGGGCCAGCACCAATGCCCATGCCCAAGTTCTGCTGACAGCTTGCGCCTTGGCCGCTTGGCAGGAATTGCAGGAGCACGTCCCTGCTCTGCAAACCTCCAGGCGATCTTTGGTGGCCGTGGCGGGCTACAGCATTGGTGAACTGGCAGCCGCTTGTGTAGCGGGTGTGTTATATGCCAGCAATACCATCCAGCTCGCCGGACTAAGAGCCGCCTTGATGGATAAAGCCGGGGCCGGACAGGACAGCAGCATGCTGGCGATAAGTGGGGTTTCAATCCGGACGATTGAGCAATGGTGCCAAGCGCACGGCGCTGCCCTGGCGATACGCAATGGTCCTGATAGTGCTGTCTGTGCGGGACCACGTGACAAGCTTGCTGCCCTGGAAAAATTCGCTCAAGAACAAGGGGCACGTTGCACACCCCTGGCCGTGAATATTGCCTCCCATACCCATTGGATGAGCAGCGCGGCCCAGGCCTTTCAAGAGCAACTGAATCAAAGCGAACTGACTGCCCCAACCTTGCCTTGGCCCACCAATGCCGGTCTATGGGTGCATAACGCCACTACCGCTGCCCAGGCCTTATCAGCGCAGTTGATGCAAACCGTGCAATGGGATTCGTGCATGGAGCAGATTGAAGAGCGACAGCCCAATGTGGTGCTGGAGATTGGTCCGGGCCGCAGTCTGGCGACCATGTGGAATCAACGCTATCCGGAGATTCCTGCGCGCGGTGTGGATGAGTTCCAAACCCTGGATGGCTTGCAACGCTGGCTGTCTCGCTGGGCTGGATAAACGCAAGACAGCGGCTTGCACAGACCCGCATCAGCCCGACGTCGGCCCTTCTTTTTCCAACTGAGTACGCACGATCCGGCAGGCCCGTAACAAGCTCAACACATTCGGGCTGCGCTCGCGCGACTTCATGCACACCAGGCCGATACGCTGTGAATGTCGATACTTCGGCTCCAGGCTCAGCCACTGAATCTTGTCAGAAAAAACCGCTTTGGCTCGCGCAGGTAAAAGGGAGCATCCCACACCACCACTGACCAGGCTCATCAAGGAAAAGATGTCTCCGGTGCGCATCACAATATCGGCATCAAACCCGGCTTTGGCCAACATGCGCTGCATGTCCCGCCCCGTTGCAAAATCATCGGTCAGCGACACAAAACGTTCCTTGGAACAACGCTCCAGATCCACCACGGACGAGTCCGATCCTTGCCAATCCATGGGAGCAGCAAACATCAGTTCATCATCAAAAATGGGCAGCACTTCCAGATCATCCGGTTGCTCCTGTGGCAACTCGATCAGGGCTGCGTCAATATGACCACCCCGCAACTTTTGCAGCAGCTTCTCGTTGGAGTCCAGCACCAGATCAATCTGCAATAAAGGCTTGTGAACCTTCAGCTCTACCAAAAGGCGCGGCACCAAACGTATCGTCAGCGAATACATGGAGCCTATGCGCAACTGATCCGACGAATACCCCCCGGCTTCGCGGGCAGCATCAATGCCATGCTGCAAGGTACGTATGGTTTCCTTGGCCGCTTCGGCCAGCTCGCGCGCCGACTCCTGTGGCACCAGATTGCGGCCTTCCTGCAAGAACAGCGGGCAGCGCAACCCTTCCTCCAGGCTTTTCAAGGCCCGATGCACGCTCACCGCACTGGTGCCCAATTGTTCAGCGGCACGGGCAATCGTGCCAGCTTCCAGAAAAGCCAGCAGAACTTCCAAGCGTCGTACCGTGATTTTTTCGTCGATCAGAAACATCGTGAGGGCAGGTGGAAAAACAGCGCCAGAGCAAAGAGTACAGTATGGGAGAAGCCCGCAGTAAGACCAATGCAGGCTAACCCGAAAAAAATGCCCCAAGCCGCTAAAAGCAAGGCTTGGGGCATTCCCATGTCAGGTCAGAACAGCACGGGCTTGAACCCGGCAAAATCGTATTCAGGATCTGGAAATCAGGCCCTGAACCCAAGGCTTAAGCAGCCTTTTTCTCGCCACCCGTTTGCACGATTTCACGTACTGGAACGGGCGTCTGCAAACCAGCCTGATTCAGCACTTGGACCGCACGGCGGAACAGATCAAAACGGGCATCCCAGAAGTCAGCAGCATTGATCCACGCACGCAGATTGACGGTGATTACGCTGTCCTTGTACTCCATGACCATGACCAAAGGAGCCGGGTCTTTCAGCACCTGAGGATGTTCATTGAGCAGGTCTTGCAGCAGCTTGATGGCCAGGTCCAGATCATCGCCATAACGTACGCCCACCCCGAAGTCCAAACGACGAGTGGTGTTACGGCTGTAGTTGATGATAGGGTTGCCCCAGATCAGGCTGTTGGGCAGCGTGAATTGAATGCCATCCACTTGCTCAAAGCGGGTCAGGAACAAACCCACTTCCTGCACAGTGCCGTCACCTTTACCAACAACCGACACAAACTCGCCCGCACGCAAGGGACGCAGCATCAGCAACATGATGCCGGCGGCGATATTTTGCAGTGTGTTCTGCAAGGCCAAGCCCACCGCCAAACCGGCGGCACCCAGTACCGCGATAATGCTGGCGGTCTGCACACCAAAACGGGCCAACACGGCAATCAGCACAAAGATGCGGATTGTCCAGACCGTTACGGACTGGGCCATAGGCACAATCGTCGGATCCACTCGCGGCGAGCGGGCTGCCATGCGCTTGATGGCACGACCGGCGGCGGCAGACAGCCACCAGCCAATAATCAGAATCAACAAAGCAATCACGACGTTGAGCGCAATCGCGACAACGGCTGGAAACTCTGTCATCCAGGCTTGCAATTTTTCCACGTTTCAATCTCCTCAATTAAAAGGCAAAGCACCGAAGGGACTGGCCGCCAAGGGTAAACATTGCTAGTGCGCATCATAGCCTTGGGACGGGTCTGAACCCAAGTTGAGCAAGCCCACCATCTTATCCCCGAAAACTGTGGATAGCTCATAGGAAAAACTGGGCAAATCAGAAAAACCTTCCGTAGTATCAGCCACTTGAAAACCACGAACAGAAAACATCCAAATCCGGAAACAGACGCCAGCTTATCCCCATAAAATGTGGACAAGTCACAGGATAAACCGTGAATCACTGCACTTATCCCCGTGCAATCAAGCACTTAGAAATGGCGAGCAGAGAATCGACAATTCTTTACCATTTTTTTCCTCGGGCAAGCCTTTGCTTGTTGAAAACCGGCTTATCCACAAAAGATGTGCATAAAAATAGGGAAAACCCCTGTATTAGCAAAAAATAGGCTTATAAAACAATCACCTAAGTAGCCAGGTCAGGGATTCACCATTTTGCACCTGTTCAAGCCGGTACGCGCCACAGGGAAGCCAGCCAATGCTGCTCCTGCGGCGGCCTGTCTGTGGGGCGATAAAAGTGATCGATATACTCAAAGCCCGCTTGCTCCAGACGCTCTGACCACTGCTCCCAACTGTAGTAGCAACCATAGCGCTGACCATTCCAGCCTTCTTGCCCCTGACCACGCGGATTGGAGGAGAACAGCACGCCGCCCGGTCGCAGACTGTGTCGCAAAGCAGTCAAAACCGCAGGCAGCTCCGCGCTGGGTATATGGAATAGAACCGCATTGGCAAACACGCCATCAAAAGCCGCAGCGGGCAAACTCAAATCCAGAAAGTCCTGATGCAGCACCGGCAAGCCAGTTTGCTGACGAGCCATCTCCACGAAAGCCGCACAGCCATCCAGGCCCACCGGGCGGTGACCCATGGCCTGAAACGCGACCAGATCCCGCCCCGGTCCACAGCCCAGATCCAGAATATCCACAGGCCCCGGCAAGCCGATGGCTGCCAACAAAGCATCGCGATTCTGGCTGACATCATGGTCCCACGTGCCGTCCCGATAAGCCTGCGCATGGTCCTGGTAATGATTGACGGTGCGACGACTGGTTTCTTTCATCTGAACATCCTTGCCTATGCTATGGGTTTACTTGACGCTGCCTAACGATGGATCGACTATATCCTGAGTCCAATTTGAATCTGATGCCATGAAGCCAAGCTATCCGCTCTCTGTCCTAGACCTGTCCCCTATTGTTCAGGGTTCTACCCCGGCCCAGTCCTTTCGCTGTTCGGCGGACATTGCCCGTCATGCCGAGCAGTGGGGCTATCACCGTTACTGGCTGGCCGAACACCACGGCATGCCCGGTATTGCCAGTGCTGCCACTTCAGTTCTGATCGGGCACATTGCCGGTCAAACCAGCCGCATTCGTGTGGGCGCGGGCGGCATCATGTTGCCCAACCATTCCCCTTTGGTGATTGCTGAGCAGTTTGGAACGCTGGCCTCCCTGTACCCCGGCCGTATTGACTTGGGCCTGGGTCGTGCCCCTGGCTCCGACCCCGAAACCGCCCGCGCCTTGCGCCGCAATCTGAACAGCGACCCCGACCAGTTTCCGCGCGACGTGCTGGAGCTGATGGACTATATGTCCGACGAGCCGCGCAACCGCATCATGGCCGTGCCCGGTCGCGGACTGAATGTGCCGGTCTGGATTCTGGGCTCCAGCCTGTTTGGTGCTCAACTGGCCGCCGCCTTGGGCTTGCCCTACGCCTTTGCTTCGCATTTTGCACCTGCTCAATTGATGGATGCTATTGAGGTTTACCGCCGTCAGTTCCAGCCTTCCGTGCATCTGGAAAAACCTTACGTCATGCTGGGCTACAACGTCTTTGCCGCCGACACGGAAGACGAAGCCAAACTACTGGCCTCCTCCTGGCAACAGTCTTTTGTGAACCTGCGCAGTGGTCGTCCCGGCCAGTTGCCACCGCCCGTACGCGACTACTACGAGCAATGCAGCCCACCCGCCCAGCATCTGCTGGACTCCCTGCTCAGCTGTACGGCCATTGGCAATCCGGAACAAGTGCTTGAGCAGATGAAAGGCTTCATTCAACTGACCGGCGCCAACGAACTGATGCTGAACGCCAATATCTTTGACCACAACAAGCGCTTGCGCTCCTACGAGATTGCCGCCGAGCTGCGCGGCAGTCTGGTATGAACCCACGCCACCTTCAAGAGACTGCACTGCGCTACTTCCAGGAAGTAGCGCGTTGTGGCTCTATCTCGCAAGCGGCCAGCAATCTGCATGTGGCCACATCAGCCATCAGCCGCCAGATCAGCGGACTGGAAGAGAACCTGGGCATGGCCTTGTTCGAGCGCCATGCCCGTGGCATGAATCTGACCGCTGCGGGAGAGCTGCTGCTGGCCCATGCTCGTCGCAGCGCCATGGATGCCGAGCGCACCTTGCACGATATTGCCGCCTTGCAAGGGCTACAAACCGGCCTGATACGCATCGCCTCCTCTGAGGGTTTGGCCGCCCAGCTACTGCCGCAGTGCATCGCACAATTTCGTGAAAAGCATCAGGGCATACGCTTTCAGCTGGACGTACTGCCACCACACCGTATCACCATGCTGCTGCTAAGCGGCCAGATTGATATAGGCATCAAATTCACCCAGACGGCTGAAAAAGACATCAAGACCTTGTTCCGCCGCGATGCGCCTGTCATGGCTCTGGCGGTTCCCGGCCACCCGGTCACCCGTACCGAACGCATCAGCCTGAAAAGCCTTCTGGCACACCCTTTGGCCTTGCCCGGACCCGACACCACGGTGCGGCAAATGATGGATGTGGCCTGCAGCGCACAGAACCTGAGTCTGGACCCGGTATTCAGCAGCAATCACATGCAGTCTCTGCATCAATTTGCCTTGTCCGGCGCAGGCGTGACGGTGTCGGCCTTGCTCTCGGCTCGTCACCTGATTGAGCAAGGTTTGCTGCAAGCCAGTTTCATCCATGAACGCGGCTTGCTGAATCGTCAAATTGAAGTGCAGGCCCTGGCTGGCCGCCGCTTGCCCTCTATTGTTCGCCGCTTTCTGGACGAGTTGCTGCCGCAGCTTGAAGTCGACCCGCAAGCCTTGCCAAAATAGCAACGCTGTCCTGCTTATTTGTTGCTGGTTCGGCATCATCGCCTTTCCTATCATCTCTTGATTGAGGAGATAGCCATGACAAGACCCAGCAACGCCGCAAGCAACGCGCAGCCCCCATCGACCCGTCGCCCCTGGCGGCGTCTTGCCCAAACCTTATTAGGTGCTGTTCTGGCCGTCAGCAGCGTGGCGGCCCATGCCAGCGATTGGCCTGATCGTCCCATTCGCCTGATCGTACCCTTCCCCACTGGCGGTGCCACCGACGTCATCAGCCGCCTGATTGCCGAAAGCGCGGCCAAAGCGATGAACGCCAACATCATTGTGGACAACCGCACGGGCGCGGGCGGCACGATTGGTTCAGGCGAAGTCGCTCGCAGCAAGCCCGATGGCTACACCCTCCTGTTCACCACCAGCAGCACCCACGCGATTGCTCCGCACCTGTACAAGTCCCTGCCCTACGATGCAGAAAAAGACTTCACCCCTATCGCCCATTTGGGCGATGCCGCCAGCGTCCTGCTGGTGAACCCGTCCGTACCCGCACAAACGCTGCCAGAGCTGATTGACTACGCTCGCGCCCATCCTGATGAGTTGAACTACGCCAGCAGTGGCAATGGCACCATCGTGCACCTGGGCACCGAAGCCTTTTTGAATCAGGCCAATATCGTCATGTCCCACGTTCCATACCGAGGAACTGGTCAGGCCATTAACGATATGCTGGGCGGCTCCATTCATGTTTTACTGGACGCCATCCCCACCGGGATGCCCTATGTGAACAGCGGCCAGTTGCGCGCCCTGGCAGTAACCGGCCAGCAGCGCTCGCCGCTGGCACCCGATTTGCCCACCTTTCAGGAGTCCGGCCTGCCGGGCTATGAGTCGGTGACCTGGTTTGGCCTGTACGCCCCTGCAGGCTTGCCCGACGAAATTCGTGACAAGGCTTATGAGGCTTTTTCACATGCCGTTCAGGACCCCAAAGTACGCTCGCGCCTGCAAACATTGGGCGTGGACCAACCCCGCAGCACCAGCCGAGAAGAATTTATCTCTCTGGTCCGCAAGGACAGCGCACGCTGGCAAGGCCTGATCCAACTGACTGGAATACAGATTCAATGAACAAGACTGACACCTGTATGGACTGGAACAACCCCTACCCGTCCGCCCGCTCTGCGGTACTTGGCCAGAACATGGTCAGCACCTCCCACCCCTTGGCCGCGCAAGCGGGCCTGCGCATGTTGCAGGCCGGTGGCAATGCCGTCGATGCCGCCCTGGCGGCCGCCATCACACTGACTGTGGTCGAACCCACGGGTTGCGGGATAGGCAGTGATGCCTTTGCCATCGTCTGGGACGGCAAAGAGCTGCATGGCTTGAACGCCTCCGGGCGCTCGCCCCGTGGCTGGTCGCCGGATCGTTTCAAAGGTCACGATGCCATCCCCGACAAGGGTTGGGAAAGTGTCTCCGTTCCCGGTGCGGTCTCTGCCTGGGCCGAGCTATCCAGCAAGCTGGGCCGTCTGAGTCTGGAGCAAGTAGCCGCCCCCGCGATTCATTACGCCCGAGAAGGCTTCCCGGTCTCGCCCGTAATCGCGCGCTTGTGGGAGCTAGGCCGTCAGCGTCTGGGCGATCAACCCGGTTTTGCCGAAGCCTTTTTACGTGATGGCAAAGCCCCTGTCGCTGGCCAGTGGTATCAGAACCAGGACCAGGCCAATACGCTGGAACGCATTGCGGCCACCCAGGGTCAGGACTTTTATACCGGCGAGCTGGCCAAACGCATTGCCGACTTCTCCCGCCAGCATGGCGGCGCCATGGACGAGCAGGATCTGGCCGAGCACCGCGCGAACTGGTGCGGCACCATCAGCCATCCTTTTGCCCAGTCCGTGATTCACGAAATCCCGCCCAATGGACAAGGTCTGGCGGCCTTGATGGCCTTGGGCATCATGGAACAAGCTGGTGTGGGCCAACAGCCGCTGGACCATATCGACACGGTGCATTTGAGCATTGAAGCCATGAAGCTGGCTTTTGCCGATCTGTACGAGCACCACGCAGATCTGGAGCACATGATTCATCATCCCGAGCATTTGCTGGACCCGGCCTATCTGCGCGAGCGCGCCGCCCTGATTCAGATGGACAAGGCAGGCGACCCCAAGCACGGCCTGCCTGGCCCCTCCGGCACGGTCTATGTCACCGCCGCCGACTCCAGCGGCATGATGGTGTCCCTGATCCAGTCCAACTACATGGGTTTTGGTTCCGGCGTGGTCGTTCCCGGCACCGGCATCAGCATGCAGAATCGTGGTCATGGCTTTACCCTGCGCCCCGGCCATGTGAATGAAGTGGCCGGTGGCAAGCGCCCCTCGCACACCATTATTCCGGCCTTTGCCATGAATGCCGATGGCACCCCTCAAATGTCTTTTGGTGTGATGGGTGGGCCATTCCAGTCGCAAGGCCATATGCAAATGGCGCTGCGTGTTCTGCTGTACGGTCAGAACCCGCAGGCCGCTGCCGATGCCCCACGCTGGCGCGTGACGGGTGGCCGTGGGGTGGCAGTAGAACCCACTTTCGATCCGGCGCTGGTTCAGGCCTTGCGCGAGCGCGGTCATGAAGTCGTCGTTGAACCCGGCAGCGGTGTGTTCGCCTTTGGCGGTGCACAACTGATTCTGCGTCAGGGCAATCATTACGTGGGCGGCTCCGACCCGCGTAAAGATGGACAGGTGGTGGCTTACTAGTTAGTAACACCCTCCACCCCCTAGGGCTGACTATACGTCAGCCCTATCTAATTAAAGGTTATCAAGTGAACAGATAACAGCTAAAAATCTAATATTTCCCACGCCTTCTCGAATGCAAAAAAAATAATTTTAATTACAATAAGAATTAAAAACCAGTTCCTGAAATCAAATAGGAGGCAATCCATGTCAGCAAAAGAAGATTTACTTAAATCTCTCTCCGATAATGATAAATCTGGTGGTGTCGATAAAATTCATAAAGCTCTAGTCGACTCAGGGCTAAAATTTAAAGGCCCTAGAAACAGCAATACATTGCTCTACTACTATCGCCATGGGAATAGTGAAATTGGTGTTGCAGCAATGCGAGATTCTCCAACAACACTTTTATCACTCCCTAAAAATTTCTGGGAAAATAACAAAAAATTAGAAGTTGCAATTAAAAAAGCCCATACTTTCCATATAAGCCCAACTGGCCCTATATCCTCGAGCCAATACTCAAGCGCACAATTTCAAATAACAGCTACTAGCATCAACACGCTAATCTCGATTATCAATGAGATAATCATCCCTGAAGCTCTTGCTGCAGGAGCAAAACTTCAGAATACAGCGGCTAGTCTCATCCGAGGCTCGACACTCTCAAACAACCTTCGTCCGAAGTAAAAAACCTATTTATCAGTCTATTTGACGCTCCTACAACACAAAGACTGTGTTTTTATCAGGTTTTCTTCAGCCAGACAGAATGACTGCTGTACCATCAAAAATTGCCGCTTCATACCCCGGAAGCGGTTTTCTATTTGTCTAAACGGCCCTGTCATCCAGAGGGCCGTACGCTGGAGCCCATTCGGTGCTGTCATTCTTTGAACGTCGATTAGATCCCTATCCCGAACAACACGTCGCCCCTCCTCCCAAAGGATTTTTCCCCTTCATCTGGGCCTGTACGAAAAATTCACGTGGCTGGATTGGCCTGATGACCGTAACCTCGATTGGCCTGTCGGCCTACGAGGCCATGCTGTTTGCCCTGCTCAGCTATATCGTGGACTGGCTGCCCTCGATTGAACCTGCCCAGTTCTGGAGCCAGCAGGGTGGCACGCTGTTGACCATTGCCGCTGTTCTGCTGGGCAGCGTCGTGCTGATCAGCCTGCATACGCTGGTCATGCACCAGGTGCTGGCCATCAACTTCCCCATGCGCCTGCGTTGGCTGTTTCACAAGCTGATGCTGAATCAGAGCATGTCCTTTTACGCGGACGAGTTTGCCGGTCGCATCACCACCAAGATCATGCAAACCGCTCTGGCGGTGCGTGAAACTCTGTTCATGGCCGTGGAAGTGGTCGTGGGCATGAGCGCCTACCTGATCGGTATTCTGATTCTGGCAGGCAGCTTTGACCGCCTGCTGATCCTGCCCTTCCTGCTCTGGCTGGTGGGCTACGCTTTGGCCTGCGTATACTTTGTGCCCCGTCTGGGCAAAGTCGGGGCTGAACAGGCTGACGCCCGTGCGCTGATGACGGGCCGTATTACCGACGCCTACACCAATATCAACACGGTCAAGCTGTTTGCCCACACACGCCGTGAAGCAGACCATGCCAAGAACGCGATGCGCCGCTTCCAGGAAACTGGCCATGCCCAGATGCGTCTGATCAGCATGTTTGAAGTGACCAACCATGTGCTGGCTACTGTCTTGCTGATCAGTTCGGCAGGCCTGGCCTTGTACTTGTGGTCGATTGATCAATCCACAGCCGGTGTAGTGGCGGCCGTCATTGCCATGGCACTGCGCCTGTCCGGCCATTCCCATTGGCTGATGTGGGAGCTGACCAATCTATTCGAGAACGTAGGCACGATTCAGGACGGCATCAATACCTTGACGCAAAAACCCACGGTGGTAGATGCTCCCGATGCCAAGCCCCTGCAAATCGAGCAAGGTCGCATCGAATTCCAGGACGTGAGCTTTGCCTACCGCGATAAAAGCCGTCAGGTGATCGACAAGCTCAATCTGGTGATCAAACCGGGCGAGCGCGTTGGTCTGATTGGCCGTTCTGGCGCGGGCAAATCCACGCTGGTCAACTTGCTGCTGCGTTTCCATGATGTGGATAGCGGCACCATTCGCATTGATGGCCAGGACATTGCCCACGTCACGCAAGACAGTTTGCGTGCCGCCATTGGCATGGTGACGCAGGATACCTCCTTGCTGCACCGTTCCATGCGCGACAACATTCTGTATGGCCGCCCGGATGCCAACGACGAGCTGCTGCATATGGCGGTAGAGCGTGCCGCTGCTGCCGACTTCATCCCGCAACTGCATGACCGCCAGGGCCGTGAGGGCCTGGAGGCGCATGTGGGCGAGCGCGGTGTGAAACTATCTGGCGGCCAGCGTCAGCGTGTGGCAATTGCCCGCGTCATGCTGAAAGACGCCCCCATCCTGTTACTGGATGAAGCCACCAGCGCGCTGGACTCCGAAGTGGAAGCCGCCATCCAGGAAAGCCTCAACACCCTGATGCACGGCAAGACGGTAATAGCCATTGCCCACCGCCTGTCCACCATTGCGGCACTGGACCGCTTGATTGTGCTGGATCAGGGCCGCATCATCGAGCAAGGCAGCCACCAGGAATTGCTGGAAAAAGGTGGTTTGTATGCTCGTTTGTGGGCACGTCAAAGTGGTGGCTTCCTGGGAGAGACTGGCAAACAAGATAGTTAAAACGTGTCACTTGCTTGCAAAAAAAAACTGACGTTACATCTTTGTCCCATTAGAATTTCGAAAGATCAAACTTCGCCGTGCTTGCGGCGAAGTTTTTTTTCAACTTATTCAGCCCATACATAGAACAAGATTATGTTTTTAGTCTTCCCCGATTCCGCCGCCATTGCGGCACACCTGAGCGCCCGTCTTCAGGAAATTATTCGTCAGGATCCACAAGCGACTCTGGGTCTGGCAACCGGGGGGACCATGGAACCCGTCTACGCCCGTTTCGTACAGGACGTACGTGCCAATGGGCTGGATGTCTCCAAGATCAACAGCTTCAATCTGGATGAGTATGTGGGTCTGGCGGCAGAGCACGAGCAAAGTTACGCCTACTACATGCGCCAGCACCTGTTCGGCCAACTGCCTTTTGAGGCTGCCCGTTTGCATCTGCCCAATGGCCTGACCAAAGAGCTGGAGCAGCACTGCCAGGACTACTCCGCCGCGATTGCGGCCAGTGGGGGTGTCGCCTTGCAATTGCTGGGCGTAGGCACCAACGGCCACATCGGCTTTAACGAACCGGGCACCCCTTTTGACAGCCGCACCCATGTGGTGGCCCTGTCCGAGCGCACCCGTATCGACAACAGCCGCTTTTTTGATTCCATGGACGAAGTGCCTGCATCGGCCATCACCATGGGGATTGCCGATATTCTGAGCGCCCGTGAAATTGCCCTGGTGGTCACCGGCGAGCACAAGGCTCGCACCATGCTCAATTACCAGGAAGGCGGTGTCACGCCCGAGCTGCCTTTCACAGCCTTGAAGCAACACGCCAACACCCACATCCTGCTGGATGAGGCGGCTGCCAGCCTGCTAGACCCCAGCCTCTGCCACCGTCCCCTGATCAGCCAGGCTGCCTGAGCCAGCTTGCCAGCCCCCGCCCAGTGCTCGAAAGAGCGCCGCGCGGGATTGCAGACGTGCCTGCATCAAACTGACGCGCACATCCTGAGCGGCGTACAAGGTACGCTGCGCATCCAGTAAAGACAGCAAGGTTTCCGAGCCAGAGCGATAACGTGCTTCGGCCAGTTGAAACGCCAGCCTGGCTTGCTCCCACTCCAGCTCCATAGTCTGCGCCTGGGCATCAAGGCTATGCAGTTGTGCCAGCACGCCTTCCACATCCATATAAGCTTGCACAATGGTCTGCCGATACTGCGCCAGCCATTCCTGCAAACGGGCGTCGCTCAAATCCTTGCCCGCCTCCAGACGACCGGCATTGAAGATAGGCGCCACCAGCCCGCTGATCAGGCTGTAGACCGGATGGCGCAAGCTTTCTTCCCAATGATTGCCCGATGCCCCTGCCCGCGCCCCCAAGGTCAGGCTGGGATACAGGGCAGCGCGCGCCACATGCACATCGGCATGAGCCGCTGACAACTGGGCCTCGATGCGCGCAATATCAGGGCGCTGCGACAAGATCTGTGAAGGCAGACCTGCTTCCAGCTCCGGCACCTGCAAGCTGGCAATATCCTCCTGGGGCTCGGGCATGATTTCAGTACGGCCCAACAAGGTCGCCAGCTCCACCCGCGTGCGAATGGCCTGTTCTTCAATCACAAACAATTTGCGCTGTTGCGAAGCCAGCAATTGGCGTTGCTGTGCCAGCTCCAAAGGCGAAGCTGCCCCCGCCTGCAAGCGTGCTTCCAGCAGGCTCAACAAGCGTTGCGCAACGGCCAGGTTTTGACGGGCAATGGCCACGCGCTGTTTGTCGCCCAAGGCTTGCAGGCTTAAATGCACCACCTGCGCCTGCACGCTGACACGCAGCACATCCAGCTCGTAATTTGCCGCCTGGGCCAGGAACACGGCACTGTTGGCCTGGGCACGATTGCGTCCCCACACATCCAGCTCGTAGCTCATGAACACACCGGCCACATATTGCGAGCGAGTGTCTCCATGCGAGGAAGAAAACGGCGCATCTCTTTGCGCAGACAGATTGCCCTGCAATTCCGGCAGCAAACTGGCTCCGGCCATGCGTGCCTGAGCCTGCGCCTGCAAGATCCGGGCCTGTGCCTGACGCAGCACCGCCACGTCCTTCAAGGCTTCCTGTATCAGGCTGTTCAAGGCGGGGCTGTTATAAGCACGCCACCACTCCGGCTCTACCTGGGCCAGTACAGGACTGGGTGTCGCCTTGGCTTGCTGTTGATACGCCTGGGGCAGCGTCGGCGGGGTCTTGTCCAGATCAGAGGACAAGGAGCCGCACGCTTGCAGCACAAGCGTGCTCATGGCCCCTGCTATCCATCGGTAATGAGCCATGCTTACTCCCCTGCCAAAGCCTGAACGGGGTCCAGCGCGGCCGCCGTTCGTGCTGGCATATAGCCAAAAACCATGCCCGTCACCACGGCGCAGCCAAAGGCGCCCAAGGCCGCCCGCAAGGAAAACACCACATCCACCCCACCAAAAATCAGGCCGATACCCACCACAGCACCAGCCAGCACGCCCAGGCAACCGCCTGTAATCGTCAACAAAACCGCCTCAGTCAGAAACTGGCGCATGATGTCACTTTGCCGTGCACCGGTTGCCATGCGTATGCCAATTTCCCGCGTGCGTTCACGCACCGTCATCAACATTACGTTCATGACCCCGATGCCGCCTACCACCAAAGACACGGCGGCAATCAGGCCTAGCATCATGCTCATGGCCTGACGCGTGGAAGCCTCTGCCTGCAAGCGAGCCGCCGCATTCCCGATTGAAAAGTCTTCTCGCCCGCCATGACGCTGTGTCAGCAACTGACGCATGTCTTGTTCCGCTTCCAGAACGGTGGAACTGTCCTGCGCATCAATCACCACATAGTCGGGCTGCGTCTGGGCCTGATACACACGGGCACGCGCCGCGTGATAAGGCACAAACACCATATCGTCGTAAGCCTGCGCGCCCGAATCGGCACCGCGCTCCTGCATCACCCCGACCACCTCAAAAGGTGAATTGCCGATCAGGAGCTGCTGCCCCAACGGCACGTCCATATCGGGGAAGAATTGCTTGGCGGCACGATGTCCCAGCACAACCAGGGGAGCCAGATCCCGGTCCTCGGCATCGGTGTAGTAGCGACCTTGTGCCAACTGCCAGCGATGAATATCCGGCATGGTTTCATTGGCGGCAAACACATACACCTGGCGGTCCACGCTGCCACGCCGCACGGTAATCGGATCTCCAATCACCGGCATGACACGCCGTATCAATGGCAGCTCGCCAATCGCCTCCAGATCCTCTTCTGTCAGTTGTCCTTTGGCGACCCCATTGGGCGGTGATGAACTGCTCAAGTAAATGATCGTGGTCCCCATCGTGCCCATCTGATCCATGACACGTTGGCGGGCACCTTCACCCACCGCCAGCATCACGATGACCGAGGCCACCCCGATAATCACGCCTAACAAGGTCAAGGCCGTGCGATGACGGTTAATGAACATGCTGCGCAAGGCGCTGCGGGTAGCATCCTTGATCTCCGAAACCCAGGGCGAGCGGCGGTGCTCGGGCGGTGGTAAAGACTGCTCAAGCTTGGGCTCGGTGGCCGTTTCTGGGCGGCTATCCGAGAGGATGCAGCCGTCACGAATTTCAATAATCCGGTCTGCCATCGCCGCGACCTCATGATCGTGCGTAATCAGGATAATGGTGTGACCAGAGTTCGAGAGCTTGCGCAGCAAGGCCATCACTTCTGCACCACTACGCGAGTCCAGCGCACCCGTGGGTTCGTCGGCCAGAATGACACGGCCACCGTTCATCAAGGCACGAGCAATAGACACCCGCTGCTGCTGGCCGCCGGACAACTGATTGGGCCGGTTATCCAGCTTGTCCGCCAGACCTAGGCTACTGAGTAATTCTGCGGCACGTGCCGCACGCGCGCCCTCATCCATTCCCGCGTAAATGGCAGGCATCTGGACATTTTCACTGGCGCTTTCAGTCGGAATCAGGTGATAGCCCTGAAAGACAAAACCAAAGGTCTCACGGCGCAACTGGGCCAGCTCATCAGGACTGAGCTGTGCGACATCCCGACCTTGAAAAAGATAGGTGCCGCTGCTGGGTTTATCCAGACAACCCAGCAGATTCATCAGTGTCGATTTACCGGACCCCGAGGCCCCCACAATCGCCACAAACTCGCCCGGCTCAATACTCAAGCTGACATCGAACAGAACCTGCACAGGAGGCTTAGTGCTGGGCGGGCCGCCATAGATACGGTTAATGTCCCGCAGCTCAATCAAAGGAGGTGCAGCCCCTACCATTGCAGCCACCGCCAGCCACGCTCAGGAGTGAGCACCGCCAGAACAACGTGCTCTCCTTTAACCAGCCCTTTCACGACTTGCACCTGGTGACGATTGCGCACTCCCAGGTCGACCGGCTTTTCCTGCACCTTGCCCCGCTCCAGCACCGGCACCGTAAAAGCATCAGGACCACTATCGGGGTCTGGGCGTAAAGCCACCAGGGGTATCAGTAAGGCCTGGTCGGCACGATCAATCTCAAACAGCACCTGCGCCGTCATCTGCGGCATCAATTCGCCGTCTTCATTGGCCACATCAAACAGCACCGTATACATGATGGCCTGTGTGGCAGTCGGTGCCGCCGCCGTGCTTTCATCCTGAGTGCTGCCCTCTGGCGCAGGCATGATTTGGCGAACCTTGGCCTGCCATTGACGCGCCCGCGTTTCGCCCTGCTCTCCCAGAGTCGTGAAGGTGACGGTCATACCGGGCTTGATACGACGAATATCGGCCTCGGACACGCTGGTCCACACCGTCATGGTGCTCAGGTCTGCAATGCGCAGAATATTGGGAGTTTGATACGTGGCATTCAGCGTCTGACCTTCACGCGCCTGCACGCCAATGACCGTGCCACTCATGGGCGCGTAAATGCGCGTATAGCCCAAGCGTGCCTCATCGGCTTTCAGCGTGGCCTGAGTCTGCTCCATCTGCGCTTGTACATGCGCTACCCGAGCCTGCGCAGTCGCCAGATTGGCTTGGGCAATCTGAATATCTTCCTGACGGCTGGCCTGCTGGCGCTCCAGTTGACGCTGGCGAGCCAATTGCTGACGCGCCAATAAAAGCTGAGCCTGCTGCTCGGCCAACTGGGCCCGGAACGCGGCCAAGGAAGCGCGGCCTGCATCGACGGTGGCTTGCTGCACACTGGGATCGATTTCCACCAGCAACTGGCCCTGCTCAAGCTGATCGCCCGGCGCAACCGGCAAAGCCGTAATCTGCCCGGACACCTGCGCACCCACGTCCACATAGCGACTGGGCTTCAAAGTTCCCACCGCAGCAACGGTAGCGCGTATATCACTTTGCTCCACGGCCACCGTTTCAAACTGCTCTGAAGAACGCCCGGCCTGTGCGGCAAGCGCCCCCAGCACCAGCACCGCCACCAGGGCCAACGCCCAGCGGCGCTTTACTGCTTTGGACTTCATAACTAATCCCAAAAAACCGTAGATCTGCACCCGCCGTATCATGCGCGGCAGGTGATCAAAAAAACAAAAGTGGTCAAGAAGGCAGGTACTTGCTTAGACCAAAACCGGCTCCACGCTACTTAGCAGACAAGGAGGTTCCCACCTAAACGGTGCAGTCAAGCGGACAGGGCAAGAGGTCCTTTTTCAGGCCTTCCTTATAAAGACGTTTGAGAGCCCACTTTCCGGACATTTATTTTGTAAAAGTTATAGCGATGGGCTTGAGATAAGGGCGTCAAACATTTGCTGGACGCCCTATGTGGTGGAGAACAGGCAGGACTGTGCCCCCTGCCCGGTCCTTTCCTTAAAACTCCGCCGAGACACTCAGCATGAACGTGCGTGGCTGCGACAAGACCAGATAGCCATTATTGGGATAGCCACCGACCGAAGCCCAATACGCCGTATCGGCCACATTCTCGACACTGGCCCTGAACGTCATGGGCACACCGGAAATCTTGCGCTGATAGCTAGCCCCAAGATCCCAACGCACCCAACCTGGCACACGGATCGCATTGGCCGAATCCGCGTAACGGGCACCGGTTGCCAGCAACTGCGTATCCAGCGACAAGCCTGTCACCTGCGGCACATCCCAGGTTAGGCCCAGACTGCCTTGCCAACGCGGCACGCCAATCACGCGCTGACCTTCGCTCAGCGGGTCACCCGTGTTTTTCTGCTTGGTGTCCAAGGCGGTCACCCCACCCAGAATGCGCAGGGAGTCCGTCAACTGGCCGTAGAAGCTCAGCTCCAACCCGTTATGGCGATCCTTGCCCGCTTCCACAAAACGCAGATCGTCGTTCACCACACCACGCGGTTTGGTCGTGGTGAAGAAGGTCAGCCCACCGCCCATGGAACCGTTGTCGTACTTGATCCCCAGCTCTTTTTGCTTGGCCACAAAAGCCGACAAGCGCTGCCCGGCGTTTTGAACCGGCTGATTGTTAAAGCGAGTCGGTGCCAGATCGCCTTGCGCCAGGCTTTCCGTGTAGTTGCCGTACAAAGCCCATTCATCAGTCAGCTTGAACACCACACCCGCAGCAGGGCTGGTGTGCTGCTGACGATCTTTACGCTGCAAGGCCTGGGTGCCATAGTCATAGCTGCGCGTTTCCATGATTTGATGGCGCAGCCCCAACATGACTTCCAGCCTGTCGTCCCAGAGATACATCAGATCGCCCAGGGTATAACTGGTCAGTTTGGTGCGTCCCACCAAAGCGGGTGAACCCAAATCTCCCCCGGTATAAGCGAAGGGTGACAAGGCGTGATTCACAGGATCATAAAGATTACTTTCCTGCACGTTACCCATAGCCCAGGCATTTTTCTCTTTGTGGTCATACAAAGAAGCAGCAGCGACCAGCTCATGCAACACAGGCCCGGTCTCAAAACTGGCTCGCAAACCCAACTCGCCTGTTTTCACGTCATCACGTCGGGAATTGTTGAAACGCGAGAAGGTGGTTTTTCCAGAAACGGCATCCGTTACCGTCTGAGTCGCAAGCTGATTTTTTTCCTTGCCATCTTTCATACCGAAAGCAGCCCACAGGGTCATGGAATCATTCAGATCATATTCCCCGCGTACCGTCCCAAAAATGGTTTTCTCATTAGAGTAGGTCCAGGGCTGGGCGAAATTGCGCGTGTGCGAAGGCAAGCCCGGCAAAGCGGACAAGCCCGCCTTTAAAGCCACATTAGGCCGGACTTCACGCAGCTTATGTTCTTGATAGCCCAAGTCCGCCGACAAACGTACACGCTCACCACGCCAATCCACCCCTACTGTGTACAGGTCCAGACTGGTGTGCTCATTGTCGACCGCCGTATCACCACTGCGTTTGATGGCATTGATGCGAATGCCTGCCGCATCATCGGCAAAACGACGCGCAATATCCGCCTTGATCTGGCTTTGCCCGCCACTACCATAACCTGCACCGACCTTGGTCAGCGGGCTCTCGCCAGCCCGTTTGGGCAGCACATTGATCGTGCCCCCAATACCACCGCCGGAAGGCGCGGCACCGTACAGAAAGCCACCTGCGCCATGCAGCACTTCAATACGCTCGGCCAGTTCGGCAGCCGTCGCTTGCCGGGGCAGCAAACCAAACAAACCGTTGTAGGCAATATCATCGGACGCCGTCAAAAAGCCCCGAATGAAAAAACTTTCCTGAAAATTGCCAAAACCACGGGCCACGCGCACGGAAGGATCATGGCGCACCACATCGGCTACGGTCGACGCCTGCAATTGCTCGATATAGCGGCTGGTGTAGCTATTGACGCTGAAAGGCGAGTCCATGTTTTCAAGAGAACCCAATATCCCCACTCGCCCGCCGCTGGCGACCTGACCGCCCGCATACTCCGGCAACAAGCCCTGACGCGACGCATCCGCACTGGCATTAACGGTAATGGTGGACAACTCCTGCGGCTGGGCAACATCCCTCTGGTCTTGCGCCTGAGCCTGACAATGAAGAGCAAACAGAGACAGGGCAAGAGAGCGTCCCAGGCAAGGCTTGAATAAGCTGGTCATCACGATTACCTATCAAGCCTTGATGTTCTTCAGGTCAATACGCACCACACTTTCGCGCTTGCTGGCTTTGTACTGCGGAGTGGAAGGAGCTTTAACGGTGACGTACAACTGGCTGTCCGGGCCCAGCTCCAGGCTGTTGGGGTTATCAGGCAAGTTGTATTGCGCCTTGATCGCATAGCTGCCGCCATCCAGCACAGACACTTTGCCTTGCTCGCGGTGAGTCAAATACAGCTCGTCGCGATCAGCGTTATACAAGACATCCATGGCATCCCCCACCGGCAGTTCCTGCAGCAATTTGCCGTTGCGGGCATCCAGCACATACACGGTTTTCTGGTCTTTGGTCTCGGTCACGTACAGACGATTGCGCCTGGAATCCAGCGCAAAATTCAAGAGCAAGGCGGGTTTGGCGCCAGCCGGTTTCCAGCGCTGTTCGATCTTGTTGGTTTGGGTATTGATCACCATCACTTCGCCGTCGCCATTGGCGGCATACAGACGATGCGATCCCGAATCTATCAGCAGACCGGTCACCCATTTTCCTGCGTTTTCAATGGTGTCGATCAGTTCCAGATTACGATCATCCAGCACCCAGATCACGGCCGGCGCACCTACGGCCCCCACATACACACGGCCTTGCTGGGAGTCGTGACGAATCGTGCGCGGCCCCATTTTGGTGTCATCAAAACTGGTATTGCTAAAGCGGACTCGCTCCAGGCTCCCGTCCTCTTTCAGCTCAACTTTGGAGACGGCAGCAGCCAGACTATTGGTGACGTACAGGGTGTCGCCCGACGCGTTCGTCGCCAGGCCGAAGTTACTTTCATCGGTATAAATCGTCCCCTTTACATCCAGGGTGATGGGGTCCAGTTTATAGATCACACCACCCCGAACCGAAGGCGCACGCTCTGCCGAGGCCACATACAAGGACTTATCAAACGGGCTGTAAACCGTTTGATAAACCCCGTAAGCCAGATCCTTGCGTAAAGCCCCTTCTGCCGTAATTGACGTCTTTTGCGCCAGCTCCGGCGTCAAGGGCAACGAGACCGACTCGGACGGCTGGGCATGGGCAAAAGATCCGGCACTTAGCAAAGCGGCAGACAAGACAGACAAAGCAAGGCGACGTGTGAACATTTCAATATCCCGTGTTAGAAATAGAAGTGATTATCATTTGTATTATTGCATTAAGCACTTCCATGCTCAAAATCGGGATATCCCTGCACCTTAAGGAGAAACACGCGGGACTAAATCAGCCGCTTCCCTATCCCCCACTTGACTGCCCTCGCTACAATATCGACTCAGCCGCCTTCTGGGCGGCCTTGTTGTTGAATTCCCTGACCTGTACTGCGCTATGACTTCTGCTGCCGATCTGTCCGCCCACACGCCCATGATGCGTCAATACCTTCAGCTCAAAGCGGAGGCTGGCTCGCATCTGCTGTTCTATCGGATGGGGGACTTCTATGAGATGTTCTACGCCGATGCCGAACGCGGCGCACGCCTGTTGAACCTGACGCTGACCAAGCGCGGTTCCTCCAACGGCGAGCCTATCCCCATGGCTGGTGTGCCTTTTCACGCCATGGAAGGTTATCTGGCGCGTTTGGTGGCCTTGGGCGAATCCGTCGCCATCTGTGAGCAGGTCGGTGACCCGGCTGCCAGCAAAGGTCCGGTCGAGCGCAAGATCATGCGTGTAGTTACTCCCGGTACGCTAACTGATGACGCCTTGCTGCCTCCCAAGGCAGACCGCCTGATCGCCGCCTGCACACTGATCAAGGTGCAACGTCAGGAAATGGTGGGGCTGGCCTGGATGAACCTGGCCAGTGGCGAGTTTCTGGTCAGCCAGTGCGAACCGGACATGCTGGATACGGAACTGAATCGTATCGGCCCTGTAGAACTGGTCTATCCCGAATCGCTGCGCCCTGCCCCGGAACTGCCGCAAGCCAGTTGCCACACCCTGCCGGATTGGCACTTTGCACAGGACGGTTCACGCGAAACCTTGCTGGACCATTTTGACCTGGATTCCTTGGCCAGCTTTGGTCTGGACGATCTGCCTGCGGCGACGGCGGCAGCCGGAGCCTTGCTGCGTTATGTCGGCAGCACACAATCTCAGTCCCTGGTCCACATCACCGCTATCCGCGTTCAACACAGCTCGGACTTTCTGGTGCTGGATGCCGTCACGCGCAAGAATCTGGAAATTACCGAAACCATTAGCGGTGAAACCAGCCCAACCCTGTTCTCCACGCTGGATCATTGCCAGACCCCCATGGGCAGCCGTTTGCTGCGCCGCTGGCTGCATCACCCCTTGCGCTTGAACCACGCCGTTCAGCAGCGTCAGGATGTGGTGTCCCTGTTCTTCCAAACCCAGCAAAGCGCCAGCTTGAATGCAGGCGATCCTTTGGGTGTGCTGCGCCATGCCCTGCGCCGCTTCCCGGACCTGGAGCGTATTGCCACTCGTATCTCGCTACGCAGCGTGCGTCCTCGGGAGCTGGCCAGCTTGCGCGATGCGCTGGTAACACTGCCTGAACTACGTCGAGAGCTGGAACAGAACTTTGCTCAGTCTGAACACTTGCATGGGCATTTGTTAAGTCTGGCTCTGGACCCGGAGCTGGCTTCCTTGCTGCAGTCTGCCATCGCCTCCGAGCCCGCCTTGCTGATACGCGATGGTGGTGTCATTGCCGATGGCTACGATGCGGATCTGGACGAGCTACGCAGCCTGGCCAGCGATAGCGGCGATGTGCTGGTGAAGATCGAAGCCCGCGAACGCGAGCGCACCGGCATTGCTACCTTGCGCGTTGAATACAACCGTGTGCATGGTTTCTTTATTGAAGTCAGTCGCGGTCAGGCCGACAAGGTCCCCGACGACTACCGCCGCCGCCAGACACTGAAAAATGCCGAGCGCTTCATCACGCCTGAATTGAAAGAGTGGGAGGACAAGGTCCTGTCCGCCAAGGACCGCAGTCTGAGCCGCGAGAAATTCCTGTTCGATGAATTGCTGGACAAGCTGCAAAGCTATGCAGGCCCCTTGGCCTTGTGCTCCAGCGCCCTGGCCGAACTGGATACCCTGTCCTCCCTGGCCTTGCACGCACTGGACAATAATTGGGTCGCCCCCGAGCTGACCGAGCAGGCTGGCATCTGGATTGAAGCAGGCCGTCACCCTGTGGTGGAGCACAGCATCGAGCGCTTCACGCCCAACCATTGTGAAATGCACGCGCAACGTCGCATGTTGCTGATTACCGGCCCGAATATGGGCGGTAAATCCACCTATATGCGTCAGGTTGCCCTGATTGCCTTGCTGGCCCGCATCGGTAGCTTTGTACCGGCAAGCACAGCCCGTATTGGACAGATCGACCGCATCTTTACCCGTATCGGTGCGGCGGATGATCTGGCTGGTGGCCGCTCTACCTTCATGATGGAAATGACCGAAGCAGCAGCCATTCTGGCCGGTGCCACCCCCTACAGTCTGGTGCTGATGGATGAAATTGGTCGCGGCACCTCCACCTATGATGGTCTGGCCCTGGCCTGGTCCATCGCGCATCGCTTGCTCAGCCACAATCAGGCACTGACCCTGTTTGCCACGCACTATTTCGAGATCACGCGCCTGCCCAACGAGCTACCTGCCGCTGCCAATGTGCACTTGGCCGCCGCAGAATCGGCCTCCGGCATTGTGTTCCTGCACGAAGTTCAGGAAGGCCCCGCCAGCCGCAGCTACGGGATTCAAGTTGCACAACGTGCCGGCATTCCCCCTGCGGTCATCCGCCAGGCCAGTCGCGAGCTAAGCCGTCTGGAAGCACAAAACGATCCAAGCGCACAACTGGACTTGTTCAATGCAGGCAGCGCTCCGGAAGCCACGGTCGCCGAGCCTGATCCGACTACAGAAAAAGCACTGGACCTGCTGGATCAGTTCAAGCAACTGGATGTGGATGACCTGAGCGCACGCGACGCCCTGGATTTGCTGTACCGCTGGAAAAAAGAGATGAAGGCGGCGGGTTAAACAGTCCAGAAGGGAGCCCAAGAGGCTCCTTTTTTTATGTGGTTTTCCGAGGACCGTTGGCGAGCAGATCGACAATCAATCATTCTTAGACTCCTACCGTGAGTCAATCACTCTATATCGCAAGTATTTCTCTGGATTCTTTGCACTGGATACGCCTGATACGCAGGCTAGCCATACACCGGGACAGGCCGGATCAGTTAAGCTACGGGCTAATTTAATTCTTGTTCGGGCAGTCCATGACTATCGACCAGCCATTGACCCTTTTGGGCGGCATCAGCGCGCATGAGTTCATGCAAACCTACTGGCAACGCAAACCTTTATTGATACGCGGCGCCATCCCTAATTTCAAGCACTCGCTGAGCATAGACAATATCCGCGAGCTGGTAACGCGTGAAGAAGTAGAGTCGCGCCTGATCATCCATGATGGCGAAGACTGGGAAATGGAAACCGGGCCTTTTGAAGAGCTGCCGCCCGCCTCGCAGCCCAACTGGACCGCCCTGGCACAAAGCGTGGATCTGCACGACGACAACACCGCCGCCCTGATGCGTCAGTTCCGCTTCATTGGCGATGCCCGTCTGGACGACGCCATGATCAGCATTGCTTCTGACGGCGGTGGCGTAGGCCCACACTTCGACAGCTACGATGTGTTCCTGCTGCAAGCCCACGGCAAGCGTCACTGGCGTATCAGCCAGCAAAAAGACCTGAGCCTGGTGCCCGACCTGCCCTTGAAGATTCTGCGCAATTTCCAGGTAGAAGAAGGGTTCACGCTGGAACCCGGCGACATGCTGTATCTGCCCCCGCACGTGGCACATGACGGGATTGCAATTGGCGACTGCATGACGATTTCCATCGGCTTTCGCTCGCCTACCCAGGCAACGCTGGCCCGTGGTTTGATGGATGCCGCCTCGGATCAGTTGGCCGCCGCCAGTGGCGAAGGCTTTGGCTTGTATGCCGACCCACCGATGCCCATGCCCGAGAGCCTGCAGCAGCGCTACACCGACCCGGATGCCCAGGCCAGCACCACACCTGCCGCCTTGCCGGAGAAGCTTGTTCAGAAGTCGCTGGATGCCTTGAACGCCATTCGTTTTGACGAAGCATTGGCCTCACGGTTCCTGGGCGTCTGGCTGACCGAATTGCCCAGTAATAGCTGGTTCGACATTGCCGAAGACCCGGTTGATCTGCATGACCCCGAGCTGCCTGCAGGCCGCTTGGCTTTAGATCGCTGCTCGCGCATGATGTATCGCGGCGATGAGCTGTATATCAACGGTGAGGTCGCCCCCTGCCCCGCCAGCCCGGCCCTGAAACAATTGGCTGACCAACGTGAACTCTTGATCCCCAGCGACAGTTTCGAAGCCCTGGATGAAGATGAACGCGAAATGCTGAATGCCTGGCTGGATGACGGCTGGCTGCAGTTCAAGGAAAACTGAGCACTGAGCCACTAACTCTGGCGAGTTCAGAAAAAAAGCGGGGCAGCTTGCAGGCTGCTTCGCTTTTTTATTGCTAACACCTCAGGAATCGAAAAACCGATACATTTGCTGGTTGCAGTTGCGATTGCAGTTGCAGTTGCAGTTGCAGTTGCAGTTGCCACAGTATTTTATTCACGCCATCCAGCAAGAAAAAGCACTATCATGAACAACGCGATTCACAAGACGAGCAATTCGTCATAAAGCCACCATTAGTGGCTTTGCAGCCGAGCTTCAATCCTGCTCGGGCCACATTCAAAATCACGTAGCCACCCCGCTCAATCTAGTCAGGCACCTACCCAACTCAAAAGTGGTCTGCCCTACACCCAGAAAGCGTCCTATCTGGCCAGTCCATTTAATCGCTATAAATAGTGCTCGTTTGTCATCTCTCCTTTTGGAAAGCGCAGAGCACTATGTCTACCTCCCGATCGACCTCATCCTCTCTAGTCAGCGACCTGATCCCGCCTATCGTGGCCGGTCTGATCTCGGTCATCGTCAACTACGGCGGCACCTTTATTCTGGTTTTCCAGGCCGCCAAAGTAGCCGGCCTCAGCCCTGAGCTGACCGCCTCCTGGGTCTGGTCAATTTCCATTGGTGTGGGTGTTACCGGTTTGCTCTTGAGCTGGGTTTCGCGCGAGCCCATCATCACCGCCTGGTCCACGCCCGCCGCTGCATTTCTGGTTACGGCTCTGGCCACCACGCCATATGAAGAAGCCGTCGGCGCCTACCTGATCTCGGCCGCGGCCTTTGTGGTCCTGGGCCTGTCCTCCTACTTCGAGCGCCTGATCCGTCTGATCCCCAACGGCATCGCTGCCGGTCTGCTGGCTGGCATTCTGCTGCAATTTGGCATTGGCGCATTTGGCAGCATGACACTGGACCCGAAACTGGCAGGTCTGCTGATTCTGGCCTACCTGATCATCAAACGCTTTTCCGCACGCTACGCGGTGGTCGGCATTCTGATCCTGGGCCTGAGCTTCCTGCTGCTGGAGCATCGCGTAGACCTGAGTGGCCTGAAACTGGAACTGGCCGCGCCGGTATTCACCATGCCAGTATTCACCCTGAATGCCTTGCTAAGCGTCGCCCTGCCCTTATTCCTGATCACGCTGACCGGCCAATACATGCCCGGCATGCTGGTCCTGCGTAACGACGGTTTTCGTACCAGTGCCAACCCGATAGTGTGGGTGACAGGGCTGGGTTCGCTGATCATGGCTCCTTTTGGCTCCCATGCCATGAACGTAGCCGCCATTACCGCCGCTATCTGCACCGGGCCAGAGGCGCACCAGGATCCTTCCAAACGCTGGGTTGCCGGGATTGCCGCCGGTGTGTTCTACATTCTGGTTGGCGTTTTTGGAGTAACCCTGGCCGCTGTATTCATGGCCTTCCCTGCAAGCTTTATTACCACGCTGGCGGGCTTGGCTTTGCTGGGCACCATCGGCGGCAGCCTGGCGGGAGCCATGGCAGACGTCAAATCACGTGAAGCAGCCTTGATTACCTTTTTGGCATCAGCCGCCAATATCACCCTGTTCGGGATTGGCGGGGCTTTCTGGGGCCTTGTGATCGGTCTGCTGGCGTACTTTATTTTGAATGGGAAGTTGCCGCAGCGGCAGAAAAAGGATGTGCCAACAGAAGGTTTACCTATTGGCACCAATGCTCGTTAAGTCTAGAAATCTAAAAAAAGCTGTGCGGTCTTACACAGCTTTTTTCTTACCAAGAAAAACAAAAAGCTGCTATTCGGCAGTGATCAAGCTGTCTTCCTTATCAACACGAAAAACGTAATCACTGCTTATTCAACTCAATCTAACCCAGGGCCAAAGTGCGCTTTTCTATGACAGTTCGGGCATAGAGCGATCGCGTTCTCAACGGTATCATCCCCTCCATGCGCCAACTGAATCCTATGATGCACCTCTAAGTAAGGCGTGCCGTCTGATTTTCGCTTGAATGGGGCTGGCTCTTTACACCCCTCACAGGTCCCCGATGCTCGCTCTAAAACCTCTGCTACCACATCAGGATTACGCCTGAACTCTGCAGATAAGACCCATATTCTCGAAGGTTTTTTACTTGCACTTCTGAGTCGTGCTTTGCGTTGCTCAGGTGTGGAGCGACGCGCAACCTCCACCTGCTTAGCTAACTCCTGTTTTGCATACGTGGAGTCTTCTACGACCTCTACCCTCTCGTCGTCTTTAGCCAGATCAAACCACTTAGACCCATCAGCTTCTCCAACCAAACCCACGTATTTAAAAACACCTTGATAACTGAATAAATCTTTTTCCCCACGCCTTACAAAGGTAAGAATCGGGATATTGGGATTACTAATGATCGATGCATTAGCTTTGAACTTCTCACTAAATTTTCCGCTAATACTTTTTAAATAGTATTTAAGTCTCGAAGGCTCCTGTATCCATTGATTGGCGTATTGCCCTCCAGATAAGGTCGCTTTGATGACCACTGCAGACGGCACTCCATCCGAGGTCAAAACGAACATCCCTCCAGCACGCGTATCGTAGTTACGCGCAAAAATCAGTATCTGATGAGAGCTATATTGCGTGCCAACAATAAAATCCGAAGGCCGCACTCGATCGTGAGCCCAAAACGAAAAACGTTTTTCAAACTCAGGAACAATATCCTCAAAAGTCTTTAGGCCTTGTCCATGCAAGGCTTGATAGACGGGATCATTAGAGCCAATTCGAAACCGATTTAAATAGCTCAGCAGGTCTCCGACTCTCTCAAATCGCTCCACCCAGATATCTACGCTACGCACTTTATTCTTTATTTTTTCATCCAGTAAGGGATGCTCTCGTGCGGGAATAAGAACATTATTTCGAATATAAAGGCGAGCTTCCTCAATAGGCGTCATTACATCTCCGTGCTGACAGCAAAAAACCATATTTTTATTAGGGATTACAACATTAGAGCATCTAGCACCTCACATCCTCTTCTCCCATTTTCAGACTGCGAACGCATCCGGTACTAAACACTCCCAAAAAATTCCAGGTACATAGCTTTAATCTCAGCCCACACTTTATTGTAAAAAATAGACACAATCCATAATTCAACACACCCCTTCTTATCCCATCCTCCCTCTACCTCCTGCAAAAAACCCTGTAAGAATTAATAGACACAATCTATTGACTGCCTTTTCCACGCTCAAGTGCTAGCCTGCGCTGGCTTTGATCTTCAGGAAACGGTGTCATGTTTGGCGATTTTGATCTTGCGTCACCCTATGCAGCTTATGCCCGTCTTCGTCAGGGGCCGCCTTTGGTTTGGGATGCGGATTTCTGCGGTGGGGCGTGGTTAGTTCATAGGCACAGCGATGTACAAGCCGCCCTGCGCAATCCCGATTTAAGTGTGCGGCGTGTTGGCGGGTGGGTGGCCCAGGCTGGCGCTGACCCCTCCCCTCGTCTGCAAGCCTTCAAGGGCTTGATGGCCAGGACGCTGGTCTTTCTGGACCGCCCCCGTCACACACGCGTCAGACGAGTAGTGAACGCGGCTTTTAGTGCGAAGGCTTTGGAAACCCTGCACAGCACGATTGAAAAGCGCGTTACGCATATCCACCTGGAGTTAAAAGACAAGCTGCGACACGGTTCAGTGGATCTGGTTGATGAGGTCTGTCGCCCGCTCCCCGCCTTGGTCATGATGGACGTGCTCGGCTTGGAGCAACTGCCTTTGTCTGTTTTTCAGGCCTGGTCAGAGCAACTGGCAGGTTTTATCGGACAAGCCACGCCGGATCTGCCTTTGCTGAGAAGCACCCAGGACGCCTTGCTGGATATGGCTGACTTTCTAGGCAACAGTGCCAATCTGCAAGAAGGCGGGTTGGCCTGGCGGCTTTTGCATGATGAGCAGCTTTCCCTTCAAGGCAGGCGCGAGCGCTTGGCACAGTCCTGTATGTTGCTCTTTGCAGGCTATGAAACCTCCCGGCATCTGCTTAGCTCCCTGTTTCAAACACTGCTGGCCGACTCCACAACGCTGCAGGACTTGCTATCGAATCCGCAGAAAATTCCTGCCGCGATCAAAGAGGTGCTGCGTCACGACAGCCCGATTCAGTACACAGCCAGACGTTTGATGCGCGACCAGCACTGGCATGGTCAGCATTTGCGCAAGGGGCAGTTGCTGCTTTTGCTCTTGGGCGCTGCCAACCGCGATCCGGCGGTGTTTGCCAATCCCGACGATCTGGACTTCAGCCGCAACAATCAGGCCGAGCTATCCATGGGACACGGAATTCATCATTGCCTGGGAGCCGGTTTGGTGCAGCTGGAAGCCAAGCTCGTACTTGAGCAATTCCTGCCTTTGCTCCCTCGCCTGCAAGGGACGCAAGGTGAGCGTATTCGACTCCCCGCCTATCGGGGCTGGAACCGCTTGCCGGTTCAATACCGGGCGGCACAGTCATGAGTGCCTTTCTCGCTCATCTGGATCAACAACTGGAGACTTTGAAGACCAGGAAACTGTGGCGCCAAAGAGCAATCAGCCGCCCCTTGCCAAACGCCCATATCGAACGCAATGGCCAGGTCTTGCTGAATTTCGCCGGCAATGACTATCTGGGCCTTAGTCAGCATCCACAACTCAAACGGCTAGAAGCACAAGACGTCGCCGGAGCGACGGCATCCCCGCTGATTTGTGGGCATCATGCGCTAGCTGAAGCACTGGAGCAGGAGCTGGCAGAATGGAGTGGCTTCGAGGCCAGCCGTCTTTTTGTCAGCGGTTATCAAGCCAGCCTGGGCGTGATTCCCGCGCTGATCGGAACGGGCGACACGATCTTTTGTGACAGGCTGAACCACGCCAGCCTGATTGATGCCAGCCGCCTATCCGGCGCTCGTTTACGTGTCTATCCCCATAGGGATATGGCACGGCTGGATGATTTGCTCGGCAGGCCAACACCAGGCTTCAAACTGGTGATCTCGGACAGCCTGTTCAGCATGGACGGGACAATAGCCCCGGTCGATGAGCTGATCGCCTTATGCGAACGCCACGATGCCTTGCTGTATCTGGACGATGCACATGGTCTGGGAATTTTGGGTGAGAACGGACGCGGAGCGCCTGAGCATTTCCAGCTCACGACCACGCAGCGGCGGCGTCTGATTTACCTGGGAACGTTTGGCAAGGCGGCCGGTCAGGGTGGTGCATTTATTGCCTGCTCCCACAAGCTGGCCGACTGGTTCACGCAATCCGCCCGCAGCTATGTGTACAGCACCGGCTTGGCCCCGGCGCATTGTGCGTCCTTGCTGGCCTGTCTGCAGCTGATCAAACAAGCCCAGCCCCAGCGGACCCTGTTGAAAGAGCATATCCAGACGCTGCAAACCTTGAGCCAGTATCTGCCCTGGCGTCTAGCTCCCTCCGATACGCCCGTGCAAAGCCTGTTGATTGGCGAGGTAGAACCTGCTTTGCAACTGGCCGAAACCCTCCTGCAAAAAGGTATTTGGGCACCGGCCATACGCCCACCTACCGTTCCTCGCCATCAAGCCCGATTACGCATATCCCTGTCTGCCGCCCACCGGCAACAGGACATTGAAAAACTGGTCCAGGCACTACATGAAGCCGCCCACTCTTTACGGTGATTTGCCATGAACTCAAACTCCTTTCCCCCTTTGGCCCAACGCAGCCTGCAAGCGGTCTGGCACCCTTGCACTCAAATGCAGCATCACGATCAAGGCGTGCCGCTACTGGCAATCAAACGCGCCCAAGGCGCCTGGCTTCATGATGCCGACGGCAACGCCTATCTGGACGCCATCAGTTCCTGGTGGGTGAATCTGTTTGGCCATAGCCACCCGCATCTGGTGCAAGCCATTAGCGATCAGGTTCAGCAACTGGATCACATCATGCTCTGCGGCCTGACCCATGAGCCGGTTGTGCAGCTTTCCGAACGATTGGCCGCCTTGAGCAGCCATCGTTTAGGCCATGCTTTTTATGCCAGCGACGGTGCTTCCGCGGTAGAGATTGCCCTGAAGCTGAGCGTGCACTACTGGCGCAACCAAGGCCAGGAACACAAGCACCGCTTTGTAGGCATCGCGCAGGGATACCACGGCGAAACACTGGGTGCTCTGGCCGTGACCGATGTGCCCTTGTTTCGGGAAAACTACGGCACACAGCTGGGCCAGCAATACACCGCAGCCAGCCCCGATCTGCGTCAAGCCACTAGCCCGGACGAACACACGCAGGTCACCGAAAACGCACTGCACTCGCTGGAGCAGATTCTGGATGGTCATCAGGACATTGCCGCCGTCATTCTGGAGCCGCTAGTGCAATGTGCGGCTGGCATGCACATGCACTCCCCCGACTATCTACGCGGCGTGCGCGAGCTGTGTGACCGCTATCAGGTGCATTTGATTCTGGACGAGATTGCCGTGGGTTGCGGCCGTACCGGCACGTTCTTTGCCTGTGAGCAGGCCGGTATCTGGCCTGATCTGCTGTGTCTGTCCAAAGGAATTACTGGCGGCACGCTGCCCTTGTCCGTAGTGCTATCCAGCCCCTCGATTTATCAAGGGTTTTATGACCAGGACTTGCGCCGAGGCTTTCTGCATTCCCATTCTTATACCGGCAATCCCCTGGCCTGCCGAGCCGCGCTGGCCACGCTGGACTTGTTCCAGCAATACCCCGTCTACGAGCTGCAAAAAACGCTGGGACAAGCACTTGATGAAGGTTTGCATAGACTGAACCGGCACTATCCCAAGATGCAGCATCTGCGCCGCTGCGGGGTAATTTGGGCCTTTGATCTGGACACGGGCCCAGCTCGCTACGATCACCAGGGCTTTGCCCGGCGCTTTTACCGCTCTGCTTTGCAACAGGGACTGATGCTGCGCCCTATCGGCAATACGGTGTACCTGATGCCCGGCTATCTCTGGGGCACAAAAGAGGTGGAGCATTGCCTGCATGGGCTGGGTCGTCTGCTGAAGGAATACGCATGAGGGCCTGCTTTGTGACGGGCACCGATACGGAAATTGGCAAAACGCTGGTCAGCTCGGCTTTACTTCATTTACTAAGCCAAAGCGGCGCACGCACGCTCGGCATCAAACCCATTGCTTCGGGGGCCGTAGAGGTAGAAGGACGTTTACAGAACGAAGATGTGGATGCACTGGCGCGGCATTCCAGCCTGAAGCTCGCTCCCGAAACCCTGACACCGTACTTGTTTAAGCCCGCTGCGGCACCCCATATTCTGGCTGAACAAGCAGGAATCGAAATAGACCCGGCTCTGATCAAAACAACGGTTCAAACGGTGGCGGAGCAGGCCGACTATGCAATCGTTGAAGGAGCAGGAGGCTTCATGCTGCCCGTGGGGCAAGGGCGGACAGGCGTAGATTTAGCACAAGCCTTGCAACTACCTGTGGTGCTGGTTATCGGTCTACGTTTGGGTGCCTTGAATCACGCTTTGCTGACGGCTCAAGCCATACGCGCCAGCGGCTTGAACTTGCTGGGCTGGGTCGCCAACCACGTAGCGCCGGAGATGAGTTATGCCCAGGAGAACCTGCAAACGCTGCATGACTATCTGCCGAGCCCTTGCCTGGGTGCCATTCCCAGATTGGAAGCCACAACACTGGATGAGCGTATCCAGCAAGCAGCGCAATATCTACGCTCGCCATGGGGAGATAAGAACTAGGCGCTTTGCACCAGGCTTATAGAAAGTAGCTACCTACGCTACCCAAAAATGCCACTCCCAACAGCAGACACACTGCGCCACCCAAGGCAAAGCGCAAGGCCGGGTTAGTGGACCAGGCGTCCAAACAGCTATTTAGCAAACGTTGACGCCATGTCCCCGACCCTGCCGCGCCTGCGGCTTGCCGGGAGTTTGCACGCAAACGACTCAGATGCTCCTCGCTGATTCCATCCATGGCTTCCCACTCCAGCTTCCAGCGCAAGAAGGCGGCCTGATGCTCGGGATCAATGGACAACCAGGCCCGGAACGCAGACTGGCTGCGGGCATCGTTCTGATGTTTGGGGTCGTGCTGTTTGAGCAGCCAGCTCAAGGCCTGCTCATCAATGTGCAGCATGTGTTCGTCCTTAGACATACGAACCAGCCGGACGCGGCACTGCCCCGTCCGCCCGATTGAGCGGCGCCGGATTATGGCGGCACGCCAACATGGCCATGCGGATATAGTGCTCAACCACTTGAGGGCTGGTGCCCATGCGTGTCGCAATTTCTTTGTAGTTCAGGCCCTCGAAGCGATGCAGCACAAACGCTTCACGACGACGGCGAGGCAAGGCCTCGATCATGGCCAGCATACGAGCACCCGGTTCTGAAGGAGCGTGAGCAGAGGCTTGTGTGCCACGCAGCATACGCAGGCAAAAACTTAAACCGTTACGGCAAAACGATTTCAGCATGGGCCACTCCCTAAAACACATTAAATGATAATGGTTCCTATTATCTTTACAGTTTTAGAGAAAGTCCAGCCCTGCTCAAGAAAGATTAACTCTGCTCACAAAATAAAAGATGGCCCCCCCCCCTCAAGTCTTTGCCAAAGAAAGGCTTTGCGCCATTGGAGCACCGCAATACAGGCGCTACAAACAGAGCGCAGCGTAGCCTGGAAAAGAGACTGTATCCTTTCAGGAAATGCTCTCAACGACCTCTTCTTCTGTAGAGGAAAAGCCAGTGCTAATCGCGCTGACCTCGCCAGATTCCTGGCCCCTGTTGGCTCCTCTTCGACAAGAGAAAGAGAGCCAAAGTAACTCAGAACGGAGCTAGTGCATAAAAAAAGCCCTGGCATGAAACCAGGGCTTTTTCCAGACGGCCCGCAGGCCGACTCAAAACAATCAGTTGCCGGGGCGCAGATTGGTAGACAGCACATTGATGATGCGCTTGGCTGTCGGCGTGGTCTGCTCCTGACCTTGCTGATCCAGCACCGTTACGCGAGTGCCAGCACCTTGGGCGCTCAACTTGATGCGGAAGGGTGTGGCTTCGGCGGTGTTGCGGCTGCCGAAGATGCGGCCAATGATGTTTTGCTGCTCGATCTTCTCGCCGGTATCCGAATCCAGATAGCGGATGAAGAACTCGCCAGCGGAACGGTCACGATCCTCAACCGAGAAACCGGCGGAGTCGATGGCTACGCCAACACGACGCCATGCACGATCAAAGGACTCGTTCAGCATCAACTCAGCCTGATCGCCCTTGTCCGACGCCTGGACCTGAACGCTGGAAGGATCCTTGGAAGCGTTGGCTACTTGTTCACGTGCTGTTTCAATATCCGAGCCCAGGAAGACCATCATGCGAGCCAGCATGGCCGCATTCAGACCTGGATCTTCTTTGGCGAACACCCATTTAAAGGCGGAACCGTCTGCCGTTGGTGTTTCTTCCATGTGCTGGTGGGACACATAGATTTCGGTCTTGTTGCCGACGCGCTCAAAGCGGGTACGAAAGCGGTCACGTTCGCCGCTATCAAAGACCTGGTCAATGATGGAACCCAAGGCACTGCGTATCCAGCTTTCTGGAATCTTGGCACGGTTTTCAGCCCAGTCGGTCTGAATCAAGCCGGCACGGGGATCCTGGGACTGAATGGTAAAACCATGCTCACCCCAGAAATCGACGATGCGGGGAAACAGGTCTTCCACGGGGCGGTCTACGACCAGCCAGCGCAGATCGCCATCGCGCATCACCTTGATGGCATCAGACTGGGGCAGGATCGTATCGGCACCGCCCTTGGCCTGCTGCGCGGTTTGACCTTGCGAGTAGACCGAGTAAGACGTGGCACCTTCTGGCGCACGGTAATGTGCGTCACGGTTGGCCTGGGTCAGATCCGGCGGAATGCTCAAGGGATCGCCTGCTACCGTACTCTTGTAATTCACCGACTCGCCCTGGCCCATAATCTGGTCCATCGTCGAGCAGCCCGACAGCACCAACAGGCTCAAAGACAGCCCGATCAGGCTTTTATTAACTGGCTTTGCAATCATGGAAGAAGATCCGCAAGTTTCAAAGATTGACGCAGCAACTCGTGATGCTGTGCATTTAACGGCGTCAATGGTAAACGATATCCCAGCTGAGTAAGGCCCATTTCTGCAACTGCCCATTTCACGGGGATGGGGTTAGCCTCAACAAACAGGTTCTTGTTCAGACCTGCCAGATAGGCATTCAAACGGCGTACCGTCGGTACGTCCATATCCAAAGCGGCCTGGCACAACTGGCTCATCAGGCGTGGGGCCACGTTGGCCGTCACGGAGATATTGCCTTTGGCGCCCAGCAAGATATACGAAGCAGCGGTAGGATCATCGCCGCTGACCACTATGAAATCTTCGGGGGCATCACGCAGCAGCAAGCCGCCACGAGCCAGATCGCCCGTTGCGTCCTTGATACCGATGATGTTGGGGATTTGAGCCAGACGCAGCACGGTGTCGTTCTGCAGATCGGCCACGGTACGGCCCGGCACGTTGTACAGGAACTGCGGCAGATCCACCGCTTCTGCAATGGCACGGAAGTGCTGGTACATGCCTTCCTGAGTAGGACGGTTGTAGTAAGGCACCACTGACAAACCGGCGTCTGCACCCACTTCCTGGGCGTGACGCGACAGTTCGATGGCCTCGCGAGTGGAGTTGCCACCCACACCGGCAATCACGGGCACACGGCCAGCCGCGTGTTCAACGGCTACCTTGATCAGTTCAGCGTGCTCATCAACCGACACCGTGGGCGATTCGCCCGAGGTTCCAACGACCACCAGCACACGCGTTCCTTCCTGAATGTGCCAGTCGATCAGCTTTCGGTAAGCGGCAAAATCCAGACCCCCATTGGGATCCATGGGTGTAACAAGGGCAACCATGCTGCCCTGAAAATTGGAAATAGCAGAGTCCGAACTTGCCATGATGAGATGAATCTCCGGGTTTAAGGCCCTATAGCCGAAAAAAAATATGACTCACAAGTTTAACGGATAAGCCGTTAAATCATAAGAACCATTTCAATATGCCTTCGCCCAGCGCAATCAAGGGACTCATCAGGGTCCACAGTACGCCGGTAAACATCAGCAGGATCAAAATGACCATGCCATAAGGCTCGATACGAGAATAATGATAGGCCAAACGATTAGGCAATAGACTAAATACAATGCGCCCGCCATCCAAAGGCGGCAAAGGCAGCAGATTCAGTGCCATCAGAACCAGGTTGACCTGCACACCGGCCACCGCCATGCCCATCCAGAAGCGGCTGTCACCCTGCCCGATCTTGACCATCAAATGGGCATACAGAACCCACAAGATAGCCATCAGCATATTGGAGGCCGGTCCGGCCAGAGCAACCCAGAGCATGTCGCGCTTGGGATTGCGCAGGCGGCCCCAATCCACAGGGACGGGTTTGGCCCAGCCAAACAGAATGCCGCCCATGCCCATCATGGCGCTGGACAGCAACAGCACCGCCGGCACCACAATCGTGCCGATAGGGTCGATATGACGCAGTGGGTTCAGGCTGATACGACCGGCCAGCATGGCCGTCGGGTCGCCAAACATGCGGGCGACGTAGCCGTGGGCAGCTTCATGCAGCGTAATACCGAAAATGACTGGCAAAGCATAGACCGTCAAGGTCTGTATAAAAGAGTCCATGGTGATCCTTGGTCCAGGCCGGGGACTTATCCCCTACTTTCTCAAGACGATAAGTCGCCTGTCATCAGCCTGTCTGATTGGGACAGCGAGTGCTGCCCCAAGGTTCAGAATTGAAACACGGATAGGCACCTGGACGCGAGTTTTGTGCAAGCCCGCAGATCAGGACAGGCCCAAAGTGGCAGGATCACCCGAGCCACGACGCAACACCTCCGGCGTAGGACCGGTCAGATCGATCACGGTAGTGGCCTGCAAGGGGCAAGGTCCACCATCGACAACCGCCGCCAACTGATGGGCATAACGGTCCAGAATTTCCTGGGCGTCGTTCAAGGGTTCGTCTTCGCCTTCAGGAATCAGCGTGGTGGAAATCAAGGGGCTGCCGACTTCTTCCATCAGGGCCAGGGCCACTTTCTGGTCGGGCACCCGAATACCAATGGTTTTGCGCGAAGGGTGCGACACGCGGCGCGGCACTTCCTTGGTAGCTTCCAAAATGAACGTCCACGGGCCAGGGGTGGCCATCTTCAACAAGCGATACTGCGGGTTATCCACTTTGGCAAAGTGGCTGATCTCGGCCAGATCACGACACAGCAAGGTCAGATGATGACGATCATCCAAGCCACGCAAACGACGCAGGTTGTCAGCGGCGGACTTGTCATCCAGGCGAGCGACAACGGCATAACTGGAATCGGTAGGAATGGCGAGCAGCCCTCCTTTAGCCAATAGTTCGGCTGCTTGAGCCAATGCGCGGGGTTGAGGATTTTCGGGATGAACGACGAATAATTGAGACATTTCGCGCTTCCTTGCTATTACGAGGGGAAATCATTAAACCTGAGTCACGCTCCAACCGGCAAGACCGAAGCAAGACTCAGGGTCGAAGTATTCTTGCACGAGTGTTGCACTATTTGAAAAAAGCATGCTAGAATACATTTTTTACTTCACAGCCCACCTTGATGTAGGCCAGAAGCAAAAAAGCAGTAAACAGTGGTGACCGTAGCTCAGTTGGTAGAGTCCCGGATTGTGATTCCGGTTGTCGTGGGTTCGAGCCCCATCGGTCACCCCAGAAATTTACCGCTTCCAAAGTTTTGTAGATCTCCTTAAATGGTGGCAAGACCAGGAACTGGAAAAAACATACTTGAAAGCCCGCCACGCAGCGGGCTTTTTTGCGTTTGTTCATCGTAACAAGTTTGCCGCCTTCGCACACCCCACGCAAGTTCAGGCTGGACAATAAACTGTGTTTGATTGTGAACCCCAGGCCAGTCCTGGCTTTCGCCTGCGACCCAGCCCTTCGAGTTGGCAGGCCCGCACAGCAAAAGCCCCTCCCCATCAAACACCCGACATTTCAGCCCGCCTCCTCTGTAATGGAAACTGGCACAAAACCACGCTTTCTTATACTCTAATCTGTCCCATTTTCTGGAAGTTTGCTGATGACACTCGGTTTCCCCTGCTGGGATCAGGCACCCGTCAATTGGGACTGGCTTGCACAGGATGAAGATGGCCAATGGTTCTGGTATGGCGTCCAGCCCTCGCCTGGCATAGGCGGTGGCGTATGGCGCTCTCCCTCCCGCCTGCAGCAGTTTGCCGCCCGCGGCGAACCGAACCCGTCCTGGATGCACAGCCTCTACCAACGCCCGGACCTGCCTGACAAGAAACGTAGCACCTGAACCCATGCAAGAGCATCTGATACACCTGCGCTCCCTGCTGCACGATTACTGGCCGCATCTAGCCTTGGCGCTCAGCGTGATACTGGGCGCTTCAGCGGCCATTCATGCCGCCATGACAAAAAATGATGTCCGCGCCGCCATCAGCTGGGTGGGCGTCATCATCATGTCGCCCCTATTGGGACCGTTTCTGTATTTGATCGCGGGGATCAACCGCGTACGCAGACAAAGCCTTCTGGAGCAAAGTGCAGACGTGTTCTATGAACAGGTCACCTATCTGCACCCTCCCGTCTCGGACATTGGTGCCCTGGTCGGCGCCCCATTTCGCTCTTTGCAAATTCTGGGGGACCGCGTCAGCCGCAGCCAACTACGCAATGGCAATAATGTGCGCGTTCTGGTCGGCGGCGATCAGGCTTATCCCGCCATGCTGGAAGCCATTGATCAGGCCCACAGCACCATTGCCTTGCAAAGCTACATCTTCGATAGCGACCGTCTGGGACGCGAATTTGTCAGCGCCCTGTCGCGCGCCCATCAACGTGGAGTGCAGATTCGCGTACTGGTCGACGCTATTGGCGCTAAATATTCGCGTACGCCCATTGTGCGATTGCTGCGCCGCGAAGGCATACGCTGCGCCCTGTTCATGACCAACCCCCTGGGCTTTCTGCGCATGCCCTACGCCAATCTGCGCAGTCACCGCAAATTGCTGATTGTGGATGGCACGGTAGGTTTTACCGGCGGCATGAATCTGCGTGAGTCCTTTATGGCGCAGTACAGCGACGGCAAGCCCTCTCAAGACACCCATTTCCGCCTGGAAGGCCCGGCAGTCATGCAATTGCTGGCTTCTTTCCGCCACGACTGGCAGTTCACGACTCGCGAAGATCTATCGCCCGCTTACTGGCATGCCAGTTCCTCGCCCGCCCCCAGACCTCACGTTCCGGCTCGCTGCATTGCTTCGGGCCCGGATCGTTTCATGGCCAGTACCCACCATATGCTGCAAGGGGCGTTTGCCATTGCCCAGCGCCATATCCGTATTCAGTCTCCCTACTTTCTACCCGATCAGATCCTGTTGGGTGCCTTGAACACCGCCGCCCGACGCGGCATTCAAGTGGATATCGTCATCCCCGGGCAAAACAATCTGCGCCTGGTCAATTACGCCATGACAGCCCAACTGGATCAGGTGCTGCGCGCAGGCTGCCGGGTCTGGCGCGCCAGCGGCCCCTTCAACCACTCCAAGCTCATGACGATTGACGGAGTCTGGTCTTATATTGGTTCGTCCAATCTGGACCCGCGCAGCTTGCGGTTGAACTTCGAGCTGGACGTAGAAATCTACAGCCGCGACACGGCCCGCCAAATCCAGAACCTGATTGATCTGGAAATTGAGGACGCCCAAGCCGTCAGCCTGGAGTCCTTAAGTTCAATCGGCTTTGGCAAGCGCTTGCGCAACCGCCTGATCTGGCTGGCCAGCCCCTATCTGTAATATGTGCACACCTGAAACTGCTGCAAGCTTCAAGAAAGCCCCTGGCTTGCACAATCTTTCAATCCGCTTGCGCACCCACCCTTTATAATCAAGCGCTTAAACGGTCTACACAGACAGGCGTGCCGTTCCAAAACAGACTTGAGCGCCATTAAAAAAACAATGTCCGAGCTTCCTTATTCCGACCTGGCCCAATGGGCCGCCCACCATCTGGAAAACCGCCCTCCCCGAGCCAAGTCCCTGGTCATGACCTTGTTTGGCGACGTGATTCGCCCACATGGCGGCAAACTTTGGCTAGGCAGTTTGATTCAGTTGCTGGCCCCCTTCGGGATCAGCGACCGACTGGTGCGCACCAGCGTGTACAGGCTGGCCGAGGAGGGCTGGCTGAGCGCGCAGCGCGAAGGGCGACGTAGCCAGTACACCTTGCGTCCCGAAGCCAGCCAGCGCTTCGAACACGCGTATCAACGCATCTACACCCCAACCTATCTGGCCTGGGACGGGCAATGGACGCTGATCTTCAGCATGCCCAGCTTGATGATGAACTCCAAGCAACGGGCAGACCTGCGCAAGGAACTGCTGTGGGAGGGCTTTTGCGCCTTGTCACCCACGGCTTTCCTGCACCCCAACCCGGATCACACGATTCTGGATTACATCCTGCAGGCGACACAGGCGCAGTCGCAGGTGTATGTGGGCAAGCTGGAACCTTCCCAACTGCCGCAAACCCGCCCTCTGTCCCAACTGATTCAGGACAGTTGGGATCTGGCTCAGGTGGCCAGCGGCTACGGTCAGTTCATCCAGCGCTTTGCGCCCGCTCTGGCCATGCTGGATGCAGGCCACGACTATAACGACGAGCTGGCCTTTGTGATTCGCACCCTGCTGATTCACGAATTCCGCCGTATTCAGCTGCATGACCCGCAACTGCCCATTGAGCTACTGCCAGCAGGCTGGGCAGGGAAACAGGCTTATGAGCTGTGCCGGGATGTGTATCGTCAGGTCTGCGGCAAGGCCGAGCGCTATATTCTGTCCACCTTGCGGGCCGAGGATGAACAGGCACCAGAGGCCGCCGCCTACTTCTATGAGCGTTTTGACGGCCTGCCCGTCCCGTCCGAGACTTAGGCCTGAAGCTGAATCCCTGAATAGAGAGACTGACTGCTGTGTGCTTGATATCCGCAACACACGACCAGCAGTACTGACAGCAATAGCGGCATGGGCAAATAAAAAACCCGGTGTGATCTGAATCACACCGGTTTTTTTTGCACCCTTAACAATCAGGCTCAGGCACGGGCAAACAAGCCCGGCCTGTCAGAGCAGATTAGTGCGCAGACGCTGCCTCTGCACCCACACCTGTCTCGGAGCGTACAGACTGAGCCTCGAAACCAGCACGGTCGATCTCGGCACGTGGGCTACGGTCAGTGATCGAGAAGAACCAGATCGCCACGAAAGCCAAAGGCATGGAGAACAAGGCTGCCGACGCGTAAGGGAATGGCGAAGAACCGGCTGGATTGCCCAGCGTAGCTTCCCACACCGAAGGCGAGAGCAAAGTCAGCAGCAAAGCAACGATCAAGCCCAGGAAACCACCAATCGTGGCACCACGTGTCGTGCAGCCTTTCCACAGAATGGACAGGAACAGGACCGGGAAGTTAGCCGAGGCAGCAATCGCGAAGGCCAGAGACACCATGAAGGCGATGTTCTGCTTCTCGAAAATAATACCCAGCAACACGGCAACCACACCCAGGATCAAGGTGGTAGTGCGCGATACACGCATGACTTCCTCGTTCGTGGCTTCGCCCTTCTTGATCAGCGTGGAGTACAGGTCGTGCGACACGGCGGATGTACCGGAGAGCGTCAAACCAGCTACCACAGCCAGAATCGTGGCAAACGCCACTGCCGACATGAAGCCCAGGAACACGTCGCCACCAACAGCATCAGCCAAGTGCACAGCGGCCATATTGGAACCGCCAATCAGATCGCCGCCAACGTCCAGGAAGCGGGGATTGGTGGACACCAGCACGATAGCGCCGAAACCGATAATGAAGGTCAGGATGTAGAAGTAACCGATCCAGGTGGTTGCCCAGAACACGGATTTACGTGCTTCTTTTGCATCAGGCACGGTAAAGAAACGCATCAGGATGTGTGGCAGACCAGCAGTACCAAACATCAGAGCCATACCGAAGGAAATCGCGCTGATAGGGTCCTTGATGAAGTTGCCGGGGCCCATGATGGCTTGACCAATTGTGGAGGCCTGGACAGCATCTTTACCGGCTGCAATAGCGGCATCTGTCTTGACCTGCACTGCCGCAGCGAACAGTTTTTCTGGCGAAAAACCATACTGTGCCAGCACCATGATGGCCATGAAGGAAGCACCGAACAGCAGCAGACCAGCCTTGATGATCTGCACCCAGGTGGTGGCTGTCATGCCGCCAAACAGCACGTAGACCATCATCAACACGCCCACCAGCACCACAGCCACCCAGTACTCCAGACCAAACAGCAGCTTGATCAACTGACCGGCGCCTACCATCTGTGCGATCAGATAGAACAGAACCACAACCAGCGTGCCCGAGGCGGCGAAGGCGCGGATAGGACCTTGGCGGAAGCGGTAAGCGGCTACGTCAGCAAAGGTGAATTTGCCCAGGTTACGCAGCTTTTCTGCCAGCAGGAATGTAATGATGGGCCAGCCGACCAGAAAGCCAATGGAGTAGATCAGGCCATCGTAGCCGTTGATCATCACCGCCGCCGAAATACCCAAAAAGGAAGCCGCAGACATATAGTCACCGGCAATGGCCAGGCCGTTTTGAAAGCCCGTAATACCGCCACCTGCCGTGTAAAAGTCAGAGACCGACTTGGTGCGGGCAGCCGCCCATTTGGTAATCCACAAGGTCGCCACCACAAAGACCGCAAACATGCCGATGGCGGTCCAGTTGGTCGGCTGCTTTTGCAGCTCGCCCAGGTCGCCGCCAGCCGCCAGCAAGGCGGGGCTGGCCAGCATCAGGCCCAGAGCCAGGCCGGAACGAAGATAGGAATGCTTCATTTACGCACCTCCTCAAGGACTTCCTTGGCCATCTGGTCAAACTTGGTATTGGCGCGCCAGACATAAATGCCTGTAATGACAACAGCTAACACAATGACTCCAAAACCAATAGGAATACCCAGGGTCATGACGCCATCACCCAAGCGCTCTGCAAACAATTCCTTGTCGAAAGCAATAATGCCGATGTAACTGTAGTAAGCCACCAGCATGACGATGGTGAGTATCCAACCAAGCCGCAACCGGGTCTTGACCAGATTCTGATAGCGAGGATTGGCCGTAATCCGACCTACAAGGGGGTCTTGCATAGTTTGTCTCCGCATTGTTCTGAACGCCTTATTTTGCTGGCGTATCTTATTGAACCGGCCCAGCCCGAAAAGGCTGAAAACGGCGCTATGAAGACGCCTGCCGACGTCTATGCGGTGAACATTAGAGCCCGACACTTACACCATACTTACTAAATGCATCGGCTCAGGGTAATGCCTAGGAGCAGAAAAGCACGCAAGAAAAAGGGGAGTAAGGTTGGCGCGGGTGGAGGGGTTCGAACCCCCGGCCCCAGGCTTAGAAGGCCTGTGCTCTATCCAACTGAGCTACACCCGCCAGGTGATGGTGGCATCGTCAAAACTGTCAGGCGATGCAAGGTCCGAGATAACGGTCCGTAAGGAATAAGGACCGAATTCAAGGCCCATTTTTTGTAAAAAAACAGACCTGAAAAGGACAATCGAATATTCTAGCCTGAAAATCTGTTTTAGATAAGCAGCACTCTGGTCAGAGTGTCAATACTGTAAGAAAAATAATTATAGGTAGTATTTTTAGTCGCAAATGGTACAGTCGTGTACGGATTAACCCGTTTTCCTGGACTTTTCTCCATGCCGACCAAAAAGAAACTAAGCAAGCACTCTTTAATACTATCGGCCCCCTTTCTTATCTTGAGCGCAATCCTGAATACCGCACAGGCAGGTATCAGCTATCAATTGCGCCAAGTACAGGCCAGTTCTGGTGAAACCGTCGATATTGACGCTATCGTCTACAACGACACAGGCAGCTTGATGAGCTGGACCGCCCCGCAAAACCTGGTTTTGCAGTGGCGCGACAATAACGGCAACGTCATCCGCAGCCTGGCCGAGCTAGTCAGCCCGCGGCCCCGAGCATCCATCCCCATCAACAACTTCACCGCCTACAGTTGGCGAGCTGTGGTCCCCAATGGTTTGACCGGCTTGCAAGCCGTCAATATTGAAGGCGAGCGTGTGATGTTGGCGCTGGACACCAATCCGGAAGGTCAAAGCCCGATTACCTCGCAACCGGCAAACGCCGCCGTGGTGAACGCAGGTGCTGGCCATGACCCACGTGTCATTGACCCTGCCCTGCCCTATGCCCAGGCCGTCGCGGCCGGCGCACAACGCGAAGGGCCAGCCATCAATAACGGACAAGGCCTGAAACCCGCGAACTCCAGTTTCGAGAACTTCAGCAACGCGATTTCGGCTCACGACCCGACCTACTTTATTGTCGGCAATAAAGGCGGCACCAATGCCCGCTTCCAGCTGAGCTTCAAGTACCGCCTGCATTCGCCGGATGATCCTAGCAATCCGAAGTTCTACGATCACTTCTACATTGGCTATACGCAAACAGCCCTGTGGGATCTGCATGCCGAATCCAAGCCTTTTGTAGACACCACCTACCGCCCCAGCTTCTTCTGGCGTAAGGACTCCATCTGGGAATCCGAGCAGAAACGTCTGTTCATGGGTCTGGCCACCGGCTACGAACACGCTTCTAACGGCAAGGCCGGTGATGACTCGCGCTCCATGAACGAGGTCTTCATCCAGCCCGAATTCAATTACCGCTTTGATCACGGTGCCACACTGACGTTTGCCCCACGCATAAAACACTATGTATTTATGGGCGAAAACGACGATTGGGCACATTACCGAGGTCGCGTCGACTGGAAGCTACGCTACGCCCAGGACAACGGGCTGGTACTGTCCGGCATGTACAACAAGGGCGCTGGCAGCCGCAATACACATGAACTGTCTATTGCCTGGCCGCTGAACCGCACACCGTTGAACATGAACGGCTACCTCTACGCCCAGTACTTCTCGGGTTACGCGGAAACCATGTTGAGTTACCGCGAGCGCAGCTCCTCACAGTTCCGTATCGGTCTGGCCCTGGTGCCCTAAGCCTTATAGCAGTCCCCCGCCGCGTCGGCTACCCATGCCGGCGCGGGCCATATCATGATCACAGGCCTGGATCAGGAAACGCTGGAACAAGGCCACCAATCCTTCCGGCTCACGTCCTTTGGGCCACAACAAACCCACCTCCACAGACTCCACCGTATCGTTGATGCCGATCGCGTGGATACGCTTGCCTTCCAGAGACCAGGGCCGGTAAACCATATCTGACAAGATCGTCACCCCAAAGCCATAAGCCACCAAACCGCGCACCGCCTCCAGGGAGCGGGTCCGCATAGCGACACGCTCCGGAAAGCCGGGGCTGCCCCAATGTCGCATGGCCGCCGTATCGGCATCGTCCACCGTCAGAAAGATGTAGGGATAGTTGTTGACCTGCTCCAGGGACACACTGGACTCATTGGCCAGGGCATGTTGATCCGACACCCATAAGCGCCGGCGGGAACTGCTCAGGCGATGGTGCCCGAACATGGCCAAATCGGTGATATTCGACAAAATAGCAACACCCAGATCGATACGCTCGCCCTCCAGTGCGGCCTCCATTTCGGGGCGCTCCATATCCACCAGCTCGATGTCGATATTCGGATAGCTGTGCTTGAAACGACTGATCAGATCAGGCAAGAAGTAGCCTAGAACCGTATAGCCCGCGGCTACCCGAATCTGCCCTTCGATATTTTGTCGCCGCAAATCTGCATGGTTCAGCGCATCGCTGACGGCATCAATCACGTGATGGGCGTGGTGAAAGAACGCCTGTCCCTGTGGCGTTAACTCCACACCATGGGGCAAACGCTCAAACAAGGCCACATTCAGCTGGCGCTCCAGACTTTGCACCGCATTACTGATAGCCGACTGGGAGACATTCTCCGCCTGGGCCGCCGCCGAGAACTGCCCGCTGACCGCCGCAGCGATGAAATATCGAAACTGCCTCAGAGTCACTTCGTGCTTCATAGCCATCCGTTTTTCAGATATCAGGTACACGTAAATTTGATTTTACGATAACAAAAAGCTGCCCTAGACTAAAGAACAAACGACAACAACTTGCACGAAAACCATCCTTCTTGCAGGAGACAAACTCATGAATGCCCCACTCAACAAACCTTACAAGGCCATGTTGGAATCCGTGTCCCTGGATGACAAATACACTGTCACCAAGGGCCGCGCCTATATGAGCGGCACCCAAGCCCTGGTGCGCTTGCCCATGCTGCAGAAAGAACGGGACCGGCGCGCCGGTCTGAATACAGCAGGCTTCATCTCTGGCTACCGGGGCTCCCCATTAGGGAGCGTAGACCAGGCTCTGTGGCAAGCCAGCAAACATCTGAAAGAACACGACATCGTGTTCAAACCCGGTCTGAACGAAGATCTGGCCGCTACCGCCGTCTGGGGTAGCCAGCAAACCAATCTGTACCCCAGTGCACGTTTCGACGGCACCTTTGCCATGTGGTACGGCAAGGGCCCTGGCGTGGACCGTTCCATGGACGTGTTCAAGCATGCCAACTCGGCTGGTAGCGCCCGACACGGCGGTGTGCTGGTACTGGCAGGCGATGACCACGGTGCCAAATCCTCCACTGTTGCCCACCAGTCCGATCACGTTTTCGCCGCCGCCGGTATTCCCGTGCTCTACCCGGCCAACGTGCAGGAATACCTGGACTTTGGCCAGCACGGCTGGGCCATGAGCCGTTTCTCCGGCCTGTGGGTAGCCTTGAAATGCGTCACCGAAGTAGTGGAGTCAAACGCCTCAGTTGATCTGGACCCGGACAGCCTGAACATTGTCCTGCCCGAGATCGAGGACATGCCCGCCGATGGTCTGAACATCCGCTGGCCAGACCCGCCACTGGCACAAGAAGCCCGCATGATGAACCACAAGTGGTACGCCGCTCTGGCTTATGTGCGCGCCAACAAATTGAACCGCGTCGAGATTGATTCGCCCGAAGCCCGCTTTGGCATCATGACGGCGGGTAAAGCCTATCTGGATACCCGTCAGGCACTGGCCGATCTGGGCCTGTCCGACGAGCTATGCGCCGAGCTAGGTATCCGACTATTTAAAGTGGGCTGTATTTGGCCCCTGGACGGGCAAGACGCCCGCCAGTTCGCAACCGGCCTGTCCGAAATTCTGGTGGTGGAAGAAAAACGCCAGATTCTGGAATATGCACTTAAAGAAGAGCTGTACAACTGGCGCGATGACGTACGTCCCAAGGTCTACGGCAAGTTTGACGAGACCGAACACGGTGGCGGCGAATGGTCCAGCTTGCGCTCGCCCTGGCTACTCCCTCCTCAAGGTGAACTGTCTCCTGCGATTATTGCGCGCGCCATTGCCCGCCGTCTGTGCACCATGGACATTTCCGAGGAGCTGCAAGCCCGCATCCAGGCCCGTCTGGCCATTCTGGATGCCAAGGACCGCGAAGCCCGTATGCCGCGCGTCAGCGTAGAGCGCAAGCCCTGGTTCTGTTCGGGCTGTCCGCACAATACCTCCACTCGCGTGCCCGAAGGCTCGCGCGCCATGGCCGGGATTGGCTGCCACTACATGACGGTCTGGATGGATCGCAGCACCTCCACTTTCAGTCATATGGGCGGCGAAGGCGTCGCCTGGATTGGCCAACAACCCTTTACCGATGAAAAACACGTCTTCGCCAACCTGGGCGATGGCACGTATTTCCATTCGGGAATTTTGGCAATCCGAGCCTCGATCGCAGCCAACTCCAATATCACCTACAAGATTCTGTATAACGATGCCGTTGCCATGACAGGCGGCCAGCCCGTAGACGGGATCTTGAAAGTCACCGACGTCATTGCCCAAGTCCATGCCGAGGGCGCTCGCAAGATTGTGGTGGTCACCGACGAGCCCGAGAAATTCAAGGGCGTGACCCTGGCTGGCAACCCGCCTGTGTATCACCGTGATGAGCTGGACCGCGTACAGCGCGAGCTGCGCGAAGTGCCCGGCACCACCATCCTGGTGTATGACCAGACCTGCGCCACGGAAAAACGCCGTCGCCGCAAGAAAGGGACTTATCCCGACCCCGCCCTGCGCGCCTTTATCAATGACACGGTCTGTGAAGGCTGCGGGGACTGCTCGGTCAAATCCAACTGCTTGTCCGTTGAGCCTCTAGACACCCCCATGGGTTCCAAACGCCGCATCAACCAGTCCTCCTGTAATAAGGACTTCTCCTGCGTTAACGGTTTCTGCCCCAGCTTTGTCACGCTGAAAGGGGCGCAAGTACGCAAGCCGGAAGCTCAGGGCCGTTCGCTGGAGTCCTTCAATCTGGCCGATCTGCCTTTACCCAAACTGCCGGATCTGGACAAGACCTACGGTATTTTGATCGCCGGTATTGGCGGCACAGGTGTCGTGACGGTAGGCGGCCTGCTGGGTATGGCTGCTCATATCGAGCAAAAAGGGGTCAGCGTTCTGGATATGGCCGGTCTGGCCCAGAAAGGTGGTGCGGTGCTGAGCCACGTGCAAATTGCACGCCAGCCCGATCTGCTTCACGCCACCCGCGTGCCTACCGGCGAGGCCTCCTTGCTGATTGGCAGTGATGCCCTGGTCAGCGCCTCCACGGATGTATTGAGCCGTGTCAGCCGCGATCGCACCCACACCATTATCAACACCGCAGCCAGCCCGACTTCGGACCTGATCGGCAATGCGCACTGGAGATTCCCGCTGCAAACGGCCTGCACGGATATTGAAAATGCCGTAGGCAAGGAAATCCGCTATCTGGACGCCAATGCCCTGGCCGTACACGTTATGGGTGATGCGCTCTATGCCAACCCCATCTTGCTGGGCTATGCCTTCCAGCGCGGCTGGATTCCGCTGCATATGGACAGCTTGCTGCGCGCTATCGAACTGAACGGCGTCGCTGTCAAAGCCAACCGTGAAGCCTTCCAGTGGGGGCGTCTGGCGGCTGAAAAAGGTATCGAAGCCTTGATGGAAGGTGCAACACCCAAAGCCCGCGAAGTCACTTTCCCTGAAAGCGTGCAGTCCCTGATCAAGCGTATGGAAGAACACCTGACTGCCTATCAGAATCCGGCCTGGGCCAAGCGCTACCGCGACGCCATCAACAAGGTCATGGAACGCGAATCGCGCCTGAATCAGGACAAGGCTCTACCCCTGACTCGCATCGCCGCCACGCAACTGGCCAAGCTGATGAGCTACAAGGACGAGTACGAAGTGGCCCGCCTGTACACCGACCCGGCCTTCCTGGACAAGCTGCGTGCCCAGTTTGCGGGTGAGCCTGGCAAGGACTACCAGATTGAATACCATCTGGCCCCGCCCTTGCTCGGTCGCAAGAACAGCCAGGGTCAGCCAGTCAAGAGCAAGTTTGGCCCTTCGACCCGAAGCTTGTTCAAGATTCTGGCCCGTCTGCGTGGTTTGCGCGGTGGTGCGCTGGATATCTTTGGCTACACCCAGGAACGCCGTCAGGAACGTCAGAACATTGAAGACTATCTGGCCGACCTGAATGAAGTCAGTGCCCACCTGGATGCGGACAATATGGAAGTGGCCCAGCGCTGGTTGAACTACCCGGATCTGATCCGTGGCTACGGCCATGTCAAAGATGCGGGCCACGTCAAAGCCTACGCCCAGCGTGAACAACAACGCAGCCAGTTCCGTTCTCGTACCGAGCCCAGCCAACGCGTTGCCTGAACCTATCGCCAGCCCTGGGAACACAGGGCTGGCTCCCCTTAACTCCTCCTTAGCGGCAGGCTGTCTTTCAAAGCGGCCTGCTTTTTTTCGTCTTTAAACCTTGAACCGGCATGCGGCCACACTTCCCCGACAAGCCCAAGCGTTCAGCAAGATAGTTTGCTCATTAAACTGACATACAATCGTGCAATTCGATGCCAGTGCCACCGTCCGTGGCAATTAGGTCGACCAGGACCACATTTTATGCGCCATCTTGTTTACGTTTTTGTTCCTTCAGCCCTGATTTTGCTGACCGCTTTCAGGCTGGCTTTTGCCTTGTGGCAATGGCCGCGTGTACGTCAGGCCGGAGGTCTGCTGCCCATCCTGATTGGCGGCTTGCGTATCGACGCCCTGATGATCGCCGCGCTCAGCGCCCCCGTGGTCTTGCTGGCCCCCTGGCTAGGACACTATCACGTCATGACGACGATAGCCGCCATCTGGTTTACCTTCGCCTGGTTCCTGCTGACCTTGCTGGAAGTTTCCACGCCCCAATTCATCATTGAATACGACACCCGCCCCAATCGGCTGTATGTGGATTATCTGAAGCACCCTCAAGAAGTAGTGGGCATGCTCTGGAAAGGCTACAAGCTGATGATAGGCCTCGCCCTGATTGGTCTGGGGCTGATTGTGTACTCGGGCTGGTCTGTTTTTGGTCATGTGTCTGCCGACCCCGTGATGAGCTGGTGGCTGCGTCCTATCTGGATGCTGATTGCTGCGGCCCTGTGCGTCCTGGCAATTCGGGGCACCTTGGCCCACCGCCCCATCAATCCTTCTTCGGTCGCCTGGAGCAGCGACAGCATGCTCAACACGCTGCCCTTGAACTCGCTGTATAACGTGGCCTACGCCATCTACAGCATGAAAAACGAGCGCTCGGCCGAGGATATTTACGGTGGCCTGGACGTCGCAGAAATGAACCAGATCGTGCGCGATGCGGCTGCCTTGCCGGCTGGCCCTGACACACTACCCACCCTGCATCGTCAGACGCCCGTGCAAAAACGTGAGCGCAAACCCAATCTGGTCCTGATCGTGGAGGAGAGCCTGGGGGCGCAATATGTCAGCAATCTGGGCGGGGCCAATCTAACCCCCGAACTGGACAAACTGGCCCAAACGGGCTGGAACTTTCGCCGCGCCTACGCTACCGGCACGCGTTCGGTACGGGGTCTGGAAGCGGTTTCTGCCGGTTTCCCCCCAACCGTGGCAGACGCTGTACTGCGCCTGCCCGGCTCGCAAACCCGCTTTTTCACCCTGGCCCAATTGCTCAAGGAACAAGGCTACCGCTCACGCTTTATCTATGGCGGCGAAGCCCACTTTGACAATATGAAGAGCTTTTTCCTGGGCAATGGCTTTGATGAGCTGCATGAGCAATCCAGCTTTGAGTCCCCCGAGTTCGTCGGCACCTGGGGCGCCAGCGACGAGGACATGTTCAACAAGCTGCACCAGTTGCTAAGCCAGGACAAGGAGCAACCCACCCTGACGCTGGCGTTCTCCGTCAGCAACCACTCGCCTTGGGAATACCCGGCTGGCCGTATTCAGGTGGAAGGCGATCCCGCCACGGTAGAGAACACGGTACGTTACGCCGACTGGGCCATTGGGGACTTCTTCAAGAAAGCGCGTGAATCCGACTATTGGGACAACACAGTATTCTTGATCGTGGCCGACCATGACTCGCGCGTGGGCGGTGCCAATCTGGTGCCTGTGCGTCACTTCCATATTCCTGCCCTGATTCTGGGCGCAGGCGTTCCCAGCCGTCAGGACGAACGCATCATGAGCCAGATTGACCTGGCTCCCACCCTGCTATCTCTGATGGGCATTGAAAGCGAGCACCCCATGATCGGGCGCGACCTGACCCAGCAGGACAGCGACCGGGCCATGATGCAGTACTTCGAGAACTATGGCTATTTGAAAGGCGACATCCTGACCGTGCTGATGCCACACCTGCCGCCTTGTCAGTATCGCTATACCGCGCCGGACAAGTACGAGCCGCTGGAACAGATAGACGAAGGGCTGGCCAAGGAAGCCCTTGCCCACGTGCTCTGGCCTAGCTGGGCGTATCACGAACAGGCTTACACCCTGCCCCACCTGCAAAAACGCTAAAACCGAGGGTTCAGGGCTTGACGAAGTCCTGAATTTGTTCTACTATACTTGTCTTTAGTCGGGGCGTAGCGCAGCCTGGTAGCGCATCTGGTTTGGGACCAGAGGGTCGCGAGTTCGAATCCCGCCGCCCCGACCATTAAAGAATTAAAGGCTTAGTTCATTGCACAGTGAACTAAGCCTTTTTTTTTGCCTGCTCCCAGGGCATCGCCTTATTTGCGTTATGCTCTGACGACCTACCCTGATCAGGAATCGGAAATGAGCAATTCAAAAATTCTAGGTCTGAGCAGCCTGGCCTTACTGCTGTGCCTCCTGACCGTCCCTACCCTGTTTCTGCTCCTGCCAGTCTTTCTATTCCCCCTGATCGCCTGCCTGATCAGCCTCTATGTTTACAAGCGTGGCCTGCGCGGACAAACTCGCAGTCCGGCTATTCGGCTTTTTGCCTTGCTGCCCTTCCCCGTAGCGGTGTTCACCTTTATTTTCTGCATGCAATGGATTTCGCAGGGCTATCGGGCCTGAGCCTTCAGCCCTGCCTGTTCCCGACCCGTTCACACTACACGGATGTGTCCTTCAAAAAGCTGAGTTTGCCATTAGGCTCAATATAAGCCGCCGCTACCTCTTCCAGCGACTGGATTCCGGCCAAACGCATTTCACTCAGAATTTCATCGCGAGTCACAAACTCCCGACGCATATTGCGCCACTGCAATTGCCCGTCCCTGACCACACACACTTTGCGCGGAGTGGCCAGTGCATTGAGCGCCGGGAATCGGTACATCAGCCAATCGACTATGTACCCCCAGGCCACAATGGTTGCGGCCACCAGCAGACCATCCGTCAAGGAATTGCTGCCGCCTGACATCGCATTACCACTGGCATCGGCAATCAGCAAAAGAATCAACAGGTCCGCAACGCCCAGCGATCCCAGTTCACGTCGTCCTGCCAGCCGCAGCAGGACGAACAGAACAAAGTACACCACTGTGCCTCGCAGCACGGACTCCAACACAGGTATTTCCAGTGCGAAGACCGTGCTCCAATCAGGTGTCAGCATGACGACAAGCAGCCTTTGATCAGTTCAGATCAAAGTACTGGTGGTCTTTGGGACGCTGACCTGCCACGTCCTTGGCCGTAATCTTGTCACTGAACTCATTGCCCAAGTGGGAACGCACATAGTTGACTACTTCGGCTATTTGCTCGTCATTTAGAACGCCACCAAAACCGGGCATGCCCTTATTGCCCTGGTTCACCATGAACACCACATAAGCAGGCGCCCCCAGTTTCGGATTCTTGGACAGGGACGGATACATGCCCGCCCCTTGAGCGCCCTTGCCATCGATCATGTGGCAAGACGCACAGACCTGCTCATAAATTTCCTGGCCGGTTTTCTGGGTAAAGACCACCGTATCACCCCCTACCACCGCCGTATCCGCATGGCTGATGGTCAACAGTCCCGAGGCCAGAAAAACCGCTAGAGATCGCATCATCATGACTAGGCTCCTTTGGAATCGGCTTGTTGATTACCCACAATATGGCTATGCAAGCGGGAAATCGCGTTCAGGGACGACAGGATCGCACCTTCCTGCCAGGCGTTGACGTAAGAAGCGTGCTCACCCGCTAAAACCAGTCGACCATCAATCTGGCACAGGTTCTCGTAGTGCGCGGCCCGTGTCTGGTCCGTCCACATGCCATAGCAGCCCAATGTCCAGGGAACGCGGTGCCAGGCGACCGCCACCCCACTCTCGAACTCATCCTTATATTGAGGGTGGATTTGCGCACCATATTCCAGGGCCTTCTTGACCCGGTCCTCAGGACTGAGCGACGACCATTCCACGGCGCTGGGACCGAACATATACCCCCCCAGCAATACGCCTTTGCCACCGGCCATCATGCCGCCACTGGGGTAAGAGATTTGTGTGATGGGCAGGTCGGTATAACTGATGCCGCCATAGATCGCGTCATCATCTTCCCAGAAGCGCCGTTTGAACTGCAGCCCGATCTTGACCGAGGGAGCGTAGGGCACAGCGTCAATGGCAGCGTGCATTTCCTTGCTGGCATCCAGATCTATCTGGCTCAGAATCGACAAGGGAATGGTGCATACGCACCAGTCTGCTGTTTCAGTGTGCTCGCTACCCTTGCTTTGATCCTTGTAGCTAACCGTCACCTTGCCATCACTCTGCTTGATTGCAGTGACCTTGGCATTAAAGGTAAACAGGCCCTCCAGCTCCTTGCCAAAAGCAGCGCCGATCTGGTCCATCCCGCCAACCGGCTGAAACATGGTCTGCTGGAACTCGTACAGATCATGAATGCCCATATTGTGCCAAACACTGGAGCGCACAATATCGGCCAGTTTCAAAGGCTCGGAAAACTCAGGTTGAGCATTCAGACCGCCTCCCGGATCACGCTCAAAACCGCGCACCTCGGAACTGGCATGGCCTTTCACATAAGCCATGTTCTTGTCCAAGGCCCCCCAACTGCGCAAGGCTTCCAGCAGCTTTTCCTGATCTTCCTTGGACAAGGGTGCATCCAGCGACTGAGTATTAATGGCTTTGGACAAGAGCTCGGAGACCTGCCCCTGAAAATCCGCGTGGATATGGCGAAACCGCTGAGGCTTGCCACCAAAATGCTCTTTGCTATGCAAATAGGCGTTGTAGTTGTACTGGATAAACGGTTCCAGCCTGACTTTCAGCCGCTTGCAATAATCCAGCAAGGCCCGGTGATGGAAAGGAATCCGCCACGGGCCGGGGTTGATGTATTGATCCTTGTCGAACTTGACATCCTGCTTGGCACCCCCCAGCTCGGTATAGCTGTCCCCGCCGTGCAAGGACCAGTTGCGCCCCCCCACTTTTTCCCGAAACTCCAGGATTTTGACTTTGTACCCTGCATTGCGCAGCTCCAAAGCGGCCACCATGCCAGCCAGACCCGCCCCCAGGATCACCACAGAGGTCCCTGGCTTGGGCTTGCCTTCCAGACGAATCGGGCCATCGTAACTGCCCTCCGCCGCATGGCCCAGACGCATCATGGCCTGATACATGGCCGCGCCACCTGCGGCATACCCGACCATCGTCAGGAAATGTCGCCGTGTCAGTATTCCACCCTGTGAAACTTGGCTCATCGTCCTTTCTCCTTTTGGAAAAATGATGAGCAGCATTCGCCCCCAACTTCTTTGCCTGCCCCCGGTGCATGAATGCTACTCGTGTGGAAAAAAACAAAGAACACAATGCCTTATGATCAGCTTGTCACTTAACTATAAGCACCTAAAATGTTTAAGCCCAACATAAGAAACACATCTTTACAGGGCTGAAAATTAGCTGACTCCCGATAAATGCGTGCAAACCCCTTTTTGATGTGGGCCTATGCTTGCCAAGTTCACCACGACGGGATATAATTTTTTTCTTAGTCGGGGCGTAGCGCAGCCTGGTAGCGCATCTGGTTTGGGACCAGAGGGTCGCGAGTTCGAATCCCGCCGCCCCGACCAAAAAATTCAAAGGCCTTGCAGAGCAATCTGCAAGGCCTTTTAGTTTTGCCGGTTCGGTTCACTGCGTCATTTAACTTTGGCTGGCGCTCACACCCACCGAGTCGGGCAAACCAAAAATAGAATCAAATGCCCAGTTGTAGATAAAGGCGAAGATGGGAAAGAAAGCCAGCAACACCGCTTCCATCAAAAAAGCTTTCCACAAGCTGACATTTAGCCACCACGCAATCAGCGGGATTAGCAAAGACACCAGCACAATCTGAAAACCGGCCACGTGCAGCACCCGGTGCCAGAACGTACGCGCCTGAATCTGACGACGACGCTCCCAGGCTTCAAACAGCATGTTGTAGAACAGGTTTACCGATACCGCGCAGGTGCTGATCATGAAAGACAGCATCCCGCTTTCCATGGCCCCTGCCCCACTCAAGTGCCCCAATACGGTTGCCGCTACCATCATGCCCAGCAACTCGAACATCCCTATGTAGACAACTCTTCTTTTCCATCCCTGCACGATAAATATCCTTGATCAAAAGCTCAGAAAGCATGATTATCCGCAGTACAGCTTCTAGAAAAAGTCAGATTCCATCAGTTTTACTTATGGTTTAGCCATGCTTACCAGTGATCATCTTGAGCTCTTGCTTGCCGTGGTTGAACACGGCTCCTTCTCCGCCGCCGCGCGGGCGTTGCGCCGCACACAATCGGCCGTCAGCATGGCCGTGGCCAATCTGGAGGCCGAGCTGGATCTGTCGCTTTTTGACCGCAGCCGACGTGAACCCGTACCCACGGCCGAACTACTGGCCATGCTGCCCGACGCCAAGCTGATCGCCAGCCGCTTGCAGAGTTTGCGGCTGCATTTGCAGGAGTTATCGGGGGGATTGGAAAGCCATTTACGGCTGGGTATCGTGTGCGACGTCGATCCCGAACCGGCGTTGATTGCCTTGCAGGCTCTGGAGCAACGCTATCCCGGTCTGGACATAGAACTGCGAACCGCGCCCCAAGACGCACTGGTCGAAGCGTTGCAAAAGCGCGAGCTGGATCTGTGCATTGCCTATGGCGGGCGGGAACTGGAAAGCGTGGGGATTGTGCAATCGCTGTGGACCGAAACCATTAGCGCTGTCGCTGCACCCGGCCATCCCTTGCTACAGGAAAGCCCCAGGCCCCTGGAAGATTTGAAAGCCTACCGGCAGATTGTGATTACCAGCCCCGACAAGGATATACGCAAGGACCGTTCCATGCTCAGCCTGCGTCAATGGAAAACGGACAGTCTGCCCATGACACTGGAACTGGTGGAACGGGGATTGGGCTGGGCGAATCTGCCCCTGTCTTGCCTGCGGCCCTCACTGGAGTCTGGCCGTTTGCACCGTATCCAGTTCTCTACCGGCAGCAATGGTCTGGACTTGCCCATTTATCTTCTGCAATCCAAGGGACAGGATGTGGGCAAGGCGCGGGCCCTGTTCAGACAGGCCCTGCAAGACGAATTGAATACGCGCCTTGCGCCTATTCCGGTACGGTGACATTCGCCTGGCCGCTATCAGCCAGGAACTGCGCCACCATCCCTTCCTTTTTCTGCCGAGCAATAAAAGCCTCAACCCAGGCATGGGCCAGCGTACGCTCCGACGGCACCGCCATGGCCTGACGAATTACAGTGAAACTGTCGGGCAGCACACGCAAGCCGCTGCGGGAGCGGGCATAGCGCTCCAAAGGCTGTCGTACGCCCGCAGCGGCATCCAGCTCTTCTTCCACAAACAGATCAATCGCATCGGCAGAGGTCGTTGCTCGTACCAGATCGGCATGTTTTAAATGACGGCTCAGGAACAAATCGTAGGCCGCCCCTTTGCCAACGGCAATGCACACGCCTTGCTGATCCAGCTGATCCACGTTCTGAAAGGCGGACTTGTCACGCACCAGATAGGTGCCTTCGATATGCACATAGGCTTCACTGAAGCGAATCTTCTCCGCACGCTTGGGATCAATCGCCAAAAAAGCCAGATCCCACTCGTCCCTGTAGACCGCCTCTACGACAGCCTGGGCCGCATCGTAGCCATGAAATTGCACGCTCAGGCCCAGCTCTTGCGCCACGCTGCGCGCCAGGTCCGCCGAGACCCCTTTGGGCGACTGCTCATCGGCACCGCGTTGGGCCAGGACGGGATTGCCATAATTCATGGCAACACGCAAAACCCCGCTGGGGGCCAGTTCTGCTGCGACAGCCTGCTTTTGTGTCATGTAAATGCTCCGTCATACTTTTAAGAACCCGGTCTTCTACAATAACGCACCTTCCTGTCCCACTACATAATGGAGCGCCTGTATGTCTCGTGATGATCTTGGAAAACTCTTGCTGCGTGTCACGGTCGGTGTGTTGATCCTGCTGCACGGCATCGCCAAGATACGTTATGGCATCGGAGGAATCGAAAGAATGCTGATCGCCAATAATATGCCCGGCTTTCTGGCCTGGGGCGTGTACATAGGCGAAGTGATTGCTCCCGTCCTGATGATTCTGGGTTTTTACGCCCGTGCCGGCGGTTTGATTGTAGCCATGAACATGGTCATTGCCTTGCTGCTGGCCCATAGCAACCAGATCGGCAGTTTCAATGCCCAAGGTATTTGGGCATTGGAGTTGCAAGGCATGTTCCTGATTGGTGCGCTCACAGTCGGCTTGATTGGCGCCGGACGCTACAGCCTGGGTGGCGATGGCGGCCCCTGGAACTAAGGCTGGCCCGATTCATGTGCTGAAAAACGCCCGCTTCGCCGGGCGTTTTTCATGGATGATCAAGCTTAACCCCCACCTGCCCCCCTTGTTCGCCCTAGCCACTCAGTCCGCTGGCCTCAGGTAGCTCTACACTCGACAATACTGCACTTGCACGGGAGTTAAAGTTGGCGTTGGCGTTGGCGTTGGCGTTGGCACCCAGCTTCCGGCCTTAACTTGCCAAGGTCAAATCCAGTCGCAAACCACCTTTTTCCGACGCACTGGCTTGCACCTTCCCCTGATAGCTGCGCGCGAGCTCACGCACAATATCCAGTCCCAATCCAAAGCCTGGATGTCGCTCATCCGCACGCTGACCACGACCAAACACACGCTCCAACTGCTCCGGCTCCAGGCCAGGACCATCATCTTCCACCACCAGATGCAGCACATTGTCCTGCTGCCACACCTGACACCACACATTCTGCGTCGCCCATTTGCAGGCGTTATCCAACAGGTTTCCAGCCATCTCCTGCAAGTCCTGCTCTTCGCCTTTAAAGATCAACTCCTGATCGGGTAAATCCAGATGAATCTGTTTGTCGCTATGCAAACGCCCCATCACCCGACACAAGGATTGCAGACAACTAGACACATCCGTACGCACACCTATGGCGCGTACCGCCATGGCCCGTGCACGAGACAAGTGGTGGTCAACCTGACGCTGGGCCAAGGCCACCTGCTCGCTAACCAAAGCCGCCAAATGCGGATCTTCGGATTGCGCAGCATTGCCCATAATCGTTAGCGGGGTTTTGACCGCATGGGCTAGATTTCCTGCCTGCGCCCGTGCGCGATCCACCATACCCGCATTAGCACTGAGTACAGCATTGAAATCATCCACCAAGGGTTGAATTTCACTGGGGAAATTGCCACTGACTTGTGGCTCCCGCCCCTCCTGCACATCCAGCAAACGACGTCGCAAAAGATGCAGAGGGTACAAGGCCAGCACCACTTGCAAGATTGCCGCCAGGATCAAACCCACGGCCAAACCACCCAGCGACAGGAACAGAATCCGCTCAAAACGGGCTAATGGTTCGGCCAGAAGCTCCCGGTTGCCGGCCACCATGATCTGCAAGCTTTGTCCCTTGTCATTCACCTCGTCCAGCTCCTGACGCAACACAACCAGGCGCTGCTTTTCCGGCCCCGTCAGTGACAAGACGCCATTGGGCGAATCGGGAGCATTCACATCCAGAGCCTCGTCCCACAAGGACGTCGAGCGCAAAACCACCGTCCACTGCTCACTGCCCGCTTCCTGGCGTGCAATCTGCCAGTACATACCCGAATAAGGCTGCTCAAATAAAGGATCGCTCAGGCGCGATTGCAAAGTCACCCCATCCGCATTGTCCAGATTCACGTCCGCCATAATCTGGTCCAGATGAGTTTGCAAACGCTGCTCGAACTGACGGTAAACGTGGTCTTGAAACAAGCGGTTCAGGCCCAAACCGGCCAGAACAATACTGATCAGAATCCAGGCCAAAGTCCCCAGCAGCAGGCGGCCACGCAGAGAGCCCAGAATGGTATGACCCCGCAAGGCGATCATGCTTCAGGGTCCACCAGACGGTAGCCCATACCTCGCACCGTTTCGATATAACCGGCGGGCAATTTCTTGCGCAGACGGCCGATAAAAACCTCGATGGTATTGGAGTCGCGCTCGAAGTCCTGAGAGTAAATATGCTCGGTCAATTGAGTACGCGACAGCACTTGGCCAGGGTGATGCATCATGAACGCCAGCAAACGGTATTCATGGCTGGTCAGCGACAAGACCATGCCCGCACAACTGATCGAGGACGAGCGCGCGTCCAGCTCCAATTTGCCCAGCTGCAAACGTGGGTTCGCCTGACCGGCCGCACGGCGCAGCAAAGCGCGCATACGAGCCAGCAGCTCTTCCATGTGAAAGGGTTTGGCCACGTAATCGTCTGCACCCGCATCCATACCTTCGACCTTATCGTGCCAATCATTGCGTGCGGTCAGAATCAGCACCGGCATATTGATGTCCAAAGCACGCCAACGACGCAAGACCGATACCCCGTCCATGCCCGGCAAACCCAGATCCAGAACTACCGCATCAAAGGCCTCTACCTCGCCCTGATAATGGCCTTGCTCACCATCATGAGCCACCTGAACGGCATAGCCGGCCCGTTCCAGCGCCTGCTGCAATTGCGCTGCCAGGGTAGGTTCGTCTTCAACAACCAGTATCCGCATCTTAATGTCCTCGGGAATGCGAGCGTTTCACGCCGCGCACAAGCAGCACTTTGGCGGTCAAGGCATCCACTTTCAGACGCAACAAGCGGTTGTCATCAACCAGCATGCGCAAGTCATACACCCAAAGCTCAAAGCGCTCGTCATATTCAAACTGCACACGCAGCACTCGTCCGGGATAGGTCTCGCGCACCCGCTTCAAGACTTCCCGCAACGGCAAGGCTTCCCCACGGCGCACGGCTTCGCGGGCCTGATCGTGGCCCCGATAGGCCGGGCCCGGAGGCCAGTACGGGCTGGGGCCGAAACGCTCGTTAGGAGGGGGAGGCGGGGGTGGAGGCGGGGGAGGGGGCAAACGACGAAAACAGTCGTCGTCCCCGAGGTAATCATGTCCTGACCAATCCGAACGCTGATTCCTGTCCCACGACGAATCCCCCTTCTGCTTTTTGCTGCCGCAGTCAGGGTAATCGTGAGAATGGGCCAATGCCAATGGCATCACCGCCGTCAAAACGGCGGCCAAACTCATCAGCAAGGCGGATTGTTTAATGGACGTCATAAGAATCGGTACGTGCAGAAAAATAGAGGGATCAAACGATCACTCCCCCTTATATAGCAAGCTGCGGATGAACATAACATGAACAGCAGCTTCAGTTTAGATTCAGAGCCACCTATCCATAATGGGCACCAGGCTGACAGGACAAACAAACCTTCCCACCTCAAAAGGAAGCTACCCAGGAATCTGACAGCACCACTTTTTGATTACATGAAGGAGCTATACATGAAACGCACTTCCCTCTTTTCTGCCCTGGTATTGAGCGCAAGTCTGTTGGGTGGCACCGCTGCCATTGCACAGGAAGCCACAAGCGCAGCCCAAACACAGAGCACGCAGCAACAAGCCCGTCAGGCCCGCGACCACAAACCGCTGACCGCTGATCAAGTCACCGATATCGGTCCCGCCTACCAGCGCCTGAAAGATGCCGGCTACACCAAAGTGGGCAGCCTGCATCAGCGAGGCGACAACATCATGGCCATGGTGGTCGATAAGGACGGCAAGGTTGTACGTGTCCGTTCCGAAGGTGCCAATGGCGAGTTCACGGTTGTAGAGCGCAAGAACGACGGTCAGCATCGTCGCGGCCACCGCTCCGGTCACGATCAACAACGTGACAGCGCCACGAAAGAGGCCACCAAGTCCTGATCATCACATCACTTTCCCCTAAGCAGTTGATGTTCGCAAGCAGTAGAAGTGACAACACGCAGTTGTTTTAGCAGTAGAAGTCGGTAGCAGGACGAAAAACGGCGCCCCCCCCAGCGCCGTTTTTCTTTTCTACTGATTAGCCCGGATAGGGTCATCCCGCTCAAGGCGTTAGGATGGGAGTCTGTTTCACCTTTGGGAAAAGTGTCTCTCATGCTGTCTGCTGATTCGGTTTACTCACAAAGCTACTCGGAATTTCACTGGTCCATCCCCGAGCACTACAACATCGCTCACGACACCTGCGACAAATGGGCTGACGGGTCCGGGCGTCTGGCCCTGATCCAGCAATTGCCCGATGGTCAGATCAAACGCTACACCTTCGATCAGCTCAAAGCCTGGTCCGATTCTTTAGCGGCTGCCTGGCAAGCCCAGGGTATTCAGGCTGGCGACCGTATCGCCATCTTTCTGGCTCAAGGACTGGAAACGGCGCTGGCGCATTTGGCGACCTACAAGATTGGCGCCATTGCCATGCCCTTGTTCACCCTGTTTGGCACGGACGCGCTGCGCTACAGGCTGAATGATTCCGGCGCCAGCACCTTGATTACCGATCAACAAGGCCTGGAGACGGTGTTGCCCTTGCGCGAGCACCTGCCACAGCTCAAACATCTTTACCAAAGTGACAGCCAGCAGGATCAGGGCGATGCACTTTCCTTATGGCAAGCCATTGCCGCCCACCCCGAACCGGCACCGCGCACATTGAATACCCGCGCAGACGACCCTGCCGTGCTGATCTATACCTCCGGCACCACAGGTTCGGCCAAAGGTGCTCTACATGCCCACCGCGTGCTGCTGGGGCATCTGCCGGGCGTAGAGATGTCGCACAACTTCCTGCCCACAGGCGAAGGCCTGATGTGGACACCCGCCGACTGGGCCTGGATTGGCGGCCTGCTGGATGTGCTGCTACCGGCCTGGCATCACGGCATACCCGTGCTGGCCTACCGCTTCCCCAAATTCGATGCCGAGGCTACCTGGAAACTGATGTCCGAGCACGGTGTCACGCATACTTTCCTGCCCCCTACTGCCCTGAAAATGCTGCGTCGCAGCCAATGGTCACGCGAGCAATGGCCTTTGAAGCTGCAATCCATTGCCAGTGGCGGGGAGTCACTAGGCGTACAGTTGCTGGATTGGGCGAAGCAGGAACTGGGCATCACCATCAACGAGTTCTACGGACAAACCGAGTGCAATATGATCGTGTCCTCTTGCTCGGCCTGGTTTCCAGGACAGGCGGGCAAGATCGGCAAGGCCGTGCCTGGTCACAAGGTCGCGATTGTGGATGATCAGGGGCAAATTCAGAAACCCGGCATCGAAGGCCATATTGCCGTGCAGTCCCCCGATCCGGTTATGTTCCTGGGTTACTGGCAACGGCCTGAAGCCACTCGCGAGAAATTTGTGGGTGACTGGCTGCTGACCGGCGACAAAGGCATGCAGGACGAGGATGGCTATATCCAGTTCGTAGGCCGCGATGATGATGTCATCACCAGCTCCGGCTACCGCATTGGGCCCGGCCCGATTGAGGATGGCCTGATGGGGCATCCCGCTGTCGCCATGGCGGCAGTGATCGGTGTCCCCGACTCCGAACGCACCGAAGTCGTGAAAGCTTTTGTGGTGCTGAAGGAGGATATCGAACCGTCCCAGGAACTGGTCAAGGAGATTCAGGAGCACATCAAACGCCGGGTGGCTGCACATGAGTACCCACGGCTGATTGAGTTTGTCGATGCCCTGCCCATGACAACCACCGGCAAAGTCATACGTCATGCTTTACGCAAATTGAGCCAGTAAAGGCACTAGCTGCAGGCGGCACCCGCACAACACAAGGCCGTCGCTACTCCCTTTACTGGAGCCAACACCGCATCGCCGCCCCAATGGACAAAAAAACACCCCAACCCTTGGACGTAAATCCAGCGATTGGGGTGGTTGCCACACAGGAACAACTGTCCCGATGTGGGGGTATGGCTTTATTCAAACTCCAGGCAAAGCGCCGCAAGGCCGCTCTGCCCGCATCCGTCTGATTAACCGAAACGACCCGTGATGTAGTCTTCGGTTTCCTTGCGAGCGGGCTTCACGAAGATCTGGTCAGTTTCACCAAATTCCATCAACTCGCCCAGATACATATAGGCAGTGTAATCCGAGCAACGAGCAGCTTGCTGCATGTTGTGGGTCACAATAACCACGGTGTAATCCGCTTTCAGTTCAGCAATCAGCTCTTCAATCTTGGCCGTGGAAATCGGGTCCAGTGCCGAGCAAGGCTCGTCCAGCAGCAGAACTTCGGGTTTGATCGCCACACCACGGGCAATACACAGACGCTGTTGCTGACCACCGGACAGGCCGTTACCGCTTTGGTGCAGCTTGTCTTTCACTTCGTTCCACAGCGCAGCTTTGGACAAGGCCCATTCCACACGCTCGTCCATTTCGCCTTTGCTCAGGCGCTCGAACAAACGCACGCCAAAGGCCACGTTGTCGTAAATGCTCATGGGAAATGGTGTCGGCTTCTGGAACACCATGCCCACTTTGGCGCGGATCAGGGAAATATCCTGCTTGGACGTCAGCAGGTTTTCATTGTCCAGCAGGATTTCACCTTCAGCGCGCTGGCCGGGGTACAGCTCGTACATGCGGTTCAGCGTGCGCAGCAAGGTGGATTTACCGCAACCGGATGGTCCGATAAAGGCCGTGACCTTCTTTTCCTTGATAGACATGTTCACATTGCGCAAGGCATGGAATTTGCCATAGAAGAAATTCAGGTTGCGGATTTCAATCTTGGTCGATTCGTCGGAGGTAATAATTTGACTCATAGCGTTGGCCGACTAGGGCGCTCCGTGAAAACGTTATTTTTGGCGGAAAAGGCTGCGAGCCAGGATATTGATACCCAAGACCAGCAAGGTAATCAGCACCGCACCTGCCCAGGCCAGACGGTTCCAGTCCTCAAAGGGGCTGGCAGCATATTGGAAAATCACCACCGGCAAGTTGGCCAGCGGTGCGTTCATGTTCAGGGACATGAACTGGTTGTTCAAGGCGGTGAACAACAAGGGAGCCGTTTCACCCGCAATACGAGCCACAGCCAGCAGAACGCCCGTCACGATACCGGGCAAGGCAGCACGGTAGGAGATGGACATCACAATCTTCCACTTGGGGCAGCCCAGAGCCGCCGCGGCTTCGCGCAGACCGTTGGGAACCAGCATCAACATATTGTCTGTGGAACGTACCACCACGGGGATCACCAGAATGGCCAAAGCCAAGGAACCGGCCCAACCCGAATAGTGCCCCACCTGTGCCACGTATACGGCATAGATGAACAGACCAATAATGATGGACGGTGCCGACAACAGCACGTCGTTCAAAAAGCGGGTGGCCGGAGCCAGCCAGCCGCGCTGACCGTATTCGGCCAGATAGGTGCCAGCCAGAATGCCGATAGGTGTGCCGATCAGAGTACCGACGCCAGCCATCATGACACTGCCAACAATGGCGTTCAGCAAACCACCCTCACCACCAGGAGGCGGGGTGCTTTCAAACAACAGGGACCAGGCCATGGCACTGCTGCCCTTTTCAATCAGGGTCCAGATGATCCAGAACAGCCAGAACAGGCCGAAGATCAAGGCAGTAAAAGACACACCCAGCATCAGGCGGTTAAACACCTGCCTGCGTTTGTAAATCGGGTTGCTCAGACTAATTGCGGATTTTTTATCAAACATGGTAGGTGATCCTTAGCGCGACGTGCCTTCGTTCTTGGCCAGACGCAACAAGAGCAACTTGGAGATCGCCAATACAACCGTGGTGATCAGGAACAGGATCAGACCCAGCTCCAGCAAGGCGGATTTCTGCATGCCACCGGCTTCGTTAAACTCGTTGGCCAGTGCAGACGCAATCGAGTTCGAGGGCGAAAACAGCGAGCTTGGCAAGTTAAAGGAGTTACCAATCACAAAGGTGACAGCCATGGTTTCACCCAGCGCACGTCCCAGACCCAACATGATCCCGCCAATCACCCCGTTCTTGGTGAAAGGCAGCACCACACGCCACATCACTTCCCAGGTCGTGCTGCCCAGACCGTAAGCGGACTCCTTGAGCATGGGAGGCACCAGCTCGAACACGTCGCGCATCACGGCGGTAATAAAGGGGATCACCATAATGGACAGAATCAGACCGGCGGTGAACACACCAATCCCGAAGGGAGGGCCCGCAAAGATCTGACCCAGCACTGGCACCCCGTCAAAAAAGGAGATCAGGCCAGGCTGTACATAGCGCTGGAACAGGGGCACAAAAACAAACAGGCCCCACATACCGTAAATAATGGAGGGAATCGCAGCCAGCATTTCAATGGCCGTACCCAGAGGGCGACGCAACCAGGCTGGCGAGAGCTCTGTCAGGAACATCGCAATGCCAAACGAGACCGGCACGGCAATACAGAGTGCGATGAAAGAAGTCAGCAAGGTACCGGCAATGGGCACCAATGCGCCATATTCGTTATTGACCGGATCCCAGTTATTCGTCCAGAGAAAAGAGAAACCGTATTCGGCAATGGATTCCCGGCTTCCATAGATCAGGGAAATAGAGATGGCAGCCAGCAATATGAACACGAGAAACGCAAACGAGCGTGTCATGTTCTTGAAAATGCCGTCCATAAAGGCGTTCTGATTTGATTTCATGTAGACAGATGAAGGGACAGGCCGGAATAGGACGAACGCACTGCAACCGATTCACAGATTCTGTAACAGCCAGGGCTGCTCCAGCCCAACAAACCGGATAACGCTACGCGCTGTGCGTTCAAGACAAAACCGTAATTTTTACATAATAAAGACGGCACCACCTAGAGGTGGGCCGTCTCGCAGGATCAATTTACAACTGACCTGTATTTGAACACGAATCTTACTTCCAGACCGCAGCGCCGTCTTTGGACTTGATCTCCGATGCCCAGGCCGCCTTGATCTGGTCGGTTACGTCCTTAGGCAACGCAACGTAATCCAGCTCTTCAGCAGATTTGGCACCGTTCTCGAAGGCCCAGTTAAAGAAGTTCAGCACTTCTTTACCGTTCTCGGGCTTGTCCTGCACCTTGTGCATCAGGATGAAGGTAGCCGAAGTGATAGGCCAGGACTTTGCGCCAGGCTCTTCGGTCAGAATCACACCCATGCCAGGCGTACCGGCCCAGTCTGCGTTGGCAGCGGCGGCAGCAAAGCTTTCCTGACCAGGCTGGACGAATTGGCCGTCCTTGTTCTGCAACTGGGTCCAGGACAATTTGTTTTGCTTGGCGTAAGCGTATTCAACGTAGCCGATCGAGTTCTGCAGCTGGCGTACGTAAGCAGCCACGCCTTCGTTACCCTTGCCACCTTGACCGGTAGGCCACTTCACAGCCTTGCCTTCACCAACCTGGGACTTCCAGTCCGGGGACACTTTGGACAGGTAGTTGGTCCAACCGAAAGTGGTGCCCGAACCGTCGGAGCGGTGAACCACCACGATGTCCTTGTTAGGCAAGGTCAAATCGGGGTTCAGCTCCTTGATGGCTGCATCGTCCCACTTGGTGATCTTGGCCAGGTAGATATCGCCCAGTACTTTACCGGACAGTTTCAGCTTGCCAGGCTCAATGCCTTCGACGTTGATCACAGGCACCACACCACCGATCACGGCGGGGAACTGCAACAGGTTTTCTTTTTCCAGTGTTTCGACCTTCATTGGGTCGTCCGAAGCACCGAAATCCACGGTCTTGGCAATAATCTGCTGCTGACCACCACCCGAACCAATCGACTGGTAGTTGACGCGGTTATTCGTTTGTTTGGCGTATTCAGCCGCCCATTTGGCATAGATTGGGTAAGGGAACGACGCACCAGCACCGGTTACGTCTGCAGCTGTGGCAGTAGCCGCAAAAGCGCTGAACGCCAGAGCAATACTTACCTTGTTGAATACACGTTTTAACATCGAGAAATCCTCTTGATGATAGTCAGATCACAGGCCCACCCTGTATGTGTCGTCATAGTAAACAGACTATATGACACGTTCATGACAGTCTGTATTTCACACACCGCCCAAGCGCTGCATCATGCTCAGATGCAGATTGAACGGGGCACCGCGACTGCGGATGCGGTTATAAGTGCCATCCGGATTGGCCTTCCAGGACAACTGGTTGTCACGCAAGGCATACGTGAAGGCTTCGGCAATAACCCGCTTTTTCAGGCTGCGGTCCAGCACCGGCACACCCAGCTCCACACGACGGAAGAAGTTGCGGTCCATCCAGTCGGCCGAGGAAATAAAGACCTCTTCCTGGCCGCCATTGTAGAAATAGAAAACACGCGAGTGCTCCAGAAAGCGTCCGATGATTGAACGCACCTGGATGTTCTCCGACAAACCCTTGACCCCCGGACGCAAGGCGCAAGCACCACGCACGATCAGGTCTACCCTGACTCCGGCCTGGCTGGCATCGTAAAGCGCCTGAATGATCTTGGGCTCCAGCAGGGAGTTCATCTTGGCCATGATGCGGGCTTTCTTGCCTGCCAGTGCGCGCTCGGTTTCCGCCTGGATGCGATCCATCATGCTGTCATGCAAGGTGAACGGCGACTGCAGCAAGCGCTTCAGGGGCCGCCAGGCACCCAGCCCGGTCAGCATGGAAAACACCTTGTCCATGTCCTCGCAAATTTCCTGATTAGCGGTAATCAGGCCAAAGTCCGTGTACAGGCGAGCAGTGCGCGGGTGATAGTTACCCGTACCCAAATGGCCATAACGCCGGATCGCCCCCCCTTCACGACGCAGCACCAGGGCCATCTTGGCGTGGGTCTTGTGCCCCACCACCCCGTAACTGACGTGTGCTCCCACCTCTTCCAGCTTGGCGGCCCAATTGATATTGGTCTGCTCATCAAAACGAGCCATCAGCTCCACCACCACCGTTACCTCTTTGCCAGCACGCGCCGCCGACAGGAGGATATTCATCAACTCCGAATCTTCACCAGTACGGTAAATCGTCTGCTTGATACCGACGACGGCCGGGTCCGCCGCTGCGGCACGCAAGAAGCTCAAGACGGGCTGGAAGGACTGATACGGATGGTGCAGCAGTTGGTCTTTGCGGGAAATCGCCTCAAAAAACTGTGCGGGGGATTCAAATGAAGAATCAAACGGCGCCGGAATAGGCGCACGGTAATCCGGGAACAGAAGATCCGGACGGTCTGGCACATTACACAGCTGCATCAGGCGCGTCAGATTGACCGGGCCGCTGACGCGATAAGTATCTGGCACATCCAGCGAAAACTCGCTTTGCAAAAAGCGCTCCAGGCGCTCGGGCATGGAACGGTCAATTTCCAGACGTACGGCAGCACCAAAGTTACGTTGCGACAGCTCACCCTGCAAGGCGGCGCGCAAGTTGGTAACTTCTTCCTCGTCCACAAACAGATCGCTGTTACGGGTAACGCGCCACTGATAGCAGCCCTTTACGTCCATGCCGGGAAAAAGCTCGCCCACAAAAACGCTGATCAGGGAAGTCAGCAGCATATAGCCTTGGGGAATGCCGGCGATATCATCTGGCACACGAATCACACGTGGCAAGGCACGGGGTGCCTGCACAATGGCAATCGTGCCGGTGCGGGCAAAGGCGTCTTCACCGCTCAGCTCAACAATGTAGTTCAGGCTTTTGTTGTAGACGCGCGGAAAGGGATGCGCCGGGTCCAGACCAATAGGCGTGAGCAAAGGCATAACGTCACGCAAAAAGGTTTGATATGCCCATTCACGCTGAGCAGGTGTCCATAGCGCGGTCAGCAGCAACCCTATGCCTTCATCCATCAAGGTCGGCAAGACCTCGTCCATCAGCAAGTCGTTTTGTTTCTCGACCAATTGGTGAGCCGCAGCCTGCACCTTGTCAAACGCTTGTTGAGGCAAAAACCCGTCATCCCCCACTTGATGAGGATTTTGCAAGATCTGTTCTTTCAGACTGGAAATACGAATTTCAAAGAATTCATCCAGGTTAGAGCTCACGATACAGATGTAGCGCAAGCGCTCCAGCAAAGGCGTGGTCGAATTTTCGGCCATGGCCAGTACTCGCTCATTGAACTTGAGCAAGGACAACTCACGGTTTAGCAAGGTTGAATCTGGAGAAGGCAGCATGGTGAGGTCGTTAAAAAGCCAAAGAAAATGGGATCGTGAGACTTTTACTACATGAATGTTACAGCTCTATGACCCGTAGCAATTCAAGTCTAAAACAGCTCTGCCTGGCAGGAGCGCAAATATCACATCGCCTTTCCCAAGATGCTTTCATCTAACTTTTCTTAATTTTCCGGTTTATGTAACAAAACCCATGATTAATGTCCTTATAATCGCACAGTAATCATCCCGAGCGATGCCTCATGGAACAACTTCTTGCCGCTGTGGACCTGGGCTCCAACAGCTTTCGTTTATCCATTGGACGAGTGGTTCAGCACAACGGTCATGCCCAGATCTACACCATTGACCGCCTGAATGAATCCGTCCGACTCGCCGCTGGCATGGGTCCCGACAAATACATCAGTCCCGATGCCATTGAACGCGCCGTAGTCATTCTGAAACGCTTCAACGAACGCCTGGCCGGTTTTCACCCTAATCGCGTTCGCGCTGTGGCCACCAATACCTTTCGGGTGGCACGCAATTTAAGCGAGGTTCTGCCGGCTGCCGAGGCGGCCTTTGGCTTTCCTATCGAGGTCATCTCCGGCCACGAGGAAGCCCGCCTGATTTTCTCCGGAATCAGCAACGAGCTGCCCCCCTCCCCCAATCGCCGTCTGATGATCGACATCGGCGGCGGTTCAACCGAAGTCATTATTGGCAAGGGCCTCAAACCTCTGCTCCTGTCTTCGCTCTACATGGGCTGTGTCAGCTATACCGACAAATTCTTCTCCGATGGCGTGATCACCGAAGAGCGCATGAGCAATGCGATCCTGACGGCTCGTCGCGAACTGGAAGGAATTACGCGCCAATACCGCAAAACGGGCTGGCAGGAAGCGTATGGCTCCTCCGGAACCGCCAAGGGCCTGATCGCCATCCTGCAAGAGAACGGCATGTCCAAAAAGGGGATTACCCTGGAAGGCATGGAATTGCTGCGCAAACGCCTGGTACACGATGGCAAGGTGGACACACGCAATCTGAGCGGCATCAAGCCACACCGTGCGCCCGTGCTGGCGGCAGGTCTGGCCATTATGATGGCCGCCTTCCAGGAGCTGAAGATTCGCCAGATGCTGCCTGGTGAAGGCGCACTGCGTGTGGGTGTGCTCTACGACATGCTGGGGCGCGAATCGGAACACGATCAGCGTGACCAGACCGTTCAGCAAATGATGAAGCGCTATCAGGTCGACACACGCCAGGCCCATCGTGTGCACGAGGCGGCGATGAAGTTCTTCGCACAACTGAAGCTGCCCGACACCCCTGAAGTGCAGGAACTGCAGCGTCAATTGGGCTGGGCTGCCGATCTTCATGAAGTGGGCCTGAGCATTGCACACGCGGATTACCACAAGCACACGGCCTACGTGCTGGAACATGCCGATATGCCCGGCTTTTCCAACGACGACCAAGCCTTGTTGAGCTTCCTGAGCCTGGGTCACCAGGGCAAGCTGGGTAAACTCAAGCGCTTTGAGTCCAATAACGCCTGGTGGCTGACATTGCTGAGCCTGCGTCTGGCCGTCATGCTGATGCGCCGTCGCGAGGACAGGGAAACCCTTCCGCTGAGCCTGCAAGCGCGTGGCAAGACCGTCATGATTCATCTGGATCACGAATGGATGGCCAGCCATCCCCTGTCCCAGGCCTCCTTGCTGGCTGAAGTACAGGCTTGGCAAAGCGATATCAATGATCTGAGCCTGGAGCTGGTCTGACAAGGCCTGCTGGACCTGTAGCGGCTAGGTGGGCCAAGCCAAGCAGATAATCAGAACCTAAAAAACCCCCGAAAGTTGGATTGCCATCCAACTTTCGGGGGTTCTTTTTATTCGCAGGCCCTATTCAGGCCCGACTTGTTCAAGCCTGAGCAGTACGGAATCAGACCAGGCCAAAGTGACGTTTATAGCGCTCGTCCATGGCTTCCAGATCCAGCAGGACAGGAAAGTCTGCCGTATTGAAGTCCGGATCCCAGGCAGGCTCCCCACAAATCGTGGCCCCCAGCTTCAGGTAGCCTTTGATCAGCGGTGGAATGCGCGCTGGCAAATCGCTGTTCAGTCGTTCAACCGGATAGCGATTCAAGGGCTGCACATGCGGAATGTGCTTGTTGTCCTGCATGGATTTTTGGGCCACACGCCAGACTTCGGCGGCGGTGACGCCATCATCACGCAAACTGACACTGGCACAACCCAGAAGGTAACGGTAACCACCTACACGCGTCAGGGCAGCAATGCCACCCCACAGCATCATGATGGCCGAGCCATTACGGTAGTCGGGATGGATGCAGGAGCGCCCAACCTCAACCAGGCTGGGGCGCAGCGCATCCAGGGCGCTGATATCGAATTCGGACTCTGAGTAATAGCCGCCCGCTTTATTGGCATTTTCAGGGGTCAGCAAGCGATAGGTTCCTACAACCCGGTTTTCTTCGGGTTCGGTAACCATGAAATGCTCGCACCAGGGGTCGAAGCGGTCTATATCCAGACCATTGTGCTGGTCTGGAAAGACGGCGTTCATTTCCTGGGTGAAAACCTGAAAACGCAAGCGCTGAAGGCATTCAAGCTCAGCCTGGGTACGAGCCAGGCGCAAGGCCAGGCCTCCAACGGTATGACCTGCCCAAGTATTCGCCCAATCCACTTCAGTACGTTCGCGCTCAAGATTTAGCATCGTGATGACTCCAAACACTTTCGTGCATCATGCACAAACAATGTTTCAGGTATTTGATAGCCACATTACTATTTCATTAAATCCACTGCAAGCAAGGTATCGATGCCTGCTTGAGCCAGATCGGCTTGTTCTGCTTCCACCATCAAGCGCAGCTTGGGTTCTGTACCTGATGCACGAATAAGCACTCGCCCACGGTCACCCAACATTTGCTCCACTTTACGGGTTGCCTGTTGCAAACCCGCATGGTTTTTCCAGTCCTGGCCCGCTTGCAATGGCACGTTAACCATAATTTGCGGGTACATCTTCAGGCCTTCCATCAGTTCTGGCAGGCTCTTGCCGCTATGGCACAGGGCGGTCAGCACTTGCAGGGCGGCAATAATACCATCGCCTGTGGTGTGCCAGTCCAGGCACAGTAGGTGACCGGAGCTTTCGCCACCGAACACCCAGCCGTTTTGCTGCATCAATTCCAGCACGTAGCGGTCGCCCACTTTGGCTCGAGCAAACTCCACGCCCAATTCCTGCATTTTCTTCTCGAAACCCAGGTTGGTCATCAGCGTGCCAACCACGCCTTTTACAGGCTGGGTCTGCAGATGATCAGCAACAATTAGATACAATAGTTCGTCGCCATTGTAGATGCGTCCCTGGGAATCGACCATTTGCAGACGGTCTGCGTCACCATCCAACGCAATACCCAAATCTGCGCCGTGCTTGCGTACTTCTTCGGCCAGCTTCTCGGGATAAGTCGCGCCCACTTCCTGATTGATGTTGAACCCATCAGGTTGAACACCCACGGCAACCACTTCGGCACCCAATTCGCGGAACACGTGCGGAGCGATGTTGTAAGCCGCGCCATGAGCGGCATCCACAACAATCTTGAGCCCGTTCAGGTTCAAGTCGTTCGGGAAGGCACTCTTGCAAAATTCAATATAACGGCCAGCCGAGTCAGCCAGACGACGGGCGCGGCCCAGGGACTCGGACTTCACCCAGTGCATGGGCTGGTCAATGGCTTGCTCGATTTTCAGCTCGATCTCGTCAGGCAGCTTGGTGCCCTGTGCGGAAAAGAACTTGATACCGTTGTCGTAATACGGGTTGTGCGAGGCAGAGATCACGATACCGGCCGTCAGGCGCAGCGTACGCGTCAAATAGGCCACAGCGGGCGTAGGCACAGGGCCAGCCAGCAATACATCGATCCCGGCGGCCGACAAACCGGCTTCCAGCGCCGATTCCAGCATGTAGCCAGAAATTCGGGTGTCCTTGCCAATCACCACGGTGGGGCGGCCTGTACCTTCATACTGGGCAGCCAGAACCTGCCCGGCAGCGTAACCCAGGCGCAAAGCGAACTCGGGGTTAATCGTTGGGCCACCTACTTCACCGCGGACACCATCGGTGCCGAAATACTTACGATCGCTCATTCAGAGACTCCACATTCAACCGCGTTCCACACATCCAGCGCTTCGCGCGTGGCGGCTACATCATGGACACGGACAATTTTTGCGCCCCGTGCCACGCAGGCAAGGGCTGCCGATAGACTACCAATCAAACGCTCACTGGCGGGTTTCCCCGTGACATGGCCAATCATGGATTTGCGCGACAAGCCGATCAACCAGGGGTAACCAGGCACTGCCGCCTGCTGCAAATCCCGTAGCAACTGATAATTATGTGCCGCTGTTTTACCGAAGCCAAAGCCGGGATCCAGCATGATACGCTCGGATTGAATGCCTGCGCTCACTATGGCGTCACATCGTTGTTGCAAAAAATGACGCACATCAACGACCACATCATCGTAGTGAACCTGCTCTTGCATGGTCCTGGGCTCACCTTGCATGTGCATGATGCACAGTCCGCAATTGGAGTCCTTGACGGCCTCGATGGCACCGGGCATGCGCAAGGCATAGATGTCATTGATCATGTCTGCACCGGCCGCCAGGCTGGCGCGCATGACCTCAGGCTTGAACGTATCCACCGACAAGGCCACACCGCTGTCGCGCAAGCCCTCGATCAGGGGAATGACACGCTCAAGCTCTTGTTCCAGGGAAACGGGTTCGGCACCGGGACGAGTCGACTCGCCACCAATATCCAGAATGTCTGCGCCTTCGGCGATTAATTGACGGGCGTGGTCCAGCGCCCGAGGCAAATCATTGTGTGCATTGCCGTCATAAAAGGAGTCTGGGGTGACATTCACAATCCCCATAACCAAAGGGCGCTCCAGCCCAAACTGGAAGCGCCCACAAGACCACTCAGGGTAATTCATGAAATAGGCATGGCCTATGTTGTAAGTTAAGCAACCGGCGTTGTCGCCGCGGCACCCTTGTCATCAGCTGGGCGAGGACCAGCGGCTGGTGGCGTGGAGCCATCGGAGGGGGTGTTGTCATTGCTGTTGGGCACGTGTGGAGCCCGTGGTGGCAAACCTTTCATGATGTCGTCGATCTGGTCGGCATCAATGGTTTCCCACTCCAGCAAGGCCTTGGCCATGGCATGCATCTTGTCCATATTGTCTTCGATCAGCTTGCGGGCAACCGCGTACTGTTCGTCGATAATCTTGCGGATTTCGAAGTCCACTTTCTGCATGGTGGCTTCGGACACATGGGTGGTTTTGGTGACGCTGCGACCCAGGAACACTTCGCCTTCGTTCTCGGCGTACACAACAGGCCCCAGGGAGTCTGTCATGCCGTAGCGAGTCACGATGTCACGCGCAATTTGCGTGGCACGTTCAAAGTCGTTCGATGCGCCCGTGGTCATTTGATTCATGAACACTTCTTCAGCGATACGGCCACCGAACAGCACGGCGATCATGTTCAACAGGCGCTCTTTGTCCATGCTGTAGCGATCGCCTTCCGGCAATTGCATGGTGACACCCAACGCACGACCACGAGGAATGATGGTGACTTTGTGAACCGGGTCCGTCTTGGGCAGCATGCAAGCTACCAAGGCGTGACCGGCTTCGTGGTAAGCGGTGTTGCGACGCTCTTCCTCAGGCATGATCATGGTGCGACGTTCTGCACCCATGATGATCTTGTCCTTGGCGCGTTCGAAGTCCTGCATATCCACGGTGCGACCATTACGGCGCGCAGCAAACAAAGCGGCTTCGTTGACCAGGTTAGCCAGATCAGCACCGGAGAAACCGGGAGTACCACGAGCCAGCACCACAGCGTCCACGTTGGGAGCCAAAGGCACTTTGCGCATGTGCACTTTCAGAATCTGCTCACGACCACGGATGTCAGGCAGGCCAACAACCACTTGACGGTCAAAACGGCCAGGACGCAGCAAAGCGGGGTCCAGTACGTCAGGACGGTTGGTTGCAGCAATGACCAGTACGCCTTGGCCGGTTTCAAAACCGTCCATCTCGACCAGCAACTGGTTCAGTGTCTGTTCACGTTCGTCGTTACCACCGCCAAGGCCTGCGCCACGCTGGCGGCCCACGGCGTCGATTTCGTCGATAAAGATGATGCAAGGCGATTGCTTCTTGGCGGTCTCGAACATGTCGCGAACGCGGGAAGCACCCACACCCACAAACATTTCGACGAAGTCGGAACCGGAAATGCTGAAGAAAGGCACTTTGGCTTCGCCAGCAATGGCACGAGCCAACAGGGTCTTACCTGTACCCGGCGAGCCAACCATCAGGATACCGCGTGGAATGCGGCCACCCAGACGCTGGAAGCGGCTTGGGTCGCGCAGAAAGTCCACCAGTTCCTGTACGTCTTCCTTGGCTTCGTCGCAACCGGCCACGTCCGCAAAGGTAACAGGGTTGGAGTTCTCGTCCAGCAAACGTGCACGGGATTTACCGAAGCTGAATGCCCCGCCCTTGCCGCCACCTTGCATCTGACGCATGAAGAACACCCACACGCCAATCAGGAGCAACATGGGGAACCAGGAGATGAACAGGCTGGTCAGGAAGGAAGGCTCTTCACGGGCTTTACCCGATACCTGCACACCGGATTTCACCAGTTCAGGCACCATCCACAGGTCACCGGGGGACGTCAGCGAGTAGCTGCGGCCAGAATCCGGCGTGACATGCAGGGTATCGCCCTGAATATCCACCTTGCTGATGCGGCCGGAGCGGGCATCATTCATGAATTGTGTGTAAGTGACGCCATCAGTGGCTGGTGGCCGGCCGTCAAACTGCTTGAAAACAGTAAACAGCACCAGCGCAATAACCATCCAGATCGCGACTTTGGAAAACGAATTGTTCAAAGCCAATCTCCTGCGATTGCGATAACTTGCTCCATATGCTTACACATACCTGAACAAGCGCCATACATAGTTCATTCTACCCGATTCAAAGCCCGGCAAGTCATAAATTACCTGCGCTTCAAGCCACGGGCAACGAGAAAGGTTTCGGAGGATTTATCACGCGAAGCCTTGGGTTTACGCTCGACGACTCTGACAAAATTCTGCTTGAAAGACTCCACGATCTGGGAAAACCCGCTGCCGTGGAAGGCTTTGACGATCAGTACCCCTTCATCGGTCAGATGCTGCAGGGCAAATTCCTGTGCCAGCTCGCATAAATGCTGGATGCGGGCGGAATCGGCCGATGCCACACCAGACAAGTTGGGGGCCATATCCGAAATCACAAGGTCTACCGCCGCACCTTTTAAGGAATCTTGCAATTGCTCCAGTACAGAGTCCTCGCGAAAGTCGCCTTGCATGAACTCTACCCCGGCAATTGGTTCCATTTCCAATATATCCAGTGCGATAATGCGACCATTGAGCACACCGCCAGGGCCGACCATGCGTTCCCGTATCAATTGCGACCAGCTGCCCGGCGTAGACCCCAGGTCCACCACCACCTTGCCCTGAACCTGAATCTTCTCCAGATCCAATATTTCACTGAGCTTGAAGGCCGCACGCGCGCGATACCCTTTTTGTTGCGCCAATTTGACGTAGGGGTCATTTATATGCTGCTGAACCCACTCTTTAGAGAATTTTTTCTTGGCCATTCCCGTACAATCTCTTTATGCCAAAACTCAACCTTACACCTCATGAGCGCAGCGAACTTCGTGCTGCTGCTCACGCTCTGCGCCCAGTTGTCCTGATTGGAGACAATGGCCTGACCGACGCCGTGATCAAGGAAATCACCGTCCACCTGCAGGCTCACCAGCTCATCAAGATCCGTGTGGCCGGTGATGACCGTCAGGCTCGTCTGACCATGTTAGAACAAATCTGCGATGCGCTCGATGCTGCCCCTATTCATCATCTGGGCAAAATCCTGACCATCTACAGACCCAATATCGAACGCCCCCCTGTTTTGGGAGCGCCTGTTGAAAAACCTACCCGTGCGGTGCGCAAGCCTTCGGAGCCTTACACGCCCAAAAAGCTGGCCGCTTCCGGTGTTCAGCGTACGCGCAAGACGGAACGTGCTCGCCGTGCTGAAATGCAAGCTGAACGCAGCAGCACCCAGGAGAAGAAAGCCTCGGCCGCACCACGCAGTGTTCAAAAGTTCTCGGCAGTCAAACCTGCTGCCGCGCCCCGTAGCAATACCAACCGTCCTGGCAGTGCCATGTCCTTGCGGGCAGGTGCTCGTCGCGGACTGGGCGGTTCGGGCAAACGCTAAACTGCCGTAAATTATAAGGCCCCCGCACAATGTGCAGGGGCCTTTCTTTTGCGTGCTCGAATCAACAGCAGGGCAAGCCTGCTGTCAGAAGCAAGGTCAAACGTAACTGATCGACAGGATTTCGTATTCACGAATACCGGCGGGCGCCTTGACCTCGACCACATCACCTTCGCTCTTGCCGATCAGGGCACGAGCCACAGGGCTGGAGATGGAGATCTTGTTGGCACGGATATCGGCCTCGACGTCACCCACAATCTGGTAAGTCACGGTGTTGCCGGACTCCAGGTCCTCGATTTCAACCGTAGCACCAAATACGATGCGGCCATCCGCCTGCAGCGCGGCCGGTTCGATAATCTGGGCATTGGACAAAGTGCCTTCCAATTCGGCAATCCGACCCTCGATAAAGCCTTGGCGCTCGCGCGCGGCATCATACTCGGCGTTCTCGGACAAATCGCCTTGTGCTCGCGCTTCGGCGATGGCGTTAATTACATCCGGGCGTTCCACCGTCTTGAGGCGGTGTAATTCGACTTGCAAACGTTGTGCGCCCTGCGCAGTCAATGGGATCGCAGACATAGTATTCCTGCTCAACAAGTAAAAGACGCTCCGTAGCAGGAGCGCCTGGAAGATAGGGGGATAACGATGATGGGGCAAACAATCAAACAGGTTGAATCGGCCGACTTGAAAGTCCTGCTGACCCTACAGCGTACATTCAAACACACTGCTCAAGCCAAACCTGCCGGCTGCCCCAATATGGCTTTTCCGACACAGAGAAATTCTGCGGCAGAAAAAAACCCCGCGAAGAACCGGGGTGTGAGATCTATTGTCGGCAAACTGCCTGAAAATAGCAAGCCCCTGAAACCCCTGTGTAAAAAAACAGAAGCTCAAGGGCCACGGGTTTAGAGCAGGCTATGTCAAGACTGGCGACAGGCTGAGGGCCAAACTAGTCAGAGCCAGGCCAGTCTTGATTCGCCTTGGGCCGACTACACCATATTCTGGCGACGGCCTCGCAACAAAGCGTGCAGCAAAATAGCACCAAAGGTGGCGCAGCCAATGCCGTCCAGACGAATCACGCCAAACTGCAAGGAGAAGTTACCAGCCCCCAGAATCAGGGTGACGGCTGCCACCAGCAAATTGCGGTTATCGCTGAAATCCACCTGGTTCACCACCCAGATACGGGCGCCCGCAATAGCGATCAAACCAAACACCACGATAGACATGCCACCGAGTACAGGACCAGGAATCGACTGAATCACGGCACCAAACTTGGGCGAAAAGCCCAGGAAAATCGCGATCACGGCAGCAAAGGCAAACACCAGCGTCGAGTAGATACGGGTAGCGGCCATCACGCCGATATTCTCAGCGTAAGTCGTCACACCAGTGCCGCCTACGGAGCCGGACAGCATGGTCGCCACGCCATCACCCACGAAAGCACGCCCCAGATAACCGTCCAGATCCTGGCCGGTCATGGCGCTAACCGCCTTGATGTGACCCAGATTCTCGGCCACCAGAATAATGGCCACCGGCACAATCACGGTCATGGCATGAGCCTGGAACACAGGCGCAGAAAAGCTGGGCAGACCCAGCCAGGCGGCTTCAGCAACCGGCGCAAAGTTGATTGGGGTGCCGTAGCCCATCACATTGGTGAAAACCCAGTACAACACGCAAGCCAGGGCCAAACCCACCAGAATCAGCAAACGCTGAGCCACCCCACGGGTATAGACCGCAATACCACCCACGCACAATACGGTCATCAAGGCCATCATGGAATCGAAGGTGCCGCTACCCATCGCGCCCTTGGCCGCAATAGGAGCCAGGTTCAGGCCAATCACCGCCACAATCGAGCCGGTAACAACCGGAGGCATCCAATGGTTGATCAAACGCGCTGCCCCACCCTGGGTACGGGCATTGAACACCCAGACCAGAACACCGATCAGCGTATAGACCAGACCACAGATAATAATGGCCCCCAAGGCCACGCCAATATTGGGATTCTGGCCACTGCCGGCATAGCCGGTAACCGCAATCACACCGCCAATAAATGCAAAACTGGAACCCAGGTAGCTGGGAACCCGGCCACCGACAAACACAAAGAAAATCAGCGTACCAATACCGGACATCAAGATGGCCAGATTGGGATCAAAGCCCATCAACAAGGGAGCCAGAATGGTGGAGCCGAACATGGCCACCACGTGCTGCGCACCCATGGCAATGTTTTGCGGCGTGGCCAGACATTCGTCGGGCTGCACAACCGCACCGGGTTCGCTGCCGGACACTCGGCGCCAACGCGGGAAGTAAGACTGAGACATAAAGGGTTCCAGAAAAGGAATAAAGAAATACAGCGCAATTGGTCAGACGGTCGCGCAGTGCTCCCTGAGGCACTGGCTGATTCGTTGAGGCATGATTTTAAACGTGAAAGACTCAACAAGGCACCTGAAAATAAGGCAGTACGCGGTAAACCCCAACATGGATCCAGCTAGTCCAGGTTTCAAACTGCCTTTTGGCGTCGATGCTCGCGCTATATGCGGTATATACCCCCTCTATCTACCTGTGCTTGACTGGCCCATTACAATAGACAATCAGCCTGCCTTTGGCAGTCCGATTCCCTAGCACAGTGATTACGCCAGCATGAGTACGTCTATTTGTCTGATCCGCCATGGTGAAACCGCCTGGAACGCCGTACGCCGTTTACAGGGCTGGCAGGATATAGAGCTGAACGAGACCGGCCGCGAACAGGCCCGTGCCCTGCAAAGTTACCTGAGCTCCCCGGCGTTTCACATGCCTGTGGATGCCGTCATCAGCAGCGATCTGCAACGCGCCTCGGAAACAGCGGCAATTGCCTGTCAGCATTGGGATATTGAAATCCAGCAAATCCAGGGACTGCGCGAGCGTGGCTTTGGCAAGCTGGAAGGCCAGGCCTGGGATGCGGCAGGTCGCCATGGGCCGGATCAGCCCGACGACACCGTCGATATCGATTACGCCGTAGAGGGCGGCGAATCACTGCGTCAGTTTCAAACACGGGTTCTGAGCTGCTTTGAGGCGCTGGCGCAGGACAATACGGGCAAGAACTTGCTGGTCTTTGCCCATGGCGGTGTCATTGATATGGTTTGGCGCAAGCTGAACCAGCAGGCGCTGAATGCCAAGCGCACTCATGCCATTTTGAATACCAGTTTGAATTTCTTCAGTATCGATGAAGACTTGAACTGGACCTGTACGCAGTGGGGGCAGTTGCCACATCTGAATACGGCACTGGACGAGCAAGTCTAAGCCATACATAGCCATGATCAGGCTGCTATCCGCAGATCGGATTAGCTGTAGCGTTCGATAAACCAGCCTGAGACTTGTGCGGAGTCCTGTCCGCCTGACTCACCTCATCAGTTCCTGACAGTGTCTCCAGCGCCACACCCGCAACCTTCATCCTTACGATAGCGACGGCCCTATACCAGGAAGAGCCACAGGCACTATTGCGGTTGCGGTTGTGGTTGCGGCCATAAGCATAGCCCCCTCAAACCACGATGAGGCCAACAAGGGCCTCAAAAATCAGCTACAGGGGCAATGATCAGCTTTTTTTGTTCAGTCGTGGCTTGCGAGGTGCCCGACGAGCCAGACGGTCATACAGCCAATTAGGCAAAAGACGCATCAGGCGCGAGACAACTCCCATCTGCCACGGAATGACTCGATAGGACACGCCCTGCTCGATGGTCTTGCGAGCTTTGCGGGCAAAGTCCTCAGCAGGCATCAGAAACGGCATGGAGTAAGGATTCTGCGCCGTCATGGCCGTGCGAATATAACCGGGCGTAATGGTGACAACAGAAACACCGTATAGCGACAGCTCCAGCCGCAAGCTTTCGCAGTAGGCAATGACAGCCGCCTTGGAGCTGCTATAAGCCCCCGCACCGGGCAAACCACGAATACCCGCCACGCTGGCAATACCCACCAAGGTTCCCTTCCCCGCCGCTTTCATGGTGCCGATAAAAGGCTCGAAGGTCGCCACCATGGCCAGAAGGTTTGTATCCACAATGGCTTTGAAGACGGCAAAATCCTCGGTTTCTTCCGTCAAGGTGCCAGCGCTGATCCCCGCACTGGCAATGACCACATCAATTTTTTGCCCTGTGAACTGCAAAAAGTCCTGGGCCGCTTGATGCAAGGCGTCTCTGTCACGTACATCCGCCACATAGATACGGTGCACACCGGGCAAGCTCTCAGCCAGCGCCTGGAGTTCTTCCTGACGCCGGCCCAGCAAACCCAGGCAAGCACCTTGAGCGGCGTACTCCTGGGCCAGCGCTTTGCCCAGACCGCTGCTGGCACCCGTGATAAAGACGGTTTGCATCTTTGCCTGCTTTTTACAGGAAGATCAGGGCAGCAATGCCCAGCACCAGCAACCACTTAAGGATGTAGTACAGGGTTTCGTTCTTTTTCTTGATCGCCTTGCCGAAACGACGCACTGCATAAACCGTACCGAAAATACGGTTGATACCACCGGTGCGGTCGCCTTCCTGGTTAGGAGCGGCAGCGGCGCGCAGCAAGAAACCACCCACTGCGTGATTGATCGCCTGTGCCCAACGGTAACGCATGGGGCGCTCTACGTCCGCAAACAAGATAATGCGGTTCTGATCCGTTTTGTTCTCGGCGTAGTGAATAAAGGTTTCATCAAACACCACGGCCTCGCCATCACGCCAGTGATAACGCTGGCCGTCCACTTCGATATAGCAATCCGGACTATTAGGCGTCATCAGCCCCATGTGAAAGCGCAGCGAACCCGCATAAGGGTCGCGGTGACGCGGTAAACGGGCACCGGGTGGCAAAGAGGTGAACATGGCCGCCTTGATCGAAGGAATGTCCTTGAGCAGATTGGTCGTCACCGGGCACAGTTCGCGTGCTGACGGATGATCCGCGTCATACCACTTCAGGTAAAAACGCGTCCAGCCGGTTTTAAAGAAGGAGTTGAAACCCGCATCGTTGTACTTGTCCGAGGCCTTGATATGGCCTTCGCCAAATAGCTGCTCGGCCTCGGCACGGATTTCATCGCAGTGCTCCAGCAGCTTGTTCAGCTCGGGAAAGTGTTTCAAATCCAGATACGGCTCGTTCGGTACTGCCGAAAAGCCGTACATAAAGACGTTCAAAGGAGCCGTGAAGGTGGAATGATCCAGCAACTGGCGAGAAAACCGGTGCCTGACTCTACCCCTGAAGTGCACAACAATCGTGCACACGATGAACAAGGCAAGAATGAACCATTTCACGACATGATCTCCAAAGAAGAAAACTTCTGCACTGTGCAGGCAGTGGCCTGCGTGCTGCCCCAATACGACGGCTTGGTCTTGTCTGATGCAAGAACAAAAAAAGGCGCACCACTAAGGTGCGCCTTTCCAGCCGGGTAAGACTTAGTGTTTCGCGAGCAGAGCGTGCAGCTCTTGAAGCGCGTAAACTTTCAAGCCCTCACCTTGGCTCAGATACTGCAAGCCTTGAACCGCCGCCACAGCACCGGCAATGGTGGTGTAGTAGGCCAGGTTGGCAGCCAGCGCATGTGTACGGATTGTACGCGAATCAACGATGGCGTTGCGACGCTCTTCAACCGTATTGATGACCAAGGAAACTTCACCATTCTTGATCATGTCCACAATGTGCGGACGGCCTTCGGTAACCTTGTTCACCACTTGAACAGCCAGACCAGCCTGTTCGATGGCGCTGGCGGTACCGCGAGTAGCCACAACCTTGAAGCCCAGCGAAATCAGGCCACGAGCCACTTCAACCGCTTGTGGTTTATCCTGAGCACGCACGCTGATGAAGGCCTGGCCGCCCTTGGGCAGGTTCACACTGGCAGCCATCTGCGACTTCACGAAGGCTTCGGCAAACGAGGTGCCCACACCCATGACTTCGCCGGTGGACTTCATTTCAGGTCCCAGAATGGTATCCACACCAGGGAACTTCACGAAGGGGAACACGGCTTCTTTCACGCTGTAGTAAGACGGCGTGACTTCTTCAGTAATGCCTTGCTGGGACAGAGTCTGACCAGCCATGGCGCGAGCGGCGATCTTGGCCAGCTGCAAACCGGTAGCCTTGGACACGAACGGCACGGTACGCGAAGCACGTGGGTTCACTTCCAGCACGTACACATCGCCATCCTGAATGGCGAACTGCACGTTCATCAAGCCCTTCACGTTTAAGGCCTTGGCCATAAGTGCGGTCTGGCGCTTGATTTCAGCCACGGTTTCGTCGCTGAGCGAGTAAGGAGGCAAGCTGCAAGCGGAGTCACCGGAGTGAACACCAGCTTGTTCAATGTGTTGCATCACACCGCCCACAAACACGCGCTCGCCATCGGCCAGGCAGTCCACGTCCACTTCGGTGGCGTTATTCAGGAAGTGATCCAGCAGCACGGGCGAGTCATTGCTGACCTTGACCGCTTCGCGCATATAGCGCTCCAGGTCTTGCTGCTCGTGCACAATTTCCATGGCGCGGCCACCCAGCACATAGCTTGGGCGCACCACCAGGGGGTATCCAATTTCAGCAGCCAGAGCAATGGCTTCGCCTTCGGTACGAGCTGTACGGTTTGGCGGCTGACGCAGACCCAGCTTGGTCAGCAGCTTCTGGAAGCGCTCACGGTCTTCAGCCACGTCAATGGATTCAGGGCTGGTACCGATGATAGGTACACCGTTGGCTTCCAGAGCACGTGCCAATTTCAGCGGAGTCTGGCCACCGTACTGAACGATGGTGCCCACGGGTTTTTCGATATGAACGATTTCCAGCACGTCTTCCAGAGTCAGAGGCTCGAAGTACAGACGGTCGGAGGTGTCGTAGTCGGTAGAAACGGTTTCGGGGTTGCAGTTGACCATGATGGTTTCGTAACCATCTTCGCGCAATGCCAAAGCAGCGTGCACGCAGCAGTAGTCAAACTCGATACCCTGACCAATACGGTTAGGACCACCACCCAGAACAATGATCTTCTTCTTGTCCGTAGGATGGGATTCGCACTCTTCCTCGTAGGTCGAGTACATATAGGCCGTATCGGTGGAGAATTCGGCCGCGCAGGTGTCCACACGCTTGTAGACAGGACGCACGTTCAACTGGTGACGCAGTTTGCGCACTTCCGATTCCACGGTGTCCAGCAGGAAGGCCAGACGGCGGTCGGAGAAACCACGACGTTTCAGACCGAACAAGGTGTCGCGGTCCAGATCGGCCAGCGTCTTTTGCTCCAGAGCCAGTTCAATGTCCACGATCTCTTTGATCTGGGCCAGGAACCAGGGGTCGATCTTGGTCAGGTTGTGAACTTCGTCCAGGGTCAGGCCTTGAGCGAAAGCATCGCCCACGTACCAGATACGCTCTGGGCCGGGTTCGCCCAGCTCGACCTGCAGTTTTTCGCGGTCGGTGGTTTTCTGGTTCAGACCATCCACACCCACTTCCAGGCCACGCAGGGCTTTCTGGAAGGATTCCTGGAAAGTGCGGCCAATAGCCATCACTTCACCTACGGACTTCATCTGGGTGGTCAGGCGCGAATCGGCCTGAGGGAATTTTTCGAAAGCGAAACGTGGCACCTTGGTAACCACGTAGTCGATGGTGGGCTCGAACGAAGCGGGAGTCGCACCGCCGGTAATTTCGTTCAGCAGCTCGTCCAGGGTGTAACCCACGGCCAGGCGCGCAGCGATCTTGGCAATAGGGAAGCCCGTGGCTTTGGAAGCCAGAGCCGAGGAACGGGACACGCGCGGGTTCATTTCGATAACGATCATGCGGCCGTTATCGGGGTTCACCGCGAACTGTACGTTCGAACCACCGGTATCCACACCGATTTCGCGCAATACGGCGATCGATGCATTACGCATGATCTGGTATTCGCGGTCGGTCAGGGTTTGGGCAGGAGCCACGGTGATGGAGTCACCGGTGTGCACACCCATGGGGTCCAGGTTTTCAATGGAGCACACAATAATGCAGTTGTCGGCGCGGTCACGCACGACTTCCATTTCAAACTCTTTCCAGCCCAGCAGGGATTCTTCAATCAGCAGTTCGTTGGTTGGCGATGCTTCCAGACCACGACGGCAGATGGTTTCGAATTCTTCAGGGTTGTAGGCAATACCGCCGCCCGTACCGCCCAGCGTGAAGCTGGGGCGAATCACGACGGGGAAACCGGCGGTGCCGATTTCTTCAGCGATACGCTTTTGAACCGCCCAGGCTTCGTCCATGCTGTGAGCCACGCCGGACTTGGCGGACTCCAGACCGATGGAGGTCATGGCGTCCTTGAATTTCAGGCGGTCTTCGGCTTTTTCGATAGCAGCGGCGTTGGCACCGATCAGCTCGACACCGAATTTTTCCAGCACGCCATGCTTGGCCAGATCCAGGGCGCAGTTCAGCGCGGTTTGGCCGCCCATGGTGGGCAAGAGCGCATCGGGACGCTCTTTTTCAATGATTTTCTCGACAGCTTGCCAGGTGATGGGCTCGATGTAGGTGACGTCGGCCGTATCCGGGTCCGTCATGATGGTGGCCGGGTTGCTGTTGACCAGCACAGTCCGGTAACCCTCGGCCTTCAGGGCCTTACATGCCTGGGCTCCCGAGTAGTCGAATTCACAAGCCTGACCAATGATGATCGGGCCTGCGCCAATGATAAGAATGCTTTTTAAGTCTGAACGCTTTGGCATAGTGCGATTTATTTATTGGCCTGGTGGGCAGCCATCAGGCTGATGAATTTGTCGAACAGCGAGGCAATATCGCGCGGGCCGGGAGTGGCTTCGGGGTGACCCTGGAAGCAAAACGCGGGGCGATCTGTCAACTCGAAGCCTTGCAGGCTCTGGTCGAACAAAGAAATGTGCGTGACCTTGGCATTGGCTGGCAAGGTTGTGGCATCCACCGCAAAGCCGTGATTCTGGCTGGTGATGAACACGCGGCCGCTGGCCAGTTCCTGCACAGGGTGGTTGGCACCGTGGTGGCCATTTTTCATCTTCAAGGTCTGAGCACCTACGGCCAGACCCAGGATCTGATGACCCAGGCAAATACCAAACACAGGCAACTTGCGCTCCAGCAAGCCCTTGCAAGCTTCGATTGCGTAATCGCAAGGCTCCGGATCACCAGGGCCATTGGACAGGAACACGCCATCAGGTTCGTAAGCCAGCACATCGGCCAATGGAGTTTGCGCAGGCACGACGGTGACCTTACAGCCACGGTCCGCCATCAGGCGCAGGATGTTGGCCTTGACGCCAAAGTCGTAAGCCACCACGTGGAAGCGGTCGCCTTCGGGCTTGGAGAAACCTTGGCCCAGTTCCCACGAACCTTCGGTCCAGTTGTAGGACTTGTCGGTGGTAACCACCTTGGCCAGGTCCTGACCTTTCAGGCCAGGGAAAGAGCGGGCCAGTTCCAGTGCACGTTCGGCATCATCACCCACCAGGATGCAGGCACCCATGGAGCCTTTCTCGCGCAAAATGCGAGTCAGCTTGCGGGTGTCGATACCGGAGATGGCCACAACGCCCTGAGCTTTCAGGTAGTCGGGCAAAGACTGGGTGGAGCGGAAGTTGGACAGGCGGGCGGGACAATCGCGAATGACAAGCCCGGCAGCGTGGGCTTTGGTGGATTCGGAGTCCTCTGGATTGACACCGGTATTACCGATGTGCGGATAGGTAAGCGTAACAATTTGACCGCTGTAGCTTGGGTCTGTCAGGATTTCCTGATAGCCCGTCATGGCTGTATTGAAAACGATCTCAGCAACACAGTGCCCCTCGGCACCGATTGATACCCCTTTGAATAGGGTTCCATCCGCCAGGGCTAGGACGGCACTAGTGATAGTGCGGGACTCCTCAGGAAATAAAGACGGCAGCACGTTAAAAACCCCGGATTCTGAAATTAATATTAAACCTTCTAATTATATGCTCAAACGGGGTTTTTCCGGTAGTTTATCGGTAATAACACCGAAACCAGGCACGAAAACCTGGAAAATCGACTACAGTAATTGATTGGTTTGATGGCTTTGCGATGGACTAGTAACAGACATGACTACTCAGCTTGACTCCCTGCGCCAGTGCACAACCGTAGTGGCCGACACAGGCGATTTTGAAGCGATGCGTGCGTATCGCCCTACCGATGCAACAACCAATCCTTCCCTGATCTTGAAGGCTGTCCAGCAGGCGGCCTATCGCCCCTTGCTGGACCGTGTCATCGCCGACCACCCTCACGCCAGCCTGGCTGAAACCAGCGATCTGTTGCTGGTTGCCTTTGGCCAACAAATTCTGGACATTGTTCCCGGCCGCGTCTCCACCGAAGTGGATGCCCGCCTGTCCTTTGATACCCTGGCCAGTGTCGAGCGCGCCCGCCATATCATTCAGCATTACGAAAAGGCCGGTGTGCCGCGCGAACGGGTACTGATCAAGCTGGCCAGCACCTGGGAAGGCATTCAGGCCGCCCGTACGCTGCAAGCCGAAGGCATCAACTGCAACTTGACCCTTTTGTTCTGCCTGCCGCAAGCCATCGCCTGCGCCCAGGCCAAAGTCACCCTGATCTCGCCCTTTGTGGGTCGCATCTACGACTGGTTCAAGAAAACCGCTGGCCAGGACTGGGACGAAAGCGCCAACCAGGGCGAGAACGATCCCGGCGTGCGCTCGGTCCGCAGCATTTACGAATACTACAAAACCTATGACATCCCCACGGAGATCATGGGTGCCAGCTTCCGCAATGTCGGCCAGATCAAGGCGCTGGCCGGTTGCGATCTGCTGACCATCAGCCCGGATCTGCTGGGCCAGCTGGATGCAGCCCAGGGTGAAGTCCCTGCCATGCTGGATGTGGCGCGCGCCAAGGCGGTTGCCCCCGAATGGCGTGCCAGCAATGAAATCACTTTCCGCACGGATTTGAACCAGGACGCGATGGCTACTGAAAAGCTGGCCGAAGGCATCCGTCAGTTCACCGCGGATGGCATCAAGCTGGACTCCTTGATTCAGCAAGCGCGTCAGCAGGCTTGATCACTGGCACTGCGATATAAAAAGGCTTTGCATCCTGCAAAGCCCTGAAAGAAGCCCGCTGCTTGATCAACAACTTGAGCAGCAAAAAGAATCAGCCCGGCATTGCGCCGGGCTGATTTGCTTTGAGCCCTATCTGGACTGCAGCCAGATCTTGCTCAGGTCAATACGCACCACACTTTTCTAATCCAGCACACTTTCTTTCAACGTTCGCAAAGCAAGCTGATTTGTGGACAATTCTTCTTGTAGTCTTCCCAAAAGCCTGGCGGATAGGCATCCAAAGCCTGCTGAGTCAATAACGGCATCTGCCAGCGAAAGGACCGAAAACCCGCCTTTGCCAGGGCTGCTTCGTAATGCTCTTTACTCCAGCGGTGATAGGTAAAACGAATCGGCGGCCCCACATTAAAGTGTGCAGTATGCCGAAAGCCCTCTTGGTACGGCTCCTCCGTCAGCACTTTCAAACCGTACTTGGCCACATCCTCCTTTCCCAACTGAAAGTCCGGGTTCACGGTATAGGCCACCAAGCGACCATCCGGTTTCAGATTATCTGCCACGGCCTGGAACATCTGCTCCAACTCCCGCACTGACCGGGAGTAATTGAACAGAAAGGCCGCAATTGCCCGGTCGAACTGCCCGATTACCCCCATCTGCAGCACGTCTCCCACCCGGAACTCAATATCCTCCTTCTGCTGCCTGGAAATGTCTTTAGCCTGATTAACCATGCTCTCCGAAATATCCACCCCCACGACCTTGGCTGCCCCCTGCTCGTAGGCCCGGCGCCCGAAAAAACCATAACCACAGGCCAGATCCAGCACAGACTTGCCCTTCACGTCTCCCAGCAACTGCTCCACAGTAGCGACCTCTGCCAGCCGAGCGGGCGAGGTCCGGTTGAACTCTTCGTAAATCGTGCCGATTGCGTTGTAGTCATGCTGTTTTTCCATGTACGTCTCCATCTGCTTGGTTTGACAACAAACACGTCAAGGTACTAAGACTGCTGGCACACACCGATCACGCGGTGCGGCCTTGATCTATAACACTTTGGGGCCTGGGCGATAGGAGTGAAAACCACATATCGATCCTGTCATGTTTGTTCTTTTATGTATTTAAGCGCCTAACTGTCTCCTCCCTGTCCCCACTCTCGAAAACAAGCAGGCATAAAAAAACCGACTCCTGAAACGGGAGCCGGTTCTCTCGACATTTGGGCCAGACAGCGGTCAGAGCTTTTCTGTGCCGCCACCTTGCGGCCGCCAGGCCAGCAAGCGATCCTCAAAGACACTGACCAGCCCATCCAGGATCAGCGCAAACACCGTCAGGACAACAATACCGGCGAACACTGTATTCACGTCCAATGTGCCCTCTGCCTGCAAGATCAGATAACCGACCCCACTGGCTGAACCCAGGTATTCACCCACCACAGCACCCACAAAGGCCAGACCGACCGAGGTGTGCAGGCTGGAGAACACCCAGCTGGTTGCCGAAGGAATATAGACGTGGCGCAGCAACTGGCGACGGCTGGCACCCAGCATGCGGGCGTTGTCCAGCAAGGTGGAGCTGACTTCACGCACACCCTGGTACACGTTGAAAAACACGATGAAGAACACCAGTGTCACGGCCAGAGCCACTTTGGACCAGATGCCAAGACCAAACCACATGCCGAAAATAGGCGCCAGAATCACGCGTGGCATGGAGTTGGCCGCCGTCAGATACGGGTCCAGCAAGGCCGCCGCACGGGGCGAGAGCCCCAGCCACAGACCGCAAGCCAGACCGGCAATCGTACCGATGGCAAAGGCCAGCAGGGTTTCGCTCAAGGTCACGCCCAGGTGCAGGTAAATATCACCATTGGTGACGAACCAGGCCCAGATCACCTTGACCACTTCCAGTGGCTGGCCAAAGAAGAAGGCTACTTTGGGGTCCAGCGTAAAAAAGTGCCAGGCAGCCAGAATGACGATGAGCAGCGAAATTTGCCAGCCGCGCAGGGCCAGCTTGGATTGAGTAATAGATTTAGACATATCAGGCACGCTTTTGCTGGGCATAACCCTTCAGAACTTCATCACGCAAGACGGCCCAGATTGCCGCGTGCAATTCGACAAAGCGGGGGTCGTTGCGTACTTCGGCCACGTCACGAGGGCGTGGAAGATCGACATGAAATTCGCCGATGGGATGAGTGCCCGGCCCGGCCGACAGGACCACCACCCGGTCGCTCATGGCAATGGCTTCATCCAGGTCGTGAGTGATGAACAGCACGGCTTTACGCTGCGCCATCCAGATCTCCAGCACCTCGTTTTCCATCAATTGACGGGTCTGAATGTCCAGCGCCGAGAACGGCTCATCCATCAGAATGATGTCGGGATCACGAATCAGGGTCTGGGCCAGCATGACACGTTTGCGCATACCGCCAGACATCTGATGCGGGTAACGATCCCCGAAACCACCCAGGCCGACTCGCTTGAGCCACTCCTGGGCACGGGCGCGGGCCTCGTCCTGCGGGACACCGGCAAACTCCAGACCGGCCATCACGTTGGATTCGGCACTGCGCCAGGGCATCAACGCTTCGCCCTGGAACATGTAGCCAGCGCGCTCGTTCACCCCTTCCAGGGGTTTACCGAACACACGCACTTCGCCCGACGAAGGGCTCAGCAAACCCGCCCCTACGTTCAGGAGCGTGGATTTGCCGCAGCCCGTTGGGCCTACAACCGACACAAATTCGCCTGGAGCAATGCTCAGGCTGGCGTCACGGACCGCTGTGTACGTACCTTTGCCATCGCGGGATGCAAAAACACAGCTGATGTTATCTAAAGAAAGTGCTGCCTCAGACATTGGGATACTTCTTGTTGGCTTTTTCAGCAAACTCGTTGGTGAAGATCTTGCTGGTATCAATCTTGGATGCGTCCAGATTCGGCACAAAAGCGGCCAGCGCATTCAAGGCGGTAGCGGGGCCATCAGCATCGACCAGACCATCTGGCGAGAGTGCTTCTTTATTGGCGTCCAGACATTGCTTGTACAGCTCTACATCACCCAGCAGGTAGGTGGCAGGCACGGTTTTGGCAATGGTTTCAGCGTCGTTGGCCTGAATCCATTTATCGGCGCGTACGATGGCGTTGGCCAGGGCCTGAGCGGTGTTCGGATTCTTGATGATGAAGTCTTCAGAAGCGTACAAGCAGGCCGAAGGCATATTGCCGCCAAAAATGGTCTTGGTGTCGGCAACGGTACGGGTGTCAGCAATGACACGTACTTCGTTCTCCTTGAGCAAGGTGCCGATAACCGGGTCCAGGTTAGCCATGGCATCGATCTGACCCGTACGCATGGCAGTAACCGCACCCGCGCCAGCGCCTACACCGATAAAGGCCACGTCCGAGGGTTTCAGACCATTCTGCTCCAGATAGAAGTTGACCATCATATTGGTCGAGGAACCCGGTGCGGTCACACCGATTTTCTTGCCCTTCAAATCCGCAGGCGACTTATAGTCAGCCATCGTCTTGTTGGACACGGCCAAAACGATGGCCGGTGCGCGTCCTTGCTGCACAAAGGCACGGTACATCTGCCCTTTGGCCTGCAAGTTGATGGTGTGCTCAAAAGCGCCCGAGACGACATCGGCACTGCCACCGACAACCGCTTGCAGGGCCTTGGAGCCACCGGCAAAGTCGGCCACTTTGACCTTGAGGCCTTCATCATCAAAATAGCCGTTAATCTCGGCAATGGACAAAGGCAGGTAATAGATCAGCGCTTTGCCACCGACGGCAATCGTGATGCTTTTTTTCTCGATTTCCTGTGCACGGGCCAATGTTGGCAGCGACAGTGCCAATCCCGATGCTCCAACCAGCTTGAGTGCATGACGACGAGTCAGTTTCATGGCAATCCCCTTCTTGTTGTTGGTCATTAATTATTTAGGTCTGATACTTATACTAAAAAACAAAGGGGGGTGTCCCCCCTTGTCCGCCAAGCGGTCAAACCCATTTACGTGGCGCGACGCTCCATCAAGGCCCAGGCAATGGTGCTGGGGTCTACGTACTCCAGCTCGCTCCCGGCTGGCACACCGCGTGCCAGTCGAGTCACTTTCAAACCTTGGCTAGTGAGCATTTCCGCCAGATGATGGGCGGTAGTTTCGCCCTCTGCGGTGAAATTGGTCGCTAGAATCACTTCCTGCACTTGGCCATCACCGGCTCGCTCTAGCAAGCGGTCAAATTGCAAGGCATCCGGGCCTATGCCTTCCAGCGGCGTCAAACGCCCCATCAGCACATAGTAAAGGCCTCGATAGCCATGCGTAGCCTCGATCATGTTTTGATCGGCAGGCGTCTCCACCACACACAACAACGCCGGATCACGGCGGGGATTGGCACAGGTTTCACAGATAGGTTGAACAGTGAAACCATTGCAGCGCTGACAGTGCTGCAGTGCCGTCGCGGCATGTTCAAGAGCGCGGCTCAATTGGTCGGCGCCTACCAGGTCGTGTTGCAACAAGTGGTAGGCCATGCGGCGAGCGCTACGCTCGCCCACACCGGGTAGCCGACGCAGAGCCTGGATCAGAGCCCGAAGCGGTTCGGGCTCAGCGATCTGCGGTTCGTTCATTAGAACGGGAACTTCATACCGGGTGGCAGTGGCAGGCCAGCGGTAACACCCGCCATTTTTTCCTGCGACGTTGCCTCGGCTTTGCGCTGTGCATCGTTAAAGGCAGCAGCAATCAAATCTTCCAGCATCTCTTTTTCGTCTTCCAGCAGGCTGGGGTCGATAGAGACACGGCGCACATCGTGGCGGCAGTTCATGATGACCTTGACCAGACCACCACCGGAAACGCCCTCGACCTCGATATCGGCCAAGGCTTCCTGGGCCTTTTTCATGTTTTCCTGCATTTGCTGCGCCTGGCGCATCAAGCCGGCAATCTGACCTTTCATCATGGTTTGGTTTTCCTGATTGATATAAATTGACAAGGGGCCATTCAGGCGGCCCGAACCAAAGGAGTGGCCTTGATCGACCCGGCTTTGACGCTGCCGTCAAAGTCCTGGATCAGGCTCAAGACAAAGGGATCCTGGGCAACCTGCTCTTCGGCCTGTCGCTGACGCTCGGCCAGCTTGGCCTGCTCCACGGCATGCGCGGTGGCATCGCCCGTATCCCCGTATTCGATCACCAACTGAATGGACTGGGCAAAGTATTCCGACAAAACGGTGCGCAAGCGCGCTTTGCCCTGGCTGCCTTCAGTGGCCTTGATTTTGGCACGCAGGTGGATTTCCTGGCCTTTCACGCCCAGCCATTCGCTCTGGCGGGCCAATTCAGCGGCCCAGCCACTTAAGGGCAGGCTGGTTGCCACTTCAGGCCAGGTTTCCGGTTTCATGCCGCCCAGACGGACGGTACGCGGGCTGTCCGAACCGCTTTGCGGTACAGGCAGGCCCAGTTCAGTGTCGGGCATGAAGCGATCAGACAGGGACACAGACGGTACATCGCCGTCTTCTTCGGCACGAGCCGCGTCCATATCCAGAGGTTGGTAATTCTCGAACTCTTCGTCCATGCCCTCGGACAGCCAGGCGGGCTCTTCCGGGCCGTCCTGGGTGGAGACGGCTGGCGGCGCTTCTTCTGCCACCGGGTCTACTCGGGCAGCGGCCTGGGCCTGAGACGACATCAGGGGCTGAGCACTGCTCTTGCCCTGGGCTTTGGAGGATTCCGCTACAGGGTCGGCAGAGGAATCAGCCTGGGATGCGGAGGTGGGCTCTGCGGCTGGCTGGGCTGACGGGGCGGATGGAGTCGATGCCGCTTGGACGGCTTCAACAGCGCTGCTGCCAGCAACTGCAGTCGCAGCTTCTTGAGGCTGACTGGTCGCGGAACGGGCGTCAAAGTTTGCATCCGCTGGGGCAGACTCTGAAGAGTCATAGCTGGCCCCTGCACCGGCAGGCTCGGGAGCATCTTCCCAGGCCGGGACAAAATCGTCGTCAGCAGGGATGGATTCTGCGACTGGCGCTGCTTGGGCTGCATGTGCACGGGCAACATCAGCGACCGGGGCGGCTGCAGGGACAGAAGCCTGTGCCTGCTGAGACGCGGCCTGTGGGCTAACCGCAGGCTGAGTGGTTTGCGCGGCTTGTACTGCTTGTGCGGTTTGCGTGCTCGGCTCTGTTTGCGCACCCTGCGCAGCTTGCTGTAGAGGCGCGGCAGAGGCGGCGGCATCAACAGAGGCAGCGGGGGCTGCCGCAGGAGCGGGAGCAGCCTGAGCCGCGCCAGCACCAGCACCAGCAGTATCAGACCCCGAAGGCTCTGCTGGCGGTGGCACATACGCCGAGACGGGCTCGGGCAGCAAGGCCAGCATGCGCAAGCACGCCATCACAAAACCGGCGTACTCATCCGGAGCCAAAGACAGCTCCTGACGGCTATGCACCGCTACCGAATAAAACAACTGCACATGATCGGGCGAGAGCATGGGCGCTAGTTGCCGCACCGCCTCTGCCAGAGGATCATCATCAGAAATCGTGCCGGGAATGCGCTGCTCGATGGCGATACGGGACAACAAGGTTGCCAGATCAGCCAGAGCGCCCGAATAAGACAGGCCGCGCAAGGCCAGATCATCGGCCACACCCATAATGGCCTGTGCATCGTAAGCGACCAGCGCTTGCAGCAATTGCGCCAGGTGGCGTTGATCAATGGTGCCCAGCATGGCTTGCACAGCCTGGGCGCTAAGATCGCCCGCGCTATAGGCAATAGCCTGGTCGCTCAGCGACAAGGCATCGCGCATGGAGCCATCAGCTGCCTGTGCCAGCAAACGCAAGGCAGGCAGCTCGAACTGCATTTCTTCCTGAGTCAGAATGTCTTGCAGATGGCCCACAATCGCGGGCACTGTCATCTGCTTCAAATTGAATTGCAGACAGCGCGACAAGACCGTGACCGGAATCTTTTGCGGATCGGTCGTGGCCAGAATGAATTTGACGTGCGCTGGCGGCTCTTCCAGCGTCTTGAGCATGGCGTTGAAGGCGTGCCCGGTCAGCATGTGAACTTCGTCAATCATGTAGACCTTGTAACGGCCCGAGCTGGGTGCGTAGACCGCCTGCTCCAGCAGCTGGGTCATCTCTTCCACACCACGGTTGGAAGCGGCGTCCAGCTCTACATAATCAATAAAGCGGCCAGCATCAATCTCGGTACAAGCGCGGCAAACGCCACAGGGCTTGGAAGTGATGCCAGTTTCGCAGTTCAGCGACTTGGCCAGAATACGCGACAAGGTGGTCTTGCCCACGCCGCGTGTGCCCGTAAACAGCCAGGCATGGTGCAGGCGCTGGGTATCCAGGGCGTGCGTCAGAGCGCGCACCACGTGGTCCTGACCAACCAAGGTGTCAAAGGAACGGGGGCGCCACTTGCGGGCCAGAACGAGATAGGTCATGCGAATTCCGGACGGCGTGAACCATCAATACAAATAAGCGAAAGGAAAAGTGTACCGGATTCGGTGCTGAAGGGAAGCAGATAGACCGGGCGCGCATAACCCGATAAGCAAATGAAGTGGCGAGCCTGACTCCGGCACTGATTCTGCACGGCTGTGGCTGCTTCGTTCCCGACCTGACCAGATTCACCGCCGAACCATGCGGAGGGGCCCGCCGACCAATAGTGTAGCATCAATACGGCAGCCAAAGATCGGCTCTCGGGAAATAAAGCGCAGCCTGCGCGGGCCGGCCATCCAGAGCCTGCACCTGCACACAATACCGCTGCAATTGCGGCGCATAACGCTCCAGCATCCGGGCCTTGAAATCGTCCAGACTTTCATGCTCGGCAGGTCGTCCGGTCTTGTAATCCACCACCAGCCAGTGATCTTCCTGGGAAATGGCCAGGTCAATAATCGACACCCGGCCACTGACGTCCAGCAAGGACCATTCCCGGTAAGCTCGGCTGACGCCCAGCAGCCAGCGGCCCCGTTCCGTCTGTACGGTCGCAGTAATCGCTTCAAACAGGGATTGGGCGGCTTCATCCAGATAGGTCGCTGGCACACCAGCACGCAACAGTTGACGACGCATCACGGCGCGGCCTTGCTGCAAGCGTTCTACCGGCCATTGCTCCAGCCCTTCACGGCCCAGCTTTTCCAGCCAGTCGTGGGCAACCGTACCAATGGCTTTTTCATGAGTCGTGTCCAGGGACCACTGCCAGCTTTGATACTGCGGGCTGTCGGCCTGCAACTGCTCGGGCGGCGCGGCCGGCAAGCTCACCACACGCTGCAACAATGCTGCGGAACCTTGCCCTGCTTCCTCTTGCTGTCCGCCCTGCTCGGCTTGCCAAACAGGAGCCTGTGGCTGCTCCAGGACCGGCCAGACACGGCTCAGCAAGGAGCGGCCATCCGGCTCGCGCAGGCCCTTATCCTGGGTGATGCTCAATTCCGCAAACAGATGCAGCTCCTGACGGGCACGCGTCAGGGCCACATATAACAAGCGGTGGCTTTCCTGCTCGGCCCGGATACGCTCCCGCGCCGCCAGAAACTGCGACACCGGATCGCGCTGCTCGCTGCCCTTGTGACTGATCGGCCCCAGAATCAAGCGCTCGGCGCTGTGCTCCAGACGAATCAACGGCTCGGAGTCGGCTGCTGACTGCTTGTGCAAACCAAACAAAATGACAGTTTCAAACTCCAACCCCTTGGACTTGTGAATCGTCATCACCTCCACGGCCTTGCCCGTACCTTGCGGGGTGGCATACAGCGACTCCACACGGGCCTGTAATTGTTGCTGGTCGGGGGGTCCATAGGGACACAGCTCCTCCAGCAGCCGCAAAACTTGTTCGGCATCGGCCTGATCGGCCAGGCTTGGATAAACCTGCGGCCCACCCAGGCGCGTCCAGCACTCCTGCACCCAGGCTGCAAACGGCATCAAACCGCTGCGATTTCTCCGGTCCAACAAGATCTGGCAGGCAAACAAGAGACGGGCCCGCTCGTCCGAATCCCAATCCTGAAACTCCTGATTCTGCGTCAGCTCGGCCAAGGTCTGGGTGGGATGCAAGGCGCACAAGCGATGCAGGCTCTCCAAACGCAAGCCGATCAATGGCGAGCGCAACACGGACAGCCAGGCCAGTCGATCTGCCGGGTGCGCCAAGGCACGGACCAATTGCACCAAATCCGCCACCACAGGGCGCTGTTGCAAGGGTTCCAGCTCTACGGCTCGGCACGGTATGCCCTGCTCACCCAGCTTGCGCACCAAACCATGCAAGTGCGAGCGTGCTCGCACCAGAATTGCCACCGGATGTTCGCTGTCCTGATAACGTTCCAGAGCTTGGGCCGCACACTGAACCGCCTCCTGCACTGCACGCTCTTGAGCCGCTTGCTGCGACGGCACAGCATCCTCTCCCCGAGCCACTCGGAAATGCCAGGACGGGTGAAAATGCACCGCCCAATCGGGGATATCGGGCTTGAAGGCGGTCGAGTGTTCGTAGGTGACCATGCCCAGATCCGGGTCAGGTCGAGCCGGAAACAATTGCGCCCCCACTTTGTTCACCCATTCCACCAAGCGCGGATGTGAACGGAAGTTATTACTGAGATTCAGCGGCTCCAGCTCTACTTCGCCCAAGCATCGAGCTTGCCAGACTTGCAGAAACAAACCCACTTCCGCCTTGCGGAAACGGTAAATGGACTGCATGGGGTCGCCCACCAAAAACAGACTGCGTCCATCGCCAGGCTCCCAGCCGCTGGTCAGGCGTTCCAGCAACTGCACCTGGGATTGGCTGGTGTCCTGGAACTCGTCTACCAGCAAATGGCGTATGGACCTGTCCATGCGCAAGAGCAGCTCGCCCGGCTCGTCGGCATCACCCAAGGCTTGCAAGGCACGTTGGGCAATCTCGGTGAAATCGACCTCAGCTTTCTCGGCAAAGCGCAGTTTCAATTGCGCCGCAGCCAGCCACAAGACCTGAATCAGATTGGACAGGACTTCTTGCTGCTGGGGGGAGTATTGCTCGGGCAAAAGGCGTGCACTGGCCAGGCGGGCAATCCAGGGCTCAGCCCCCAGACAATTGCTCAACCACTCGGTCAGCATTTCTTTTTGTGCCGTTTTAGGGGGAAAGCCATTACGCACCGTCAGGCTTTTGCGCAGATCGCCTTTATCCGTCAGCAACAAGGCTGCCAGACCACGCCAGCGCGGCAAATCGTCCATGACCGGGGCCAGGTTATCGCCTTGCCAATCCGCCAAGGCCAGCACATCGCCGCTTTCCAGATTCGAGGCCGCAAAACAGGCCAGGGGGGCCAAGGTTCGCGCCCAACCGGGTGGCAGTGAATCGCTTAGCTGCTGCAGCTGCTGCTCCACCACCTCACGCAAACTGTCTTGTAAAAAGGCTACATCACCGCCCTGCCCCACCGCTGGCAACCACTGATCACGGCTGGCCAACATACCTGCCAACAGAGCTTGCGCCTGCAGCAGGTTCACATCCATGTGTTCCAGAAAACGCGCCACGCTGGGCACGCTTTCCGCCATCTCCAGCGTGGCCCAAGCCGCCGCTTCGTAATGCTCCTGGGCCTTATCGGTAATGGCCGGAACCCCGCCCAGCCCCGTAATCCAGGGCATGGCGCGTACCAGGTGGGCACACAAGGAGTCGATGGTCCGGATGCTTAAACGGGCCGGGTAAGCCAGCAAATCCCACTGCTGCTCCTGATTGCGCTGCATGGCGGCACGCGCCAGTTCCCAGCTGCGTACCCGGTAGGGCTCGGCAGGCCGTTCCTGATTGGCAGCGGCCAACTTCTCCAGTACACGCGCATGCATTTCAGCCGCAGCTTTACGGGTGAAGGTAATGGCCACTATTTCTTCTGGCCGCTGCACGCGAGCCAGCAAGGCCAGAATCCGATCGGTCAGCAGCTCTGTCTTGCCGGAACCGGCTGGGGCCTGGACCAGAAAGGAGGACTCGGGGTCCAGTGCCCGTGCACGGGCGGGGCTATCGCTAGGGACTGTCACCATTACACCTCTCCTCCATTGTCTTGGAGGTCTTCCTGGAACAAACGTAAAAAGGGCAAAACATCGCAATACAGCAAATCGTTGCGGTTCCAGATCTGGTTGGCGGCCTGCCCTTGCAGGAACTCATCTGCCAAGCCTTCCACCGCCTGTTTCCACTGCGCGATTTGGGCGGTCCACTGCTGGGCGCTCTCCAATTCGGTCAGACCCTCAATATCCATGCCGGGCGCGGCCAAACCGCTTAAACCGACCTGTCGGGCATGCAAGCGTACAAAGGCCAAACCACTGACGCTACGGCCTTGATCCTGCAAGGCAGCAGCATAAAACGGCAATTGCAGATTCACGGGTCTGGGCCGCAGCCAGTCTTTATCGGGCCGCAGCTCGCCTATGCCGGTTTTGTAGTCCAGCAGCAATTGCTCGCCATCAGCCAGATCATCCAAGCGATCCAGACGCAGGTTCAGACGTAACAAGCCTCGATTCCAGCTCAATTCATGCTCCGTCGCCCCCAGGGCGAACGGTGGGCGCTGGGCTTCCTGATGAGCGTACTCATTCAAGACGGCCAGACCCCGCTCCATTTCCAGGCTGCGCAGCACTGGACCGTAATCGGCCAGCTCTTCTTGCGCCGCTTGATCGATGCACGTTTGCACCACATCCAGCAGTGAGCCCTCACCAATCAGCTCATGCAGGCTGTCCTGATCCTTCACACGCAGCCAGAACAATTCGACGGCGCGGTGCAGGAACATCCCGCGTGTATTCATATCGCCCACACGGGCGTAGTCGGGCAAGGCCTGACCATGTAGCCGAAACTTCACAAAAGCCCACAAGGGATTGCGAGCCTGGGTATCCAGCACACTGATCCCGCCACGTATGCGCTCTTCCAGCTTCAGACTGGGGCCTTGCTCGTCCAGCAAGGCTTCCTGTGCAACGGCCTGCTCTGCCTGCACCGCCCAAGGCATTTCCAGCACGGGCCAGTGGGCAATCAAGGGGCTGGGCCTCAGCTCCTGTTCGCCCTGATGCAAAGGCGCACTTAGCAAAACCTGATTCCCACAGCGTAGCAAGGCACTCAGCATCCAGCGCGCCCATTCCAGCTCCCGCTCTGGCGTACTGCGAGGTGCCGAGACTCGACGCAACACCTGGGCAGGAATCAAAGGATTGGGTTTGACCGCAGCAGGCAAAATATCATCGGTCAGGCCCAGCACCCATACGGCATCCCAGCGCCCGCCTTCCGCTTCCAGAAAACCCAGCACGTCCAGCCGGGAACGTGGGTCTCGTTGTGGCTGGAACAAATTTTCACGGGCCATGCGGGCCAAAGCGCTTTGTGCCTTCAAGGCACTGATGCGACCCAAGACCGGCGCTTGCTGCGCCAATTGCAGCAGCAAGGCTTCCAAAGCCTCCAGAGTTTGAAACTGGGCACTATCCAGACGGTTAGTGCCCGGAAAGCCCAACGCCTCCAGGCATTGGCGCATGACCGACGCCCAGGTATCCACTCCTTGAGCGCCTGCCGATACGGACTCGAAGCGTTCCACCGCCTTGCCCCAGGCCAGAGCCAGTTCGGGTGTGTGGAAGCTGAGCATGTCGGCAAATTCTTTACGGCTAACTTGTGTAATGCGGTTGTCGCGCCAGGCCTTGTCAATGCGGGCACGGCCACCTGCTTCAGACTGTTCTGCCTGACACGCTCCCAAACGCAAGGCTTCGCCCAGCATGGCGGGCTCGGCCTGCCCCTTGGTCGCCAGCGTAAACAAGGCCTTCAACCAGGCCATGGCCGCTTCAACCACTGGCCACTCAGCCAAGGATCGGGCTGCCGCCACGTTATAGGGCAAAGCACCTTGATCCGTGTGCATGGCCTGTCGCAAAAGACGATGCACCAACGGCAATTGCGTTTCCAGCTGCGCGGCCACAATGGCTACTGTGCGATCCGGGTACTCGTCCAATTGACGACGCGCCCACTGCACCGCCAGGCGCCATTCCGTATCCGCATCCTGCGCCTGCACCCGATACACCTCTGTCGCCGGAGCCTCTTCGTGCTGCAGCTGGAGAATCTCTACCCCCATGTCCTGCAAACCACTCAACAAACTTTGCAGGCGCGGCGAATATTCATGAAAACCATGCAGCACCATATAGCGATGACGCATGTGCAAGGCGCCTGCCTGCACCGCTTTGAGCACACGCTCCGCAGCCAGGTTTGCATCATCCAGATCTGCCTGCTCCAGGCTTTGCCGGTAGTGAGAGCGCCATTGCATGAAGCGTTCAAAATCCACGCTGGCCTCGCCGGGTTTCAGCTCGATATTCCATTCATCCAGCAAGGTATCGGCTTCACAAGCCAGACGCGCCGCCTGACCGACATCCAGAAAATAGCCCTCTTCCTCGCACTGCTCAATACTGTGTTCCCAGCGCTGCAAGGCGGCAAAGCGATCCATCTGGTGCGCGGCTGGTTGCCACTGTTCGGAAAAGCAGAGCTGATCACTGGCCTGCGCCAGCCACGCGCCCAAAGGCACAATTTCCGGTACGGCAACTGTCCCGCCAGCACCCGCCAGACGGGCCGACAAATGTCCCAGCAGGCGGCGCGCATAGCGCTTGTTCACGGTCAAGACAACCGTCTCGGCACTATTGAGCTCCTGCAATTGAGCCATGGAAACAGCAGGGGTGTCGTACATAGAAAAAACCAGTTAAGGTTGCAAGAAAACAGAACGGCCAGCAGCGCTGATCCGGCCATTGTACCGGCGCTCTATCCCTAGTTTGTTCCCGCCCTTACACTTATCACCATGTCTAGTTCAAACACCCCCAATACCGAATTAACCGGCAGCCTGTCGCTGCGCACTGGCGACCATACCTGGGGTAGCGCCCGCCGTATGGCCTTGCTGGCCGCCATTGCCGAGCAGGGCTCGATCTCTGCCGCTGCCCGTCATATTGGCATCAGCTACAAGGCGGCCTGGGACGCCATCGACATCATGAACAATATGGCGGGCGCACCTCTGGTGCTGCGCAGTACGGGCGGTCATCGTGGTGGCGGTGCCACCCTGACGCCCAAAGCCGTCGAACTGCTGGAGCTGTATCAAACCTACGACCGGCTGCATCAACGCTTCATGAGCCGTATTGGTCGTTTAATGCCTTCCGTGGCAACTCAAATGGAGTTACTCCAAACCATGATCATGCAAACTTCGGCTCGCAACCAACTGCCCGGTATCGTTACCACGATTAAAACGGGAGCCGTCAACGACGAAATTCATGTGGATATTGGCCAGGGCCAAATCGTGGTCGCGTCCATCACACGAGAAAGCACGGAAAACCTGGGCCTGCGTGAGGGGCAGAAAGTTCTGGCCTTTCTGAAAGCGTCCTCGATCATGATTGGCACGGGCGACACCCGTAACTCCCTGTCCGCACGCAATCAACTGCCCGGCACGATTACCGATGTCATTACCGGTGCCGTCAATGCAGAAGTACGTCTGGAACTGCCACAGGGCCTGACAGTCACCGCCAGCATCACCCTGGACAGCACACAGCGCTTGCACCTGGAAGCAGGCCAGTCCGCCTATGCACTGTTCAAGGCATCCAGCGTGATGATCGCTACGCTGTAAGAGCTTCCAGATCCGCGCTGGTACAGCATTCGATAATGCGTCCATCGCGAATACGATAGACCTCTTGGGCCAGGGCCCTGGCATCCTCAGGATCGTGCGTGATCAGGATAGTGGGAATATCGATCTGGCTTTGCAACTGAGCCAGTTCAGCCCGCAAACGCGCACGCAAGTCCTGATCCAGGGCCGCCAAAGGCTCATCCAGCAAAAGCAGCTGAGGTTCAATAGCCAAGGCTCGCGCCAAGGCACAACGCTGCTTTTGCCCGCCCGACAGTTGGGCGGGATAGCTGCTTAATACCGACTCCAGCTGAAACGCTTCTACCCAACGCTGGGCAGCCGCAGGCATGTCTCGCACGGAGCGGTTGAACAAGCCCGTGTTCAGACCAAAGCAAATATTCTGTGCTGCGGTCAGATGCGGGAACAGGCCGTAGTCCTGAAACAGGTACGCCACCCGACGCTCGCGTGGTTTCAGGTTGATGCCTTTTTCAGAATCAAAATAGACCTGATTGCCAATTTGAATGCGGCCATGGTCGGGCCGCAACAAGCCCGCCACGCTTTGCACCGTCAGGGACTTGCCCGAACCCGAAGGCCCGTACAGGGCAATATGACGGGCTTCGGTTTGAATCTGAATGTTCAAGTCGAAATGACGGGCCTCGCTGACCACGGTGCGTTGAATCTGTACAGTCAGGCTCATTGCATCCCTCTTTTACGGCGTACGTGACGGGGTGACAAGGCACTGGTACTCCACAGGACCAGCACACAAGTAATCGAAATAATAGCGACCAGCACCAATGCCTGCTGATCCTCCCCTGCCTGGACTGCCTCGTAAATGGCGATGGACATGGTTTGGGTGCGCCCCGGTATGCTGCCCGCGATCATCAACGTAGCGCCGAACTCGCCCAAAGCGCGGGCAAAGGCCAGCAAAACGCCTGCCATGATGCCACGCGCTGCCAAAGGCAGGCTGACACGAAAGAAGATGGCCAGGGGCTTCAGACCCAGCACGCTGGCCGCATTTTCCAGGCGGGGGTCCACATCCTCAAAAGCCGCACGCGCGGCCTTCAAAATCATGGGAAAAGCTACGACAGTCGCGGCAATCACCGCGCCCTGCCAGGTAAAGACCAGCTCAATCCCCATACTGGATAGCCATTGCCCAAAGGCACTGCGCCGACCCAGCAAGACCAGCAGGTAATAGCCGATGACGGTAGGCGGCAAAACCATGGGCAAGGTCAAGATGGAATCAAGCAGATCACACCAGCGCGACTGCCAGCGCGACAAGGCATAGGCCACTCCTATACCCAGCACACAGGCAAACAAGGTCGCCCAACCGGCGACCTTGAGCGATAAGCACAGAGGAATCCAAAGTGAAGTCATCCGACGATCAAAATCCTGTCAAGGCTTGGCAAAACCGTATTTTGCCAGCACTTGCTGTCCGGATTCAGACATGACGAAATCCTGGAAAGCCTGAGCCTTGTCATTACGGCCTTCGCGCTGCACCAAGGCAATCGGGTAAGTGACAGGTTCCGTGGTCTTGAGCACTTCCAGCACTTCCACCTTGTCTTTCATGATGGCCGCGTCGGTCGCGAACACGAAACCGGCTTCCACTTCACCACGAGCGACATAATCCAGCACCTGACGCACGTTCTGGCCCAGAATTTCACGCTGTTTCACCGCATCCCACTGACCGGCCTTCTCCAGAGCGGCCTGAGTATAACGACCCACAGGGACGACAGTCGGATTACCCAAAGCAACGCGTTTAACTTCCGCCTTGCCTAGATCGCCAGCGTTCGTAACCCTGGCAGGGTTGTCGCTAGGCACAATCAGCACAACCTGATTCTGCACAAAATTCTTGCGGGTGGCAGGATCCACAGCCTTGGCCTCTTCGGCCTTGTTCATGGCTTTCTGATCTGCCGAAGCAAACACATCCACAGGAGCGCCATTGACGATCTGCTGCAACAGCACGTCCGATGCTGCAAAACTGGTCAGCACTTTGGTGCCCGGATGCTCTGCCTCAAACTGGCCAGCCAGTTCCTTGAAGGCGTTGGTCAGACTGGCGGCGGCGGCCACAACCAATTCATCGGCTTGCGCGGCGCCTTGCAAGAACAGGGATAAGGCAGCGACCGATACGACACGTTTGAACATTGTTTTCTCCTCCAAGGGCAGGTGTAACGAATTAGTATAATCAGGAAATATATATAGGTATATAGCGTAAATCTACCCGTCTGCTGAATGAAGCTCATCATCCCGGAGTGATAGCATGATGGCTTTCCAGCTTCATTCCGGCTGCCAAAAGCACGCTTTACGACTCTTCCATCCTCATGACGCAAGCCAGTCTGATTTCCGATTTCATCACCATGCTCTGGTTGCAGGACGGCCTGTCTGCCAACACCCAACAAGCGTATCGGCAGGATCTGGAACGCCTGGAGGAATGGGCTCAACAAGAGCGCGAAGGCAAAGCGCTGGAGCAGTTGGAAGCCAAGGATTTGCGGGAATGGATGGCCAGCCAGGCAGATCAGAGCAAGGCCAGCACAGCCAATCGCAGGCTGGCCACCTTACGTCGCTTTTACAACTGGACAGTGCAAGAAGGCATGCGGCAGGACGATCCCTGCCTGGAATTGAGCAGCGCCCGACAGGCCCCACGCGTCCCGCACACCTTGTCCGAAGAACAGGTAGAACGCCTGCTGGCTGCCCCGGACATACATAATCCCTTGGGGCTGCGCGATCGCTGCATGCTGGAAACCTTGTATGCCAGCGGTTTGCGCGTCACGGAACTGACTGAACTGCCCTTGCAGAACCTGAGCCTGAGCGATGGCGTGCTGCGCATCGACCAGGGCAAGGGGGGCAAGGACAGGCTGGTGCCCTTGGGGCAGGAGGCCCTGCACTGGATCGAACGCTATATGCAGGAATCCCGCCCTGCCTTGCTGGGCCAGCGCCGCAGCGATTTTGTCTTTATTACCGGGCGCGGCACCTGCATGAGCCGCCAATCCTTTTGGTTGATCGTCAAGAAATATGCGGTTCAGGCCGGTATTCTGGCCCCCTTGTCGCCGCACGTTTTACGTCATGCTTTCGCGACCCATTTGCTCAACCACGGCGCCGACCTGCGCGTGGTGCAAATGCTCTTGGGACACGCCGACATTTCCACGACCCAGATTTATACTCATGTGGCACGTGAGCGCTTGAAAGCCTTGCACGCAGCCCATCATCCACGCGCCTGAGCGCACTACCAAGATATGGCTAAAGAAAAACACGTTAGCGAAACACCGGCCACACAGTGGCTACGTAAAAATGGCATTTCCTTTACCGAGCATAGCTACAACTATGTCGATCATGGCGGAGCCATGGAAGCGGCAGCCCAGCTGGGTCTGGATCTGCACCGGGTGGCCAAGACCCTGATAATGGAAGATGAAAGCGCCAAGCCCCTGATCATCGTGATGCACGGCGACCGTGAAGTCTCCACCAAGAATCTGGCCCGTCAAACCGGCGCGAAAAAGATCGCCCCCTGTAAACCGGATGTGGCTCAACGCCATTCGGGCTATATGGTTGGCGGCACCTCGCCCTTTGCCACCCGCAAGGCCATGCCGGTGTGGCTGGAAGAAGAACTGCTGGAATTCGACACCATTTACATCAATGGTGGCCGACGAGGCTATTTGCTGGGCATCAATCCCCAGGTTCTGATCGACAAGCTGGGGGCACGCCCCGTACAGGCTGGCCTGGAAAAAGGCTGATCTTACTTAGCGGCAGGTATAAAAAGACGGCGCAGTCAGCCCGTCTTTTTTTATGTCTCGCGCTTGCTTGAACCCTCAAACGCCATAATAAACAGCCTGGTTCTGCTCCCTGCACTTCCTGCCACGCGCAGCCACCACCACCACCACCACCACCACCACCACCACCACCACCACCACCACCACCACCACCACCTCCTCCTCCTCCTCCTCCCGCAACTGGAACTGGAACTGGATAGCAGCGGATTACAACACTGTCCGCTCCATCGCTCTTCACAAAAGCAGGAGATTGCACCTGTGTGACATTTCGCCAGATAATTCAAACCTGAATAATAAGAGGGGACCCCATGTTTCAATCCTTGCGCCAGCCCGCCATCATGACGGTGACTTTGGCGGCTGCTGGCATCCTGATGGTTACCATGGGGATACGCCAATCCTTTGGCCTGTTCGTCGGCCCCGTTGATAAGGCAACCGGCATGGGCATCATGTCCATCAGCTTTGCCATGGCCGTGGGCCAGCTTGCCTGGGGGGCCATCCAGCCTATTGCCGGTGCCTGCTCCGACCGTTGGGGCCCGGACCGGGTTCTGATCGCGGGCCTTCTGATTCTGGCACTGGGCTGTGCCGTAACACCATTTATTGGTACCGGGCTAGGGCTGACCCTGACGCTGGGCCTGCTGGCCAGTATTGGCTCGGGCGCGGCCAGTTTCTCCACCTTGATTGGCGCTGCCGCCCAACGTATTCCGGATCACGCCCGCGGTCAGGCCTCGGGCCTGATCAATGCCGGCGGCTCCTTCGGGCAGTTCGTCTTTGCCCCCGTGGTGCAAAAGCTGATCGGCTGGGTCGGCTGGATGTCGACCTTTTGGGTTCTGGCCCTGACCGCCCTGCTGACCCTGCCTCTGATTCGCAAGCTAAGTCCGGGCAGCAAGCCCGAAAAAGCCGCAGCCACCCCAGCCCCTGTTGTCAGCGGTCCCGGTCTGGCCGAGACACTGAAAAGCGCCATGAAGGATCGCAGTTACTTGCTGCTGAGTCTGGGCTTTTTCACCTGCGGTTTTCACATTGCTTTTCTGGTCACCCACTTACCGGGGGAAATTGACTTGTGCGGGCTGCCACCTTCGGTAGCAAGCTGGTCGCTGGCCTTGATCGGCCTGGCCAATATCTTTGGCAGTATTGCCGCCGGTTCCTGCATTGCCCGCTGGCGCAGCAAATACGTGCTGGCCCTGATGTATGCCTCGCGCGCCGTGCTGATCCTGTGGTACTTGATGATGCCTAAAACCGATCTGGTGTTTTACATCTTTGCCATCGGCCTGGGGCTGACCTGGCTGGCTACCGTGCCCCCTACCGCCAATATCGTCGCCAAGCTGTTTGGCACGCGCTATCTGGCAACCCTGTTTGGTCTGGCCTTGTTCTCGCACCAGATCGGCGGCTTTCTGGGCGCATGGCTGGGGGGTATCGCCTTGACCCGCTTTGGTGACTACAGCTGGATGTGGTGGGCTGATATTGCCTTGGCCGTACTGGCGGCCATCGTCAACCTGCCGATTCGCGAAGCCAGGATCAAGATGCAAACAGCTTAGACAACTCGCAATCGAAACTTCGCCAAGCAACAGCACAAACGGTTGCCCAAAGAAGAACTCCGTTTACCCCTCATCAAAAAGACCCGCCATGGCTGGCGGGTCTTTTATTTGGCGTAAGCATAAGTCCTCGTTATAACGGGGCAAAGTCTCGCCCCCCTTTCGGCGCCGCGCAAGGCTGCTGCCGTATCGGTGGTAAAGAACGGGTTGCCCGAATAGTGAGCTTAGAACATGGTATTGCTATTGGCCGCCTGCTCCGGCACGGCCTGAATCACATCCCAGTGCTCCACAATCTTGCCGTCTTGCACCCGAAAAATATCCATCACAGCCTGCCCGCGATCGGCCTTGCCATTGGTCGAATGCACATGCAGATAAACCAGATCGCCGTCTGCGGCACTACGCACAATCCGTGCGCGAGACTGCGGGTTCTCTTTGAAATAGCCATCAAAATACCCCACGAAAGGCGCTTTTCCGTCCGGCACCTCCGGGTTGTGCTGGATATAGTCCTCAGCTACGACCGACGCCGCTTCCTGCACCTGATGCTTGTTAAAGAAGCTGTCGTAAAAATCGACCACCAGCTTGCGATTGCTCTCTTCCTGAGCCACATCACGAGTCGGCGAATTGGCAGCCAACGCTGCATTTGTGCTCAACAAGAAAGAGCCCACTAATAAAACTGGAGATACCCATCGGATTAAACCTTTCATCAGTCCCACTCCCTGTTCAATAACCTACGGTGAAGCGCTGGCGTGAATGGGCAGGACGTTCAATCTCGTCCACCAAAGCGATGGCGTAATCCTCATAAGAAATCTTGCTGCCTTGGTCGGAGACCAAAAGGCTGTCTTTGCCGATACGGAATTTGCCTGTGCGCTGGCCGGGGCCAAACTCTGCCGAGGGCGACAGGAAAGTCCAATCCAGCTCTTTTTCCTGACGCAACTGATCCAGAAAGGCAATGCCACCCAAGGCCTCGGTCCGGTAAGCGTCCGGGAAAGCAGGCTGATCAATCAATCGCAGACCGGGGGCCACTTCAAGGCTGGCGGCACCGCCTACCACTAGATAACGCGGCACACCGGCCGCACGAACCGCCGTAATCAGCTTGGAAGGATCTGACGACGCAAAGCGAACCGCGCTAATTGCAATATCGTGCCCTTTCAATAGCGCAATCAAACCATCCAGATCATTCACATCGCCCTGAACTGCGGTGACATTGGGCAGGCTGGCAATTTTTTCAGTATGGCGAGCAATCGCTGTCACCGTATGACCGCGATCCGAGAGTTCTTTCAAAAGGCGCGAACCGACTTCGCCAGAAGCACCTATCAATGCAATACGAGACATAACAGCTCCTTGTGTGCTCAAATAAAGACTTGGTCTAAAAAGTAGACCATTAAGCGTGATGCTAGACAGTTTTTTGACAGTCCACAAGAAGTCACGCAGGCCATACCAGGTCACACGGAAGTGACTATTGAACACAGGAAAGCAAGCCGCCATGTCCTCATCAAGCGCAGCCACACTGGCTTCCAGCCCCATACAGGAAGAATTTGAGCAACCCTGTCCCATCCGGGATGTACTGGATCGGATTGGCGACCAATGGAGCCTGCTGATCCTGGAATCGCTGGCACCGGGCACCCTGCGCTTTAATGAGCTGGGCCGGGAAATCGGCGATATTTCCCGTCAAATGCTCTCACGCACACTCAAGCGGCTGGAAACTGATGGATTTGTACAACGAACCTTGTACGCCGAAGTACCGCCACGCGTGGAATACACACTGACCGAATTGGGGCAATCTTTTCTGGTGCCCATGCGGGAACTGGTGAAATGGGCAGATGTGCACCATGCCCGTATCTGTCAGGCCCGTCGGGAAGCTCAGGTGGGGTGATAGAGCCAATCCAGCAGAAACAAAAAAAGCCGCATTACGCGGCTTTTTTTATTGAACGCTGGGGTTCAGGCTGCGCTGGCAGGCAAACCAAACACCCGGTCAAAGGTCCAGCTGAAGATAAAGGAATAAATCAGGAAGAACACCAGAATGGCCACTTCCATACGCAAGGCTTCCAGCAAGCCGACCTGATACCACCACATATACAAAGGCACGATAGCAATTACCAGGCCAGCCTCAAAGCTGATGGCATGCACACTGCGGCGCAACAGACTGCGGCCTTTGACAGCTTGGCGGGATTCCCAATGCTCGAACGCCGTGTTGAACACGTAGTTCCAGACAATCGCAATCACCGAGATCGCCACAGCAATGGGCGCAGACTCTGAAGCCTCCCCACCGGCAAAGTACGCCAGCAAGAAAGAAGAAAAAACAATGGCAAAAAACTCGAACAAACCCACGTAAAAAACGCGGCGTTTCCAACCCTGGAGTGTCATGACTACCCTGCTGCGGTGCATCAGCCTGGCACTGAAAGAGATTCAGCCGGACGAGACGATGCGTTCAAAAATGGAGTGGCAAATCCGATGCACAGGCCCTCAGCCCGCATCGAAGCTGCGATAAAGCGCACAATCCTACCACAGGCAAGCAGACGGTTTGCAGGGCAGCTCCAATAACCCTTTTCAAACCCGATCGGGCAATATTGTTACCCAAGCCTTACGCCATTCACAGCCCGTATCACTCCTCATCAAATCGCATAATCTGTACGCCCCGCAGCATTTATGGTGTCAGTTCCAACCCTCAACCTCTGGACTGGAGCGAACAATGACATTACATAAAGCCAACACCGAACAGCTGCATGAACTCTTGTATCAAGCCCTGGAAACTGAATTGGGTGGGGAGCAAGTCTATAAAGCAGCCATTTCCTGTGCCAATAACGCGGACCTGAAAAAAGAATGGGAAGGCTACCTGGAAGAAACACTGACACACCAACAGGTGCTGAAAAGTATCTTTGAGGAGCTGGCACTGGACCCCGCCAAACAAACACCCGGCCGACAAGTACTGAAACAGATCGCCTCTGCACTGGTCAAGGCCATGGAGTTGGCCAAACAGGCAGGGGATCCGAAAGCGGCAGAGCTGGTCGCATCCGAATGTGTCATTCTGGCCGAAACCAAAGACCATCTGAATTGGCAGTTGATTGGCCTGGTTGGCGAGCAGAGCAAAGACAAGAAACTGGCGACTTTACTCAAACAGGCTCATGACGCCGTCGCTCCCGATGAGGGCCATCACCTCTACCATACCCAGGGATGGTCTCGCGAGCTGTGGATTCAATCCTTGGGATTTCCTGCCGTGCTGCCTCCGCCAGAAGAGCAAAAGCAAGTCGAAACGCCGATCGGGGCCTCGCGGGCCGAGCAGCAACGCAACAAGATGCTGTAAAAAAAGGGCCGCAAGGCCCTTTTATCTTTATGTATCGCCGTCCAGACGTCGGCGCGCTTTCAACGCGATGGAGGAATAATAGGCCTCCAATTTCTTGAGCTGTTTTTCATCCAGTTCCTCAACATCAATCAAGCGCTCATTGGCATCGGTCAGTGAAATAATCAGCTCATCAAGTTTTATATGCAGTGCCTTGCTATCTTTATTCTGATTTTGCTGAATTAAAAACACCATCAAGAAAGTAATAATCGTGGTTCCGGTATTGATAATTAACTGCCAGGTCTCCGAATAATTAAAATAAGGCCCGGACAAGGCCCAGACCAGCACGGCTAAAACAGCAACAGAGAACATGATGGGCGAGCCCGCAAAGCGGGTCACGGTCTTGGCAAAGCAGTCAAACAAACTGTCTACAGAATCTGGCTTGCAAGGTTTGACCACGGGTGGCTCCTCCTGCCTGCACGCAGAGGAGGAAAACGGGTCTTTTTCCAAGGAACGCTTGTCGTTTTTCATGGCAAATTCCTTATAAATAAAAGCAGTTTAGTCGGGAGCCCGCCTCATATATTTCAAATAAAAACGAAACTGGGCAAAATTCAAACAGAGCTCGATCAAGGACACACCTGATTTTCCTGCCACCGACTTGAGTCACACCGACGACAAGCCAGCCAAACGATTTGACCCAGCCTTATCCCCTTGTCTGATGCAAGGATAGCCAAGAACTCCTCTGTTTTTTTTACGGGTATTTGCGAACGAAATATCCTTTTACAGCTGACACTACCCAAGCCCCAACAAGATTTGTAAGATGCGGGCTGACTATCTTGCTTTCAGTTTGATAGTTTTTGTAGAAAGTACATTGCTGTCTTTTTTTAAAACACGCTATTTCCCATAGCCTTTATTTAAAAAGGAGCAAGAAGTGGGCAAGATTGACCATAAAACCATGTGTATTTTGTGCCAGACTCTGCCGCTTTCCAAAGCGCATACACCTAAGCATGCTTATATGGAACGCGTCACTAAAACAGAGGACTATGGAGACCAGGGAGCACAGAGCCTGTTTCGCTGCTCCGTTTGCCAAACTCACTGGCTTTATCAACAAGACAAATGGAAAAGTTGTCTGGGATTCAAGCTCTGGACCGGGAATGTAGATGACTATCTGTCCTCAACAAGAAATCCCGGCAAAGCATGGGGACAGCAACAGAACCCCAGAAGCTCATCTCCGGGCTTTGACAATCGACCGTTCCATTAGCGCCTCCCGCATTCCATAGCACGCATGACTCTTGAATTGTCATCACGAGCGATTAGTCAGGTGCTCAAGCCAGCCTTGTTGCTCAAGACAGGGCTGGCTCAAGAAAAGAAAACGAGCAGGCACGAACAGCACTGCGCAAAAAGCACAGGATGCTAATCATCAAGTGGGATATCAAAGCTCGGCCTATCAGAACGAGCCTTCAGGACCATGAAGCCGGGCAGGCGTCATGCATAAGAATGGCGGGCCCAGCAGGAATCGAACCTGCAATCTTCCCTTAGGAGGGGAAAGTTATATCCATTTAACTATGGGCCCGGTGGCTTGTCTGCGCAGTGGGCCTAGGCGGGCCAGACGCCACATGCACCGCAGGAATCCAGGCTTTACAACACGCAAGAGTAGATTCGACGCCCTCTCTTGTTCGTAAACAACCAGCTATTTTCCTGCCTGCTGCTACCGAAAGTGCTACAGCAAAAGAACGGTCCAAAGACCCTGTCCTGCCGCCGTGCGCTTCTAAAAAAGCAGTCGCAAAGTGTACCAGCTAGACCGCGGGGACGAAAGGATTGAAACAGCTCAACAAGGCTGCCCCGCAGTGCTTCAAACAAGCATGAAAAAATCCGCATCATGAATGATTTCACCGCTGAAAATCCGCGTCAAAACCAGGTCTGGAACGTCCTTCCCCTGTCCTTCCACCATCCAAAAAGAACACCGAAACCCAATCAGCAAGCCACCTCCGGCGCTTTCTAGGACAAACCCCAATCTAAATATGTTGTTAATATATTTAGAAAATATTAAGATCCATCCCATGCTTTGACGCTGGCCGCCAGCCTGCGACGGAGCTGGACTATAAAAAAACCACCGGAGACAAACATGAAATCCAAACTTGTTGCATCCACCCTGGCCGGCCTGTTTCTGCTGGGCAGCATGGCCTCAGCGCAAGCGGCCGAAATCAGTTGGCGCGTACCAACTTCCGTACCCGAAGGCTCCCCGTTTTATCAGAATTTTCTGGAGCGTTTTGCAAAGAACGTGAAGCTCATGACGGGGGATCGTGTCGAGATTCAGCCCTTTGGAGCAGGTGTTATTGTTCCCGCCCTTAAAGTTTTTGAAGCGGTAGAGACCGGCGTGGTAGAGGCGGGGCACTCCACCTCCAGCTACCTGGTCAACCAGGACCCGGCCAATGCCATTTTTGCTGGCTACCCCGGTGGTATGGGACCTGATGCTTACCGCGTCTGGCTGTATGAAGGCGGCGGCAAGGAAAAACTGCAGGAGCTGCGTTCCAAAAACGGTCTCAAAACCATGATTGTCGGTTTGGGTTCGACGGAAGTGCTGGCCCACTCCAACACCCCCATCCGAACTGCAGAGGACTTGAAAGGCCTGAAATATCGCACTTCCGGTGCCTGGGCGGACGTAATGAAAGACTATTTCGGTGCCGTTCCCACCGTGGTGCCACCCGGGGACACGTACACCCTGTTGCAGCGCAAAGGGGTCGATGCGGTGGAATGGGCTACCCCCTCCTCCAATACCCCCGAAGGTTTTCATCAAGCCGCCAAATACATTGTGGTCCCTGGCGTGCATCAGCCCACCTTTATGTGGGAAGTCGTCCTGAAGCAGGAAACCTGGGATAAAGTGCCGGCCGATTTGCAGCAACTGATTGAGGCCGCTGCCGAACTGACCACCCACCAATCCCTGGACTACTTCTACAACGCCGACATCAAAGCCATGGAGAAGTACCGCCAGGGTCGCAATGAAGTCATCACTCTGGACCCGGCCTTCATCAAGCAATTGGCGGATGCCGGCAATGACTGGGTACACAAGAAAGCCGAAGCGCAAGCGCAATCGGGCAACGACTACATGAAGAATTTGCTGACTGATTACGACGGATTCCTGAACCGTTGGCGCAGTGAAAGCAATTACCTGATCCGAGACTAAGTCCCACTTTCTGAAGGAGAGCTGCCATGCTGCAGCCTATTTCAAAACTGATCGACTTTATCGCTCTTGCAAGCGCTCGGCTGGCGGAAATGGCGGCGGCAATCCTGGTCACCGCCATGGTATGGGAAGTCTTTGCCCGTTATGTTCTGCATGCCCCCACCGTCTGGGCCTTTGATGTGGCGTACATGATGAATGGGGCTATTTTTCTGCTGGGCATGGCCTGGGTGATGCGTCAGAACGAACACATCAGCATTGATGTGGTTCGCAAGCACTTGCCCAAGTCCCTGGCCCGTATGTCTGACGTGCTCCTGTACCTGCTGGTGCTGTTTCCGCTGTTTGCCATCTTGAGCAAAGTCGGGATACAGAAAGCCTGGATGGCCTGGAAGCTGAACGAGGTCGAAATGGTCAGCCCCTGGGCCCCGGTGATGTGGCCCTTCTACGCCTGCATTGCCATTGGCCTGATCGCCTTTACCTTGCAACTGCTGGCCCATGGCTTGCGCTGTGCGGTCAAAGAACAGAACACTGCTGACGTCGAGGTGAGCCCATGAATTTATGGATCGCCGGACTCATGTTCCCTGCTCTGTTCCTGCTGATTTTTCAGGGCATGCCCGTGGCTTTTGCGCTGATCCTGCCCGCTTTTCTGGCCGGTTGGTACGCCTTTGGCCCCATGGTCTTTGACCAGATGTATGGTGCTTTGTATGGAGCGGCCACCAACCATATCCTGTCAGCGATTCCCATGTTTGTGCTGATGGGAGCCCTGCTGGAGCGCTCGGGCATTGCGGCACGCCTGTTTCGCACCATGCAGTTATGGCTGGGCGGCCTGCCAGGCGGGCTGGCCATTGCCACCATCGCCATGGCGGCGACCTTTGCCGCTGCAGCAGGCGTGGTTGGCGCGGTAGAAATCATGGTGGGGCTGATGGCCATCCCGGCCATGAAGCGCTTTCGCTACAACAACTCACTGATCGCGGGCACGATCTGCGCCGGGGGCTCCCTGGGCACCATGATTCCTCCCTCGGTGGTCGCGGTCGTCTATGCCTCCCTGGCACAGGTTCCGGTTGGCGAGCTGTTTGCTGCCATGCTCTTTCCGGGCCTGTTGATGACCACGCTCTTTGTGGCCTACATCCTGATCGCCACCACGCTCAAGCCGGAGCTGGGCCCACGGGCAGATGACGCGGATATGCGCCGACCTTTGGGGGAAAAAATCAGTATCACAATGCGTGGTCTGGTTCCCATGATGCTGCTGATCATCGCTGTTCTGGGTTCCTTGATGAAAGGCATCGCATCACCCACCGAGGCCGCCGCCTTGGGCGCTGCTGCCGCCGCTGTTCTGTGCATCTTCTACCGTCAGTTCAACTGGGAAGTTTTCAGTGGAGCCTTGCGAATCACGGTACGCATTACGGCAATGATCATGCTGATCGTAGCGGGAGGCACCATGTTTACCGGCGCCTTCGCGGCCAATGGAGGTGCCAAGCTGGTACAGATGCTGACCAGCGACTTGGGACTGGGCAGTACAGGTACGATCATTCTGTTCCTGGGCATCGTCTTTCTGCTGGGCTTTGTACTGGACTGGACAGCGAACGTGCTGATTTGCGTTCCGCTTTTCCTGCCCTTTATTGTAGCAAGCGGGCTGGACCCCTTATGGTTTGGCGTGATGGTGATCGTTGTCATTCAGACCAGCTATCTGACACCGCCCCTAGCCTCTTCCATTTTCTACCTGCTGTCCATTGCCCCGAAAGACATGACATACGGACAAGTTTGTCGAGGTGTAGTGCCGTTTATTCTTGCTCAATTGCTGACCCTGCTGATCGTCGCTCTGTTTCCGGCGATTGCAACCTGGCTGCCCCAGCAAGTATCCGGCTTTTAACGCAATTTTTATATTGGAGTCTCCGTGAGTAGCGCCCCCACCCCCTCTTCTCGTGCCGCTGAAATCGCCTATCAAGCGATTGAGCAGTTAATTGCCACTCTCAAACTGGAGCCTGGTCAGGCCATTGTAGAAAGTGATTTGGTGGAAATGACAGGTTTGGGACGCACCCCCTTGCGTGAAGCCCTGATGCGCATGGTGGCCTTGGGATTGATCGAGCAACAGCCCCGCCGCGGTCTGCGTGTCAGTGAAATCCGTGTGGCTGAACATCTGACTCTGATTGAAACGCGCCGGGTTCTGGAACGCCTGATTGTGCAGGGAGCCGCCCGCTGGGCGACCCCAGCCCAGCGCAGCGCATTGCTCGGTCACGCCCAGGCCATGGTGGATGCTGCTGACGCCAAGGATATCGACGCCTACATGCTGGCCGACCAGCATCTGGACGAAGTCATCCACCAGGCCTGTCGCAACACCTTTGCTGTGCAAGCGGTCACTCCCATGATCGTTCAGTGCCGACGGTTCTGGTACGCCTATCAATATGAAGGGGACCTGGAGGCCGGAGCCCAAGCTCATTTAACCCTGGCCGAAGGCATCCAGGATGGAAACCCCGAACAGGCCTTGCAGGGCTCCGAGACGCTGATGGCCTACCTCAGCGCCTTCACCCGCAAAGTCATTGAATAAACCGATAAATCAACTATTAATAAGCTGGAGACATCATGAATCTGAACGGAATCCTCGTTCCCATCGTTACCCCGTTTGACGCCAACAACCAGTTAAACGAAGCTGCGCTGGAGCGTCTGGTTGAGTGCTTTATTGAAGCCGGAGTAGGCGGTATCGTGGCTTGTGGAACCACGGGCGAATACTACGCGCTCAGTGCACAGGAGCGTCGCCGCGTGCTGGAGATTGTTGCCAGAGCTGGCCGTGGCCGTACAACACTGATTGCCGGCGTGAACTCCATGTCGCCTGCCGAAGCCATCAGCCGAATCCGTGAAGCGGAAGAGCTAGGGTATGAGGCACTGATGCTCTCTCCCACCCCTTACAGCCTGCCCGGCCAGAATGAAGTGGTGGCGTATTTCAAGGAGGTCGCCGCGGCCACTGAACTGCCCATCGTCATGTACAACTTCCCGGCACGCATTGGCATCCAGATCGAGCTTGAATCCGTTTACGAACTGGCCAAGGTCAAGAACATTGTGGGCATCAAGGAGAGCAGCGGCAACTTCAGCCGGGTGGTTGCCATGGTCAATGCCAATCTGCCCGATTTTCAAGTTGTTTGTGGTTGCGATGACCAGGCAGCCGATTTCCTGTTCTGGGGAGTTCGTAGCTGGATCAGTGGCGGGGCCAATGTGTTTCCTGCCGAGCAGGTCCAAATGCTGAAAGCCGCCGAGCAAGGAGACTGGGACACGGTACGTCGCATGATGGCCGCCATGTTGCCCGCCATTGCCGCCATGGAGTCCGGCAACTACAACCAGAAAGCCAAACTGGGCTGCGTGCGTCACGGCATTGATGTCGGTTCGGTACGCTTGCCTCTGCTGCCAGTCGACGCGCAGGAACGAGATGACTTTCTGGCCCAGATCAACGCTTATCAAGTAGAACAGGAGGCTTGAATGCCCACGCAACAAGAGACTGTCTTTGAGTTGGCCCGCGCCGGAAAGCTGCACGCTTCCCATTTGATTCCTGGCTATCAAACCACGGCTTCGGCCCTGCTCGATAACGTCAGCCCTATCGACCTGGCCGTAATTGGCAAAATCGCTGCCGGCCAAGCCTCGGATGTAGAAGCGGCGGTCGCTGCCGCACGCGCAAGCTTTGAGTCCGGCGAATGGTCTGAGTTGTCTCCGGCAGAACGCAAAAAAATCATGCTCAAATGGGTGGCCTTGCTGGAGCAACACGCCGAGGAACTGGCCGCACTTGATTGTGTGGACGCAGGCAAGCCCATTACTGAATGCCTGAACACCGACATGCCTGCCACCATCGATACCTTCAGCTGGTATGCAGAGACGGCCGATAAATGCTTTGGTCGAATTTCCCCAACCGGCTCCGACGCGCTGGGCTTGATCACCAAGGAACCCATTGGGGTCGTGGCGGCCGTCCTGCCCTGGAATTTCCCGGCTCAAATGTACGCCTGGAAAGTTGCGCCTGCGCTGGTGTGCGGCAATTCGGTCATTGTGAAACCGTCCGAGCTAACCAGTCTCAGTGCCTACCGCATGACCCAGCTGGCGCATCAGGCCGGTATCCCCGAAGGAGCACTGATCCTTGTTACCGGCACCGGCGAGGCCGTGGGAGAGCCCTTGGGACGACACCAGGACGTGGATATCGTATCTTTCACCGGGTCCACCGAAGTTGGACGGCTATTTCTGAAATACTCCGCAGAAAGCAACTTGAAGGAAGTTGTTCTGGAGTGTGGTGGCAAAAGCCCTCAGGTCGTTTTTGAAGACGCCTTGCTGGACGAAGCAGTTCCGTCCATCCTGGCGGCCGCATTCTGGAACATGAGCGAAAACTGCAGCTGCGGCTCCCGCCTGATCGTACACAGCAGCCTGAAAGATACGCTACTGCAAAAACTCAAACAGGGGCTAAGCTCCTGGAAAGTAGGTCTGCCTACGGACCCGGATGTGTCTATCGGGCCGATGGTAGAACAAGCACACTTTGAAAAAGTGGCCAGCTTTCTGCAGAACCCCGGCAAAAACGCCAAGTTGGTTCATGGGGGGCGCATTCACAGTGACCTGGGCAGTGGTTGGTATATCGAGCCCACCATCTTCGATCACATCACCCCGGAAGACCGCCTGTTCCAGGAGGAAGTGTTCGGCCCCGTTCTGGCCATCACGACCTTCGAGACAGAAGAGCAAGCCATCGCCTTGGCAAACGATACCCAATATGGCCTGGCCGCCTCCCTCTACACGCTTGATGTACGGCGGGCGCAGCGTGTCTCGCGCAAAATCAAGGCAGGCACCGTTTCGATAAATGGCTTTTCCGAAGGCGACATCACCGCCCCCTTTGGCGGCTTCAAACTGTCCGGTTTTGGCGGCAAGGACAAGGGAATGGAGGCCCTGGATCAGTACCAGCAAACCAAGGCCATCTGGTATGTGAACCAGTAAGCCACTGCTTGCATAGCCCCGGCATCAATAAACCGGGCGCTGCACACCGCCCCCCTTCCAGACTCCTGGGCATACAAGCGGGGGGTGGTTCTTACCACTGAGCTGCTCCGGTTTTTTGAGCAGGTATGACATCCTGCTTCCAGCTCTTGCCCGGCCCGCTCAGCATAGTGCGCTCACGGTGTAACACTAGCAATCAGCCCGCAGCAGACAGAACGACATTAGTAGAAAAAAGCCCCCCGCTCCAAAGGTACCGTCTTATCAGTACACACCCGTTTCAGCTCCTGCGCGAACAGCTTGTCTACCGGACGCTGCTGGCCGGCCACCCGAGTAAAAAGCGCGATAGGCGACAAGCCCCACTCAAAGGAGTACGGCACAATCGCCACGCCGGACACGCGTACCAATTCTTCAGCAATTTCGGTCGGGACCACAGACACAGCACGGGAGTGATTCACGATCAGTTCACCGATCAGCTTGGGTGAAGAGGTTTCCACACTAGGCACCGGCTCCAACAAGCCTGCCCGTAAAAACAGGTTCGCCACCTGCCGCCGCATCGGGGTATTGCGCGGTCCCAGAATCCAGTCCAGATCCTGCAATTGCGCCCAATCCAACTTGCGTCGGCCCAATCGCCCCGCCAGTTCCCGGCTGGCAATCAGGCGTGGTTGCTGCGCGTACAAGGCTTCATGGCGCAGCCCTTTCATATTCAAGTCCGGAGAACTGCGTGCCACCACTGCATCCAAAGCGTGATCACGCAGTTGTTCCAGCAGCGTTTCCGTTAGCCCCTCGGTGATGCTGACGGACACCACCTGCCCTTGAGGGCGAGTTGCCCGCAAGGCCGTGGAAACCAGCTTGCCGGACACCAGGGGAATCACCCCCAGCCGCAAATGTGCTTGCCGCCCCATGCTGTGCGCCTGCAAGTCCAGACTCAACAACTCCATGTCCTGCACCATGGCCCGAGCACGTGAAATCACGATCTGCCCTTGCGCTGTTGCCTCCATACCACGCGATGAACGCAGGAATAGCGGTGTGCCAAAGACTTGCTCCACCTCGGCCAAAGCTTGAGTGACCGCAGGCTGAGTCATCGCCATTAAATCCGCCACTTTGGTCAGCGAGCCCAAGCGGTCGATCTCGATCAGCAGAGCCAGGTGACGCAACCTGAGTCGTTGTACCAGGCGATGGGCGATATCGTGTGTTTCCAAGCCTTTACCCCTATCTATAAGCATTTGCTAATAGGGTAATAATAAGCCCTAATACTGCGGACTGTTTAATTATCTACACTTGTTGAAAGCCGGCGCTGGCGCACTATTCGCCACGCCTTCCCTGGATTTCACCAAACACCTGTTTGGCGCCTGAGCAAGAGGACACGATGAGTTCACCTGTAGATCGACAAGCCGCCCTGGATTACCACGAGTTCCCCATTCCCGGCAAAGTCACCATTGCCGCGACCAAACCCCTGGTCAGCCAACGTGACCTGGGCCTGGCCTATTCCCCTGGTGTTGCTGCCGCCTGCGAAGAGATCGTGGTCGACCCGAAAAACGCCTTCCGCTACACCGGCCGGGGCAATCTGGTGGGCGTGATCTCCAACGGTACCGCTGTGCTGGGTCTGGGCAATATTGGTGCCCTGGCCTCCAAACCCGTGATGGAAGGCAAGGCCGTTCTGTTCAAGAAATTTGCTGGCCTGGACGTGTTTGACATCGAGATCAACGAAACCGACCCCGACAAGCTGGTGGATATCATCGCCGGTCTGGAGCCTACTTTTGGTGGCATCAACCTGGAAGACATCAAGGCACCCGAGTGTTTTGAAGTTGAGCGCAAGCTGCGCGAACGCATGAACATCCCCGTCTTTCACGACGACCAGCACGGTACCGCCATTTGCGTGACGGCGGCTTTCCTGAACGGCCTGAAAGTGGTCGGCAAAGATATCAAGAAGATCAAGGTTGTGACCTCCGGTGCCGGTGCGGCCGCACTGGCTTGCCTGGACTTGATGGTGGACATGGGCCTGCCCGAAGAAAATGTCTGGGTCACCGACATTGACGGCGTGGTCTACAAAGGCCGCCCTGGTCACCAGGTTCCTGAACTGGCCCGTTTCGCCAAAGAAACCGAAGCACGCAAGCTGGCTGATGTCATCGAAAATGCTGACGTGTTCGTGGGCCTGTCCGCCGGTGGCGTACTGAAAGCTGAAATGCTGCAGAAAATGGCAGACCGTCCCTTCGTGATGGCGCTGGCCAACCCCACCCCTGAAATTTTGCCTGAAGTGGCCAAAGCTGCTCGCGATGACGTCATCATGGCAACCGGCCGTTCGGACTTCCCGAATCAGGTCAACAACGTGCTGTGCTTCCCCTACATCTTCCGCGGTGCGCTGGATGTGGGCGCCACCACGATTACCCGTGGCATGGAAAAAGCTGCTGCCCGCGCGATTGCGGCTCTGGCTGAAGAAGAGCAAGACGAAGCCGTGGCCGCTGCCTACGGTGGTTACGGCCTGAGCTTTGGCCCCGACTACCTGATCCCCAAACCATTCGACCCACGTCTGATCGTGCGCATCGCCCCCGCCGTGGCTCAAGCCGCCATGGAAGAAGGCGTGGCAACCCGCCCTATCGCTGACCTGGAAGGCTACATCGCCAAGCTGCAACAGTTCGTCTACCATTCCGGCGCATTCATGAAGCCCGTGTTTGCCGTAGCCAAGCAATTGGTGCGCGAAGGCGGCAAGGCTCGCATCGTCTTTACCGAAGGTGAAGAAGAACGCGTGCTGCGTGCCGTGCAAGTGATTGTGGACGAGAAGCTGGCCCACCCGATTCTGGTTGGCCGCCCTGCCGTGCTGCTGTCCCGCATCAAGAAATTTGGTCTGCGCCTGCGTTTGGGCGTGGATGTGGAAGTGACCAACCCCGAGTCTGACGACCGTTTCCACCAGTACTGGACCACGTACTGGGAAAAAATGTGCCGTCGCGGTATCAGCAAGGAAATGGCTCGCGTGGAAATGCGTCGCCGCCTGACCCTGATTGGCTCGACCATGGTGCACCTGGGTGATGCCGACGGCATGATCTGCGGCACGATCGGTTCCTACCACAACCACCTGCGCTACATCGACGAGATGATCGGTCGCAAACCCGACTCCAGCGTCTACGCTGCCATGAACATTCTGCTCCTGGGCGAGCGTACGGTTGCCTTGACCGACACACACGTCAACGACGATCCGAACGCACAGGAAATTGCGGAATACACGATTGAAGCCGCCCGCATGTTGAGTACGCTGAGCCTGGAACCCAAGGTGGCCCTGCTGTCGCGCTCCAACTTTGGTACCGACTCGGCCACTTCCGGACCCAAAATGCGTGAAGCCCTGCGTTTGATTCAGGAGCAAGCCCCTGACCTGGAAGTAGACGGTGAAATGCATGCCGACTGCGCTCTGGACGAAAGCTTGCGCAATCGTACCTTGCCCAACTCCTCGCTGAAAGGCTCGGCCAACCTGCTGGTCTGCCCGAACGTGGACGCTGGCAATATCAGCTACAACCTGCTGAAGACTGCTGCTGGCAGCAACGTGGCCATCGGTCCTTTCCTGATGGGCGCCAATGCTCCTGTACACATCCTGACTTACAGCTCCACCGTACGCCGCATCATTAATATGACGGCCTTGACCGTGCTGCAAGCCAATCGTGGCTAGGCCTTAGGGCAGAAATGAAAAACCGGCCTGTGCAGGCCGGTTTTTTATGGCTGACATTTAAAGTCCAAGGCTTATTCCAGCTTGATATTGCCTTTCTTGACCACGTCGTGGGCCCAGTCGTACTGCTCCTTGATTTCCTTGGCGAACTCTTCAGGCGAGTTACCCGACGGTGTTGCTCCCTGCTTTTCCAAAGCCGAAATAATTTCGGGCTTCTTCAAGGCTTCCGCAGCAGCGGCATGCAGCTTGGCAACGATTTCAGGCGGCGTACCCTTGGGAGCCAGCAGACCATACCAGGCCGGGCTGTTCAGCTGCGGGTAGCCTTCTTCGGCCAAGGTCGGCACATCTTTCAGAGCAGGCAGGCGCTCGGGCCAGGCAATAGCCAATGCGCGCAAGTTGCCAGCCTGGATCTGGGCCATGGACGACGGCAGGTTATCAAACATGGCATTGATCTGGCCACCGACCGCATCCGTTACAGCCGGGCCGGCACCACGGTAAGGCACGTGCACGATATCAGTGCCGGTTTCCAGCTTGAAGGCTTCGCCAAACAAGTGCAGCACCGAGCAAGTGCCCGAGCTGCCGTAGGAATACTTACCTGGATTGTCTTTCAGTTGCTGCACGAACTCCTTGAAGTTCTGTGCCGGGAATTTGGGGTTCACCTCGATCACGTTGGGCAGGTTGGCAAAGTTGCTGACCGGCACAAAGTCTTTCAAGGGGTCGTAAGGCAAATCATTGGGGCGGCAAGCGGGATTTACTGCCAGAGTCGAAATGGTGGCAATTGACAAGGTATAGCCGTCAGGTTTGGCGCGAGCCGCTTCTGCCGCTCCAATAGCGCCACCGGCACCACCCTTGTTTTCTACCACCATGGACTGGCCCAGCACTTCGCTCATGCCCTTGGTCACAATGCGCGCCACAATATCGGTGGAGCCGCCTGGCGCAAAAGGAACAATGACGCGAATCGCTTGATTCGGATAATCCGCTTGAGCATGAGCGACATTAGCCGTGCCGATCATGGACAAACTTGCACAAAGGGATAGCAGCGCAAATTTCTTGGGAAACTTCTCTATCATGGGAACATCTCCTCTTTAGTCTTTTTGTAGATCCATCCCCTGGGTAAGGGGAACTAACCAATAATAGCGCAGCTAATCCCCATCAATTGTTAATTCTGAAAGCAGATACCTACAGGGGATATACCTATATCTGCTTCTATTTACCCTCATCATGGCCACAATATTCCCGCTGATTCTGCCCGATTTCCTGTTAATTGCACTGGGGGCTTTACTGCTGCATCGCTTTCATTTCAGCCGGGATTTTTTCCAGGGTGCGGAAAAGCTGGTCTATTACGTCCTGTTTCCAGCCCTGCTGTTTGATTCCATTACTCGTATTCCGCTCAATCTGGGCGATACCTGGCCTTTATTGGTCGCTGCGGCTGTTTTAATTGCCGTAGGCACGGTTCTGGCCTGGCTGGCCCTGCCCATTCTGAAACCCGAACATTTGCAGCACGCGGCCCTGACTCAATGCGCCTTTCGCTTCAATACCTATTTGGGGATGTCTCTGGCCAGTGCGATTGCCGGGCCATCGGGTGTCGCCGTTATGGCTTTGCTGGTGGGCTTTTCTGTTCCCATGGCCAATATGGTGGCAGTGACCGTGCTGGCGCGGGGGCAGCAAGGCCGTATCGCCATCGAGCTGCTTAAAAATCCCCTGATTCTGTCTACTGTTGCTGCACTGGCCTGGAATCTGGCTGGTTTGTCCGTACCAGGCCCGGTTCAATTGGCCTTTAGCCGCTTGGGGGCTTGTGCCCTGGGGATTGGTTTGTTGTGTGTAGGCGCCACCTTGTCCCTGCAAGGCTCGCGGCGTGCCGGGGCCTTGATCGGCTGGATTACGGCCATCAAGCTGCTGGCTTTGCCCTTGGCGGCCCTGGCAATTGCCTGGGTGTTGGATATGAGCACATTGGAGCGCCAGATGTTACTGGTATTTGCTGCCCTGCCTACGGCCTCTTCTGCCCACGTACTGGCTGCCCGCATGGGAGCCGATAGCCGTCTGGTCGCGCTGACCATGTCGATCGGCACTATACTAGCGGGCTTGACCATTCCATTGTGGTTATCCCTCGCTACCTGATCCAAGCCTATGAATCCGCAAGCTTTAACCCTGTCCTTGCCTGACGAGGACGCTACCACCGCCTTGGCCGAGCGCCTTGCCCCGCTGCTAAGCGGTCAGGTTCCCGGTGTGCCTGTGGGTGGCCGAATTCATCTTCATGGTGACCTGGGCGCCGGTAAAACCCACTTTGTTCGGGCCCTGTTACGGGCTTGTGGCGTTACCGGTCGTATCAAAAGTCCTAGCTACGCTTTGCTTGAAAGTTATAAAGTTTCTAGCTTATACTTCTATCATCTTGATTTTTATAGATTTAGCGATCCACGAGAATGGGTCGACGCAGGTTTTCGCGATATTTTGCAAGACAATGCTGTTGTGCTGATCGAATGGCCCGAAAAAGCAGGGGATTTATTGCCCGAGCCCGATCTGGATTTACACCTGGATTATTGCGGTGACGGTCGTTTGGCCACCCTGGATGCACGCAGCGCCAAAGGAACGCTATGGATTACGACACTCGCCCCCAGCCTGCAGAAGTAGCCCCAGCCGGCAAGGCCCGTCGCCGATTCGTCGCCACGGCCACCACCCTGTTCCTGCTTCCCGTCATACCGCGGCTGGCGAACGCCAGCACCATCGTGGCCGTCCGTACCTGGCCGGCAGACGAATACACCCGCGTCACCCTGGAAATGGATAGCGAGCTCAAGGCCGAGCACTTCACACTGGAAAACCCCCATCGCATGGTGGTGGATATCCAGGGCCTGACCATGAACCGCACCATCGAGGAGCTGGTTTCCAAGGTCCGCCCCAATGACCCCTACATTCGCTCCGTGCGCGTGGGCCAGAACCGCCCCGACGTCGTGCGTCTGGTGCTGGATCTGAAACAGGCCGTCGCTCCACAGATCTTTACCCTCAAGCCCGTTGGCGAATACAAGTACCGTCTGGTGCTGGACTTGTACCCGCGCGTGGCGCAAGACCCGCTGCTGGCCTTGCAAATTCAGGACGATAACGACCCCCTGGCTTCCGTCCTGGAAAGCCTGGCTCAAAACTCGCCTGACGCCCCTGTGCCTACGGTACAAGGGCAAACCTTGCCGCCCGTCGCTCGTACGCCGCCTCCTGTCACGACTCCACCGCGCTCCCCTTCGCCTGCAGCCACGCCGGGTACTCCCAATCGTCCCTTGCTGATTGCGCTGGACCCCGGCCACGGTGGAGAGGACCCCGGTGCCATCGGCCCCGGTGGTACCCGTGAAAAAGATGTGGTGCTGAATATCGCCCGCCGCTTGAAGCGTCTGATTGATGCTCAGCCCAATATGCGTACTTATTTGACGCGTGACTCGGACTTCTTCGTACCGCTGCAAGTGCGTGTACAGAAAGCGCGTCGGGTGAAAGCGGACCTGTTCATCAGTATTCACGCTGACGCCTGGATCAAGCCTAGTGCGCGTGGCTCGTCTATCTACGCCCTGTCTCAAAACGGTGCCACCAGCTCGGCTGCTCGGTGGCTGGCCAAGAAAGAGAACGATGCTGACTTGATCGGTGGTCTGAACCTGGGTTCCCACAACCGTCAGGTCGCACAGATTCTGCTGGACCTGTCCACAGCCGCACAGATTAACGATTCGGTGAAAGTGGGTTCGCGCCTGCTGGGCGAGATCGGCAAGATCAACCGCCTGCACAAGCGCAATGTTGAACGCGCTGGTTTTGCTGTGCTGAAAGCACCCGATATTCCATCGATTCTGATCGAAACGGCATTTATCAGTAATCCGGAAGAAGAGCGTCTGCTGCGTAGTTCTTCACATCAGGACAAGATTGCCCAAGCCATTCTGACCGGCATCCGGGGATATTTTGCCGAGTTTCCGGCACTGGCCAGCCGCAGCTAACTATCTGCTTGGTTCGATGAAAAAAGCGCAGCAAAAAATGCTGCGCTTTTTTTGTTTCTATAGAGTCTGAAGCTGTCCAGAAAAGAGAGCATCTTTGGGCAAGGACCTGTTTGAACCTGAATCGGTGTGGCCTTTTCTTGAGGGGGAGCCGCTAGTCGGAGGGCGAGTCAGGGTTCTGGCCGCAGGCTCTTGAGCTATCCAGGATACAAGCCCCGTGCTGTTTGAGCGCGACGCTTATAGCTCGTCCGGGGGACGAGCTATCGCGCGAGTTCACGGGGCGCCTGGATAGCTCAAGAGACAAGGGTACCCGTGCGCAGCACGGGCCAGGGCCCCGCCTGCAGGCTAGCTGCTCCCCCTCAAGAAAACTGAGGCATTCTTTGCTAAAGGCTGAAACAGAGGCAGCTTTTTCAAAAATACGGAGAGTGCCAGTAGTTACCTTGAACACTTGAACACTTGAACACTTGAACACTTGAACACTTGAACACTTGAACACTTGAACCCAGATTTTGCGACAGCTTTTACCCCCTCGCCCACAACAGCGATATCTGACAGGTTCCCGAAATAAAAAAGGACGCCTACTGGCGTCCTTTCCTTAACCTTTAACAAGCAAACAATCCAATCTCAAATCCTACAAAGTCGCATTACCCTTGCTCTTGCGCTTGAAAATCTTCCACAAGGCCCCAGCCACGACAGGCACCGCGGCAGCCGCAATACCAATCAGCACGATGGTATTCAAATGCGCCTTGATGAAAGGCACATTACCAAAGAAGTAGCCCAGGGTAATCAAGCTGCAAATCCACAGCACCGCGCCGGTAATGTTGTACATCTGAAAGCGCATGGCATTCATATGGCCCACACCCGCTACAAAAGGCGCAAAAGTACGGAACAATGGCAGGAAGCGGGAAATGACGATGGTCTTGCCACCATGCTTTTCATAAAAAGCATGGGTTTTGACCAGAGCACGACGATCCAGGAATCGGGATTCCTGGGTAAAGACTTTCGGGCCTATATACCGCCCCACGTGATAGTTCACGGTATTACCCAGCACGGCTGCCACGATCAGCAGGCCACCCAGCATGACCGGGTCCAACATGCCCGAAGCGCCAAAGGCTCCGGCAATAAACAGCAGGGAATCGCCCGGCAGGAAGGGCAAAACCACAAGCCCGGTCTCGCCAAATATAATCAAGAACAGAACAAGATAAATCCAGGCTCCATACTGCTCGACCCACACACCCAGGTACTGGTCAATATGAAGGATCATGCTGAGTAAATCGGGCATAGTTCCACACCAAAATAACAATCCAGCCAGTCCGATACTGGCCAGACCGACACCATAGAGCAAGCGGTTAAAATAAGCCGCTACCGTTTGAAACCCGTTGAACGTGTAATGTTCAACCCTGAATACACACAAGGCCAGCCGCCCTATGTCATCAAGACGCCGTATTATCCCACTCCCGGACTTGCTTGTAAGCCAAATTGCAGCCGGTGAAGTTATCGAGCGCCCGGCCTCTGTCCTGAAGGAATTGCTGGAAAACGCGATTGACGCCGGAGCCAGTGCCATCGAGATTCGCCTGGACGGCGGCGGCATACGCCGCATCTCTGTCAGCGACGATGGCCACGGCATCACCCAGGAAGAATTGCCCCTGGCGCTGCTGCAACATGCCACCAGCAAGATTCGCTCGCTGGAAGAGCTGGAGTCCGTGGCCTCCATGGGCTTTCGGGGGGAAGCCCTGCCCTCAATTGCCTCGGTAGCCCGTCTGACGATCAACTCGCGCACTCAGGACGACCCGCACGCCTGGGAGTACTCGCTGGGCCAAGCTGAACCCCAGCCCGCCTCCGGGCAGATTGGCACGCATGTGGATGTACGCCAGCTGTTTGACGAGATCCCCGCCCGTCGCAAGTTTTTGCGCACGGAAGGCACGGAGTACGGCCACTGCGTGACCGCGCTGGAGCGCATCGCCCTGGCACAGCCGCAAATCGCTTTCCGCCTGTTTCACAATGACAAGCCCCAACGCCACTGGCGCAGCGGCACACTGGAGCAACGCCTGCTGGATATCTTGGGCAAAGAGTTTATTGAGCAAAGCCTGCCTGTCGCCCAGGAACAGGGCCTGATCAGCTTGCGCGGTCTGGTGATTCACCCCGCCCATGCTCGCCCCAGTGCAGACAAACAGTTCCTGTTCGTGAATGGCCGTTTTGTGCGTGATCGTACTGTGTCACATGCTATACGCAGTGCTTATGCCGATGTACTGCATGGAGATCGCCAGCCTGCCTATGCCTTGTTTCTGGACATTGCCCCATCCACGCTGGATGTGAACGTACACCCCGCCAAGCACGAGGTTCGCTTCCGTGACAGCGGTGCCGTCTACCGCTTTGTGCTGCAGTCTGTTGGACAAACCCTGGCGCAAGGTAGCATGGCCGGGGAAACGCCAGTTGCCGCCATGCCTTTGCCTGAAGGCGCTACTCAGCCTCCTGTAACGGGCACACCCAGCAGCTCCTACACCAGCAGCGAACCCGCCATGCCGTATAGCCATCCGGCCCGCCAAGGCTGGCAATCCAGTTTCAGCCTGCGCGAGCCATCTGGTGGCGGCAATGTCGACTGGAAAAGCATGTATCGCCCGATTGAACCTGCTCCCAGCAACACGCCAGTCACCAGCTATCAAAGCGAGGCAGATAGCACAACGGACGAGTTTCCCTTGGGCATGGCCCTGGGGCAGTTACACGGCATCTATATTCTGTCCGAGACACGCCAGGGCATGATTCTGGTGGACATGCACGCCGCACATGAACGCGTGGTTTACGAACAATTGAAACAGGCTCTGGATGGCCGCGAACTGCCTCGTCAGGACCTGCTGGTGCCGGTCGTATTCAGTTGCTCGGAAAGTGATATCGCCTTGCTGGATGAGCATCAGGAAACCCTGGCCGATCTAGGCCTGAGCATGAACCCGGCAGGCCCCACCACCATGGCCGTGCGTGCCGTCCCCGCCCTCCTGGCCCAAGGCGATATCGAATCGCTGGCCCGTGCCGTACTGCGCGATCTGGCCCAGGTAGGCTCGTCACGCCACCTGGATGAGCAACGCAACGAACTGCTCTCCACCATGGCCTGCCACGGCGCCGTACGCGCCAATCGTCGCCTGAGCATCCCCGAGATGAACGCCCTGCTTCGCAAGATGGAACAAACTGACCGGGCCGACCTGTGTAATCACGGCCGCCCCACCTGGTTCCAATGGAAGCTCAGCGAGCTGGACAAACTTTTTATGCGTGGACAATGAACGATTTACCCATTCTGTGCCTGGCTGGCCCGACGGCCAGCGGCAAAAGCGCAAGCACGCATATCCTGGCTCAACACTGGCCGATTGAAGTGATTGTGATGGACTCGGCCACGATTTACCGTGACATGGACATTGGCACCGCCAAACCCAGCGCCGAAGAACAAGCCGCTATCCCCCACCACTTGCTGGATATACGCGACCCGGTAGAGAGTTACTCAGCCGCAGAGTTCGCCACCGACGCAACCCGTCTTATTCAAGAAATCCGGACGCGCGGGCATTACCCTGTGCTGTGTGGCGGCACCATGCTGTATTACAAAGCCTTGCGCGAAGGCTTGAACGATTTACCGCAGGCAGACCCTGCCATTCGCCAGCAACTGGATGAGCGTGCCCAGGAGATTGGCTGGCCCGGCATGCACGAGGAACTGACCCGCATCGACCCGGTGACGGCTGCCCGACTGGCTCCCCGCGACAGCCAGCGCATTCAACGTGCGCTGGAGATTTTCCATATCAGCGGCAAGACCATGAGCGACTGGCTCAAGGACAAAGCCCAGCCGCAAGAAGAGAGCCACCAGTACGTCACCATGAGCCTGGAGCCAGAAGATAGATCCTGGCTGCATAAGCGCATTGCGGCTCGCTATCACGACATGATCGCGCAAGGGCTGCTGCAGGAAGTGGAGAAGCTGTACCAGCGCCCTGATTTACATCCCGGTCTGCCCTCCATTCGCTGTGTGGGCTATCGGCAACTGTGGTCGTATCTGGACGGCGAAGTCAGCCTGGACGTGGCGATCGAACAGGCGATTGCCGCGACTCGCCAACTAGCCAAACGTCAATTGACCTGGCTACGCTCCGAACCCGAGCGTCTGCAATTCAACTGCCAGAGCCCGCAAGCCGCCGAGCAGATTGTGCAAGCGGCACGCCAGATCTGGCCAGCTTGATACACCAGGCTCGCTCGTAGGAACGGCCCCTTGACGGCCGGATGGTATCCGACTGCCAAGGGGCCCCGTTCAAAGAAACCGTTTTTTTACCCGAGACGCCTCTTACACCGAAGCGCTGCTCAGCTTGGGCAAGACTTTGGTACGCATGGCCACGTATTGGAACGCCCCCCCCAACAAAGCGCCGATCAGCCAGCCGTAACCTGCCATATTCGCCAGCGCAGGCACCCAGACGGTCGCTACCGAGAACACCGCCGCCAGGAAGAAAGCGGCCATTGCACGCTTGTTCCAGCCGTTCTGGAAGTAGTAGGTACCGCTTTCTGCCAGGCTGAACAGATCCGACACCACGACACGCTGTTTGCGGATCAAGTAGAAGTCCACAATCATGATGCCGTACAAGGGAGCCAGCAAGGCGCCCAAGGTGTCCACAAAACCCGTAATGCCGATAGCGCTGATCAAGGGCAGCCACAAGGCACCGATAAAGAAAGCAATTACGGCTGTCAGAATGCCGCCCATCTTGGCAGAGATCAGCTCGGGCTTGAGGTTGGCCAAATCAAAGGCCGGTGGAATAAAGTTCGCCACCAGGTTGATACCCACGGTTGCGGCAAAGAAGGTCAAAGCCGCGATCACGGTCAAAGCCAAACTATCGACGCGATCCACAATATCGGTAGGGTTGGTCAAGGTTTCGCCAAACAACACAGCTGTACCGGCGGTAATGAACAAGGCCAGGAAGGAGAATACGGCCAGGCTGACAGGCAAGCCCATGAAGTTACCGATACGCATGCTGCGCTCGTCTTTCACAAAGCGCGAGAAGTCGCCGTAGTTGATCACAACGGCAGCAAAGTACGCCACCATAGTGCCCACCACCGCACCAAAGGCCATCAAGGGTCCGCCTTCGTAAGAGCCTTTACCGGCAAAGATCTCACCCACTTTATCGAGCAAACCACCGCCAGCCTTGTACCAGATCACGGCCAGCAAGGCGAACATCACCAGATACACCAACGGGCCCGCCCAGTTCAGGAAGCGCGTAATCCACTTCATGCCCATCAGGAAAATACCCAGCTGCAGGATGCAAACCACCACGTAAGACACCCAGCCCACCCAATCCAGCCCCAGGAACAAGGCTCCGCCGGGATGATCCAGCAAGGCATTGAACAACAGCGCCAAGGCCGTGGAGGCAAAGTAGGTCTGCACGCCATACCAGAAAATGGCCACAATCCCGCGCACCAGAGCAGGAAACTTGGCGCCCTTCACCCCCATGCTGATACGGGCAATCACAGGATAGGGAACGCCATACAGCACGCTGGGTTTACCGCTCAGGTTCACCAGTCCCATCACAATAAAACCGGCCAGCAAGATGCCAGCAAATACGGCCCAACCATTCAGACCATAAGAAATGAACAAGGTGGCGGCCAAGGTGTAGCCAAACAGACTTTGAATATCGTTAGACCAGACGTTGAAAATCTCGAACCAGCCCCACAAGCGTTTTTGTCGTGGCAAAGGCGCCAAGTCTTCGTTGTGCAAAGCAGGATGCGGGTCTTTCAAGGATAAATCGCTGTGCTCCATTTTCTTCCCCCTAAGAAATTGCTTCTAACATTTCAGCTGAAATTTCTATGTGCTTGCCGCTACTGTAGGAGCCTTGCTGATCGGGGAACATTATGGAATGTACGAGTAATACCTAAATTCGGATTAGCTCGAAAAACGACATAATCAAATCCATATAATATTTATTTGAAAATCAAATACATCAGATTCGATGCGGTAATACAGGGCAATTCAAAGCAGGATGCAGGAATAAAAAAAGCCAGCTTGATGAGCTGGCTTTTTTACTGACGGAAAGATCAGAGGTTTTTAGACCACTTCGGTCTGTGCCTGACCTTCCTGACGCTCCAGGATTTCGCCCAATTGGTAGACGGTTTCGCCTTGCTCGGACAAAGTGGCGCTGATGGCGTCTGCCTTGTCTGCAGGAACAATGATGATCATGCCGATACCGCAGTTGAACACACGGTACATTTCTTCGTCGGCCACGTTACCGTTGCTTTGCAACCACTGGAACAAGGCAGGCATGGTCCAGGAATCGCGCTTCAGACAGGCAGTCAGGTGCTTTTGCAGAATGCGTGGCACGTTTTCCAGCAAGCCGCCGCCGGTGATGTGAGCCAGGCCCTTGATGTCCGCACCGTGAGCAGCCAAAGCAGCCAGCACGGATTTCACGTAGATGCGGGTGGGTTCCATGACCACGTCAGCCAAAGGACGGCCATCAAGCTCGTCGGTAGGCTTGGCGTTGGCGTGCTTGAGAATCTTGCGAATCAGGGAGTAACCGTTGGAGTGGGCACCGCTGGAAGCCAGACCCAGAACCACGTCACCAGGAACAATGGACTTGCCATCGATAATGCGCGATTTTTCTACCGCTCCCACTGCAAAACCGGCCAGGTCGTACTCGCCTTCGGGGTACATGCCGGGCATCTCTGCCGTTTCACCACCGATCAGGGCACAAGCGGACAGTTCACAACCCTTGGCAATGCCGCCAACTACTTGAGCAGCCGTGTCGACCGACAGCTTGCCGCAGGCAAAGTAATCCAGAAAGTACAAGGGTTCTGCGCCCTGGACTAGAATGTCGTTGACACTCATGGCCACCAGGTCTATACCCACAGTGTCGTGGCGCTGCCAATCAAATGCCAGGCGTAGTTTGGTACCAACACCGTCGGTGCCGGACACCAGAACGGGCTCTTTAAGGTGGGTAGGCACTTCAAACAAAGCGCCAAAGCCTCCGATTCCAGCCATGACGCCTGCACGCATGGTTTTGGCAGCCAGTGGTTTAATACGATCGACCAGGGCATCGCCCGCGTCGATATCCACGCCTGCATCGCGGTAGGTCAAGGAAACAGAAGTAGTGTTTTTCATGGGAAAAGCCGTGGGATATGTGAAAATTGCGAGTTGGACGAAATTGTACGACACATGACCGAGCAACTGATTCTGGATATATCTCCAGCACCGCCTGCCTCTTTGGACAACTTTGTTGCCGGAGCGAATCAGGCTGCGTTGCAGGCTCTGCGTCAATGCAGTCCAGGACGCGCGGTTTACCTGTGGGGACCGCCCGGCGCAGGTCGAACACATCTGCTGCGAGCGATGGCCAGTCAAGACGACAGCCGCTATTTTAGTTCAGATACACCCTCCCAGCCCATCTTTGACATCGCCACGGATGACAAAGCTCCTCCAAGCCTGCTGGCCATCGACGATATCGAACGTTTTGACGAGCACGGACAGGCTGCCGTATTTGCACTGTACAATCGCTGGCGCGAGTCGGCCACCCGGCCTGACGCCTTCACGCTGCTGGTCTCCGGCGACCGGGCTCCCAAAACCATGTCCGTGCGCGAGGACTTGCGCACTCGCCTGGGCTGGGACCTGGTATTCAGGCTGGAATACCTGTCGGACGCCCATCGGGCCGAAGCCATGCAACAGCGAGCCGCTGCCCGCGGTCTGCAGCTGCAAGCGGAAGTGCTCAGCTGGATACTGACTCACTACGATCGCGATATGAACCGCTTGAGCGCACTGATCGATGCGCTGGACAATTATTCACTGGTAAAGAAACGCCCCATCACTTTACCCCTGCTCAAAGAACTTCTGGCCAACAGCCAGACCCAATCTTCTAGTTGAGTCATGACTGCTTCTTCTTTTATTGCCCTGTTTGATCTGGACCACACTCTGCTTCCTTTAGATAGCGATTACCAGTGGGCTGACTTCCTGGCCCGTACCGGCCGCGTCGGTGACCCCGCTGAAGCCATTCGTCTGAATGAAGACCTGATGGAACGCTATAACCAGGGATTGCTGACGGCCGAGGAATCGGCCGAATTCATGTTGGGCCTGCTCACCAATGCCAGCCAGGAAGAGTTGCTGGCCTGGCAGGACGAATTCATGCAGGCCGTGATCCTGCCCTCGATCAGCCCCGCTGCACGCGAACTGTTGGCCCAGCATCAGGACCAGGGCCATCTGGTGGCAATCGTGACCGCTACCAACGAATTTGTGACACGCCCCATTGCTGCGGCATTGGGCGTAGACCACCTGATCGCGACCACCCCCGAAATGAAAGACGGCCGCTACACCGGCAAGATCAGCGGCGTGCCCAGCTTTCAGGCTGGCAAGATCACCCGTGTAGAACAGTGGCTGCAAACCATGGGCAAAACTTTGTCCGACTTCGAGCGCAGCTGGTTTTACAGCGATTCGCCCAACGATCTGCCCCTGATGGAAGTGGTGACCGACCCCGTGGCAACCAACCCCAGCGACAAGCTGCGTGCCGTGGCCACCGAACGCAATTGGGTCGTCATCGATTTGTTCGCTGACATGATGGACAGCAAATCGTAAAATCAGACGCATGCTCAAGCGAACAATAAAAACATTTGTCGACCGGCTGCTCAAACCAGCCAAAAGCGCGCGTCCCAAAGGGCCGCGCCGCTACACACGAGAAGAACATGGCATAGACCGGCGTCTGGTCTCGCGTCATGCCATCAAAGTGTGCGAGGTCCTGAACCACGAAGGCTATCAAGCCTATGTCGTGGGCGGCGCAGTGCGCGATTTGCTGGTGGGCCTGGAGCCCAAGGACTTTGACGTGGCGACCAACGCCACGCCCGAGCAAATCCGCCCCCTGTTCCGTCGTGCCCGCATCATTGGCCGCCGCTTCCGCCTGGTACACGTGGTGTTTGGCCAGGAAATCATCGAAACCTCGACCTTCCGGGCCGACGATAGCGGCAAGCAAACGGACGAACATGGCCGCATCCTGCGCGATAACGAGTACGGCACCATCGAAGACGATGCCGCACGCCGCGATTTCACACTGAACGCGCTGTACTACGATCCCCTGACTGAAACCGTCATCGACTACCACAACGGGGTAGCCGATCTGAAAGAGCGTCAGGTACGCATTATTGGTGATGCGGAAACCCGCTATCGCGAAGACCCGGTGCGCATGCTGCGTGCCGTGCGCTTTGCCTCCAAGCTGGATGCCACCATTGAACCGGCAACGGATGCGCCCATTCGTTCCTTGTCGCGTCTGATCGAGAACGTACCCGAGTCCCGTCTGGCTGACGAAACACTCAAGCTGCTGAACTGCGGCCACGCCATGGACTGCATCCAGCGCCTGCAGGCGCTGGGTCTGCACAGCAAGCTCTTGCCTATGGTCGAGCCGGTTCAACGCCTGCCCGGTGGCTCTGAATTCCTGGATATGGCCCTGGCCCGCACCGACACCCGCGTTCGTGCTGGCAAATCGGTCAGCCCCAGCTTTATCTATGCCTGCCTGCTCTGGAAGCTGGTCAAGCAAGAGTGGGAACGACGCAGTGCCCAGGACATGCATCCCCAGCAGGCCTTGCTGGAAGCCGCCGACCTGATCCTGGAAAAACAAAGCCGCATCATGCCGATTCAAAAGCGCTTCCAGTCGGATATGCGCGAAATCTGGTTCATGCAGCCCCGTTTTGAGCGCATCGCCAATCGCGCCATCTGGCGCATGACGGAACAACCTCGTTTCCGTGCCGCTGTGGATTTTTTACAACTACGCGCCGAAGCCAAAGAGGTGGATAGCGTGCAGGCGCAGTGGTGGATGGATCTGGCCGATGCTGGTGACGAAGAACGCAGCAATATGATTGCCGTGCGCAAACCTGCTGGCACCGCCGCTACCGGCTCGCGCAGCGGTCAGCGCCGTACCCGCCGCCGTCGCTCCAACGCCAAGCGCAGCAACGCAACGGGTGGAAGCGAATCGTGATTCCAGGCAGCACCACCGTTTTCGTCGCCATGGGCGCGAATCTGGGCGAAGCACGACAAACCCTGGAAACAGCAGCGGCTGAACTGGCCGCTACTGCTGGCATCCAGGATCTGACGCTGGCCCATTTCTACAGCACGGCTCCCGTCGATTCCAGTGGCCCGGATTACGTCAATACAGTCGTTCGCTTCACCTGCACCCTGGCTCCCGAGACCTTGCTGGACCGTCTGCAACACATCGAGCAAGAGCACGGCCGCACGCGCCTGTACCGTAATGCCCCCCGTACCCTGGATCTGGACTTGCTGCTTTACGGGCAAGAGCAGATCAACACGGAGCGGCTAATCGTACCCCACCCCCGCATGCATGAACGTGCTTTTGTGCTGGTACCGCTAGCTGATCTGGCTCCTGAACTTGAACTGGCCCAAGGCCACATCAGGGAGTTACTGATCAACGTGCAAGATCAGGAAATCAAGCGGCTGAGCTGATACCCGCTGCCAGGCCCCCGTCCATAGCGGGGCCTGTCGCCAGCCGCCATCCCATTTGCAAGACCTGAGCAATACTGCTGACAATTTCCTCGCGGCGGGCCGCAGAGTCCACACGCAGCGCATACGAGGGGTGCCAGGCTGCAATTATCCACGTCTGCCCCACAAGAAACGGCTTGGCCAAATACTGAGCAAGCGGCACTTGGGTTCCCAGCAAAGCAGATAAGGCCGTCGCTCCCAAGGTGACGATGACAGCAGGTTCAAGACGCGCCAGCTCTTCTTGTAACCAGTGCCCACATGCCTGCACTTCGGCTTGAGAGGGGCTGACATGCAAACGCTGCTTGCCTCGCCCTTTCCATTTGAAATGCTTGACGGCATTGCTCAGATACAGCGCATTGCGTTCAATACCGGCACGCTGCAGAGCCTGATCCAGAACCTGCCCCGCGGGACCGACAAAGACACGCCCTGCCAAATCCTCGTAATCACCGGGTTGCTCGCCCAGCAACATCATACGCGCTGTTGCCGGGCCTTCTCCCGGCACTGCTTGCGTAGCGTGCTCCCAAAGGCCGCAGCGACGACAGGCTTCCAGTACGGAAGGCTCACTGCGGTGAGGTTGTGCGCTGTGGGCCTCCACCGCGACTGACTTGCCCGGCATCCGGGCTACCGCACTAAACTGCCCCACTCGCCGGGCGCCATTACGGGCCTCGCTAATCATGGCGGGAATCAAGCTGGCTTCGGGCAGGCCTTTCCAGAATCGCACTGGCATGCTCTGCTGCAGAGCGGTTTCATTCAGCCGAGCGGGATTGAAAATGCTTTGGTAATAGCGCAGCCACAAGGCCTCCACCTGATCATCGGCCGGGCCAGCCCGTAACGCCTCTATATTGTCGGGGGCATCCTGCAGCTGCAGATTCTGACCATCCCACAGTGCAAGCCCTTGCGGCGTCGCGATACACCACGACGTGCCCCCCATGCGTTTGGAGAAATAGTCTGCAATCCACTCCAGCACATCATGCTCGGGTTCAAACCAGGCCCAGTACTCGGGCTGCATGCCCTTGCCACAATGGCGGAACCGTACATAAGCCATCATGTCGTGTTTTTCCTTGCGTACCGCTTTGGCCATCTCGTACAGACGGGCACCATCTTCGTCTGCTACAAACTCCACACTGCGGTCACCTTGATGCCAGCGCCACAGGACACGGTAAAGTAAAGCCCAACGCGCCGGCGCACGACACAAGGCCGCATCCTGCAGCAAGGCAGCCAGCCCTTTGGAAATACGCACAGACACACTGGAAACGGGCTGCTGCGCCTGGGGCTCTTGCAAGGAAACAGGCGGGGAAAGCGGCGTATGGAGTGCTTCATACTCCAGCCCGATTTGCTGCCCTTGCCGCCCCGAAGCCGGGCTTGCTTCTGCCCAACAAAGCTCCTCCGGCGACCAGCCCTCGGCCAAAGCGCGTAATGCCTGCTCGCGCCAGGCCAGATAACCGCCGTTCACCATCAGAGTCATCATGACTGTTGGCTCCTGCTGCCAGAAAGAAGCAAGGTCGTCACACAAGGGGGATTCATAGCAAGCTCAGTTGCTGCGGATTGCTCGAGAGCATGCGTCGCAGCTTGTCTGACGCAGCCTCAGCAAGGCCGGGACGGTAATCCTGGACCACTACAAACGGCTGCAATGTTTTGATGGAACAACGCAAACGGATCAAGTCCTGATATCGGATCGCCCGCATCTGACGAAGCTCGACCAGGCGCTTGGCATTGCGTATGCCTATACCCGGAACACGCGCAATCAGACGCTCGGGCGCCCTATTCAGATCTACCGGAAAAACCGCTCGATTGGACAAGGCCCAAGACAGCTTGGGATCAATATCCAAGGGTAAATCGCCCTTATCCTGAAACAGCTCCTCGGCCCGGAAACCGTAGCTACGCAGCAGGAAATCGGCCTGATAAAGACGATGCTCCCGCAAGAGCGGCGGCGGCTGGGCTGGCAGCGCCGACGAACTGTCCGGGATGGGGCTGAATGCCGAGTAATACACCCGCTTGAGCTTGTAGGCTCCGTACAAGGTCTGCGCCGTTTGCAAGATATTGCGGTCATCCGCTGCATCCGCACCGACAATCATTTGTGTACTTTGCCCGGCAGGCACTTTAGGCCGCTTCTCCTCCTGAGCCTGTTCCTGGGACAGACGAATGACGCCCATGGCGCGCTTGATCGTATGCCCACTTTTCTCGGGCGCAAGACGGCTCAGGCCAGCGTCTGTAGGAAGCTCGATGTTGACGCTGAGGCGGTCTGCATAAAGACCAGCCAACGTAATCAGTTGGGGATCTGCATCAGGAATGGTTTTAAGGTGGATATAGCCGCGAAAATGGTGATCTTCGCGCAAGGAGCGCGCCACCTCGACCAGGCTCTCCATGGTGTAGTCCGAACTTCGTATGATGCCCGAGCTCAGAAACAGACCATCTATATAGTTACGCCGATAAAAATCCAGCGTCAGATCAACCACTTCGGCAGGCCGAAAACGCGCGCGTGGCACGTTGCTGGAGCGCCGGTTCACGCAATACAGGCAGTCATACTGACAAAAATTGGTCAGCAGTATTTTGAGCAGCGATACGCAGCGCCCGTCAGGGGTAAAGCTATGACAGATGCCGGCCCCCGTACTGGCCCCAAGACCCGTACGCCCACGGGAATCCCGTTTGGGCGCGGCACTGCTGGCGCAAGAGGCATCGTACTTTGCCGCGTCGGCCAGAATTTCGAGTTTGCGCGATAGCTCCATGACCGAAACACTGTATATAAAAACAGCATTATACAGTTTTCGCTCAAGGCGTCACTTATCCAGAAAACGTTCAAAGAGGGCAAGCGGCCTGGCCAGTCCGGCAAAGGACAAGCCAGGCAAACCAGCTCAAGCTAAAGGATCACGCGTCCAAAAGCTTGATCAAGGCCTCTTGATGATTGGATCGAGCCTCCAGCAATTGCCGCCCTTCTTCGGTCAACATGGCTATCAGGGGAGCGGGGAAAGGGGAAGGAGTCTGCGTCGTTTGCGGGATGGCTTGGACTAATCCCAGCGACTGTAATTGTTCAAAAACTGCTTGTTTCTTGTGCCAGGGGGTTTGGCGTAAGCGCACGAGCTCAAGAGTGTTCCAGATTGTGGGGTTGAGCTGCGGAATAGTGATGGAGCGCTGAAGTTGCGTCATACAAGGCCCTTAATTAAGACCACCCATACCGACGTTGTGTGCCCATAAGGGAGGTCAGCCAGAAAGCATCCCTATACCGTACAACATAACGATGTACAGAATATTTCAAGGAGTTCTGACAGACATCGTCGCAGCGCTCCTCCAAGACTCCAATAAGCAATAACCCGCGCTTGCGCCCTGGCAAACCCGGAAAAATCAGTCCGGGCCCGTTTTTTCTGCTCATTTTTTTTGATGCAAAATTGTTCCGAAAAGCAGCAAAAACACAACAAACGATCCGGCTCCAGCCAACCCCAGATTCGCGCTTAAACCGTAGGCATCCACAGTCTGCCCGCCCAGCCAGGAGCCAAGCGCTATGCCGATATTGAACACAGCCACGTACAACGACGTAGCCACCTCAACAGCATTGGCAGCGGCCTTCATCATCCAGCTCATCAGCCCTACCGACACCCCGCCATACGCCAGGCCCCAAAGTAGCAAAATCGCACCTCCACTCAGCGGTGATCTACCCACTGTCAAGAAAAGCAAAGCAGTGATGCTTAGACCCAACGCTATCGCCATCAAGCTGGCTTCAGTGCGTTTGGCTGCCGACATCCCGATCAGGAAATTGCCCACAATCCCGGCCACTCCATAAGCAAACAACAAGGCTCCTATCCATTGAGCACCTATGCCGGAAACAGACAGCAAAAGAGGACGCACAAAGGTAAATGCGCTGAAATGCCCCGCGACCAGAATCAGGGTCAAGAGCAAACCAAACCATAACTGCCGATTGCCAAACTGCTCGGCGAACTGACGCCATGTAGTCGAGCGCGACACGGACAGGGGCGGAATCACGGCCAGATGGAAGATCAACGCCAAAGCGCTCAGCAGCGCCATGCCGCCAAACGCCCAGCGCCATCCAGCCAGTTCACCCATCAATGCGCCCAATGGCACGCCCAACACAGAAGCGGCGGCAACCCCACCGAAGATGATCGAGGTTGCCAAACCTACAGACCGAGCCGGAACCAGACGGGATGCCAAGCCACCTGCAATGGCCCAGATGCCTCCCATACAAAAACCAACCAGAATGCGGGCGGCCAGCATCCAGGCGATGCTGGGAGCCAGGGCGGACGCTATATTGGCCATCACCAGCAAGGCCAGCAAACCGCACAGAATGCGGCGTCTGTCCACGCCACCAGAGGCCAGCACCACCAGAGGCGCAAACAGGGCCGCCAACAAGGCAGGCAAGGAGATCAGCAAAGCAGCCGTCCCCGTGGAAGTCTGCAAACTGTCTGCAATGGGAGTCAGTAAACCTACGGGCAGCATTTCCGTCGTGACCACAGAAAAAGTGGCTAGGCCAACGGCGATAACGGCCAGCCAGGACTGCCGCTTGCTGGGCTGCCCGGTCATGGATAGAGAAGAGGTATTCATCGCTACATGCTCAAAGAAAGAAGTCTAGACAGCGCAGGAGCGGGCTACTACGGGTGCGCGCAAACTTTGATAGCTGCACAAGGCAAGCAAGACGATCAGGGCAGCGGCATAGAGCGCAACCATAAAGCCGGAACTGGCTCCGCCCTGATCCACCATCCGCCCCGAAGCGGCAGCCCCCATAGCCACACCAATATTCAGACCAGCCAGCAGCCAGGTCATGCCCTCGGTTAATTGCTGCTCCGGCACCACACGCTCGACCAGCGACATGGCCACAATCATGGTGGGGGCGAAAAACAGACCAGCCAGCAAAACCGCCCCTGCCAGCTGTGCCACGCTGGCCACCAGTAATAAAAGCAAGGTCGTGGCGGCGGTAGCCAAACCGCCCAACAGCAGCAGGCGATGCAAAGGGATGTTCAGCTTCAAACCACCAAACACCAGACCTGCTGCGCAAGAACCCAGGGCGTAAGCCGACAGCACCAGGCTGGCCGCCCCCGGCTGCCCCATTTGCTGGGCAAAGGCCACGCTGACAATATCCACGGTGCCCACAATCACACCCATGGCGACCATCAGCAATGCCAGCAAACGCACACTATTCAGACGCAGGACCGAAGGGCGGCTGCCCTGCTCCTGTGCTTGGATCGGCGGCTCAGTCCCCTTTTGCAACAACAGAGCCGACACACCGGCAATCAGCAATAGCGCAGCAGCCAGCACACCGGCTTGCGGAAACACCAGGACCGCCAAACCCACCGACAAAGGCGGCCCGGCAATAAAGGTGACTTCATCCAGCACGGTTTCCAGCGAATACGCTGTTTGCAAGCGATCCTGCCCACGATAAATCGCCGTCCAGCGAGCACGCACCATGGCCGACATGCTAGGCATGAAACCGGCCAGCACCGCGCCTGCAAACAAGGTCCAGTCAGGCGCCTGCCACCATGTCGCCCCCAACAAGAGCAACAAGCCCAGAACACTAATGGCTGTTGCTAGCGGCAGAACACGGCTTTGCCCACGCCGGTCCACCCAACGGGACACTTGTGGCGATAGCAGCGCATAGCTCAATACAAAGGAGGCGGAAACCGCCCCCGCCAAGGCATAGCTGCCCCGCAGTTGCGACAGCATGGTGATGATTCCTATCCCTATCATGGGCAGCGGAATCCGGGCCAGCAGCCCGGCCAGGGCGAATCCCCGTGTGCCAGGCGCGGCAAAAAGTTCTCGATAAGGCTGAGCCATTACATTCTCCGTGAGCGCCCGCTTGCCACGACACGGTGATGCGTCGACAATACATACAAGGCGTATGTTTAAAATGATATATACATACGCTACGCATGTAAATATACATTCAGCTCGTATGTAAGGAGAAACTATGGCACGCCGTACCCGCGCCGAGATGGAAGAAACCCGCGCCACCCTGCTCGCCACCGCTCGCACGTTCTTTACGGAACGTGGCTATGCCGACACATCCATGGACGAGTTGACGGCGCAAGCGGGCCTGACACGTGGTGCGCTCTACCATCATTTCGGTGACAAAAGGGGTTTGCTGGCGGCGGTGGTCGACCAGATCGATGCGGAAATGGACGAGCGCCTGCAGGCTATTTCAAACAATGCCGAGGACGCCTGGGACGGGTTTGTACGCCGCTGCCATGCCTATCTGGAAATGGCGCTGGAACCGGAAATGCAGCGCATTGTCTTGTGTGATGCCAAGGCCGTACTGGGGGGCGCATCACCCGAATCGCATCAGTACTGCGTGGGTTCCATGGAAGGCTTGATTCAGGCACTGATGGATCAAGGTCGAATTGAACAGGCAGATCCCCACGCCCTGGCTTCCCTGATTTACGGCAGTCTGGCTGAAGCCGCCTTCTGGATTGCGCAGGGAGAGGATGGGGATGCCCGCTTGGTGAAAGGGCTGGCTGCACTGGATTTATTACTGCGCGGCTTGCTGATCAAGTCCTGAACGGGCGATGCTGAAAAAGCCAGTACCCAGGCAAAGAGCGGGTCTGGGATCATCTGCTTCTAACGGCAGGCAGATCAACAGATCGAATTCTTTTTTACGCGACCTCTTGAGCCACCAGAAATATACGGCCCTGGCATCTATAGCGGTAATGAACCTCTCCTAAAACCAGAACATTCAGGCAGCCAAGCAAAGCTCATACAAACGACAGACATAAAAAAAACCCGCATTGAATGTTGTGCTGACGCTGTTATTACAAGCAGACCAGAAACACTCAGGCGGGTTTTGTATCTATAGCGCCGGGAAGCCCAAGCTTCCCGTTTCACGTCTTACACAGCGACCAACGAGATCTCTGCGATACGCTTGCGCCACTCGGCAGGACCGGTGTTATGCACGGATACGCCTTGCGAGTCCACAGCCACGGTCACGGGCATGTCCTGAACTTCGAACTCGTAAATGGCTTCCATACCCAGGTCCTCGAAAGCCACCACTTTCGCATTGCGAATAGCCTTGGAAACCAGGTACGCGGAACCACCCACGGCCATCAGGTAAGCCGATTTGTGAGCACGAATCGCTTCAATCGCGGTTGGGCCACGCTCGGCCTTGCCGATCATGGAGATGAGGCCAGTTTTGGCCAGCATCATCTCGGTGAACTTGTCCATGCGAGTGGCGGTGGTCGGGCCTGCTGGACCAACGGCTTCGTCACGCACAGGATCAACCGGGCCCACGTAGTAAATCACGCGGTTGGTGAAGTCCACAGGCAAGGATTCGCCCTTTTCCAGCATGTCCTGAATACGCTTGTGGGCGGCGTCACGGCCAGTCAACATCTTGCCCGACAGCAGCAAGGTCTGACCTGGCGTCCAGGAAGCCACTTCTTCAGGAGTCAGCTCGTCCAGGTTCACTTGGCGGGACTTGTTGTAGTCCGGTGCCCAGTGAATGTCAGGCCAGGCCGACAGCGGCGGAGGTGCCAGCTCGGCGGGGCCGTTGCCGTCCAGCGAGAAATGTACGTGACGGGTTGCCGCACAGTTGGGGATCATGGCCACAGGCTTGGACGCCGCGTGGGTCGGGAAGGTGTTGATCTTCACGTCCAGCACAGTCGTCAAACCGCCCAGGCCTTGAGCGCCAATACCCAGAGCATTGACCTTCTCGTACAGCTCGATACGCAGCTCTTCCAGCTTGCTTTGCGGGCCGCGTTGCAGCAGCTCGTACATATCGATGTCTTCCATCAGGGCTTCCTTGGCCATCAGCATGGCTTTTTCAGCCGTACCGCCCACGCCAATACCCAGCATGCCCGGAGGACACCAGCCAGCGCCCATCGTAGGAACCGTCTTGAGCACCCAGTCCACCAGAGAGTCGCTGGGGTTGAGCATCACGAACTTGCTCTTGTTTTCCGAACCACCGCCCTTGGCGGCCACTTGAATGTGAACCTGATCCCCAGCGACCAGTTCCACATTCACAATACAGGGTGTGTTATCGCGCGTGTTTTTACGGGTGAACAAGGGGTCGTTCAGGATGGAGGCACGCAGTGGATTATCCGGATTCAGATAACCGCGACGCACCCCCTCGTCACAGAGCTCCTGCAAGGAGCGCTTGGTATCAAAGCGCACACCCATGCCCACTTTCAGGAATACGTTCACCACCCCGGTGTCCTGACAGATGGGGCGATGGCCCTCGGCACACATGCGCGAGTTGGTCAGGATCTGGGCGATGGCATCTTTGGCCGCCGGGTTCTGTTCGCGCTCATAAGCGCGGGCCAGATGCTCCAGATAGTCGGTGGGATGGTAGTAACTGATGAACTGCACCGCATCAGCGATGGACTGAATCAGATCGTCTTCTTTGATCGTGGTCATGGTGGCGTCTATATAAAAAACGGGATGAACAAGGGGAAACTATTTGCCCTGCCAGACAGGTTCGCGCTTCTCGGCAAAAGCCGTCGCGCCTTCCTTGGCATCTGCAGAGGTAAAAATGCCGGCGATACGGGGGCGCTGCAGATCGAACAGATCCGACTGACGCCAGTCGCGCGACTGGGAAATAATGCTCTTGGCGGTTTGCACGGCCAAAGGACCGTTGGCGGCGATCTGCTCGGCCAGTGCCAGCGCCTGCTCGGTAGTTTTGCCGGGTTCGGCCAGACGGCTGACCAGACCCAGCTCGGCCATGCGGGCAGCGGGGTACATACCCCCGGTCAGCACCATTTCCATGGCCATGTGGTAAGGAATACGGCTAGGCAAGCGCACCATGCCGCCCGATCCGGGGACAATGCCGCGTTTCACTTCAGGCAGGCCGAAGTTGGCGCTGTCGGCCGCAACAATCAGGTCGCAGGACAAGGCAATTTCAAAACCACCGGCCAGGCAGTAGCCTTCCACGGCGGCAATCAATGGCTTGGCAGGCGGGCGCTCGCAAATACCAGCGAAACCGCGGTCGCCTACATAGGGGCGCTGGCCAGTCTTGGCAAAGGCTTTCAAATCCATACCGGCGCAGAAGGTATTGTTGGCCCCTGTCAGCACGCCTACGGCAATGCTGGGGTCGGCATCGAACTCATCCAGAGCCTGGGCCAGCGCCTGCGCGGTTTCCAGGTTGATGGCATTGCGTGCCTCGGGACGGTTCAAAGTAATCAACAACACCTTGCCGATACGTTCAAGCGTGACAAGTTCACTCATGGACCTAGCCTCCTTTAGACTGCCGCCCGAGATTCTGTTTCAAGATCAGGTCAGCAAATAAGCAGTATTTGGACAAACGCATATGATACGTCTAAAAACAACCTGACCGCCCGGTACACAGCGGCCTTGCCCATGGCCCGGACGGCCAAAATAGCCCATTGCGGGCGCTTTTCTGCTGCAAGGGCGCAGTTCACGCTAAAATAGAAAAATTTTGCAGATTCTCGCTTTACTGGCCATTGCTCATGCTCACCTTTCAGCAAATCATACTTACGCTCCAGCAATACTGGGACAAGCACGGATGCGCTCTGCTTCAGCCCTACGATATGGAAGTCGGTGCCGGAACCTCTCATACGGCAACCTTTTTGCGGGCCATCGGCCCTGAACCGTGGCGCGCTGCCTATGTGCAGCCTTCGCGCCGCCCCAAAGACGGGCGTTACGGGGACAACCCCAACCGCCTGCAACACTACTACCAGTTTCAGGTCGTGCTCAAGCCCGCACCTGAAAACATTCTGGACTTGTATATCGGCTCGCTGGAAGCCTTGGGCATCAACCCCAAAGCGCACGACATCCGTTTTGTTGAAGACGACTGGGAAAACCCGACACTGGGCGCCTGGGGTCTGGGCTGGGAAGTCTGGCTCAATGGTATGGAAGTCACCCAGTTCACCTACTTCCAGCAAGTAGGCGGTCTGGACTGCACGCCAACCACGGGCGAGATCACCTACGGTCTGGAGCGTCTGGCCATGTACTTGCAAGGCGTGGAAAGCGTCTACGATCTGGTCTGGACCGAAGGTCACAACGGCCAGCGCATTTACTACCGCGACGTGTTCCACCAGAACGAAGTGGAGCAATCCACCTACAACTTCGAGCACGCCAGCACCGATGTGCTGTTTGCACACTTCAACGACTACGAAGCCGAAGCCAAGCGCATCATTGACGTGCCGCTGGCCCTGCCCGCTTACGAGCAAACGCTGAAAGCTGCCCACACCTTCAATATGCTGGATGCCCGCGGCGCCATCAGTGTGACCGAGCGCGCTGCCTATATTGGCCGTATCCGCAATCTGTCCCGCGCTGTCGCACAGGCTTACTACGACTCCCGCGAACGCCTAGGTTTCCCCATGCTGAGCAACAAATCCTCGGAGGCCAAGTAATGAATGCCTCCACGACACAGCCTTTGCTGATTGAACTGTTCACCGAAGAACTGCCCCCCAAAGCGCTGCAACAGCTGGGGCAAGCCTTTAGCGAAGGTCTGCAAAAAGTATTGGGCGAGCAAGCCCTGCTGGCCCCGAACTGTGAAGTGCGCGCCTATGCTACGCCTCGCCGTCTGGCTGCCTGGTTCAGCGCTGCGTACCAGCAAGCCGAAGACCAGCCTTATACCGAAAAGCTGATGCCCGCCCATATTGGCCTGGATGCCAATGGTGAGATCGCCCCGGCACTAGCCAAGCGCCTGGCTGCCAAAGGCCTGGAGCATCTGAAGGCCAGCGACCTGCTGCGCGAATCCGATGGCAAGCAGGATTACCTGTACGCCAGCGGCATTGCCACTGGCGCCGCCCTGAAAGACGGGCTGCAAGAAGCTCTGGAATGGTCCATTACGCACCTGCCCATCCCTAAAGTGATGCGCTATCAGTTGGCCGATGGTGTCAGCAGCGTGCGCTTTGTACGCCCTGCTCACGGCCTGGTCGCCCTGTGGGGGTCGGACATCGTTCCCGTCAGCGCCCTGGGCCTGCAAGCCGGTCGCCAGACACACGGTCACCGCTTCATGTGCGATGTCCCCTTCGACATCCGTGATGCCGACAGCTGGGCCGTACAAGTCCAGGAGCAAGGCTGGGTGGTTCCTTCCTTCGAAATTCGTCGCGAACAGATTCGCACCGACCTGGAAGCTGAGGCCAAACGCCTGAACTCCACCTTGGGCAACGATCCCGAAGTGGAAGCCCTGCTGAGCGAAGTCACCGCGCTGGTCGAATACCCCACCGTGTACGTGGGCCAGTTCGACGAGCAATTCCTGCAAGTGCCTTCCGAATGTCTGATTCTGACCATGCGTCTGAATCAAAAGTATTTCCCGCTGTTTGACCCTGCCACACAAAAGCTGACCAATCGCTTCCTGATCGTCAGCAATATGAAGGTGGATGATCCCAGCAACATCATCGAAGGTAACGAGCGTGTGGTGCGCCCCCGTCTGGCGGACGCTCAGTTCTTCTTTGAAACCGATCGCAAGCAAACTCTGGCCGAGCGTGTTCCTACGCTGGCCGGCAGCGTGTACCACAACAAGCTGGGTTCGCAGCTGGACCGCATCGAGCGCCTGCAGTCCGTGGCTGGCTACATTGCCAAGCAACTGGGCGCGAATGAAGAGCACGCCCGTCGTGCCGCTTTGCTGGCCAAGGCGGACTTGAACTCCAATATGGTGGGCGAGTTCCCCGAGCTGCAAGGCGTGATGGGCGCTTACTACGCCCAAGGCGATGGCGAGCCCGAGGACATCGTGCTGGCTATTCGCGAGCAATACCGTCACCGTCTGGACCAGGCTGTCACAGATGCCAGCCTGACCCAAGCCATTCTGTTCCTGGCCGAGCGCGCCGAAGTTCTGATCGGTATCTGGGGCATTGGGCTGGCTCCAACTGGCGAACGCGACCCCTACGCCCTGCGCCGTGCGGCTCTGGGCCTGATCAGCGCCTACGAACAACTGCAAGCCGGTTCCCAATTGAAGGCCAATAGCCTGAATCTGGATACGCTGCTGAACACCACCGCTTCCTTCTTCAAGGACGGGGTTCTGGCCGATGACACGGTCGATGCGGTTCAGACCTTCATCTACGAGCGCTACCGCAATCAGCTCTGCAACGATTACGAGCGCAGCGTGGTCGATGCCGTGCTGGCCCTGCGCCCACCGCTGGAACAGGTTCACGCCCGCATTCAGGCTTGCGCCTCTTTTGCCCAACGCCCTGAAGCCGAGAGCCTGGCTGCCGCCAACAAGCGCGTCAGCAATCTGCTCAAGAAAGCCGAAGGCGAACTGGCAACTCTGGACGACCAACTGCTGGTCGAGCCCGCCGAGCGTGAGCTGGCTGCCAAGATTCAGGAATTGCAGCCCGTTGCCCAGGCCCAGTTTGAAGCCGGTGAATTTGACGCTTCCCTGGCCACGCTGGCCCAGGCCCGTGGTGCCGTGGACAACTTCTTCCAGGACGTCATGGTCATGGCCGAAGACCCTGCCATCCGTGCCAATCGCCTGGCCTTGCTGGCCAAGCTGCATGCACTGATGAACCAGGTTGCGGATCTTTCCAGGCTGGCTAACTAGTGAAACTTGCCATCATTGATCGGGACGGTGTCATCAACCATGACAGCGATGCCTTTATCAAAAGCCCACAAGAGTGGGAGGCTATCCCAGGCAGTCTGGAGGCCTTGGCTCGCCTGACCGAAAACGGCTGGAAGGTGGTCATTGCCACCAACCAGTCCGGTCTGGCGCGTGGTTTGTTTTCCATGACCACGCTCAATGCCATCCATGCCAAGATGCGCCGTGAATTGGCCTTGCTGGGTGGCTTTATCGATGCCATCTTTATTTGCCCGCACGGCCCGGATGATGGCTGCACCTGTCGCAAACCGGCCCCCGGCATGTTTCGCGACATTGCACATCGCTATGAAGTGAACCTGCAAACCGTACCCTCGGTGGGCGATTCCTTGCGCGATCTGCAAGCGGCCAGCCAAGCCGGTTGTGCCCCCTGGTTGGTCCAGACCGGCAAAGGCATGCGTACCCTAGAGAAAGGCGGCTTGCCCGAAGGCACGCGCGTCGAGGCCGATCTGGCCGCTGTTGTCGACAAATGGCTCCACGGAAACTGATATGGGCATTATCCGCGCATCACTCTATCAACTCTTTTTGTTGATTACCGTTATCCCCTACGCCTTTGCCTGCCTGATTATTGCGCCACTGCCCCTGGATATACGCTATCGCTTTACCACTGGCTGGCCACGTCTGGCTGTCTGGGGTGCGCGCACGATCCTGGGCATACGCTGGCAGACCAAGGGCTGGGAAAACCTGCCCGATGGCAAGGCCATCATCCTGTCCAAGCACCAGTCGGCCTGGGAAACGCTGTTCTTTCCTTCTTACATGCCGCGTCAGGTGTGCTTTGTGTACAAGCGTGAACTGCACAAAGTCCCTTTCTTTGGTTGGGGGCTGGCTTTGCTGCGCATGATTCCTATTGATCGTGCCAAGGGCCGGGATGCCTTTGAACAGGTCATCAAGATCGGGCAGCAGCGCATTGACGAAGGCCGCTGGCCCTTGTTGTTTCCCGAAGGCACCCGTACCGCCCCAGGCTCTACCGGCCGCTACAAGATGGGTGGCGCCTTGCTGGCCAGCCGTACTGGCACGCCCATTATTCCCGTAGCGCATAATGCGGGCGAATGCTGGCGTCGCAATGCCTTTATCAAGACGCCGGGCTTGGTTACTATCTCCTTTGGTCCTCCCATTGATCCTGCCGGGCTGACCCCTGAAGAAGTAAACCAACGCGTACAGACATGGATTGAAACCGAAATGCGCGTCTTGAATCCGGAACGCTATGACGGTCCCCCCACAACTGGCTCTGTTTCCTGACACAGCCTTTCCCCACCCGGCGAAGCGGCAAGAAAAGCCGCCCGCCGGTTCTGCTCTGCCCCCCAAAAGTGCCCTGACTGTCCGGCCCGAAAGCTTGCCGGAAGGTGTGCAATGGCAGCAGGTGGAGCTGGATGGCCACACCATTGGCTATCAGCTCAAACGCTCCCGCCGCCGGACTCTGGGGTTGACCATTAACGACAGTGGCCTGACCGTTGCCCTGCCCTCCTGGGTCAAGATCAGTCAGGCCGAGCAGGTGCTGCACAGCAAAAGCGCCTGGATACTGCGCAAGCTGCGCGAATACCAGCAGCGTCGTGAACAACTGGCCTTGCAAAGCCTGCAATGGGTCGATGGCGACACCCTGCCCTTTATGGGTCAGCCCATCCGCCTTAGCCTGAACCCGCAGATTCAGCAGGTACATTTCGACGGACGAGCCGGTCAGGTTCAACGAGGTCAACGCCTGTCCCTACCCCTACCCGTCGATGCCGAACCACAGCGTGTTCAGGAACTGACCCAGGCCTGGCTGCAAAAACAGGCCAAGCAGTGGTTTGAGCAGCGGCTGCAACATTATTTGAACCTGTCGGGCTTGAGTGCCAGCAAATTGCGACTGGCGGCCCCCGCCAAACGCTGGGGCTCCTGCAACAGTGACGGCATCATCATGCTGAACTGGCGCCTGATACACTTTCACCCATCCATCATTGATTACGTCGTCGCTCACGAGGTCGCGCATCTGCAAGAGATGAATCACGGCCCACGTTTCTGGGCCTTGGTCGAAACGCTCTACCCTGATTTTGTCAATGCGCGCAATCAGTTACGACAATATGATCCAGGCACCCTGCCCCTGCTTTAAGGCAGGTTGAACTCTAGGAGCTCTACCTTATGCGTATCCTGCACACCATGCTGCGTGTCGGCAATCTGGACCGTTCTCTGGCCTTTTACACCGAAGTGCTGGGCATGAAATTGCTGCGCCAGTCCGACTACCCGGACGGCCGCTTCACCCTGGCTTTTGTTGGCTATCAGGACGAGTCCGAAGCCGCCGTATTGGAGCTGACCCACAACTGGGACACCCCCTCCTACGATCTGGGCGACGGCTATGGCCACATTGCACTGGAAGTGCCTGATGCCTACAAAGCCTGTGAGGACATCAAGGCTCGTGGCGGCAAAGTCGTACGCGAAGCAGGCCCGATGAAGCACGGCACCACCGTGATCGCCTTTGTAGAAGATCCGGATGGCTACAAGATTGAACTGATCCAGGCCAAAGGGCGCGTGGATTAAAGCAAACAGAACCGGCCTTAATTGGCCGGTTTTTTTTGGCCCCTTATTTTCCAACCCAGCAAAAATAGGCCCGAATCGTGTTTTGCGACTATTTGTGCCGCCACCCTTACATACCGTAGCCGTTAAAACCCGCCTGTATTCTGCGACAATCTAGCTTGGCTTTTCCCTGCCCTGTTTACTGCCAACACTATGCTCAATACTCTTTGGCTGTTTTTCTTCCTGATTGCCGCCGTCAGCGGGTTTTACCAGTGGCTGGTCGGGGGAAATAGCGAAATTTTTGCACAAATGGTGCGCAGCCTGTTCGATATGGCCGCCCTGTCCGTGCAACTGATGCTGCTACTTTTTGGCACGCTCACCCTGTGGTTGGGTTTCTTGAAAATTGCCGAGAAGGCCGGGCTGATCGATATCCTGGCTCGCTGGCTGGGCCCACTATTTAGCCGCTTGATGCCGGGTGTGCCTTCCGGTCACCCTGCTCTGGGGCTGATCACGCTGAACTTCGCGGCCAATGGCCTGGGCCTGGACAACGCCGCCACGCCCATCGGCTTGCGGGCCATGAAATCGCTGCAAACGCTGAACCCGCATCCGGACACGGCCACCAACGCCCAGATCCTGTTTCTGGTGCTGAATGCCTCGTCCCTGACGCTGATCCCCATCAGCATCTTCATGTACCGAGCTCAGCAAGGTGCGCCCGATCCTACGATGGTGTTCCTGCCTATTTTGCTGGCCACCACCGCCTCTTCCCTGGCGGGCTTGCTCAGCGTTGCCCTGGTTCAGCGCCTGCGTTTATTTGATCCCGTTCTGATGCTGTGGTTTGGCGTTTTTGCGCTGATCCTGGGCTCTTTCATGGCCTTGCTGGCAACACTCAGTGCGGCAGCCATCCAGTCGCTGTCCTCTCTGATGGGCAACCTGACCTTGCTGTCCATCATCTGGCTTTTCCTGCTGATGGGCTGGCGACGCAAGATTCCTCTGTATGAGGCCTTTGTAGAAGGTGCTAAAGAAGGCTTTGGCGTCGCCAGGGATCTGTTGCCCTATCTGGTGGCCATGCTGTGCGCTGTGGGCGTGCTACGCAGCTCTGGCGCTCTGGATATCGTGCTGGACGTGATCCGCTGGCTGGTGAACCTGACCGGACTGGATACGCGTTTTATTGATGCCTTGCCTACAGCTCTGGTCAAACCCTTTTCAGCCGGTGCCGCTCGTGCCCTGTTGATTGAAACCATGCAGCATCACGGCGTGGACAGCTTCCCGGCCCTGCTGGGTGCGACCGTGCAGGGCAGCACAGAGACAACTTTCTATGTGCTGGCGGTCTACTTTGGTGCGGTCGGCATCCAACGTGCCCGCCACGCGGTTTCCTGCGCCTTGATTGCTGATCTGGCAGGCGTGCTGGCCTCGATTGCGGTTTGTTATTGGTTCTTTGGCTAGAAGTCAGGGCTCTGCATGAGGGCAGGAAACTCTGCCACTGCAGACTCAACCAGAAATGGCCGATCATTCCGTATGGCCTCAACGGTGTCCCTCATAAAAAAACACCCCAAAACGGAATCTATATCCTGTTTTGGGGTGTCGTTCATTATGGAGTTTTGTCTATCAGGCGGCTTGGATAACGCCCTTATCCATCAGGTGATCGGCCAGGGCAATGTACTGTGCCAGGGACAAATCAGCCGGACGGCTGGTAGGTGCAATTTCCAGCGCCTCCCAGTCGATATGAGCCGTCCAGTCACCCAGGCCACCGCGCAACATCTTGCGTTTTTGCGAGAAGGCCCGCGCCACAACCTGACTGAATACACGCGCATCACGCGCCTGGGGACGATCTGCCGCCAAAGGCACCATACGCACGACTGCCGACACAACACGCGGTGGTGGGTTGAATGCCTCGGGCGGCACTTCAAACAACTTCACCATGCGATAGCGCGACTGCAACATCACCGACAGGCGGCTGTAGTCTGAAGAGCCGGGTTTGGCGACCATGCGATCAATCACTTCGCGTTGCAGCATGAAGTGCTGATCCACCACGGCATCGGCATAGTCCAGCAAATGAAAGAGCAAGGGGCTGGAGATGTTGTACGGCAGATTACCCACAATACGCAGATTCGGGCCTAAAGCACCGAAGTCCACACTCAAGGCATCAGCCTCAATGATTTCCAGCTTGCTGGGCGAATAGTGATTACGCAGACGGGCAGCCAGATCACGGTCAATCTCGACCACACGCAAACGCTCCAGCGCCTGCGTCAGCGGTCGGGTCAGGGCCGAGAGGCCCGGACCAATTTCCACCATATTATCGACAGGCCGAGGGCCAATCGCACGGATGATCTGGTCGATGATGGCCTCATCTTCCAGAAAGTTCTGTCCAAAGCGCTTGCGCGCCTGATGCTGGGCCATACTTATCCTTAGCGACGGCGGGTGCTGGACTCGGGGTCCAAACGGTTATCAATGTAAGCGCGGCCGCGCAGGCTGTTCAGCCAATCTTCAAAGGCAGGCTCGGCACGCTGCTGGAACAGAGCCTGACGGGCCTGCATGCGCTTGTACTCACCTTCCATATTGCGGGTACGGCGCTCGATCACCTGGATCAGGTGCCAGCCAAACTGGGACTCCACCACGGCGGTATCGTTGCCGGGTTGCAGCTTGTCCATGGCTTGCTCAAACGGAGGCACAGTCTCGCCAGGCGAGAGCCAACCCAAATCACCACCTTGTGGTGCGCTGCTGTCTTCCGAGTAACGCTTGGCCAGATCCTGGAAGGACTCGCCATTGCGCAAACGCACTTGCAGTTGCTCAATGCGCTGACGAGCCTGCTCGGAAGTCATAACCTTGGACAGCTTGACCAGAATATGGCGAGCATGAGTCTGGGTCACCATCATGGGACCGGACTGCGCCGATGCCGCACTGGGCACAGGCGAAGTATTGCCAGGCGCAGCACCGCCTCGCTCCAGCACCTTCAGAATATGGAAACCTTGACCACTGCGAATCAGGTCGGAAACCTGGCCGGGGGCCAGGTTATGGACAGCTTGTGCAAATAAGTCAGGCCAGTCGGACAAGGAACGAGTTCCCAACGCACCACCGCTCAGGGCCTCTTGACCATCCGAGTTGGAGGCAGCCAAACCGGCAAAGTCTGCGCCGGAACGAACCTGGGCCAGCAGGCCCTCTGCTTTGGTCCGCAAACGCGCTTCTTCGCCGGAGTTCGCGCCTTCAGGCACTCGCACCAGGATCTGCGCCAGACTGACAGGTGCATTTTGCGCCTGTGCCGCCGATTGCCCCAAATTGCCCAAACCTGCGCCACCTTGAGAGCGCAGGTAAATATCAATGTCGGCGTCCGTAATATTGATGCTGCTGTCGACCGCACGCATGCGCAACTGATCCAGCAGGATTTCCTGCTTCAGATTGGCACGGTACTGCTCCCAGCTAATGCCATTCTTTTCAATCTCGGCTCGCAACTGGGCTTCGGTCATATTGTTGCGCGAAGCAATCATGCGCACACCTTCATCCACTTGCTGTGGACCGACTGAAATCCCCATGGCGCGAGCTTCCTGCTGCTCCAGGCGCTCATTGATCAGCCGTTGCAAAACCTGTTTGCGCAAGATGTCATGATCAGGAGCAGGAATTTTCTGCTGCTTTAACTGTTCCAGCACCTGTGCGGCTTCCAGATCAACCTGACGCAGGGTAATCACCTCGTCATTGACCACGGCAGCAATGCCATCCACAAACTGGGAGGAAGCAGCGGGTGCCGCCTTGGCTGCAGCGGGCTTGGACTGCGCCTGAGCCATTTGAGCCGTGCCCAGCCCCATGACGGCCATCAAAGCCAATGACAGGGTACGGTTTTTCAAGCTGAAACGCATATTATTCATACCTCTCATGAATCATTTTTTCCTGTACGGGATTGGTGACGGGTTCATAGCCAATCACACGGTCACGCAGCATTTTGATAGGGTCGTTGCCAATTCCGCCCAAACCGGATAGCTCCAGCTGGAAGAACAGGGCCTTATTGGTTTCCCTGGCCGAAACCGCATAGCGTTGCATCACCACACGAGCCGCCCAACAACAGTCGCCTTTATACTCCAGCCCCAGCACCGTTTGCGTGCCACGGCTTTCCTGGATGGAATAATCGTAACGTCCCACAGCGTACACCTTGTTGCTCAACGGCCATTGGCCCGTCATGGAGACGTATTCCTTGCCACGATGATCTTCATCAGTCGGCGTGAAGTTGGGGTCAACGACTTGACGGGGGTCACGCTCATAACGATAGTTCACACCCAGTGTTGCCAGGCGTTTAGGACGCCAACGAATACCGGAGGCCAGACGGTTGCGGCGTTTTTCGTCTGGATTGAACTGCGCATCGAAGTTGACCGAGAACGTATTGGTCAAAGCCGCACTGGCACCGACCAGATAGTCTGAGCGGGTGCTGGTACGCGCTTTTTCAGCGCCCAGTGTTACGGTTTGCTTATCAAAATACAAGCGCTGAGCAGCCTGCAGAACCAGACGCTCATAGCCCGTGTCAGCATCCAGCCAGCGGGACGTCAGGCCGACGGTGACCTGGTTTGCATTGGAGATACGGTCCCAACCACCGGAGAAAATGTTTTCACTGAAAGCCTGGGCAAAGTTGAAACTGGCCAGACTGGTGTCGTACAAGGGCAGCGAGGATTGGTCGCGATAAGGCACGTACAGATAGTAAACACGCGGCTCCAGGGTTTGAATGGAGTCGTTGCCAAACAAGGTGGTGTCACGCTCGAAGGTCATGCCGGTATCCAGGGACAGGATAGGCAAAACACGACTTTGCGTACGGGCCCGGTCCGCGAAACGCGCCATATTAGGATCACCCACATACCAGTCTGTCTGGTACTGGCTCATGTGCAGGCCCGCTTTGGGCGTGATGTACCAGCCTGGGCGAACGATAGGATAAGCCACCGTTGTGTAGGACGAGAAACGCGTACCATCTGGAGCCAGACGGGTACTGCGCATGCTGTCAAATTCGCTTAGATTGCCACTGTAAAACGGCAAACGGAAACGGGTTGCGTAGTTATCGCTGACTACATCAAAGCCACCCCAGTTATAACGGGATGCACCCAAATACCACTCAGGCAATTTGTCGTACTGTGGCTGACGATATCCAGTAGAAGAATCCTGCAGGGTCTGATACCGCGTCGCACTGACGTGAGAGCGGAAATACTTGGAACCACCCCAACCCAGAGTCACCGTGCTGGCCAGATCCTGAATGGTGGAATCGTTCAATCCAAAACTGCTGAAGTCACGGAAATAATCATCATCCGAGACACGGCGGATATCCGCATTCAAATAGAAACTGGCAGGCAGGCTCTGGCGATATTGCCCCATGAACAACCAGCGTTTATAACCCAGCTCCTTGTCATCAGGCAGATAGTTACCGGTCAACTCCCCGGAGAAGCTGTCACCCAGATAACGGAATTCCCCCCCCAACATGGCGCCGCGTTTAGCCATGAAGCGGGGCGTCAGGGTGGCATCGTAATTAGGGGCCAGATTCAGGTAATACGGCACGCTCAGGTCTATGCCACCCCGCGTCGTCATGCCGTAAGTAGGCAAAAGGAAACCGGACTTGCGCTCTTTACGGAGCGGAAAGGTCAGGTAGGGAGAATACAACAGGGGCATACCCTTGAAGTACAAGACGCCATTACGCGCCACCCCTTCGTTTTCCTTGGAATACAGATCAACCTTGGGCGACTGGATATACCAGGCAGGCTCAGGACATGGACAACCCGAGTAATTCACATCGGATAGCCGCATATGGTTGGAACTGAGAATATCAGCCTGCGTCGCGGTACCGCTACCGCCGGTGGCCCCCAGCCAGAACTCCGGGGACGACATGCGCCCTGTATCCGCGTCCAGGTTGTAATCAAACTCCGGGCTGCGCACCAGGGCCCCATCACGCATGATCAGGCCGTTGCCACGTACTTCCACCTGGCCGGTTTTTTCCTGATAGTCGATCCGGTCGCCTTTGACGACAGAATCAATGCGCCGGACCTGGGCACCGCCTTCCAGACGCAAGGTACCATCTTCCAGTGTTTTCATCTGGTCGCCTATCAGATAGACGGCCATATCCTCTTCCTGGAGCTTGCGCACTTGCAAACCGGGGGACGTCTTTAAAGACGGACGCACGGACGACTGAGCCTGGGCGACCCCCATGCCTGTCATCATCAACACGATATACCACGCCGCAACTCGCACTAAGACTGCGCCTCCAGTTGTGTCCTGCATTTATGTCCTGCATTTGTTCCACCAGAGACGAAAAACCCTGGCGACCCGGTATTATAGTTAAGCCTGCCGTTTAGCGGCACTGCTAAACACTAATCCGTTACGATCTTCTGCTTCCCTTTATTTATGTCTGCTTCTATTTCTGCCGCTACCGACCCTCGTTTGCAGCAAGCAATTACCTGGCTGAACACCCTGAAGTCCCGGTTTGGACTGGATCTGGACAGCCTGCAAGCGGCCTCCAGCGACGCCAGCTTTCGTCGTTACTTTCGCCTGCAAGCCCTGGACCGAACCGTCGTTTTGATGGATGCGCCTCCGGCCACGGAAGACTGCAAGCCCTTTGTGCACGTTACCGAACTGCTGGCACCGACGGGCATCCACGTGCCCGAAATCCTGGCAGCAGACACTGAACAAGGCTTTTTGCTGCTCAGCGATCTGGGTCAGGACAATTTCCAGACCGCACTGAAAACCCCCATGCCGCAAAGCGAGCTGGACAAACTGTACCGCAGTACGCTGTTGACCTTGGTGAAATTGCAACAAGCCGACACCACGGGTTTGCCTCCCTACAACGAACAGCGTTTGCTGGAAGAACTACAGGTGTTCCCCGAGTGGTACATCCAAAAACATCGCCAGTTTGAACTAAGCGAAAAAGATCAGGAGATGTTGCGCAAAACCTTTGCCGAGCTGGTTCAGGCCAATGTGCAAAGCGCTACTGTACTCGTGCACCGGGATTTCCACAGCCCTAATTTGATGATGCCCCTGCCCGGCCAAAGCGAGCCCGGTGTTATCGACTACCAGGACGCCCTGGCTGGCCCCATCACCTATGACATTGCCTCCCTGGTGATGGACGCGCGTGTTACCTGGACGGAAGAGCAACAACTGGACTGGGCAATTCGCTACTGGCAAGCCGCCATGGAAGCCGGCCTGGATGTGCCTGCCGACTTTGCCGTGTTCCACCAGCAATACGAATGGATGGGCCTGCAACGCAATCTGCGCATTCTGGGTGTGTTTGCCCGCCTCTCTCTGCGTGACGGCAAACATCATTATCTGGACCATATGCCCCGCCTGCTGGGCTATGTACATCAGGTGGCCAGCCGCTACGAGTGCTTTAACGGTTTGCTGCGCCTGCTGAACCGCCTGGAAGGTCGCCAAACTGTTTTGGGCATGACGGTCTGATGCGCGCCATGATTCTGGCGGCCGGTCGAGGCGAGCGCATGCGCCCCTTGACCGACACCTGCCCCAAACCCCTGATTCCGGCAGGTGGTCGGCCTCTCATCGTCTGGCACTTGCGCGCGCTGGCTAAAGCCGGCTTTCGAGAAGTCATCATCAACCACGCCTGGCTGGGTGAGCAGATTGAATCCACTCTGGGTGATGGCAGCCAATGGGGCCTGCGCCTGGGCTACTCGCCTGAATCATCTGCCCTGGAAACGGCCGGTGGCATTGCCAAGGCACTGGATTTTTTCCAGGACCAGCCTTTCCTGTTAATGAATGGCGATATCTGGTCCGATTGGGATCCTGCCCAAGCCTTTGCCATGGCCGAACGTTTGCAAGCTGGCCCGGAGCAGGCCTGGTTGATCCTGACCCCCAACCCGCCCCACCACCCCGAAGGCGACTTTGGCATGCAAGAAGGACAATTGCACCTATGCGCCAAAACCCTTGCGGGTGCCCGCAGCGCCACCTTGAGCGGCATAGGGGTCTACAAACCCGAACTCTTTGCCCATCTGCCCAAAGATCAGCCTGCCAAAGCCGCCCCCCTGCTGCATGCCGCCATCGAGCGCCGGCAGGTGCTGGGCAGTCTGCATGAAGGTTTCTGGATGGATGTCGGTACCCCCGAACGATTAGCCCAGTTAAACCAACACTTGGAATCGTTAGCACCCTCACAGTAAACTGATATTTTCCAGGCTAGCTGGCAGACGTTTCCAAGCACAACAAAGGGCAACAAAGCCAGCCATCCCGCCTCCATAGCCCCAATGACGTCTATGCTAATGGGTTTTGTAATCGGGACTTGATTTGCTTTGAGTCCCTTGTCTGACAGGAACGTCTGTTCTCATGCTTGGTTCCTCCAAACGCACCGTATTCAAACCCACCGCCTACGGCTCCAGCCGTCGAAAACGCCGTATTCCACGCTGGTTTGTCCTGCTTTTGACAGGTATTACCCTAGGTGCTGGTGGCCTGCTGTTCTTGCAAAAAAGTTATGGCCCTACGCGCCTGACCGTGGAGCAGTCGGAACAACTGCACTATGACCTCAACAGCGCCAACGCTGACAAGCAACGCCTGCAGGCTCAGTTGAACCAGACCAGTCGCGAACTTGAAGATGTCAGCCAGAAGGAAGACAAGCTGGGCAAACAGACCAGCGATCTGCAAGCCATGGTCACCAAGCTGGAAAAGGATATCGCGCTATTTGCCGATGCCATGCCTCCTGACCCACGCGGCACCTCCCCGGGCATTCGCGCTGCCGAGTTCTCGGTTACGGACGGCCAACTGAACCACTTTGTGCTGCTGATGCAGGACAAGGGCAAAGACGCCGAATTCACCGGCACCATGGAGTTGGTTGCTGCTGGCCGCTACAGCAATGGTCGCAGCGGCAATGTGGACCTGCCCAGCCAGCCTGTCAGCGTCGGCCGTTATGCCTACATCAATGGCTCTGTAGAATTGCCAGCCGGCTTTACGCCCCGTCAGGTCACGATCCGCATCAAGCCGGATGGTGCGAACCGCGTCGTTGCCACGCGCACCATCTACGTGACGCCTTCCCGATAAGCACGAGCCTGTCACGCACAGGCTGGTAGTCACAAGAAAGCCCTTCAGGCCCTTGGCTTCATCGCCAAAATCCTGAAGGGCTTTTTTATAGCCGACGATCCAGCCAGACTCTTAAGCCACGTGCTGCAAAAAGTCTTTCAAACGTTGGCTAGGTGGATTACTCAGCAACTCCGCAGGTGGGCCATCGTGTGCCACCCTGCCCTGATCAATAAAGATCAGGCGGCTCCCCACGCGACGCGCAAAATCCATCTCATGTGTCACCACCACCATGGTCATGCCCTCTTCCGCCAGCAACTGCATGACCTTGAGCACTTCCTGACGCAGTTCCGGGTCCAGTGCGGAGGTAGGCTCATCAAACAGCATCAGCTTGGGTTTGATCGCCAAGGCACGAGCAATGGCGACCCGCTGCTGCTGGCCACCGGACAGCTCGTTAGGATAATGATTCATACGCTCGGCCAGGCCGACCTTGGCCAGCAACTCCGTCGCTTCCTCGCGTGCCTGAGAGCGGCTGGTGCCACGCGTATGGATGGGCCCGAACATGACGTTTTCCAACGCGCTCATCTGCGGAAACAGATTGAACTGCTGGAACACCATCCCTGCTTCCCGGCGCAAGTCGCGCACCTGAGCGGGCGTACCATTGACGCTCAAACCATTGACCACGATATCGCCAGCCTGAATGTCTTCCAGCTTGTTGATGCAGCGCAGGAAGGTGGATTTTCCCGACCCGGACGGGCCAACCACCACAACCACTTCGCCTTTATCAATATTCAGACTGATATCGTCGAGCACGATATTGTCGCCAAAGCGCTTGGTTACCTTCTTGAACTCGACAATACTCATACAATCCTCATGCGATGTTCAATAAACTTCAGAGTCAGGGCAATCAGGCTGGTCAGGATCAGGTAGATCACCGCCACCGCTCCCCAAATCTCCACCGAACGGAAGTTGTTCGCAATAATTTCCTGGCCCTGACGAGTCAGCTCAGCAACCCCAATCACAATAAATAGCGAAGAATCCTTCAAGCTGATGATGCACTGGTTACCCATGGCGGGAATCATGCGGCGAAACGCCACCGGTCCAATAATGTGGCGCAAGATCTTGTGAAATGGCAGGCCCATGGCCTCTCCGGCCTCTTTCAGGCCCTTGGGCACAGATTGCAAGGCACCACGCACAATCTCGGAAATATAGGCCCCGGAGTTGATCATCAAGGTAAAGATCGCCGCGGTCAGCCCGTCAATTCGGATACTGGCCAGCATGGGCAGTGCGAAGTAGATGAACATCACCTGCACCACGATAGGCGTGCCGCGTATGAACAGCACGTAAAGCTGGCACAGGAAAGAGAGCACATACAACAGATAGCGTCTGAAAAAGCCCAATAGCGACAGAGCGATCAGCGCCTGTATGGAGCTCCAGATCCAGGCTGGCACAAAGCTCAGCCAATTGCTCATCAGCCAGGACAGGCCCTTGAGCGCAAAGCCCAGTGCAAACACGCCCAACACGAACAAGGCGGCTCGGCGCCAGGTGACCGGTACCCGAATATAGGTGGTAATCACCCCGGTCAGAAAACCCAATATAGCGCCACCCACCAACCCCAAAAGGGTAATGAGCAGCGTCATTTTTGTACCTTCCAGCAGGCTGGGTAAAGCCCCCCAGATAGCGTCCCATTCAAAAGTCACAGTGCTACCTTTGTCTTTGAATAAACGCCCACAACAGAGCGTCAAAAAATAAAAGCGGTGATCCCGTTACGACACGCGATCACCGCTTGGCATGCGCTTGGCTTTACGCCTGTTTATTCAGGCTGTTTACCAAACCATTTCTGGTAGATTTTGTCGTAGGTGCCATCAGCACGAATATCTTTCAAAGCCTGATTCACGACCGGAACCAGTTCGCTGTCCTTGGGAAAGGCAATACCGTAGAAGTCACCACTTTTCACGGCACCAGTGACCTTCACACGATCCTTACCGCCAGTCTGGGCGTAGTACTGCACGTTAGGCGTATCGTGCACCACCGCGTCCACACGGCCAGTTGCCAGCTCCAGGAAGGCATTGTCGATATTGGGGAACAGCTTGAGCTTGGCAGTAGGAACCGAGCGCTGCATGAAGTCCACCGTGGCGGTGCCGATCTTCACCGCCACAGTCTTGCCTTCCAGATCGGAGGCAGTCTTGATGGCCGAGTTATCGGTGTTGACCAGAATGGCCAGACCGCTTTCGTAGTAAGGATCGGAGAAATCGATCACTTGCTTGCGGTCATCACGAATGGTGATCCCGGCCAGCGCAGCATCCAGATTGCGAGTTTGCAGGCCCGGAATAATGCCGTTGAAGTCCATGGGCTGGAAGCGGTAATTCAGATTGGCCTTCTTGGCGACCGCATCCCACAGGTCGATGTCAAAACCGGTGTATTTACCGTTTTGCTTGAACTCAAAAGGCACAAACGCCGTATCGGTTGCGACCACCAGCTCTTTGCCTTGTTGTGCCAGAGCCTGCCCAGCGGGCAAAGCCAAAGCCAAGGCCAAACCGGCCATCAGGGTTTTCATTTTCTTATTGAACATCCGTTACTCCTCTGTAGGGACTGACCAAAAACCAGCCAGTTCGATGTTTTACCCAAGTCAGCGCAGGCTCATGACCTGCCCCAGCGTTGATCTATCCTACCCGAAGCAGCACAACTGTTTGTATTTAATAGTTTTAAAAAAAGAAAAACCTCGGGAAATCCCGAGGTTTTTTCATACAGCGAGTCGTATCAACACTCAAATTCAGAACGCAGGAACAATAGAACCTTTGTACTTGTCAGCGATGAATTTCTTCACGTCTTCGCTATGCAGAGCCTGGATCAGCTTGGCCACGCGTGGGTCATCCTTGGACTTGGCAGCTACAGCGATCAAGTTGGCGTAAGGGGAGTCTGCACCTTCGATAGCCAAAGCATCCTTGGTGGGGTTCAGACCGGCTTCCAGCGCGTAGTTGGTGTTGATCAGGGCGATATCCACATCAGCCAGAACGCGAGGCAAGGTAGCGGCTTCCAGCTCCTTGAACTTCAGCTTCTTGGGGTTCTGGTCCACATCACGCGAGGTTGCCAGAATGTTGGAGGGATCTTTCAGAGTCAGAACACCGGCTTTTTGCAGCAGCAGCAAGGCACGGGCACCGTTGGAAGGATCGTTAGGGATCGCCACCAGCGCGCCTTCTTTCAGCTCATCCAGGCTCTTGATCTTGGTGGAGTAAGCACCGAAGGGCTCAACGTGAACCACAGCCACCGACACCAGATCGGTTTTGTGTTCTTTGTTGAACGTATCCAGGTAAGGTTTGTGCTGGAAGAAGTTGGCATCGATATGGCCGTCAGCCACTTGCTGGTTGGGCTGCACATAATCGGTGAACACCTTGATATCCAGGTTCACACCTTCCTTGGCCAAAGCAGGCTTCACAAACTCCAGCAGCTCGGCATGCGGCACGGGGGTAGCAGCAACCGACAGGGTCTCGGCAGCTTGGGCCACACTGGCCAGCAGAGCCGACACGGACAAGGCCAGAACGGGAACAAATTTCTTCAAAGACATGAGCGACTCCAGTTTCAGAAAGGCAAGACTATGACGATAGCTGCCAGGACTTATTTTCGGCTCAAGCGAGCCACCATGGCGTCTCCAAACACCTGCAGGAGTTGCACCAGCACCACCAGGATAGTCACGGTCACCACCATGACATCCGTTTGATATCGTTGATAACCAAAGCGCAAGGCCAGGTCACCCAGGCCACCGCCGCCGATCACACCGGACATGGCCGAATACCCCACCAGGGCAATGGCGGTCACAATCAGGGCCGCCACTATGCCAGTCGTCGCCTCAGGCAGCAAAGCCAGCAAGACGGTCTGACGGGAGTTCGCTCCCATGGCACGGCAGGCCTCATTCACACCGGGGTCCAGTTCACGCAGGACGTTTTCCACCAAACGGGCAAAAAACGGCGCGGCGCTCAGGACCAAGGGTGGAATAGCACCCTGCACGCCCAACGACGTACCGGCCAGAATGCGCGTCAAAGGAATAATGACGATCAGGAGAATCAGGAACGGCACGGACCGCAAGATATTCACGATCAGGGACAAGCTCTGGTAGATCCAGGCATTGTCCAGCATCTGCTTGCGGCTGGTCAGAAACAGCAGCACGCCTAATGGCAAACCAATAATTGCGGTAAAGCCCAGCGAAATACCCGTCATCAACAAGGTATCAATCGTGGCTTCACCAATCAGCGCCCAATCCAGGTTGCTAAAGTTCATGGTCGCAATACCTCAAATTGGACATTCAATTCAGTCAGCAAGGCATCCAGCCCTGCTTTAGCCTGCGCATCGCCTTCCACGGCCACGACCAGTTGTCCGTAAGGCTCGGTCTTGATGCGGCCAATGGCCCCCTGCAAGATGCTGACATTCAGCCCCAGCTGGCTGGTAATGCGGCTGATCAAAGGCTCCGTTGTCGCCACACCGCGCACGCTCAAGCGCAGGACACTACCGGGCACACCTTCTGCCAAGGCATGCCAGTCGTCAGCGTTCACGCCGCTTTCACTGAGCAAGGACTGCGTAGTGGGATGATGCGGGTGCAGAAACACATCCAGCACTTCACCACACTCCACGATCTTGCCGGCATCAATCACGGCAACCCGATCACAGACAGAGCGAATCACGTCCATGCCGTGCGTAATCAGGACAATCGTCAGCCCCAATTCCTGATTGATCTCACGCAGCAAACGCAAGATCGACTGGGTGGTTTCTGGATCCAGCGCCGAGGTCGCTTCGTCGCACAGCAAAAGCTGCGGCCGATTGGCCAGGGCACGGGCAATACCGACGCGCTGCTGTTGTCCACCCGATAACTGACGGGGATACTTATTGGCATGGTCCTTCAAGCCCACCAGCTCCAGCACTTCCAGAGCGCGAGCGTGACGTTGGGCGCGATCCACCCCTGCCAGGCGCAGAGGAAAACAGACATTATCCAGAACCGTGCGGGAATGGAGCAGATTGAAATGCTGGAACACCATACCCACGCCCTGTCGGAACGCGCGCAACTGCGCACCCGAAAAGCGTGTGATGTCCTGATCCTGTACCCAGACCTGACCTGAACTGGGTTGCTCAAGCAGATTGAGCATGCGGATCAGCGTACTTTTCCCAGCACCCGAGCGACCAATAATACCGAAGACCTCTCCTTGGTGAATCTGCAAGGAAACGTCGTTCAAAGCATGAACGGTCTTGCCTGCCAGGGAATAGGTTTTTGAGATGTGTTCAAGACGAATCAAGATGAACTCAGCCTAGTTAGTCAGTCGAGTTATAAAAGCCTGAGCTGTAAGCGAAATTTACCATAAAGCAAATTTGACTATGACCAGATAGATATAACCCAAGGAAATATTGAAACCATACTGAGGGCTGCACTGTATAGCAAGATTTCCGACCGGCCAATGCGCGGATGTGACCTTGGCTGTGCAAGGCAAGCGCCCAAAGAAAAAGGCCGCTAAGAGCGGCCTTGTTTCTACGTTTCAGTTTAGTGGTGGGTCGTGCGCGACTCGAACGCGCGACCAACGGATTAAAAGTCCGCTGCTCTACCGACTGAGCTAACGACCCCCTACTGAAAGATGAAATTATGGCCTGATTCGAAGGAGCCGTCAAGCACTAAATGCAAAATAATTGGGAAAAAGGCGTTTTTCTTTAAAAAACCTGAAAACAGCGTCTTGCTAAGGCCCCGCCCCTGACCTTTTCCCTGTTTCAGAAACAAAATCGGAACATCTATCCAGGAGCATTTACTGCTGAAAATAGAAAATGCCTCCCGAGACTGAGGTCAGACCCCAATGCCGGGAGGCATTCAAAGACGATCAGGCTCGTCTGGCGCTTAACGGGCACGAGAAATACGAACCTCGGCACCACGGCGTTTAACCTCCAGCCCTTCGGACGGCAGGATCTTCAATCCTTCCAGACCCTTGATGTAGCTCGAACCCTGCATCTGCATGACGCGAATCTTGTTGCGCATCACAACCGGGCTGTGCTCGGGCATGCCAAACATCCAGACCTCATCCAGCAAACGAGCCGAGTTGAACTCGGATGTATGCTTGACCACCGGTCCCAGGCACAGCATATGGCCTTCGCGGCCAAAGACCGGCAAGCGGTCCAGACCCACAGTCATTTTCAGGATGGTGCCGCCTTCATAGCGCCAGCCCGTGCTCAGATCCCACCAGGCATCGCCTTCAGGCAGGTAGACCTCGATATCCTGGCCGGGCTGCAAGACAGGAGCCACCAGCAAGGCAGGACCCAACAAATACTGGGTATCCCACAAGCGAGCCTGGGCATCTGCCGGGAAACTTTGAGCCATGGAGCGCTGTACCGGCAAGCCTGTACGCACGGCGTCTTCAATAATGCCCAATACATAAGGCACCAGACGGAAACGCCACTCCAGCCAATGAGCAACCTGAGCCTGGGTTTCTTCGTCAAACGCATCAGGACGCAAGGCAGGAATACCTTGCAGACTGAAGTTTGCCGAGAAAACCGACATGGCCAACCAACGCAGATACAGTTCTGGCGTCATTTCGCTAGTCGATGCTGATGCATTGCCCCAGCCATGAATCTGAATAGGCACGCCGCTATTACCCGTAGCCAGGGCCGACTTCAGGGATTGCGTCAGACCTGCCCAGGTGTTTTCCACCTGCGGGCCCAACTGCCAGGCAAAGCGCTGGGAAGATGGGCTCAAGTCACGGCTGGCAACCACGCCTTCTTGCGGTGTCTTGTGACCGGCAACAGCATCAAACAGGGCCTGACGTGCCAGCACAGGGTAAATCGCACGCAACAGGGCGCCCGACTCGCCACCACGGCTGGTGATGGCATCCGGAATATCAAAGCGGGCATTGCACAGCACGGCACCCAGACCATCGTCGACCATCTGACGCTGGCGCTCGGTCCACATGCGGAACACGTCTTTGTGGGTCAGGTCCAGCAAACCGTAGTCGCGTCCACCGCTTAGCTCATCGCCAGGGAAGACATAGGCGCAGCCGTCGTCATCATTGATAAGCAACCAACCGCGATCTTCCCACTCTTCGAACAAGCTGGTGCCCGCCAGTACGCAAGGACGAGTCCAGGCGGCCAGCTGCAACTGATCATTCTGCAAGGCAGAGAAAGCGTCGCGAGGGTCAGCCATGCGGGCGGCATCCCACTCCAGCGTAGGCTTGTCCTGCTGAAAATCGTAAGGCTCCGGTGGCGGCAAGACGGCCACATCCAGCGCAATACCCCGCTCGCGGCACTGATTGGCCAGCTCACGCAAGGACGTTACATCCTGCGCCTGAGCGCCATCCAGCCACAAGCCCATAGGCGTGACACCGGGCTGACCGGCACGACCCGTCAAGGCCGAGTACTGATTGATGATTTCGCTGGGATCACCCAGGAACAGGAAGAAATCCAGTTCGGCAGCGTGTACACGAGCGCGGTACGCATCCAGGTCTTGCTGACCCAGATCATGTTCAACCCGCTCGAAGGTATTGATGTATAAACCCCAGCCTTGGGTGCTCCAGAGCAAAGGCAGGCTGCGGTCGTCCGGACGATCGGTATCAACCGTTTCCTCGCGGCGGTCCAGTTCGCCCAGGGTTTCGCCCAAACCATACAGGGCGTCTTCCTCGGCCAGGGCCAGAACCAGCTGCCAGCAACTATTGGGCTCCTGCTCGAGCATCAATGGCTGACCGCCACTGCTCAAGAGCAGTTGCTCGCCACGCCGGACCTCAAAGCGCCACGGATTGGCCTGAATGTGCAGGGCAAGCTCGCCCTGCTCAATCCGCCAGCCCGAATCGGCTGCTTCCAGTTGAAATTCGCTGACCGCCTCATGGCGGGCCAGCAGCATATCGCCCAAAGCTTTGGCACGGGTACTGAGCTTTTCATTATCGAGCCGGGTAGCCGGCATACAGCGGAAACGAAAAACACCCGGCGCATGAGCTTCGATGCGCAGCGCAAAATCGGTTTCGACAAAAGCGAAATCGGCCTGGGCCGGTTTCGTCGTCAACAAACTCAGATGATTAAACAATTGTGTCACGTCGTCAGAGTGGAGCGAACGGCACGATGCTGATCGCAGGGTCACGCTCAAGATTACTTAACAAGGCCACTATTTTGACGTATTTGCGCTACAAAGGAAAATGTTGCTTCACATTTCGCCGAAATAATTCGAAAAAAGGGCCTTAGCGAGGTATTAAGGCTTGCTCCAAACGCCGCTCCAAAGGAATGGGTTCCTCCAGACAATAAGCGGCAAACAAACTGGCTGCCAGCAGGCTCCAACTCAAACCACGTGAGCCGTAAGCCGCAGCCATAAACAAACCGGGCAGGCCCGGCACAAAACCCATCACGGGCAAATGATCACTTAAAGCACAGCGCCAACCGGCCCATCCTTGTGCAGGTGTTGCCACCGTCATAGCGGGATTGGCCAGCATGACAGAAACTTTTTCTATATTTTGCTGATGGCCCTGGCGGCTGACCTGGGCAGATTCACCAAAACGTTCGTAGGTGCTGCCGATAACTTGCCCCTGCGGGTCTACAGGCAGGATATAGCCCTGACCACTTAAAGTCACTTCACCACGAGTCAAAGCCTGGTCGGCAGGCAAGTATGTCACCTGCCCGGCCAGACGTTGCATGGCCGCCAACCGTGGTAGAGGATGCTGGGCTAAGAACTCGTCGGGCAGCAAACTCAGGCTTTGGGCTGCCGCGGCTATCACTACACGATTGCTGCTTTCCAGGCGCTCCCCCTGCTGATTGCAGATATCCCACACCCCCGGCTCCTGGCCGGCTCGCAAGGACACCTGCTCTGGCAGACATTGAATCAAGGGGTGATCCAGCAGATGAGCCACCAGTGCACCGGGATTCACTACCATGCCTTGCGGAAAATACAGGCCACCGCCTTGCAGCGGCACCCCAGCCAAGGCCGAGCCCTGCTCACGATCCAGCCATTGCACCCAATCCTGGTCCAAGGCCAAACGCTCCAGCGCCTGCTGAATTTCGGCATCACTATTGCCCGCCTGCCCAAACACCAAGGTTCCGACTCGACGCGGGCGAGCCGCTTCCGGCAAGTCTTTCCAGCCCTGCCAGGCATGCAGAACAGCATTACGGCTCAAGCGGGCCAAGGGGGCATCATCCAGGGCGAACACGGGGGAGATGGCAGCCAGACGGTGACCTTGATGCGTCGCATCCAGGCCCTGGCTCAGTGCCGGATCACAAACCAGAACGGGCACACCTTTGCGGGCCAACTCCCAGGCACAGGTCGCCCCCGCCAAACCGGCACCAATCACTACCGCCCGCCCTTGCTGTAGTGGCAAATTGCTGCGTCGTCCCAGGTGGGGACGCAAGCGAGCGCGAATGGTGCACCACTTCCCCCCGGCACCGGGGACTTTTTCCACTTCAAAACCTACCGAGGCCAGATCACGTCGCACCTGCCCGGCACAGCACCAGGAAGCCGCTGTCGCCCCCGGCGCAGCCAGACGCACCAGTTGCCCCAGGACCGACCGCGACCACATGGAAGGATTGCCACGGGGCGCAAAGCCATCCAGGTAAAACGCGTCCGCATGGCAGTGCAACTCGCGCATCATGGTTTCGGCTTGCCCAAAGGCCAAGGTCAGTGTGACTTGTCCCCTATCCAGCTCCAGCCTGTGTATGCCCGGCACCAGTATGGGCCAGGCTGCCAGCAGTTCCTGGGCTTGGGTCTGCAACTCCTCGGGCAAGCGGGCGTACAGAATCGCCAAATCTGAATGGCGGAAAGGATGAGCCTCAACCGACACGAAATGCAGCCGCTGGCTGCGCTCCGGGTCCTGACGCCAGGCCTGCCAGGTAGCCAGAAAGCTGGCCCCCAGTCCAAAGCCGGTTTCACAAATCGTAAATTGGGATCGCCCCCGCCAACGCTCGGGCAGACCATTACCGTGCAGAAACACCCGTCGTGCCTGCCCCAAAGGGCCATCTGCCGGGTGATAGCTATCCTGATACACCGCGCTGACAGGCACGCCACGCTCATTGAATTCCAGAACAGCCGGGACCAGGGGCTCAAACGCAGAGGCAGCCATTAATTTTCTTGCCCATAACAACACTCACACACGCTCTAACCCCTTAAACTGGCCTTAATCAAACTGACACCAACAAACACGTACAATGAAAAGTCTCAGCTTCAGACTTTTCTTTTTTAAAACCGGATTGCCATGCCATTGTCACGTTTACCGCTCAGCGCCTGCCTGGACGCTGCTGTTACCGCAGCCCATGCCGCCGCCGCTATTTTACAAGCCTATGCGTCGGACCGTAGCTCTCTGGTGATCAGTAACAAAATGCACAACGATCTGGTGTCGCAAGCCGATCATGAAGCCGAGCAGGCCTGCATCAGTGTGCTGATGGAGCGCACCCCGGACATTGATATCGTGGCCGAGGAAAGCGGCGGCGTGAATACAGGCCGTCCCACCTGGTATATCGACCCGCTGGATGGCACGACCAACTTCCTGCACGGCATTCCTCACTATGCCGTCTCAGTTGCCCTGATTGCCCCGGCCGGCACGCAAATGGATAACGGCGTTCTGACCCAGGACACGCCGGTCATTGCCGTGGTCTACGACCCCAATCGCGAAGAGCTGTTTACCGCCATGTACGGTGTGGGCGCCTGGTTGAATGGCAGCCGTATTCAGACATCCTCATCGAAAAAACTGGCGGACTCGGTCCTGGCCACAGGCTTTCCTTTCCGCGACTTCTCTTTTTCCGACCAATACATGCCCAGCCTGAACGCCTCCATTACAGGCAGCCGTGGTGTGCGCCGCATGGGTGCCGCCGCACTGGACCTGGCCTGGGTGGCTTGTGGGCGTTACGACGGTTACTGGGAAATGGGCCTGGCCCCTTGGGACGTTGCCGCTGGCACCTTGCTGGTGCGTGAAGCCAAGGGTGTGTGTCAGGACCTGTATCAGGAAGAGCCCTGGCCCGTCAGCGGTCACGTCTACGCAGGCAATGCCCACATTGCCGATGAGTTGCTGGGCATGGTGCGTCCGTCGCTGACACAGCGTCCGACCAAACCCAAGCCTTAACGCCTTATTCGGGGCCAGTTGCCAAACCTCCTGCTCTGATCTTCATCGCCCGATAAAAAAGCGAGCCATTTAAAAACGGCTCGCTTTTTTCATACAGATCAGGTTGCAGGCCAGGTTTAGCAATTTGCTAAATAGTCGCCCCGTCCTCCAAACCTCCAAATCAAGCCTGCGCTTCAGGCTTGGCTTGCTCATCCCGCAGGACGCGGCGCAAGATCTTGCCCACATTGCTCTTGGGCAGTTCATCACGGAACTCAATAATGCGGGGACGCTTGTACGCCGTCAGACGCTCTTTGCACCATTGCTTGATATCGGCTTCAGTCAAGGACGGATTACGTTTGACCACGAACAGCTTGATGCTTTCACCACTGTGCTCGCTGGGCACCCCCACCGCCGCCACTTCCAGCACATCAGGATGCGCCGCCACCACGTCTTCAATTTCATTCGGATAGACGTTGAAGCCCGACACCAGAATCATGTCTTTCTTGCGATCCACTAGACGAATACGTCCCTGCTGATCCATGACACCGATATCACCTGTCTTCAAGAAACCATTAGGCGTAAAGACATTGGCGGTTTCCTCCGGCTGGTTCCAGTAAGCCGACATAACCTGCGGCCCTTTGACGGCCAGCTCGCCTTGTTCGCCCATGGCAACCGGTTGCCCCTGTTCGTCCAGCAAGAGCACATCGGTTGAAGGCAAGGGAAATCCAATCGTGCCACTGTAATCGCGTGAATCCGTCGAGTTCACCGCCACCACCGGGGAGGTTTCCGACAGACCATAGCCTTCAATCAAAGGGCAGCCCGTCACAGCCAGCCAACGCTCGGCCACGGCTTTTTGCAAGGCGGCACCACCGGCCAGACACAGTTTGAGCTGCGCAAACGGCAAGGTACGGAATTTTTCGTGATTCGCCAGCGCATTGAACAAGGTATTCACCGCTGGAACGACTTCAGGCGGATTGCGTTTCCAGGCCTTGTAAACCGAATTGAGATCGCGCGGATTCATCACCAGCACCATATGCATACCTGCATACATGGCAAACAGACCGCAAACCGTCAGCGCAAAGATGTGATACAGCGGCAAGGCCACCATCATGGTGTAAGCCGGACCTTTAAAGTCGCCCAAAGCGGGAAAGCCCACGGCCTCCACCTGCAAGACGTTTGCCATCAAATTGCGCTGGCTCAACATGGCGCCTTTAGGGCGGCCCGTTGTACCGCCCGTGTATTGCAACAGCGCCAAATCATCCGGTTTGGCGGGCTGACGGCTCAGGCTCAATTTGCTGCCCTGCTCCAGCACGGCCTTCAGACTGTGCGAACCCGGCAAAGAATAAGACGGCACCATGCGTTTCAAATAACGCACGGCGAAATTCACCACGCTGCCCTTGAGCCCCATCAGATCACCCACGGTACTCAACACCACGTGGGCAGGCTTCACATTGTCAGGAACTTGCTGCAGCACATGCGCAAAGGTTTCCAGAATCACAATGACCTGAGCCTGGCTATCGGCCAGTTGGAACTCCAGTTCGCGTTCGGTGTATTGCGGGTTGGTATTGACGCCCACCATGCCCGCCCGCATGGTGCCCAGCAAGCAAATCAGGAAGGGCAAACCATTGGGCAGCATCAACATCACACGGCTGCCACGCTCCAGCCCCTGTGCCTGTAACCAAGCCGCGAAGGCATCCGCGCTGCGGTCCAGATGTTCATAGGAAATGTCATGCCCCATAAAGGTCAGCGCAGTCCTGTCCTTATGCTTTTTCATGGCGGCATCCAGACAATCGATCAAGGTCTGCTCGGCGCCTAACTGAATCTCATGGGGCACGGAGGCCGGATAATGCTCGAGCCAAGGTTTTTGCTGAGTATCCAAGGGCTTGTCACCTAATACGTGTTTATTTATGGTTAACTCTACTCTACTTTATTGTTCAAACCCAAGGACAAGCCCGCATCATGAAGCTGTTTGAACCCATTTCCGCCTGGTCGCATGAAATTGCGGCTATCCGGCGCGATCTCCACACCTACCCCGAACTGGCTTTCGAGGAAACCCGGACGGCCGATCAAGTCGCGTCCTGGCTGGAGAAATGGGATATTCCGGTACATCGTGGCCTGGGCGTGACAGGCGTTGTCGGTATCCTGAAGGGTACGGGCGGCGAAGGTCCATCCGTGGGGCTGCGCGCCGATATGGACGCCCTGCCCATGCAGGAGCTGAACGAGTTCGAACACAAAAGCCGTCACGACGGCAAGATGCATGCCTGTGGACACGATGGACATACCGCCATGCTGCTGGGTGCAGCGCGCTACCTGTCCGAGCACCGTGATTTTGCGGGCACCATCTATCTGATTTTTCAGCCTGCCGAAGAAGGTTTTGGCGGCGCACGCGAAATGATCAAGGATGGCTTGTTCACGCTGTTCCCCATGCAAGCTGTTTTTGGCCTGCATAACTGGCCCGGCATGCCTGCTGGCACCTTCGGGGTTTTGCCAGGCGGCATGATGGCCTCCAGCAATACCTTTGAAATTCGCATTGAAGGCAAAGGCGCCCATGGAGGCATGCCCCATCTGGGCGTGGACCCCATCATGGCGGCCGTGCAACTGGCGCAAAGTCTGCAAACCATTGTCAGCCGCAATGTGGACCCCCTCGAACCCGTGGTGCTGAGCATTACCCAGATTCATGCCGGCTCTGCCGATAACGTTATTCCCAACGAAGCAGTCATGCGCGGCACGGTACGCACCTTCTCCACCGAAGCCCTGGACCTGGTCGAGACCCGCATGCGCGAACTGTGCGAGCAAAGCTGTGCCGCCCAGGGTTGCAAGGCCGAGTTCGACTTTGACCGCCGCTACCCTCCCACCATCAATAATCCCGAGCAAGCGGCCTTTTGCGCACAAGTCATCAAGGAGCTGGTTGGCCCCGACAAGCTGCGTCAGGACATCCGCCCTTCCATGGGCGCCGAAGATTTCTCCTTCATGTTGCAAGAAGTCCCCGGCTGCTATGTCTGGCTAGGCAATGGCGATGGCGACCACCGCAGCCAGGGCCACGGCATGGGTCCGTGCATGCTGCACAACGGCAGCTACGACTTCAACGACGCCCTGATTCCTATTGGTGCCAGCTATTGGGCCAAATTGGCTCTGGACTGGCTGGCACAACACCGTTGATGCTTTAACAAATGTTTCATAGCGGAGCCAAAGCTGGCCGTTACAATGGCAGGTTCTATTGTTGACGGCGTGCGCTCCGCGCGACGGGCATCTGTCCCACCACCCTTTCTTCCAATACGGGAGTATTTGTGACTACTTCAAGCAACATCTCTTCGCTCCCGGACGGAGCCCCCACCCTGCGCGTCATGCCCATGCCCACAGACGCCAATATTCACGGTGACGTGTTTGGTGGCTGGATCATGTCCCAGGTGGACATTGCCGGAGCGATTCCTGCAACACGACGCGCCCAAGGCCGGGTTGCCACCATTTCCGTGAATGCCTTCACCTTCAAGCAGCCCGTGTTTGTGGGTGATTTGCTCAGTTTCTACACAGAAATCATCAAAACAGGCCGCACCTCCATTACGGTTTCGGTGGAAGTGTATGCAGAACGCAAACGCCTGCAACTTGAAACGGTCAAGGTAACGGAAGCCACGCTTACCTATGTGGCTACCGATGACGAGCGCCGCAGCCGCCCGCTGCCCCCTCTCTAAGTATTCGTGACAGGCAGGCCTATGCAGGAAAACCTGGTACCCCCTACTTCGCCCAGTGACACTCCCAAGCCACGCCGCCTGGAGCCCGAGGATGCGCAGCAGGCACTTTATCGCCTGAAAAACATCCTCAAGCGCCAGGAAGTGGTGGAATCGCTGGCCCAGCGCCAGTTCGAGGACGACGACCGCTCCAACCTGCTTGAGGGCTTGATCCATCGCCAGCATGAAAGCGAGATCAAGGCCATCCTGAACGATCTGCACCCGGCCGACATTGCCTTCATTCTGGAGTCCTTGCCCGAGCTGGAGCGCCAGGCCATCTGGCAATTGGTGGATGCCGAGCACGACGCCGACGTGCTGCTGGAAGTAGCGGACTGGGCACGTGAATCGCTGATTCGTTCCATGGACGCCGCGGACCTGATCGCGGCCGCCGGCAATATGGATGCCGACGAAATTGCCGATCTGGTCCCTGACCTGCCGCCCGATGTGGTGGCAGCCGTGCAGCGCGGCCTGACGGACGAGGAGCGTGCACAGTTGATCGAAGCCATGGGCTACCCCGAAGACACCGTGGGCGCCATCATGGACTTTGACATGGTGCGCGTGCGCGAGGATGTCACCCTGGAAGTGGTCCTGCGTTACCTGCGTCGTTTGCAGGAACTGCCAGACCACACTGACCAGATTTTCGTGGTGGACCGGGCCGATAAACTGCAAGGCACACTGTCCCTGACCCGCATGTTAGTCAGCGAGCCTGAAACCCTGGTGTCCTCTGTCATGTCAACCGATTATCTGACTCTGAATCCACTGGATTCGGACTCGGATGCGGCCGGGGCCTTTGAGCGTTATGACCTGGTGTCTGCTCCTGTGGTGGACGATATTGGCCGCCTGATTGGCCGAGTCACCATTGACGAAGTAGTGGACGTGCTGCAAGAGGACTCGGAAGAACAGGCCCTGTCTCGTGCCGGTCTGCAAGAGGACGATATTTTCTCGCCCATCCGTACGGCTATCCGCAACCGGGCTCCCTGGCTGCTGATCAACCTCTGTACGGCGGCAACGGCTTCCTTCATTGCCTCGCGCTTTGAGGATACCGTCAGCCACATCGTGATCCTGGCTTTCCTGATGTCGATTGTGGCCGGTATTGGTGGCAACTCCGGCAACCAGACCATGACCATGATCATTCGTGCCATTGCCACCGGCCGAGTCACAGGTTCCAACGTCCTGCCATTGATCAAGCGCGAACTGCTGGTGACCTTTCTGGTTGGTGTCTGTGGCAGCGCGGTAACGGCATTCTTTGCCTGGTTTATCTCCGACTCGATCGCCATTGCTGCCGTGATGATGGCCGCCATGATCGGCAATATGTTGATTGGCGCGGCGCTGGGCGTGATGATCCCGATTCTGCGTGATCGCTTTGGCAATGACCCTGCTGTGGGCTCCTCGGTATTGCTGACCTTTGCGACGGACTCACTGGGTTTCTTGCTGTTTCTGGGGCTGGCAACAGTTTTCTTGCTGTAAATCACCTGCAGGCATGATTAAAAAAACCGGCTTCTGGCCGGTTTTTTATTTCTGCATCAAAGGGAATCAATCGACTCTTTTAATCTTTTGGCCCCAGAGGGCCTGAAAATCCGGCCACTGGAACATCTAAATATCGGACTGCTGAACGTTGAATTTCAGTATGTGTGCTTCATCTTATTAAGCACAAGCTCTTTACCCTTTCCCGAAGGGAAAAACTTGATAGCCCCCCAAAAAAGTTACCTCAGACTCAAACGCGAGCAACAAACTGTCCTTCCGAACAACTAAGAGCGTGAGGACGACTGTCGGGCCTCTTCCAAGAACACCTCCAGACTTTCCTGTGTCCCCACGGCCTGAGCTCTTTGCAAAGACTCGGTCTGCGCCGTGTGCTCAAAAAAATCCAGTACGCCATTGGTCACTCGCGGCGCAATGCCTGCCAACTCCAGCTGACGACGCACTTGCAGAACCTCGTCACGGCGGCGCACGCCGTGCACCAGATGGCTGCGCAGGCAGGACTCCATGAAGTCCTGCAAGCCCCGCTGATTCAAATCCTCCAGGACTTCATACAGCTCGGCCCGCAAACCCATGCGCTCGGCCAGCATCAAATTTTCAATTCCCAAGGCCTCCAGCCCCTTGGTCATCAAACTGCGCAGCAGCTTCAAGCGCATTGCATCCCCCGCCTGTCCCGGCAAGATACGCACAGAAGCGCCCTGAGCCTGCCAAAACGCCGCAGCCCTGCCTGCCCCTTGCCCTGCCGCCAACAAAGCCGTCTGAGCGCCTGTAGAGGGCACAGAGCCCATAATCGCCAGGTCAGCCAGCTCGATTCCATGCTGTCGCGCCAAAGCGTCCATGCTCTCCATGTCCTGGGGCTCGGCCGTACACAAATCCATGTACAGCGTTCCCACAGACAAATGCGGCATGACGGCCTTGGCCACTATGTCTGCCTGTGTTCCCGTCACTGCCGACAACACGCCGTCAAGACTCCGCCAATCCGTATCCGCCTGCAAACACAGTTTCGCTCCCAATTGCTGCGCCAGTTCGCCGGCTGCGGCACTTTCCCGGCGCACCAGGATAAACGGCACCTGCACACCAGCCGACTTCAAGGCAGCACCATAAAAATGCGCGACTTCGCCCGCCCCGATCAGGGCAACACGATGCAATAAGGGAGATGTTGTCATAGAAAAACACACAGAAGAAACGATCAGCTGCAGCCGGTAGCACCAAGCTGCGTCCTGTAGCTTACAGGGAAAAACGGCCCTGCATGAGCGGGATATAACCATTCACAGATCAGTTCGCAGCAACAAAACTGGCATCCAAGAAAAAACCCCATGCGCCAGGGGCTCATGGGGTTTGATCTCGCAGCCTGCAGGCTGGGCAGCTTGAGTCAGAATCAGTTCAAGCGCCCATGGCACTGCTTGTATTTCTTGCCGCTGCCGCATGGGCAAGGATCGTTACGGCCTACGCGTGGCACTTCGCCCTTGGCCGCTTCGTCCAGACCGGGATCTTCACCGCTCAAGGCAGCATCGTAATCCGAATGATGGAAACGGACATTGGAATTGGCAGGAACCTCAACCGCGGCTTCCTCGACCTGCTCCGGAGTCTGAATACGCACGGTCATCAGCACTTTGACCACTTCATCACGCACACGGTCCAGCATGTCGGAGAACAGCTCGAAAGCTTCACGCTTGTATTCCTGTTTGGGGTCTTTCTGGGCATAACCGCGCAGATGAATCCCCTGACGCAGGTGATCCAGGGCCTGCAAATGGCCACGCCATTGCGTATCAATGGACTGCAAGAGCACGGAGCGCTCGAAGTTGCCCCAGTTAGGCTGCCCCACCAGATCAATCTTGGCTTGCAGCAGACGCTGGGATTCTTCGATAACGCGATCATGCAAGTCATCGTCGGTCAGATTGGATTCTTTCTCCAGCATTTCAGCCAAAGGCAGCTCAATCTGGAAGGTGCTTTGCAAAGCGGTGGTCAAGCCGGGAATATCCCATTGCTCTTCCATGGTGTCTTGCGGCACGTATTCACGGAACAGACGGCTGACGGCGGCTTCGCGCAGGCTGCTGATGGTGTCGGAAATATCAGCCGACTCCAGCACTTCATTACGCTGGGCGTAGATCACCTTGCGCTGATCGTTGGCCACGTCGTCATACTGCAGCAACTGTTTACGAATATCGAAGTTGCGGGCCTCGACCTTGCGCTGAGCGGATTCGATGGAACGAGTCACCATGCGGGCTTCGATAGGCTCGCCTTCCGGCAAACGCAGACGCTCCATGATGGCGCGCACACGATCACCGGCGAAGATGCGCATCAGCGAATCTTCCAGCGACAGGTAGAAACGCGAGGAACCTGGGTCACCCTGACGACCGGCACGACCACGCAGCTGGTTGTCGATACGGCGGGATTCGTGACGCTCGGTACCAATAATGCGCAAACCACCAGCCTGTTTGACCTGCTGGTTCAGCGGTTCCCAAGCAGCACGAATAGCCTGGATCTTGGCTTCTTTCTGCTCGGCACTCAGGGACTCGTCTTCACGCACCTGAGAAATTGCACGTTCGATGCTGCCACCCAAGACAATGTCCGTACCACGACCGGCCATATTGGTGGCGATGGTCACGTGACCGGGCATACCAGCTTCAGCCACGATGTCGGCTTCACGGGCGTGTTGCTTGGCGTTCAGCACCTCGTGCTTGACGCCAGCGGCATTCAAGCGTGTGGAAATCAGCTCGGAGTTTTCAATGCTGGTGGTACCTACCAGTACAGGCTGACCACGCTCGTGGCAGTCCTGAATGTCTTTCAGAATGGCATTGAACTTCTCGTCATCGGTTTTGAAGACCTGGTCGTTCTGATCCTTGCGGGCCAGCGGACGATTCGGTGGAATGATGACGGTTTCAAGACTATAGATTTCCTGGAACTCATAGGCTTCGGTATCGGCCGTACCCGTCATGCCCGACAGCTTGTCGTACATACGGAAGTAGTTCTGGAAAGTAATCGAAGCCAGCGTCTGGTTTTCGTTCTGGATGCGAACGCCTTCCTTGGCTTCCACAGCCTGGTGCAAGCCATCCGACCAGCGGCGACCAGCCATCAAACGGCCGGTAAATTCGTCCACAATCACCACTTCGCCGTCCTGGACCACGTATTGCTGGTCGCGGAAGAACAGGTTGTGGGCGCGCAGAGCGACCATCAGGTGGTGCATCAGGGAAATGTGGCGCGGTTCGTACAGCGACTCGCCTTCGGGAAGCAAACCGATTTCGGTCAGGATCTGCTCGGCACGTTCGTGACCGGCTTCGGAAATATGAACCTGCTGGCCCTTTTCATCGACCCAGAAGTCGCCTTCGGGCTCGGGCTCGTGTGGACGAGGCTCTTGCGTCATGCGGGTCAGCATGGGCGGAACCACGTTCATGCGCACGTACAGCTCGGTATTGTCTTCGGCCTGGCCGGAGATGATCAGCGGTGTACGGGCTTCGTCGATCAGGATGGAGTCAACTTCGTCGACAATCGCGTAGGACAAACCGCGCTGGCGGCGATCCTCGGCGCGGTATTCCATATTGTCGCGCAGGTAGTCAAAACCAAATTCGTTGTTGGTACCGTAGGTAATGTCAGCCTGGTAGGCGGCAATCTTCTCGGCATTGTCTTGCTGGGGAACTACGACGCCCACGCTCAGACCCAGGAAGTTGTACAGACGCCCCATCCAGTTCGCATCGCGTCGAGCCAGGTAATCATTGACGGTCACCACGTGCACGCCTTTGCCGGACAGTGCATTCAGGTACACGGCCAAAGTCGCGGTCAGGGTTTTACCCTCACCCGTACGCATTTCGGAAATCTTGCCGTTGTGCAAGGCAATGGCACCGAGCATCTGCACGTCAAAGTGGCGCATGCCAAATACACGGACACCCGCCTCGCGTACTACAGCAAAAGCCTCGGGCAGGAGCGAGTTAAGCGAGGCGCCATCCTGAACACGTTGGCGCAGCTCCTGCGTCTTGGCTGCCAAGGCCTCGTCGCTCAGGCCCTGAATAGTAGGCTCAAGAGCATTAATCTGGGCGACCTGCTTACGGTACTGTTTGAGCAGTCGGTCGTTACGACTGCCAATAAGCTTTTTCAGCAATGAAACCATTCTTGTGTCGTCAATGTAGGCGAGGCCGCAAGGGCTTGAATCTGTGCCTCGAGCCTATCTCTGGTTAAAAGGGATGCGCAAGCAAACAATCAGTTTAACGCACATGCTGCAAGACGGAACTACTTGTCCGAATCCAATTGCGCGATCTGCTGTTCTACATACTCACGCGCCGGCAGAAAAAGCTTGGGATCCAGAGCATGTCCGGCCATGCGCACTTCAAAGTGCAGGTGCGAACCTGTGGACTGCCCGGTAGATCCGACACGGGCGATCAACTGCCCTTTTTCTACTACGTCGCCTAATTTAACAACGATTGATGACGCATGGGCGTATCGCGTGCTCATGCCATTGCCATGATTGATTTCCACCAGCTTGCCGTAGCCGGTCATATAGCGGGCTTCCGATACCACCCCACCGGATGCGGCATAGATAGGCGTCCCCTTGGGTGCTGGAAAGTCCAGGCCTTCGTGCAAGGCATGACGGCCCGAAATCGGGTGACGACGCCAGCCAAAGGAAGAAGCTACCTCGTCATAATCCACCGGACGGTAATTGGGCAGACGGGCTTCGTTGCCGGTACGCTCGGTCAGCACGGAATCCAGCATCTGAAACCAGTCCTGTTGCTCGGACATCTGTTTGGCCAGATTATCCAGCTGCTCGCCCAGACGGTCGGCGTTCCAGACCAGATCGGCTCCATCCATGCTGTCCATGACGGCCAGATCCTGCACGGGCATGGCACCGGCCAGCTCCGGATCGGTGTACTCAATGCCGGCCGCCTTGGCCACGCGCTTGCTGACACCGTCCATCTCGATCAGTTTGGCCTGCAAACCGCCGACTTTTTCGGCCAGGCGGGTCACGTTGTCCTGCATGGCAGCGGCCTGGCTCTGGGCCATATCCGCGTCCAGCGACACGCCACCGCGTTCACCCCAGTGCGACTGCACCAGAGCTCCCGCCGCTGCGGAAACGCCCAGCGATACCAGAGCCACCAGGGCGATCACCGTACGGCGCACCCCTTTGGCTTTGGCATCTAAGGACGTATAGTCTTTATGTTGATCCACTATCGTATAACCTCGAACATGACCTGGAAGCCTCCTTTTTCCTCATCCGCGCCAAAACGCAGTAGCGGGCAAAGCCACGCTTTGGGTTGGCTGGCCAGCGACCAGCAAGGTTCCCAGGTACTGGAAATGGCCCGGCAGCTGATGGCGGCGCAGACCCATGTAAGCAAAGCCTTGCCACCTGCTTTGGGCAAGGCTTGTAAAGTAGCCCGTATAGACAGACAGCAATTGACGCTGGCAGTTCCCAGCGCCGCACATGCGGCCAAGCTGCGTCAGCTGTTGCCCACTGTCACACGGCAGATGAATGCCGCTGGCTGGAACATTAGCGAGGCGCTGGTGCACGTGCAAGCCCATTTGTTTGCAGCTGTGACAGAAAAGCCCGCGCGCCAGGTACAAGTCCTGGACGAACGGGCCTTGGAATCATTTGAAAAGCTGCATGACTCATTGCCGCAAGGTCCCTTGGCGCAAGCCATCGAACGCTTGTTGCGTCATCATCGCGGCTAAGCAAAGCACCAGGAGCGGGACCCTAAACAAGTATCAAGCGAATTTCCACTCGCTGGAAAAAGCGTGGGGTGCACTGGCAGCCGACTCGAAAGTCACCAGTTCCCAGCTATCCTGGGCGGCCAGCAAGGCACGCGCCAGCTGGTTATTCAAACCATGGCCGGATTTGCACGCCACATAGCGTGCAATCAGGGGGTGGCCAATCAGGTACAAGTCACCAATAGCATCCAGAATCTTGTGCTTGACGAACTCGTCCTCGTAACGCAGACCGTCGCTGTTCAGGACACGGTACTCGTCCATGACGATGGCATTATCCAAACTGCCGCCACGGGCCAGACCGGCCGCACGCAAAGCTTCCACTTCGCTGGCGAACCCGAAGGTGCGCGCACGTGAAATAGTCTTCACGTACGAGTCATGCGCAAAATCCACCTCGGCAAAATTGGCCGTTGCATCAATGGCCGGGTGGTGAAAATCGATAGAAAACTGAAGGGCAAAGCCTTCGTAGGGCTCCAGACGGGCCCACTTGATGTCCTTCCCCTCGCCTTCAGAGACTTCGATGGGTTTGAGGACACGCAAAAACTTCTTGGCGGCTTCTTGCTCCTGCAAGCCCGCCGAACGCAACAAATACACAAATGTGCCGGCGCTGCCATCCATGATGGGCACTTCTTCAGCCGTCAGGTCCACGTGCAGATTATCAATGCCCAGGCCAGCGATGGCCGACATCAAATGCTCGACGGTTGAAACCCGAACATTATCCTTGATTAGCACCGAAGCCATACGCGTACCACCGACCTTGTCTGCCTGTGCGGGCAAATCCACGATTTCGGGCAGATCGATACGGTGAAACACAATACCCGTGTCAGGCGCAGCAGGGCGCAGTGTCAGTTCGACACGACGGCCAGAGTGCAAGCCGACTCCTTTGGTACTGATGACATTCTTGATGGTGCGCTGACGAAGCATGGCTGTTCTTGTATTTGTAAAGTGTTGTTCGCAAAGACTATTGTAACCGTAATACGGGTTATCCACTATACGCTTTCTAAAAACATAAGCAATTGTCAAGCGTCAAACACCCCGACACAACAAAGCACTTACGCCCCCTGAGCGCGAACGCCCAGGGGGAGTCGTGGGAGAAATCAAATTGGCGACTCGGGTAATCGCCGAACCTGATTTTTAATCAGCCTGCTTGCGCAAGAACGCCGGAATGTCGAAGTGATCCATGCCAGCAGTCTCCAGCGCACGCACCTGGGCCGAAGCCTGGCTGCGTGGATTGCGGATGACGGCAGGCACGTCGGCGTTGGCGTAATCCGCACCGATGACAGGCATGTTGTCCGTACCTGTACGTAACACTTCTTCGTTGTTTTGTACCAACTGTGGGCGCGCTTGCTTGCGACCCAGGCCAGTAGCAACAACAGTCACACGCAGGCTGTCGCCCATGGACTCATCGTAAGCCGTACCGAAGATAACGGTTGCGTCTTCTGCTGCGTAGCCACGGATGGTGTCCATGATTTCGCGCGTTTCGCGCATCTTCAGGGACGACGAAGAGGTGATGTTCACCAGCATGCCGCGGGCACCGTGCAGGTCCACACCTTCCAGCAATGGGCAAGCGATGGCGCGCTCAGCCGCTTCACGAGCGCGGTTCGAGCCGGAAGCCACAGCGGTACCCATCATGGCCTGGCCTTGCTCGCCCATGATGGTTTTCACGTCTTCGAAGTCGACGTTCACGTTACCTTCAACATTGATGATCTCGGCAATACCGGCGCAGGCATTGTGCAAGACATCGTCAGCTGCCTTGAAGCAATCGGACTGTGTTGCGTCCTCATCCATCAAGTCGTACAGGTTTTCATTCAATACAACGATCAGGGAGTGAACGTGCTTGCTCAGTTCCTCGATCCCTTCCTCGGCCATGCGCAGACGGCGATTGCCTTCAAAGGAGAAAGGTTTGGTGACGACACCCACGGTCAAAATGCCCAATTCCTTGGCCACTTCGGCCACAACGGGGCTGGCACCCGTACCGGTGCCACCGCCCATACCGGCTGTAATAAACACCATATGGGCGCCGTTCAATGCTGCGCGAATTTCTTCGCGAGCGGTTTCCGCTGCTGCACGACCTTGATCAGGCTTGGCACCGGCGCCCAAGCCGCTGCGGCCCAGACGAATCTGAATAGGTGCCTCGCTACTGGCCAGCGCCTGCGAGTCGGTATTGGCGCAAATGAAATCAACGCCCTGAACACCAGAGTTGATCATATGCGTCACAGCGTTACCGCCTGCGCCGCCCACGCCCACGACCTTGATGACCGTGCCGCTACCGCTGGTATCTAACATTTCAAAGTTCATCATGATTGACTCCCACTCAAACACTTAATTAGTCAAGTTTCTACGTACTTCCCCGATACAACTGAAATTTGGAATCAGCTCAAAACATCTGCCAACCAAAGGGTTCGCACCCGGTTTGAACTGCCTCCTGGACAGCCCTTTCAGGCTGCCCGACCTGAGCGTCTTGCAACGCCCTTAATTCATGAACCATTCCTTCATGCGTGCCATCAGCCCTTTCACACTGCCTTTTTGCTGGGCCACTTTGCGGCCACGAGCGCTTTGCAGGCGAGCTTCGGTCAACAGACCCATCACCGTCGAAAAACGGGGGTTGCGCATCACATCAGCCAGGCTACCTTCGTAGCTGGGCACCGCGATACGCACAGGTTTCAGGAACACGTCCTCGGCCAGCTCCACGATGCCCGGCAACATGGCCGTACCACCAGTCAGCACCACGCCCGAGGACAGCAAGTCTTCGTAGCCCGATTCGCGCAGGCTTTGCTGCACAAAGGTGAACAACTCCTCCACACGCGGCTCGATCACGGCACCCAGGGCCTGGCGCTTGACCTGGCGGTTGGGACGATCACCCAGACCGGGCACTTCAATCATTTCTTCCGGATGGGCCAGCGATTGCTTGGCCACACCAAAACGCAGCTTGATCTCTTCCGCATCCGGCGTAGGGGTGCGCAACATGGCGGCAATGTCGCTGGTGATCTGGTCGCCCGCGATCGGGATCACGTCGGTATGACGAATCGCACCGCCGGTGTAGATGGCGATATCGGTTGTACCGCCACCAATGTCTACCAGCACCACGCCCAGCTCTTTCTCGTCCGCCGTCAGGCAAGACAGGCTGGAGGCCAAAGGCTGCAAAATCAGGTCCTGTACTTCCAGACCACAACGACGCACACACTTGACGATGTTCTGCGCTGCGCTGACGGCACCGGTCACAATGTGTACCCGCACTTCCAGACGCAGACCGCTCATGCCTATGGGTTCGCGAATATCTTCTTGCGAATCCACGATGAACTCCTGCGTGAGCACGTGCAGCACTTGCTGGTCGGTGGGGATATTCACGGCCTTGGCCGTTTCAATCACGCGTGCCACATCGGTCGCCGTGACTTCCTTGTCTTTGACCGCCACCATGCCGCTGGAGTTAAAGCTGGTGATGTGGCTGCCTGCAATTCCGGTGTAGACCTCACGGATCTTGCAATCGGCCATCAACTCCGCCTCTTCCAAAGCGCGCTGGATAGAATTGACTGTCGTCTCGATATTGACGACCACCCCTTTGCGCATGCCCTGGGATTCATGCTGGCCCAGACCAAGCACTTCAAACCGGCCTTCCGGCAGCACTTCGGCCACCACCGCAACCACTTTGCTGGTGCCGATGTCCAATGCAACGATCAGGTCTTTGATGTCACGAGTCATATGTTCTTTACTTCACAGGGGTAGATGAAACCGGAGCCAGCGTTATCGCAAAGCCATTCGGGTAACGTAAGTCGGCACTTTGCAAAGCACGGTCGCCAAGCCGTTGCATCAAGGCAGGCCAAGCCTGCACAAATCGTTCAACACGTACCGCAAAGGGCAATGCACCTTTACGACCGTGCGGGTCGGCAATATCAGCAGCCGGGTCACGCCCCAGGCTTAGCTGCATGCCGTTGGACAACACTACATCCCAGGCGTAGCGCGGGCTCAGCGTCACTTCACTGACCTGTACATCCAGCGGCCCAAACCAGCGTGCCAACTCGGCATACCGTTGCACCACCAGACGCTCCGAATTCGGAGGACCGCTTAGCTGGGGTAAATCCACATCATCAGGCACCACGGCTTTATTGGCCGAAAATGATTCACCCCAGGTGTTGATCATTTCGTCTTCGTTCCAATAGGCCAGCGGCTGCTGCTCTTCAATCCGTACCGACAAGCTATTGGGCCAAACGCGGCGGATCTGCGCGCGACGTACCCAAGGAGCCGTTTCAATCAGAGCGCGGGACTTGTCCAGATCTACTGTGAAGAAGTTGCCTTGCAGGCGACCGGCAATCGTGGCTTTCACCCCTTCAGGAGTCACATAGGCCAGACGTTCGCCTTGCGAGGACTCGATCTGAATGCGTTCGATATTGAAGTACGGACGACGCACAGCCCAAACCACAACACTGATCACCAATGCCGATACCGCTAGCAAAGCCAGCGTATTGGCGATCAGGTTGGTCAGACGTGCATCGGAAAACATGAGTCAGGCTCCCCGTTCTATAGGCTGCGAGCAATGGCCTGCACCTTGCAGCGCGCCGTTGCCAAAATGTTCACGCACAACTGGGCGTAGCTGGTGCCCTCTGCTTTGGCTGCCATGGGCACCAAAGAGTGGCTGGTCATGCCCGGAGAGGTATTCATCTCCAGCAGCCAGGGGCGGTTTTGCTCGTCCAGCATGAAATCGGCACGGCCCCAGCCTTCGCAGCCCAGTGCATTGAACGCACGAACAGACAGATCCTGGATATGTGCCGTCAATTCAGGCGACAGATCTGCAGGACAGAAGTACTGGGTTTCGTCCGAGTAATACTTGTGTTCAAAGTCGTAATTGCCTTGTGGGGCCACAATATCGATCACGGGCAAGGCACGTGCCTGGGCACCCACGCCGATGATGGGTACAGTCAATTCGCGACCACGAATGAATTGCTCAGCCAGCACGACGGTGTCGTAATGCATGGCGGTTTCAAAGGCGGCAACAGCCTCCTCGGCGCGGTCCACACGCACCACCCCCACGGTGGAACCTTCATGGGGCGGCTTCATGATCAGGGGCACACCCAGACGTTCAACCGCAGCGGCAACCTGGCTGACATGATCCAGCTGCGCAAAACCGGGAGTGGGCAAACCCAGGTGCTGCCAGATGTGCTTGGTCATGATCTTGTCCATGGCCAGGCCGGAGGCCATCACACCGCTGCCGGTGTAAGGAATGCCCATCCACTCCAAAGCACCCTGCAAGGTGCCGTCTTCGCCGTAACGACCATGCAAAGCAATAAACACGCGGTCAAAACCGGCCTGAGCCAGTTCGGTCAGTCCTTTCTCGCCCATATCGAACAAATGCGCATCCACGCCCATGCTGCACAGCGCTTCATGCACGCCTGCGCCAGACATCAAGGACACTTCACGTTCGGCGGACTTGCCGCCGTACAACACGCCGACCCGACCAAAATCCGCTGTCATGCCATTTCTCCCAATTGAGCAGGAATCCGGCTGATGGACCCTGCACCCATTACCAACACCACATCGCCGTCACGGACAAAGTCCAGAACGGCTTGTGCCATATCGCTGATTTCGGCCACGAAAATGGGTTCGACCTTGCCGAGCACACGCACTGCGCGACTCAAGGCTCGGCCATCGGCGGCCACAAGGGGAGCCTCACCGGCGGGATAGACCTCTCCAAGGAGGACCGCATCGGCCTGGCTAAGTACCTGCACGAAATCTTCAAAGCAATCACGGGTGCGTGTGTAGCGGTGCGGCTGGAATGCCAGCACGATACGGCGATCAGGCCAAGCACCACGTGCGGCCGCCAAGGTAGCAGCCATTTCGACAGGATGGTGACCATAATCGTCAACAACAGTAAACGTGCCACCACCCTGCGCCTGGGAAACCGGGAAGTCACCCACCATGGAGAAGCGACGCCCCACGCCGGTGAACTCTTTCAGACCACGGGCAATGACCTCGTCACTGACACCCAGCTCAGTGGCAACCGCAATGGCAGCCAAGGCATTGAGTACATTGTGCTTTCCGGGCAGATTCAGGCACACGGACAGCAGGGGAAGATCGCCTGTGGCCCCTTTGCGCTGCACATCAAAACACATGGTGGTGCCACGGCTTTCGATGTTGATCGCGCGGACCTGGGCATCGGTATCAATGCCGTAAGTCGTGACAGGACGCGATACAAAAGGAATGATTTCGCGCACATTCGCATCGTCGTTGCACACGATGGCGCTGCCGTAGAACGGCAGGCGGTGCGTGAAGTCGATGAAGGCGCTTTTCAGTCGGGCAACGTCATGGCCATAGGTGTCCATATGGTCGACGTCGATATTGGTGATGATGGCCATCACCGGCAACAGGTTCAGGAAAGAAGCATCGGACTCATCCGCTTCCACCACGATGTAATCGCCCTGCCCCAAGCGAGCATTGGCACCGGCCGAATTCAGGCGACCACCGATCACAAAGGTGGGGTCCAGATCAGCCGCGCCCAGCAGGCTGGCTACCAGGCTGGTGGTGGTGGTCTTGCCATGCGTACCAGCCACGGCAATGCCGCGCTTCAAGCGCATCAGCTCGGCCAGCATCAGGGCACGTGGCACCACCGGAATGCGGGCGGCACGCGCGGCCAGCACTTCGGGGTTGTCACCCGCAATGGCGGTGGAGGTGACGATCGCGCCCATGCCAGCGACGTTTTCGGCTTTATGGCCGATCACGATACGAGCACCCAGCTGTTCCAGGCGACGAGTTACCGCCGTTTCCTGAATATCCGAGCCACTGATGGCAAAGCCCAGGTTCAGCATGACTTCGGCAATGCCGCTCATGCCCGAGCCGCCAATCCCTACAAAATGAATATGTTGAATGCGGTGTTTCATCCCACCCTCCTTGCCGCCTGCTGACATGCTTCGGCAATCTGCTGCGTGGCATTCAACTGTGCATGTTCTTGCGCGTGGCTGGCCACACGACTTAGCTCTTCACGGTTCAGTCCTTGCAACCATTGCGCAAGCCACTGAGCCGTCAACTCCGATTGTTTCTTGAGCCACGCACCCGAGCATTCGCTCAGGTAGCGGGCGTTGGCTGTCTGGTGATCGTCAATCGCATGTGGCAGCGGCACGAACAGAGCTGCTACGCCGATTGCAGCCACTTCAGCTACCGTCATGGCACCGGCGCGGCAAATCAGCACATCGGCCTCTTTCATGGCCTGCGCCATATCGCCAATAAAGGCCTTGCAGTCGGCCTGCACCTGATTGTCCGCGTAGCTTTTCTGCAAGCTTTCCAGATGCTGCTGGCCGGACTGATGGGTTACATGCGGACGCTGCTCGGCAGGGATCAGCGCCATGGCCTCAGGCACCACTTTGTTCAGCGCTGCAGCCCCCAGGCTGCCGCCCACCACCAGAATACGTAGCGGTCCGCTGCGTTTGGCATAACGCTCGGCAGCCGAACCTTGGCCTACGAAAGCATCGCGCACCGGGTTGCCCACAGTTACTGCACCAGGCAAGGCACCGGGGAAGCCGGTCAACACACTGGTCGCCATTTTGGCCAGGTAGCGATTCGCCGTACCGGCCACCGCATTTTGCTCGTGCACTACCAGCGGGCAGCGCGACACAAAAGACATCAGGCCACCGGGGAAAGCCACGTAGCCGCCCATACCCAGTACCACATCCGGCTTGGCTTCCTGCAGGCAGCGATGCGCCTGCCAGCAGGCACGGATCAAAGTAAAGGGTAAGGAGAGCAATGCCTTCACGCCTTTGCCTCGTAGTCCGGAAAATCGCAGAGGCAGCATTTTAATCCCATGCTGTGGGACCAAGCTACCTTCCATGCGCTCGGGATGACCCAGCCACAACACTTGCCAGCCGCGTTGCTGCATGGCTTCAGCCACGGCCAGCCCGGGCATGATGTGCCCGCCTGTACCGCCTGCCATGATCAGGATGGTTGGAGTGCTCATGTGCGCTTACCTCGCATCATTTGCCGATTCTCAAAATCCACCCGCAGCAACAAGGCAAAAGCCACCAGATTCATCACAATGCCCGAACCGCCATAACTGACCAAAGGCAAGGTCAGCCCTTTGGTTGGCAACAAACCCAGCACCACACCAATATTGATAAAAGCCTGCACGCCAAACCACAGCGCCACACCTTGAGCGACGACACCGCTGAACAAGCGATCCATGGCGCAGGCCTGACGACCAATATTGAAGCTGCGCCATACGACAAAGCCAAAGGTCAGGACTAGAGCGGCCACGCCAACAAAGCCCAGCTCTTCGCCAATTACCGCGACAATGAAGTCGGTATGGGCTTCAGGCAGGTAATGCAGTTTTTCCACGCTGGAACCCAGACCCACGCCAAACCATTCGCCTCGGCCCAAAGCAATCAGCGAGTGCGACAACTGATAGGCACTGCCATAAGCATTGTCAGGATTCCAGGGGTCCAGATACACGAACAAACGTTCACGACGCCACGGTGAGAGCCAGATCAGCAAAAGGAAGCTGCTGACCATAATGCCCAGCAAGGCAGAGAACAACTTGCCGTTAATTCCGCCAATGAACAAAATGCCCACCGCAATGGCCACGATGACCATGAAGGCGCCCAAGTCAGGCTCCATCAACAGCAACACACCAACCAGACCCAGGGCCACCGCCATAGGCAGGAAACCTCGAATAAAGGTATGCAGGTGCTGCTGCTTGCGCACGGTGTAATCAGCGGCATACAGAACCATGGCTACTTTCATCAGCTCCGAAGGCTGGAAGTTGATGATGCCCAAAGGCAACCAGCGGCGTGCACCGTTTACTTCACGGCCAATGCCGGGAACCAGCACCACCAGCAGCAAGAAAATAGCCAGAGCAAACAGAGGCACGGCCAACTTCTGCCACACACGCAGCGGCACGGTAGCGGTAAACATGGCCAGCACCACACCCACCACAATGAACAAGGCGTGGCGAATTACAAAGTAGTAACGACCGTAGCTTTCATAGCGCGGTCCGTCTGCCAAAGCGATCGAGGCCGAATACACCATCAGCAAACCAAACAGGGTCAGCATCAGTGTGGCGGCCAGCAAGGGGCGATCAAACGCAGGCAATGCCGTGCGTCCGGGGCGTACGGCATTGACACCCGAGGTCAGCTCAGCAAACAGACTCATGCCGGCTCTCCTCTATCCAGTGCCATCTCGGTCACGGCGGCGACAAAACACATGCCGCGATGGTGATAGCTTTTGAACATATCCATGCTGGCGCAGGCCGGAGACAGCAAGACCACATCGCCCGAACGCGCCTGCTCGGCAGCAGCGTGCACAGCAGCTTCCAGACCCTCGCAGAAACGATGACGGACATCATGAGCGTCCAGAACAGAGGCAATCAGCTTGGCGTCCTGCCCAATCAAGAATACTTCGGCCACATTCGAGGCAGCCGCAACGGCCAGCGGCTCAAAATCCTGGCCTTTGCCCAAACCACCGGCAATCAGCCAGACACGCTGATCAAAACCGCGCAAGGCGGCAACAGTCGCGCCGACATTAGTACCTTTGCTGTCATCCAGATATTGAACACCGTCCAGCACACGCACCAGTTCGACTCGGTGCGGCTCACCTTGATAGGTGCGCAGACCATTGAGCAATTCAGCCCAACCCAGACCCAGACAACGAGCCAGCACCAAGGCTGCTTGGGCATTCAAGGCGTTGTGACGACCCTTGATCTGCAAAGCCTCAACCGGCATCAGGCGTTTCAAGCCACCTTTACCGCGCACGACAGGCTCAGCCGGTGCATTACGTTTTTTCAGGCCTGTGGCCGGCAGATCAAAATCGGTAGGCTCATTGGCCACCAACCACTGCATGCCGCCATCCGTCAGCAAGCCCATATCGCCCAGCAAAGCGGGCTGGTCCAAACCGAAGCTGCGCACCGACTCCTGGCTGGCATCGGGAATCATGGCCATAACGGCTGGATCATCACGATTGACCAAGGCCACATCACACATGCTGTACATGCGCTGCTTGGACTCAACGTAAGCGTCCATGCCGCCATGCCAGTCCAGATGATCCTGCGAAATATTCAGTACAACGCCAGCATCCGCCTGCAAGCTAAAAGTGCTATCCAGCTGGAAGCTGGACAACTCCAGCACCCAGACCTGAGGCAAGGCATTGTTTTCCAGAGCGTCGCACAGGGCGGTCAGCGCAGCAGGGCTGATATTGCCCACGGCCAGTGCAGAAACACCTGCCTGCTCCAGCAAGTGGCGCGTCATGGCCGTGACGGTAGTCTTGCCATTGGTGCCGGTAATGGCCACCACACGGCTTTCATGGCCTTGATCAGCCAAGTCTTTCAAGGCACGGGCAAATAGCTCGATCTCGCCAATGACTTCGATTCCACGATCTCGTGCCTGGCTTAAAAAGCCGGCCAGAGCAGGCTCCAGAGGCGACAAGCCGGGGCTGATCACCAGGGTATGCACGTCGTTCAGGCTATCGGCCTGCAGGGCATTTTGCCCCAGACGCGTATCCAGAGCCGAACTGCTCAGGGCCTGAAGCTTGTCCAGCCCCTGCACGTTCTCGCGTGTATCCGCCAAACGAATGCTGGCCCCCTGGACCAAAGACCAGCGAGCCGCAGCAAAGCCTGTCTCGCCTAACCCAAGGATAAGCATGAGACCGTCTTTACGGATCGAAGGAAAACTCAACGCATTCATCGCAATTTCAATGTAGACAGACCGACCATGACCAGCATCATGGTGATGATCCAGAAGCGAACCACCACCTGTGTTTCTTTCCAGCCGCCAACTTCAAAGTGATGGTGCAGCGGCGCCATACGGAACATTCGTCTGCCCTGCCCGTAGCGTTTCTTGGTGTACTTGAACCAGGTCACCTGCAGCATCACCGACAAGGTTTCCACCACAAACACGCCACCCATAATGAACAGCACGATTTCCTGGCGAACGATCACCGCGATCGTGCCCAGCGCACCGCCCAGGGCCAGCGCACCCACATCACCCATGAACACTTGGGCGGGATAGGCGTTGAACCACAAAAAGGCCAGACCCGCACCGGCAATGGCTGCACAGATCACCATCAACTCGCCCGCGCCGGGAATATAGGGGAACAAGAGATATTTGGAGTAGTCGACCCGGCCAACCACGTAGGCAAAAATACCCAAGGCAGCGCCCACCAGCACGGTAGGCATGATGGCCAGACCGTCCAGGCCGTCCGTCAGGTTGACGGCGTTGCTGGAGCCAACAATCACTGCCCAGGTCAGCACCACAAAGCCCAGCACACCCAGCGGGTAGCTGACGGACTTGAAGAACGGCACGATCAGGTCAGCCTGCGCAGGCAGGGGCATGGTGAAGCCGCTCAGGACCCACTCTTTGAACAAGGGCCACAGCTCGGTATTGGCAGGCACCGAAACGGCAAAGCTCAGGTACACGGCCGCAACCATACCGATCAAGGCTTGCCAGAAAAATTTCTGACGCGAGGACATGCCTTCGGGGTCACGATTGACGACTTTCTTGTAGTCGTCTGCCCAACCAATCCAGCCAAAACCAAAAGTCACCAGCAGAACGACCCACACAAAACGGTTGGTCCAGTCTGCCCACAACAAGGTACTGATACCGATAGAAATCAGGATCAGGACACCGCCCATGGTGGGGGTGCCATTCTTTTGCAAATGCGATTCAGGGCCGTAAGCGCGCACAGCCTGACCGATCTTCAGTTCGGTCAGCTTGCGAATCACCCAGGGACCTGCCAACAAGCCAATTGCCAGCGCAGTGGCGCTGGCCAAAATAGCACGCAGGGTGATGTACTCAAACACCCCAAAGGCGCGAATATGATCGTCCGATAGCCAGCGTGCCAGTTCAAGAAGCATGAGTGGCCCCTTCATTATGGGAGAAGTGGTTTTCCAGGGCGGCAACCACACGCTCCATACGGGCGCTGCGCGAACCCTTGATCAACACATGGGATGGCTCCAGGGCCAGCAGATAAGCCACCATGTCTTCCAAAGTCTCGAATTGATGCGCACGTGCACCAAAAGCCTGGGCAGCATGGCTGGCATCGCCACCCAAGGTCAGCAATTCATCCATGCCACGCTCTTTGGCGTAGGCACCCACTTCAGCGTGCAATTCGGAGCTGTTATCACCGATCTCGGCCATATTGCCCAGCACCAGCACCTTGCGGCCTTTCAGCTGTGCGAGCACATCAATGGCAGCACGTACCGAATCCGGATTGGCGTTGTAGGTGTCGTCAATCAACTGGTAACCGGAAGACAGTTGCTTGGGCTGCATACGGCCCGTGACAGGACGGAAGCTTTCCAAACCCTGCACAATCGCGCTCAACGGCGCACCGGCGGCATGTGCGCAAGCGGCAGCGGCCAAGGCATTGCGCAGGTTGTGAATACCGGGGCTGTTCAAGGTCAGGGCAGCAGACTGGCCTGCCACATGCAACACAAAACGGGTTTGAGCTGGCTCGACAAACATATCGGCCGCAAAGACCGTTTCCTGACCGCTCAGGCCAAAGCGCAATACGGGACGCTGACCAGCCTGCTCAGCCCACATGGCGCTGAAGGCATCATCATCAGGAATCACCAGCGCGCCATCTTGTGGCAGCGCGTCAATCACGGCACCGTTTTCACGAGCCACTGCTTCCACACTGTGCATGAACTCCTGGTGTTCACGCTGTGCGTTATTGATCAGGGCGATCGTGGGGCGAGCCATGGACGCCAGCACGGCGATTTCGCCGGGATGGTTCATGCCCATTTCCAGAACGGCGGCTTTGTGCTCGGAGCTCAAACGCAGGATGGACAGGGGTACACCCAGATCGTTGTTCAAATTACCGCGAGTTGCCAGGCTTTCTGCTTCGCCCAACCAGGCGCGCAAGATCGCGGCAATCATTTCCTTGGTCGTGGTCTTGCCATTGCTGCCGGTCACGCCGATGACAGGGATGTCAAAGCGCGAGCGCCACTCGGTCGCCAAGGTCATCAGCGCACGACGCGTATCGCCCAGCACAATTTGTGGCAGTTCGACTTCGGCATCACGCTGAGCCACGAGGGCCGCCACAGCGCCCTGCTCTTTCGCTTTTTCCAGATAGCGATGACCATCGAACTGCTCGCCGCTCAGGGCCAGGAACACATCACCTTTGCTCAGACTGCGGGAATCGGTGCTCAAACGCACGCCACGCAACCACAGCAAGGCGGCTTTGGCCCAGTCGGAATCATCAAACACAGAACGCTCGCCCTGGACTTCCTGATAGGTTTCGTGGCCCTTACCGGCCAGCAAAACAATATCTTCAGGGCTGGCAGCCCAGATCGAAGACAGGATGGCGCGAGCCCGATCCATTTGCACGGCCGGCGCTTCAGGCATACCAGCCACGATCTGACGAATGATTTCGGCAGGATCTTCAAAACGTGGGTTGTCGGTCGTAACCAGAACGCTGTCGGCCAGACGGGCCGCCACTTCACCCATAATGGGGCGCTTGGCCGTGTCGCGGTTACCGCCGCAACCAAATACGCAAATCAGCTTGCCGCCACGTACGCTGGCCACTTCACGCAAGGCTTGCAGGGCGCGTTCCAGTGCATCGGCAGTATGAGCGTAATCCACCACGACCAAAGGCAAGGGCTGACGACCTGCGGTGCTCTTGGGCGTCACAATTTGCAAACGGCCAGGCACGGACTCCAGCTTGTCCATGATGCGGGCGATCTTGGACACAGGCCAGCCCACTTCCTGCAGTACACCCGCCACCAACAGAAGGTTAGCCACGTTATGCTCGCCCAGCAAGTGGGTCAAAATTTGTGCGGTGCCGTGAGCGGTCACCAGATTGAATACCTGGCCGTCGGCACCGGTATGCACGTCCTGAGCCAGCAGATCCACCTCGGGCTGGCTCATGGAGTAGGAAATCACACGGGCAGCCAGACCGGCCTGCATCAATTCACGACCTGTTTCATCGTCTGCATTCACGACGGCGCTACGCAGACCGGGCCAACTGAACAGGCGCAGCTTGGCCTGTTTGTACTCTTCCATGCTGTGGTGATAGTCCAGATGGTCATGCGTCAGGTTGGTGAACCCGGCAATATCAATACGGACACCATCCAGACGGCCTTGTTCCAGACCAATGGACGAGGCTTCCAGGGCCACGGCATTGCCGCCTTGAGCGCGAATAGCAGCCAGGCTACGGTGTACGGTCAGCACGTCCGGCGTGGTCAGAACGCCACCCAGATTGGAGCCATCAGGCAAGGTCACGCCCAGCGTACCGATCGTGCCGCAAGGCACTTGGGAATGATTCAAGGCCGACGCCACCCACTGCACGGTGGACGTCTTGCCATTGGTGCCGGTCACCGCCACGACAGTCATGGCCTCGGAAGGACGGCCCCACCATTCGTGGGCCACTTCACCCAGCAAGCCCCCCAGATTGGGAACCTGCAAAACAGGCACACCGGGATCAACTGCTTGATCGCCCTGCTCGCGCACAATGGCCACTGCACCTTGCTGCACAGCCTGAACTTCGTACTCACGACCATCACCCTGATGGCCGCGGCAGGCGAAAAACGCATCACCCGCCTTGATCTGGCGGGAATCCAAACACAGATTAGCCGTGGGCGCTACATGCTGCGCCAGCCACTCCAATATTGCTGCGGCGTTCATCGTACATTCTCCGCACCGGGGCCAACGGCCACCAGCGAATCTATGGGCGCATCAGGCTGGACACCTAGGCGTCGCAAGCTCCGGGCCACAATTTCTGAAAAAATCGGCGCGGCAATACGCCCGCCGTAATAATTGGAACTATGTGGTTCGTCAATCGTGACGGCCACCACAATGCGAGGGTCGGAGACAGGCGCGAAGCCGACAAAAGAGCCGCGATACAAGGACTTGCTGTAACGACCATCCACAATCTTGCGGGCCGTGCCGCTCTTGCCAGCGACGCGATAGCCTTGCACCTGAGCCAGACGGGCACCGGCTGGGCCCGCCGCAGCTTCCAGCATGGCGCGAACTTCCGCGGCCACTTTAGGGGTGTAAACCTGAACGCTGGCGGGCTTGCCTTCGCGCTTGAGCAAAGTCATGGAAACCATGTCGCCATTACGCGCAAACGCCGTGTAGGCGTGGGCAATTTGCAGCAGGGAAACCGACAGGCCATAGCCATACGACATGGTGGCGCGCTCGATGGGACGCCAGCGCTCCCAGGGGCGCAGTCTTCCGCTGGCAATACCGGGAAAATCGGCCTGCGGAGAACGGCCAAAACCCAGCTCGGTAAACTTGTTCCACATTTCCTGCGAAGTCAGGCGCTCGGAAATCATGGTCATGCCAATATTGCTGGACCGACGCAAAATACCGGCAGCATCCAGCATGCCATTGTTGCGACTAACGTCACTGATCACACTACCTTGGTAGCGGTACTGACCATTGCCCGTGTTGAACTGGGTGGCGGTGGTGATGCGGTTGATATCCAGTGCCAGAGCCACGGTAAACGGCTTCATGATGGAACCGGGCTCAAAGGTGTCGGTCAAGGCACGGTTACGCAGGGCCGGACCCTTGCGATCGTCCCGGTCGTTGGGGTTGTAGGTAGGCAAGTTAACCAGGGCCAGAATCTCCCCGGTTTTCACGTCCATGACCACGGCCGCAGCGGCATTGGCCTTGACGTCTTCCATACCTTTTTTCAAGGCGGTGTAAGCGTCGAACTGCAAGCCGGCATCAATGGACAAGTGCAAGTCCTGACCGTGGGTAGGCGGGATGATGGCGCGCACGTCCTCCACCACACGTCCCAGACGGTCACGAATTACGCGGCGCGAACCGGGCGTGCCGGACAAGGCGGAGTTGAAGGCAAGCTCAATGCCCTCGATGCCCTGGTCTTCAATATTCGTAAAGCCCACAATGTGCGCCATGACATCCCCTTCGGGGTAGAAACGACGCATTTCTTCTTGTTGGTGGATACCAGGGATCTTCAGTTCAGCAATTTGAGCGGCCACATCCACATCCACCTGACGCTTGATGTAGACGAAGTTACGATCTTCAACGGACAGACGACGCTCGATATCGGACTGCCCCATACCAAGGAGCTTGGCCAACTGACCGATCTGCTCGGGTTTGGCATTCCGAGCATCATCAGGAATAGCCCAGATGGCTTTGACAGGCACACTGGAGGCCAGCACCACAGAACCCGTACGATCAAAAACCTTGCCACGCATGGGCGGCAGCACCTGGGTGCGCTCGTAACGGCGCTCGCCTTGCTGCTGCAAAAATTCGGTAGACAGGCCCTGCAAATACAAAGCCTTGACGATCAGGGCGCCAAACCCCAGAAACAAGAGGACCAGCACCAAACGCGAGCGCCAGAATGGAATCTGGACGCTCAGGACGGGATTTTCGTGATAGCCGAATCGTTTCATGGCCGCCCTCCGGACTGCACCTGGGTCGAGCTCAGCTCACCCCCTTGCAAATAGAGAGTGCGCTCGGGAGAGCTCAGCACCAGGCCCAATTCGTTGCGACCAATATCGTCCACGCGGGCGTTACGGGCCAGCTCGGCCCGTTCCAGTTGCAGACGACGCCAGTCCGTATCCAGTTCACCGGCTTTGGTGACCAGACGATCGGTTTGCACAAACAGCTCGCGCGCCTGATAGCGCGCCGTCACCAAAGAGATGGCCGAAAGCATCAACACCAAAGAGAGGGTGATGACCAGGCGCATCATCGGCGGCCTCGCTTGCCGGCGGGCTGTCGGCTATAGGCGGCCTGTTGCAGCAGACGCTCGCTGGCGTTGCGCATCCAGTCCTGGGGGATGGGGGTGTCGGTGCGTTGCACCACACGTAATACCGCCGAGCGGGCTCGGGGGTTGTCGCTGGACTCCTCGTCGGTGGGCAAGATTCTGCCCAAAGACTGCACCAGAGGCTGGGGCAAGTCTTTTTCCAGGATAGGTAGACGTGACTGTTCCTGCGCGGGACGCGCAGCTGCGTTCATGAACTGTTTGACCATGCGGTCCTCCAGTGAATGAAATGCAATCACCGCAAGCCTGCCCCGAGTCGCCAATCGACTCAGAATTGACGGAAGCGCGTGCGCGAGCTCTTCGAGCTCACGATTGAGGTAAATCCGTATAGCCTGGAAGGTCCTGGTTGCCGGATGTTGACCCTTTTCGCGCGTGCGGACGACACCGGCGACGAGCTCGGCGAGATCACGCGTTGTATGTAGCGGGCGGGATTGGCGGCGATCAACAATCGCCTTTGCAATCTGGAAAGCAAACCGTTCTTCGCCATATTCTGCAATGACCTCCTTTAAAACTTCTACGCTGACCTCGGCCAGCCACTGTTCAGCGGTCAAACCACCGCTGGTATCCATGCGCATGTCCAACGGACCTTCGCGCATAAAAGAGAAACCTCGTTCTGCGTCGTCGATTTGTGGCGAGGAAATGCCCAAATCCATCATGACGCCTTGCAATGGCCCCACATCCAGCTCGTCCAGAGCCTGGGCCAAATCACCAAAACCACTATGTACAACCGTCACACGACTATCTTGTGCTGCCAGCTCCTGGGCCACGGCGATCGCTTGCGGATCCTTGTCGATCACGATCAGGCGCCCCTGGGGACTCAAGTGCGACAACAACAGACGGCTGTGACCACCACGACCAAAAGTGCAATCGACGTACACACCATCGGCCAAACCCTGGATTTCAGGGTTTTGCGCCCAGCGCCGGGCCTCAAAGGACGGATCCACGAGGGCCGCCACCGTAGGCTCCAGCAGCACGGATCGATGTACCAGCGTCATGACTTACTCAGAAAGAAAAAGTGTCGAATACGTCTGTGGAGTTTTCAGCCAGATCCTGGGCCTGTCGGCGTTCCAGTTCCTGCGCATTCCACAACTCAAAATGGGTGGCCATACCCAGCAGCATGGCGTCGCGCTCCAACCCCACTGCGGTGCGCAGTTCGGGAGCGATCAATATCCGACCAGCGGAGTCCAGATCAACGTCCTGAGCACTACCCAGCAGCAGGCGTTGCAAGAAACGGGCACTCATGGGGAAGCGGGCAATTTGTTCGCGCTTTTCTTCCCACACACTGCGCGGATACACCAGCAAACAGCCGTCGGGATGGCGAGTGAGGGTCAAGCGGCCTTGTTCCTGCTGCAAAAGCGCGTCACGGTGCCGAGTCGGAATGGACATCCGACCCTTAGCATCCAGTGTGAGTGCGCTGCTGCCTTGGAACACTATTTTCCCCCACTTTTTTACACTATTTCCTACTTTTCCCCACTCTACGGGGGAAAGCCTTTGCGGTCAAGGCAGTGGTTGCAATTTTTTCAATCACAACAAGCACTTAGCGCACTATCCTAGAAGTGACTAAAAAAAAATACTGTGTGAAATCAAGAAATTGCAGGGCGCATTAAAAGTGAATTGTTATAAAAATGCACGCAAGCGACTCTTGCCAAGGATTCAACATCCTTAACAATTGCTTTCAAATGTACGAAATCGGTGCAATTGGTGGCGAACGCCGTGAGAAGTGTGAGACAGGCCTATAGGCCGGATTCTGTATGCCAGCGGGAACCCGCTGGCCGGCAATCATTCCTCTGGACCGACCATTACTGGCCGGTTCTAGCTACCTACCCGCATACTGAGACGAGCCGCCTCTCGGGCTAAAAGCCTGCGTATGCCTATTTGGTATTGCTCCGGGTAGAGGTTACCGCGTTTCACCCCACAGCACTTTGCACCGAAGTACAAGAAAACACGGAAGTCGCCGTATCTGTGCCTGCTTGCGCAAGCCCTTGCTGTGGTCTCGTCTCTGTGGCCCTGGTCCTCGGCTCGTCTGGCGTGATGCCACACTTGCCGGACGGCTGTTAGCCGCTACCCTGCTCTATGGAGTCCGGACCTTCCTCGATACTTGCGTACCGCGACTGCCCAGCCTGCCTCACAGATGCATTGTAACCTGCGACAATAGAGAAATTCGCAGGACGCGCTGATTTATCTGGAGTCTTATGTCCACCAATCTGATTTCCCTGACCGATGCCCAATTGGCATTCGGCCACCATGCTTTGCTGGACCATGCCGATCTGGTCATTCAAAGCAATGAACGTATCGGTCTGATCGGGCGCAATGGTGCTGGCAAATCGTCGCTTTTAAAAATTCTGGATCAACGTCAAGCTCCTGACGATGGTCAGGTCAAACGACTGGGCGGGCTGAAAGTAGCCACCGTCGAACAAGAACCGGAGCTGGAGCCGAATCTGAGCATTTACGATTTGCTGTGTGGCGATTTCACCGAAGCCGAAGACTGGCAACGCCCTGCCCGCGTCAACGCCCTGATCGACAAGCTGGGCTTGAATCCGGATGCACTGGCTGGCAGTCTGTCGGGCGGACAGCGTAAACGCGTCGCCCTGGCCAATGCCCTGGTGAACGAACCCGACCTGCTCTTGCTGGACGAACCCACCAACCACCTGGACTTTGACGGCATTCTTTGGCTGGAACAATTGCTGCTGGATTTCCGTGGCAGCGCGGTCATCATTACCCACGACCGCCGTTTCCTGGATGTGGTGGCAACGCGAATTGTCGAGCTGGACCGCGGCAAGTTGTTCAGTTTCCCCGGCAACTTCAGCCAATGGCAGGAACGCAAGGCTGAGTACCTGGAAGCGGAAAAGCAGCAGAATGCCAAATTCGACAAATTTCTGGCCCAGGAAGAGGTCTGGATTCGCAAAGGCGTGCAAGCCCGCCGCACCCGAGATGAAGGTCGTGTTCGCCGCCTGGAACAATTGCGCCGTGACCGTGCCGAGCGACGCGAGCGCTCGGGCGACGTCAAATTCGCCATTTCCGAAGGCCAGCGCTCCGGTAAGCTGGTCGCTGAACTGCAAGATGTCACGCACGGCTACGACGACCGCATTCTGATCAAGGATTTCTCCACCGTGCTGATGCGTGGTGACCGTATTGGCCTGATCGGCCACAACGGCGCTGGCAAAACTACCCTGCTACGCATCATGCTGGGCTTGCAAGAGCCTAACTCTGGCACCGTGCGCCACGGCACCAAACTGAACATAGGCTACTTTGACCAGATGCGCAGTCGCCTGGACGAAAACGCCACTCTGGCGGACACCATCAGCCCCGGCAGTGAGTGGGTAGAAATTGGCAATCAGCGCAAGCACATCATGAGCTACCTGGAAGACTTCCTGTTCCCGGCAGCCCGCGCTCACTCCCCGGTACGCAGTCTGTCTGGCGGTGAACGCGCCCGACTGGCGCTGGCCCGCATGTTTGCCCAACCTACTAATGTATTAGTACTGGACGAACCGACCAACGACCTGGATATCGAAACTCTGGAGCTGCTGGAAGACCTGATTCAGGATTACACGGGCACCGTGCTGCTGGTCAGCCACGACCGTACCTTCCTGGACAACGTGGTCACCCAGGTGATTGCGGCCGAAGGCGACGGCCATTGGGGCGAGTATGTGGGTGGCTACGACGAGTGGCTGGCACAACGCCCGCAAGCCAAAGCCGAGACACCGGCAGCCAGCACTCCAACTCCCGCCGCTGAAAAGCCTGCTGCTGAGCGCAACAACAGGGCCAACAAGCCTGGCCGTCTGGCCCCGTGGGAAGAAAAGGAGCTGGAAGCTTTGCCCGAGAAGATTGCGGCTATAGAAAGCCAGCAAGCCGAACTGGCGGAACAGCTGAGCGCACCGGATCTGTATAAAGATGGCTCTGCTCGAGCCGACGAGATCAACCAACAACTGGATCAGCTCAACACTGACCTGGAGCAGTTATTTGAGCGTTGGGAAAAGCTGGAAGAAAAGCGCCTGGCCAGCTAAAGGGAGACAGAGGAATCAGGGATTCAGCCCGGTAAAGCCGAACTGATCCTCCGGTTCCTCCTCAATCCGGGCAATGCGCTGGCAATCGACCATGATCGGTTCGAGTACCGTGCAACAACACGGCAGAACCTCGCCTGGGCCGACATACGCTAAAGGCTGCTCTTTATAAGCAACCTTTCCATACACAAGAGGAATACGGCAGGAGCCGCAATAGCCGCTCCTGCATTGATACTCAACCTGATGGCCGGTTCGTTCCAAACCTTCCAACAAAGTTTCGCCGTCCCGCAACTGAAAGTCATGATCAGTTGTCCGGACTTGACTCATAACTCGATACCGTCGAAGTCGCCAGCCGACACGGCCGAGTCGATCTGACCGACCAGGTAAGAGCTCAGTTCCACCTCTTGAGGTGCCACCTGCACGGTGTCCGAAGACAGCCAGGTGTTGATCCAGGGAATGGGGTTGTGTTTGACGGACTCAAACGCAGGCTTCAGGCCCACGGCACCCATACGGATATTGGTGATGTATTCCACGTACTGTCCCAGAATGTCCTTGTTCAGACCAATCATGGAACCGTCGCGGAACAGGTAATCCGCCCACTGTTTCTCCTGCTCGGCTGCGTCTTTGAACATATCAAAGCAGACCGGCTCCAGTTCGCGGGCAATCTGAGCGAACTCGGGATCATCGCTACCGGAACGCAGAATATTGATGATGTGTTGCGTACCAGTCAGGTGCAGCGCTTCATCACGCGCAATCAAGCGAATGATCTTGGCATTACCTTCCATCAACTTGCGCTCGGCAAAAGCGAAGGAGCAGGCAAAGCTGACGTAAAAGCGGATGGCCTCAAGAATATTGACGCTCATCATGCACAGGTACAGCTTCTTCTTCAGCTCGTAGACGCTTAGCGTGCGGGTTTCACCGTTGATCTCATGATCGCCCGCGCCCAGTTGGGCATACAGCATGGTGTCGCTGATCAGATCGTCGTAGTACGAAGAAATATCGGCCGCACGCAGCTGAATGTTTTCGTTACGCACGATGTCGTCAAAAATAACGGACGGATCATTGGCAATATTGCGAATGATGTGCGTGTACGAACGCGAGTGAATCGTCTCGGAGAAAGCCCAGGTTTCAATCCAGGTTTCCAGCTCCGGAATCGATACCAGAGGCAGGAAGGCCACGTTGGGGCTGCGACCCTGAATGGAATCCAGCAAGGTCTGATATTTCAGGTTGCTGATGAAAATATGCTTTTCGTGGTCAGGCAGGTTCTGGTAATCGATTCGATCCTGGGTGATGTCCACTTCTTCTGGACGCCAGAAGAAAGACAACTGCTTTTCAATCAGCTTTTCAAAAATCGGATATTTTTGCTGATCGTAGCGAGCCACGTTAACCGGCTGCCCAAAGAACATGGGTTCTTTGAGCTGGTCGTTATCCGTTTTGGAAAAAGTACTATAGGTAGTCATGATGCTATTTACCCTTGCTTAGATCTTGCACGCGCCGCCTGCGCAACCGTCATCCTCTACTTCGCCATGCGAATCATCGGCACCGTCGCGGGTGTTGTGGTAGTACAAGGTCTTCACACCGTATTTGTAGGCCAGCAGCAAGTCCTTGAGCAGTTGCTTCATCGGTACGCGACCACCCTCGAACCGCTGTGGGTCATAGTTGGTGTTCGCAGAGATCGACTGGTCAACGAACTTCTGCATCACGCCAACCAACTTCAGGTAGTCGTCGTTACCAGGCATTTGCCACAGCAACTCGTACTGATCCTTATATTTTTCAAATTCAGGCACCACCTGACGCAAGATACCGTCCTTGGACTGCTTGACGGATACCAGACCACGCGGAGGCTCAATACCGTTGGTGGCATTGGCAATCTGGCTGGAAGTTTCCGAAGGCATCAAGGCGGTCAGGGTGGAGTTGCGCAGACCGTGCTTGACGATATCAGCACGCAAGGCTTCCCAATCCAGGTGCAGCGGCTCGTTGCAGATACCGTCCACATCTTTCTTGTAGGTGTCGGTAGGCAGCAGACCCTTGGCATAGGTTGTTTCGTCAAAGGCATCGCAAGGACCGTATTCACGCGACAACTGTACCGAAGCCTTCAGCAGGTAGTACTGGATGGCTTCAAAGGTACGGTGGGTCAGGCCCAACGCTGCCGGGTCGGAGTAACGGGTGCCGTTCTTGGCCAGGTAGTAAGCGTAGTTGATGACGCCAACGCCCAGGGAGCGACGCTTGTTGGTTGCGTTCAGCGCAGCCTTGACCGGGTAGTCCTGATAGTCCAGCAAAGCATCCAGAGCGCGAACAATCAGTTCAGCCAGACCGTCCAGCTCGTCCAGGGACTCCAGAGCACCCAGGTTGAAAGCCGACAGCGTGCACAGCGCGATTTCGCCTTCGGGATCGTTCAGATCGTTCAAAGGCTTGGTGGGCAGAGCAATTTCCATGCACAGGTTGGACTGGCGCACGGGAGCGCGGTCGGCCTGGAATGGGCTGTGCGTGTTGCAGTGGTCCACGTTCTGAATGTAGATACGGCCAGTGCTGGCACGCTCTTGCATCAGAAGGGAGAACAGCTCCACGGCAGGCAGGCTGCGCTTGCGGATGGCAGGATCTTGCTCGTACATCTCGTACAGACGCTCGAACTCGTCCTGGTCGGCAAAGAAAGCTTCGTACAGGCCGGGCACGTCGTGCGGCGAGAACAGCGTGATATGGCTGCCCTTGATCAAGCGTTGGTACAGCAAGCGGTTGATCTGAACACCGTAGTCCAGGTGACGGATACGGTTTTCTTCCACACCACGATTGTTCTTCAGAACCAGCAGTGTTTCCACTTCCAGGTGCCACATGGGGTAGAACAAGGTTGCCGCACCACCACGCACGCCGCCTTGCGAGCAGGACTTCACAGCCGCCTGGAACATCTTGAAGAAAGGCAGGCAGCCGGTGTGCTGAGCCTCTCCGCCGCGAATTTCGCTGCCGACGGCGCGAATGCGGCCACCATTGATACCGATACCGGCGCGCTGCGATACGTAACGAACAATGGCGCTGGTCGTAGCATTGATGCTGTCCAGGCTGTCGTCACATTCGATCAGCACGCAAGAGCTGAACTGACGGGTGGGTGTGCGCACGCCAGCCATGATGGGCGTGGGCAAGGAAATCTTGAATTGCGATACCGCGTCGTAGAAACGTTTGATAAAGCTCAGACGTGTGTCGGCTGGGTAACGGGCGAACAGACACATGGCCACCAGTATGTACAGGAACTGGGGGCTTTCGTAGATGCGCTTGGTCACGCGGTTTTGAATCAGATACTTGCCTTCCAGCTGCTTGACGGCACCGTAGGAGAAGTTCATGTCACGCCAGTGATCCAGATGAGCATCCAGCTCATCGAACTCGGCGCGCGTGTAGTCTTGCAGCAGATGCGGATCGTAGCGACCTTCCTTGGTTTGCAAGGTCACGTGATCGAACAGGCTTGGAGGTTCAAACTGACCAAAAGCGATTTTGCGCAGATGGAAAATCGCCAGACGGGCAGCCAGATATTGGTAGTCAGGCGTATCTTCGGAGATCAGATCCGCAGCCGACTTGATGATGGTTTCATGGATGTCGCTAGTGCGAATGCCGTTATAGAACTGAATGTGAGAGCGCAGCTCTACTTGGGAGACGGACACATTACTCAGACCTTCAGCGGCCCAATCAACCACTCGGTGAATCTTGTCGAGGTTAATAGGTTCTGTACGGCCATCTCGTTTGGTGACCATTAGCTGTTCGGTTGATTGCATGTCAGTCTCTGAAATCGGGGGTGATTGACGGAAGACGCGGCTTTTGCAGCCGCCAGCGTCAGTTGATGCACACCATATATAGTGTGATATTGGCGTCATTCTACTACATATAGCGGATTGAGCGAATAGCGGTTTTGCGACTGCAGAGCAGATTCAGCGCATAAAAATGCAACTAATCTTTGCTCTGCTAACAATTTCCTATTGCGTCTGGAGCTCTTGAACGCAGCGCAGCAAAGCCTCGCCATAGGCCTCTCTTTTGCGTACGCCTATGCCTGTAATCGGCTCCAGATCAGCCTCTGAACTAGGGCAGCGAATGGCCACTTCGCGCAAAGTAGCATCATGGAAAATGACATAGGCTGGCACACCATGTTCGCGTGCGGTGGCCGCACGCCAGGCGCGCAAAGCCTCGAATCGTCTTTGTTGATCGGGTTCAAGAGCAGGTCCGGCAGGCGCCTGACCTTTTACTCGGTGTGCAGCCGGTCCGCGTGTTACGGTTTCGCGCCGCAACATCAGGGTGCGCTCCCCTTTCAGCACTTCGCGGCTGGCCTCGGTCAGCAACAAGGTGCCGTAGCCCTCCGGGTCCACCGTGACCAAGCTATGCGCCAGCAACTGGCGCAGCACTCCGCGCCAGGCTTGATCGGTCAAATCCTTGCCCACACCAAAGACGGTCAGCTTGTCGTGCTCGTGCTCTTTGACACGATCCGTCAGCTTGCCCAGCAGGATGTCGATCAGGTGCCCGGCCCCGAAGCGCTGACCGCGCTCACGCCATAATCTATAGATGGTGGAGAGCATTTTCTGCGCCGCCACTGTGCCATCCCAGGCTTCTGGCGCTTCCAGACAGGTGTCGCAGTTACCGCAAGGTTCTATTTGCTGGTCAAAATACGCCAGCAAGCGCTGGCGACGGCAGGAAATGGTTTCGCAAAGGCCCAACATGGCATCCAGCGCCTGTCCCTGCTGGCGTCGGTGTGCCGCATCGCCTTGCGACTGGTTAATCATGCGGTGCAATTGCACCACGTCCTGCAGGCCATAGGCCAGCCAGGCCGTGGCCACTTCGCCATCGCGCCCTGCCCGCCCGGTTTCCTGGTAATACCCTTCTACCGATTTGGGCAGGTCAATGTGGGCTACAAAACGCACATCCGGTTTATTGACGCCCATGCCAAAAGCAATGGTCGCCACCATGACCACCCCTTCTTCTCGAAGGAAGCGAGCCTGGTTGATGGCGCGCTGCTGCGCGTCCAGTCCTGCATGATAGGGCAAGGCATGAATACCGTTCTTGCACAGGAACTCGGCCGTGTCTTCCACGCGCGAGCGCGACAGACAATACACAATCCCCGCATCTCCGGAGTGCTCTTCCTGAATGAAACTCAAGAGCTGCTTGCGCACCTCGTTCTTTTCAATGATGCGGTAGCAAATATTGGGACGATCAAAACTGGCAACAAAATGCCGGGCATCCTCCAGCTTCAGGCGCTGGGCAATTTCTACCCGCGTCAACTGAGTGGCGGTAGCGGTCAAGGCAACCCGTGGCACACCTGGCCAACGCTGGGCCAGCAAATCCAGACCCAGATATTCAGGGCGAAAATCGTGACCCCATTGCGATACGCAGTGGGCTTCGTCAATGGCAAACAGGGAAATCTGGCCGCGTGCCAGCAAATCCAGGCAGCGGTCTGTCAGCAAGCGTTCGGGAGCCACATAGAGCAGATCCAACTGCCCCGTCAGAAATTCGCGCTCGACCTCGCGGGCAGTTTGCCAATCCTGGGTGGAATTCAGATACGCCGCGTTAACGCCCAACTCGTTGAGGGCGTCCACCTGATCCTGCATCAAGGCAATCAGGGGAGACACTACCACGCCGGTGCCGGGTCTCACCAAAGCAGGAATCTGGTAACAGAGCGACTTGCCGCCGCCGGTGGGCATCAAGACCAGGGCGTCGCCGCCTTGGATCAGGGTCTCGATAATCTCGTGCTGAGAACCACGAAAACTGTCATAACCAAAAACTTCCTGAAGAACCTCAAGTGCTGACTGGGCCATGCCGCCTGCTTAAAAAATCGGAATAGAAAAACGCAGCGCGATGTTCGACTGACGACTTTCCAGATGACGGCGAGCTTGCAAACCCACCCTAAGGTGGGGACTGTACCAGAACTGCTGCGTGACCCCAAGGTAGCGGTTCTCCCCCCCGGCAACTACCTGCTGCACCTCGTACTGAGTCTTCACTTCACCCCAGCGGCGCAGGGGCACGGACAGACCGACAATCTGCCGACTGCTGGCCGCATCCACCTTCATGCCCTGGTAACGGCTCAAATCCAGAAAATTGTCCTGGTAGCGTTCACCCTGCCACTGCAGGTGCAAATCCTCCAGCACATCCAGGCCATAGGCTGCCTGATAACGCCAACCTTGCCCCACCGCATGGGAAGCTTTGGCCACGCTGGCCTGCCACACGCCAAAGTCCGGCGATCGATAGGTTGCACCCAGACCGGTCAGCCCAAAATCACGAGCGCTTTCCATCTGAGTATCAATACTGGTACGACTGGTGACATCGGTGCTGAGCATCAAGCTGCCGGCCGAAGAGCCATACACCAGATCCCCGTTATCCTGCTTGCCCGTCATATCCAGCGCGCCAACAGCCAGGGCATAACGCCATGGCCCGGCCGGGCCCTGCTCGAACTGCTGAGTGATATTGATACCGCCCAGTTCCACGGGCCGCGCCCAGTCCGGTGCGGTAACCGTGTCATTGCCCAAGGTCAGCTGCAGCCCGTCTTCATTCACATAGCGCCAGTTGCGCTCGCCAAACTGCCAGACCTGGTCGGGCGCACTGCTCAACCAGCGAGCACTCCAAATTGGAGAGGACTGCTGACTATATTGGATGGAGCGCGCCAGACTGGCGGTGCTGGCACCGCTCAGACTGAAATCGGAAAATGTGTAATCCATGGAGGCCGCTGGACTGAGCAAGTCCTGATCTCCTTGGCGATGCCACTGCGTAGCATCAAAAAATGGCTCCACAGGCGGGAGCTCCTGGGCCGGAATGGCCTGTGCCTCATCCACGCCATACACGCGGGTAGCAGACAAATTCTCCAGCCCAACACGATTTTGAGCGGTGGCCAATGGAACAGCGAACAGCATGGCAAGACCGACCAACAGCCCGCCTGCCAAGCCTCGCTGGCAAGCTTTTGTACGCATGATTTATGTCACAAAAAGAGTTTAGCGCCGGGCATCCAGCATCACTTCGCCGCTCGCATCCAGGGAGCGTTTGATGGCGGAGTATTTTTCCAGCACAGCAGACTTATAGACTACACCAATCAGACGGCCCGAGCCGTCACCATTCAATACAGGCAGACGCTCCCCGGCAAAGCTCACAAAGTGTTCCTGAGCCTCGTCCAGACTCATATTCGGGTAGAGCGTCTTGACGAAATCCATGCGCAGAATATCGCCCACCACACGCTCCTGGGCAGCGTTGTCGTCCAACAACATTCGAGTCAGGTCAGGCTGAGCAATCACACCTTGATAAACTTGCTCCTCGTTCACCACATACAAATAGCGCACGGGGTAGTCCAGAAACATCTGCAAGGCATCACGCATTTGGGTAGTAGTGCTGACGACGGTATCAGCCGGACGTACCAGCTCGGCCAAGGTGGTGTGACGCAACTTGTGGCGCAGCAAGGCATCGCGCTCGCGCACCAGGGTGACTTCATACATGGCGACCTCGGCCACACCACGGGACACAAAATAAGCCATGACACAGGCCACAATCAAGGGCAGCACCAACTGATAGCTCAACGTCATTTCAAACAACATCAGTATGGCCATGAAGGGAGCGCTGGTGGCGGCCCCCAGAAACGCGCCCATGCCCACCAAGGTGAACAAGTACAACGGTAAATCCAGACCCGGCAATATCAGCAAAGTCAGTTGACCAAACAAGGTGCCAAAGGCCGCGCCCACAAAGATGGCGGGGGTAAACACACCGCCGACAGCGCCCGAACCAACTGTCAGCCCTGTGGCCAGAACCTTGAACGCCAGGATAAGCAGCACGCTGTACCAGGCCCAGTCGCTGTGCAGCATGGAGGACACTACGCTAAAGCCATTACCGGCCACGCGCGGCATGACAATCAGCAAAAGTCCCAGCAACAAACCACCCAAAGCCAAGCGCAAAGGCAATCCCAGGCCAGTACGCTTGAACAGGGTACGGAACAGATTCAACAATTTCAGGAAAGCGGGTGCAGCCAGACCAATCAGCACACCCAGGACCAGAAAGGGCAAGATGTCCCAACCCGCAACGGCCTGAACATTCGTCATTTCGTAAGGGGCATGATAACCACCCAGCATACGCATGGTCAGGTGAGCACTGACAGCCGCCATCAACAGGGGGCCAAAGCTGCTCATGGTCATGGTGCCCAGCACAATCTCGGCCACAAACACGGCACCGGCGATCGGGGCGCCATAAGCGGCAGCTACACCGGCTGCGGCGCCACAGGCCACCAGCAGGCGCAGACGGGCTTCACCAAACAAGGTGAAGCGGCCAATCGCGGAAGCGGACAAGGAGGCCAGATGCACCATCGCCCCTTCCCGGCCAATCGAGCCGCCCGAGGCCACCGTCATCAAGGACGACAAGGATCGCAGCAGCCCCTGGCGAATGGACAAGCGGCCATCGCCAATGGCCACAGCTTCCATATAGTCAGAATTGCTTCCCGACGGCAGACGCCCTGCCAGCCATAGCAGCATACCGGCACACAAGCCGCCCAAGGTGGGAAACAGGAGGCGCATGTACCAGGGCAGACTTTCCGTGACTGCGACGATCCCCCCGTGCTGACCCGTGACAACTTGCTGCACCAAGCGCATGCCCTGATGAAAGGCCAAAGTCGCCAAGGCACCCAAAATACCAGCCAAGACCGCCCAAGCCAGCATGGCGGGCATATCAGACAACCACTTGAAACCCTGCAGACGCTTGCGCATCGACAGCACGGAATGGGCAATCATAAAAAAGGTCAGCCTTTAAAGCTGGGCGGCAAAGGTGGGCGAGACAATCCAAACATGCGCCAGTACACCCACACGTTGAAAATCAGCACGATGGGCAAGGTAATCACAATCGCCGACAGGATCAGGCTCAGGGCTGGCACCCCGGCAGCGGCGTCCCAGATCGTCATCTCGTCCAGGATCAGATAGGGGAAGAAACTGAACGCCAGCCCGGCCATGACGGACACCATCACGAACAGGGTCAGCAAAAAGGGCAAGGTCGTGGTGCGATAGCTGCTGTTGATCATGCGCTGCAGGCTCATTTCAATCGACACAAAGCAGCTGAGAATCAAGGCCCACAGGAACAATACCAAGCCCCAATACGGCCCGTCGCTCCATTTAAGCAGCACGCCGGCATTCACAAAGGCCAACACGACGGACACACCCACGGCACCGGCTGCAAACCAGCGTACCGAACGACGGCCCCAATTGACCGCTCGGGCACGCAGCTCGCCGGCTTCACGCATGATGAGCCAGCTAGCGCCTAGCAAGCAGTACGCGGCAATAGCACAAAAGCCCATGAAGACAGAGAACCAGATATAACCGGCATCGCTCTGAAAGCCCACTACGACCTGCGCCAGCAGCACACCATGGGAAAACGCCGTCAACCAGGACCCCAGGGCAAAACCCATTTGCCAGCGGGACTGACGCTCTACCGGCGCGCGCAGTCGGAATTCGAAGGAGACGGAACGGGCAAAAACGCCCACACCCAGCGCACATAACGGTCCGTACAGGCCGCCCATCACCGCCCCCCAGGCTTTGGGGAAAGCGCAGACAAACAAACCCAGGCCCAGAAACAGCCAGAACTCGTTGGCATCGCGCCAGGGGCTCAGCAATGACAGCATGCGGGGACGCAAGGAGTCTGGTGCCAGCAAGGACAGGCAGCCCACGCCAATATCGAAGCCGTCCAGAACCGTACCGGCCACAATGATCAAAAAGAACAGGGCCAGAAACGCCAGCGGCATCCAGAACGCCGGATCATGGGCACCCAGGCCCAGCGCATTTGCAAAAGAGTCAATCATGCCCGCCCCCGATGACGCGCGATCGGTACCACACCAAAACGAACGGCATGTCGCAACTTCTGGAAAAAACCAATCATGCACAAGACGTAGACCAGGCCGTAACTCAGCAAACCCAGCCCGACGGTAAAGACGCTCTCGGTGCTTTGCACTTGCACGGCCTGAATATCGTTACCGACCAGATAAGGCAAAAAGCCCAACAGGACGTAGGCTGCGCCACCCAGCAACATGATCCAGCCCAACACCGAGGCGACCACCATGAGCTGACGTTCTCTATAAGAAAGAGAGTGCGGGTCCAGGCCATAACGGCGAGTGCGCAACAAGACCCACAACAGCAGGAACAGCATCAAGGCTCCTGCCAGCACGGCTACACGGAAGGACCAGAAGGTCAGGGTGACGGGCGGCATGGCGTCGGAAAACTGATCCAGACCCATCAAAATGCCACTGTCATTACGACCCAACCAGCGTCCACCTGCATGAGACCAGCGCAGCACACCCAGAACACTGTCCTGCATGGCGGAGGGCGCCGCCACCAGAATCAAATCAGGCTGCGAGCCGCTTTCCCAGTACGCCGCCGCAGCCGCTGCCTTGGCAGGCTGATGCTCCGCAGTCATGAAACCATTGCCTATCACGGCGAGGATCAGGGCCAGCCAAGCCACCCCGCCCAGAAACAAGGCACTGCGAAAGGCCAGACGCTCCTGATCGGTAACCGGCTTTTGCATGGTCTGGGCGCAGGTTACACCCAACATGAAAAAGGCCACCGTCAGTAAACTGCCTGCAAACAAAAGACCGGCATACCAGGGTAAGGCGGGCGTGCTGAGCACATCCAGCCATTCCATCACCACATAATGGCCTTCAATCACATCGACACCCGTTGGCACCTGCATCCAGGCCACAATCGCCACCAACCAGAACGCCGTGACGGTAACGCCCAGGGCCACCATCAGCACCACCACGGTATGAACCAGATTGGACAGCATGCGCTGGGCAAACAGCATCACACCCAAAAAGCAGGATTTGAAAATGAACAAGGACAGCATGGAGGCGGCCAGCATGGGACCGATAACATCACCCACCTGCTCCATCAGGCCCGGCCAGACACTGCCAAACTGAAGCAGCACGGGCATGGACGCCGCAAAGCTTAAAATAAACGCCAGCGCAAACAGACGCACCCAAAAACGGTACGCCCCCATCCAGGCCGCGGCCTTGTTGCCAAAGGTTCTGATCTTGAAATACAGCAACACCCAGGCCAGTCCCAGCTCCAGGGCCAGAAACAGCAGCATGAAGCCCAGGCTAAGGAAAAACTGGGCATGAGACAGAGAAAGGGCGGAGTGCGTCATAATGAGCGCTAGTGTAGGGTGAATTGGCCTGCAAACGCCACCATACTACCCCAAGTTCTTCCCTGATTTTTTAGAACCCGTTCATGGGGTAAATACCCCTCTAAAACAAGAACGTGGCAAAATGGCCGATTAGTCTGTCGGCTTCTTTATTTCAAACGTGTATGACCTCTGACACCACTCCCGCTCCCGTATCTAATTTTCTGCGCACGATCATCGACCAGGATCTGAGCGCTGGCCGTTACGCACAAAAATCCTGGGCCGGTCAGCCAGGCCCGGCCAGTACCCAGGAAGGGGCGGCTGTTGATGCCGCGCGTATCCGTACGCGCTTTCCCCCCGAGCCCAACGGCTATCTGCACATTGGGCACGCTAAAAGTATCTGTTTGAACTTCGGACTGGCCAGCGACTACCAAGGTGCCTGCCACCTGCGCTTTGACGACACCAATCCTGAAAAAGAAGAACAGGAGTACGTGGACGCCATTATCGACATGGTGAAATGGCTGGGCTTTGACTGGACCTTCAATAAAGAAGAGAACCTGTACTTTGCCAGCGACTACTTCGACTATATGTACCAGTTCGCCGAAGCCCTGGTGAACGCGGGCCATGCCTACGTTGACGAGCAAAGCGCCGAAGAAATGCGTGCCAACCGTGGCACCCTGACTGAAAAAGGGGTGAACTCGCCCTGGCGCGACCGCCCTGCCCAGGAGTCCATCAAGCTGCTGCGCGAAATGCGCGACGGCAAGCACCCCGATGGCAGCATGGCCCTGCGCGCCAAGATCGATATGGGCTCGCCCAATATCAATATGCGCGACCCGGTCATGTACCGTATCCGCCATGCCGAACACCATCGCACTGGCGACAAATGGTGTATCTACCCCATGTACAGCTGGGCGCACCCCGTGGAAGACGCGCTCGAGCGCATCACCCACAGTCTGTGTACCCTGGAATTTGAAGACCAGCGTCCCTTCTATAACTGGATTCTGGAACGCCTGGTCGAACTGGGTCAGTTGTCCGACCCGCTGCCCAAGCAGTACGAGTTCTCGCGTCTGAACCTGTCCTATGTGGTCACCAGCAAGCGCAAGTTGCGCCAGCTGGTTCAGGAAAACCACGTATCGGGCTGGGACGATCCGCGCATGCCTACCCTGGCCGGTTTGCGCCGCCGTGGTTACAGCGCCGGTGCCATCCGCCTGTTCACCGACCGCCTGGGTGTGTCCAAGGCAGCCCAACATGTGGACTACAGCCTGCTGGAACAAGCCCTGCGCGATGATCTGGACCCGGTGGCCGACCGTAGCGTTGCCATTCTGGACCCGATCGAACTGATCATTACCAATTACCCGGAAGGCCAAAGCGAGCTGTGCCACGCACCGCGCAATCCGCACAATCCGGAAGCCGGTCAGCGCGAGTTCCCCTTCTCCGGGCGCCTGTACATCGAGCGCGAGGACTTCAAGGAAGAGCCACCCAAAAAGTACTTCCGCCTGTTCCCCGGCAATACCGTGCGTCTGAAATACGGCTATGTCGTGCGTTGCACCGGCTGCGTCAAGGACGAGCAAGGCAATGTCACCCAGGTTTTGGCGGAATACCTGCCCGACACCAAGAGCGGCACGCCCGGCGCAGACTCGGTCAAGGTCAAGGGCAATATCACCTGGATCAGCGCCGAGCACGCGATTGCCGCCGAGATTCGTCTGTATGACCGTCTCTTTGCCCACCCTCAGCCCGATGCAGCCGACCAGGACTTCCTGGAGCACATCAACCCGAACTCGCTGCGCGTGATTCAAGGTTGGCTGGAACCCGGCACCAAGGCCACGCCCGATGCCCGCTGGCAGTTTGAACGCCTGGGCTACTTTGTGGCGGACCGTGTGGACTCCACGCCAGAAAAACCCGTTCTTAACCGTACTACGACTCTGAAAGACACTTGGGTCTAAGGCTATTGACGTGAACGATCAGACTCATGCCAAAGGGCCGCAGGCCCTGGATTTCAAAAGCGCCACGCTGTACGCCGTACGGGTGGTGCTGCGTTCGGCTGACACGGCCGAGCAGTTAGCCGCTCTGTCTCAACGCATGAAAGACGCTGGCTCCTTCTTTGAGGACGAACCCGTCGTCATTGATGCCAGCGCGATTGATGTGCCGGTGGATTGGGCCACCCTGGTTGCCGCTTTGCGTGAGCACAAGCTGCACCCGGTGGGTATCATTGCCCACCCTGACCATGCCGATAACGCCATCGACAGCGGCTTGCCGCATGTGGAGTTGTCCAACCCACCAGCCCGCCCCCAAACCCAGGCCGCACCGGACAAGGAAGTGCCCGTGTTGTCGCAAGCCTCCCAGCAAGAAGCACCAGCGGCGGTCGCCCCGCCACCGCCCGCTATTGCTCCGGCTGCGCTCATCATCAACCGTCAGCTGCGTTCAGGCCAGCGCATCTACGCGCGCCACACGGATCTGATCGTGATCGGGGCGGTCAGCCAGGGTGCAGAAGTGGTAGCCGATGGCAATATCCACGTCTACGGTCCACTGCGCGGCAAGGCCATGGCTGGTGCCCGTGGCGATGCAAAAGCACGCATCTTCACCACCGAGCTGGACCCGGAACTGATTGCCATTGCCGGTGTGTATCGCATTATTGAAACGCGACTGGATGCACAGCTACGCAACAAGCCCGTTGTCGTCACGCTGGAAGAAGATACGCTCAGATTTGATCCTCTGAGCTCCTAGCAGTACAAGGCGCCGGCTTTTGCCGGCGCTTTTTATAGAGGCTTGCACTGAGAGCCCGCATGAGAGCAAGCAAGTGCAAGCGCAACCGTGTAAGCTGACACGGAACAAAGCAATTGATATGTTTTGTTTCTAAGCAGTAGGCTAAGTGGCAGAACGGATGTCAAAATTAGGCCCGTTATGCTTTACGATTATGTGACTTGAAAAACAAAGGAATCCGATTGTCATGGCGCGTATAGTTGTAGTGACCTCCGGCAAGGGTGGTGTGGGCAAAACCACCACCAGTGCCAGTTTTGCATCTGGTCTTGCGATGCGCGGTCACAAGACCGTGGTCATCGACTTTGACGTTGGCTTGCGCAACCTGGACTTGATCATGGGTTGCGAGCGACGCGTGGTGTATGACTTCGTCAACGTGATCCAGGGCGAAGCCACATTGAACCAGGCCCTGATCCGTGACAAGCAGCTGGAAAATCTGTTCATCCTGCCCGCTTCCCAGACGCGTGACAAAGACGCGCTGACCCGCGAAGGTGTGGAGAAAGTACTGGAAGAGCTCAAGGGCATGGGTTTTGAATACATTGTGTGCGACTCGCCCGCAGGTATCGAAACCGGCGCCTTGATGGCCTCCTACTTCGCAGATGATGCGCTGGTTGTGACCAACCCCGAAGTGTCCTCGGTTCGTGACTCGGACCGCATCCTGGGCATTCTGGCCGCCAAATCGCGACGTGGTGAACAGGGCAAAGAGCCCATCAAAGAATATTTGTTGTTGACCCGTTATAGCCCCAAACGCGTGTCGGACGGCGAGATGCTGTCCTTGCAAGACGTTGAAGATATCTTGCGCATCAAGCTGATCGGTGTCACCCCCGAGTCGGAAACCGTGCTGCAAGCATCCAACCAAGGAGTACCCGTTATCCATATCAAGGAAAGTGATGTGTCCCAGGCCTATCAGGACATCGTAGATCGTTACCTGGGTGGCGAAAAACCATTGCGTTTTGTGGATTACGAAAAGCCAGGTCTGTTCAAGCGCCTGTTCGGAGGAAAGTAATATGTCTTTCCTGTCCTTCCTGCTCGGTCACAAGAAAACGTCGGCAACAGTTGCCAAGGACCGTCTGCAACTGATCCTTATTAACGAACGTGGCCAAGGGGGTGTTGCTCCGGACTACTTGCCCCGCTTGCAAAAAGAGCTGGTCGAAGTGATCTCGCGCTACGTGAAGATTAATCCCGATGACATCAAGGTGAACCTTGATCGCCAGGACTCGCTGGAAGTGCTGGAAGTTAAAATCGAAATGCCGCAAATTGATGCCAGCACGCTGGAAAACAAGTAAAGCGTTGCTGACAGAAAAACTTTGCTGCTTGAAATGGCCATCCCTTGCGGATGGCCATTTTCATGGCTGCTCCCTATACCAAAAGCAAGCCGCAAAACACCTGCAACGAGCAGCGCAATGCGGCTAGGCGGCTAATAGATCAGGTACAATTTTCCCTTGGTAATCGGCCCGTTCCGATTTTTCTTCGCGCCAGAGATGGCAAGTAGTGCCATCGATGTCCCCTGAGGCCTGGCTTATTGACCCATGCGGAGGGAATCATGACCGAGCTCGGTCAGATGGCACGTCTTGTGCCCGCTCACCCCCAGCTTCCTGTTAGCGCCTATTTCGACCACGCTCTGTTCGAGCGCGAACAAGAGCGTATTTTTCAGCAGTCGGCCTTGTACGTCGGCAATGAAAAACTTGTTCCCGAACCCGGCGACTGGCGCACCTTGATCCAGGAAAACGCTGCCCGTACTCTGATACGCAGCCAACACGGCGTAGAACTGCTCTCGAACGTCTGCAGGCATCGTCAGGCCCTGATGCTTGGTGGCATGCCCGGCCAGCCCAATCAGGCCAACCACGGCTCCCTGAGCAGCACAGGCGGCAATATTGTCTGCCCCCTGCACAACTGGACTTATAACGCGCAAGGCGACTTGCTGGCGGCTCCCCGTTTCAAGGACAAGCCCTGTCTGAACCTGGAACGCTACCCCTTGCGCGATTGCCATGGCCTGCTGTTTGAAGGCCCGCGCGATCCAGCCCAGGATATGGCCGCCTTGTTCAGCCGCCCTGAATTCGACTTTCAGGACTATGTGCTTGATCACGTCGAAATCCACCAGTGCAACTACAACTGGAAAACCTTTATCGAGGTCTATCTGGAGGACTATCACGTCGCTCCCTTTCACCCTGGTCTGGGTCAGTTCGTAACCTGTGACGATCTGGAGTGGGAGTTCAGCGACTGGTATAGCCTGCAACGAGTCGGCGTGCATCAGGCCCTGGCCAATCCAGGCTCACCCACCTATCGCCAATGGCATGACAATCTGCTGGCCTACCGCCAGGGCGAAGCACCGGATTTCGGTGCCGTCTGGGTAACCTACTTCCCCACCCACATGATCGAGATCTACCCGCATGTGCTGGTGCTCTCCACGCTGTACCCCAAGGGGCCGCAGGAAACCATGAATGTGGTGGAGTTCTACTACCCGGAAGACATCGTGGCCTTCGAGCGTGACTTTGTGCAAGCACAACGCGCCGCCTATATGGAAACGGCCATAGAAGATGATGAGATTGCCGAACGTATGGATGCCGGCCGCCGCGCCTTGATGGAGCGTGGGGTCTGCGAGGTAGGCCCCTACCAGTCACCGCTGGAAGACGGCATGAAGCACTTTCACGAATGGTATCGCTCCATGATGGACAAGCGGCACCACCCGTAAGACATCACCGCAAGCCTGCTTACTGCCCTAAGCAAGAAAAAAGCCTCAAAGCCGGGAGGGATCTCCCAGGCTTTGAGGCTTTTAATCCGATGAGCGTTTCAGCTCAATCAGAGAATTTGAATTTAGCGGTTCTTGCCGATCTGATCGCCGATCACGCCACCAATCGCTGCGCCACCGACCGTACCCAGAACGCCACCATTAGTGATGACTGCACCAGCCACACCACCCAGACCAGCGCCGGTTACGGCACCCTTTTGACGTTTGCTCATACCATCCCAGGAAGAGCAGCCCGCCATCACGACGGCCAGAACCGTGGCCATACCCACTTTAGTGATAGTCGTCATTTTCATCCGTAAACCTCCGTGAAGTATCCGTGCTCAACACGGCATTAAAGTCTATCTTCACCCTACGGAGCCAATTAGTCCAGACCCTATTGTTAGGCAACGCAACAGATGTAATTCAGCTTTTGTTCAGTTTATTTGATCAGGGCCAGAACCTGCTTGAATACGGGGTTAGCCGGCGTTTCCAACCATTCAAACATGGCCATTTCGGCGCTAACGCGCTCCAATCCATGCATCGCCCAGCGATCCCAGGCAGCTTGTCGGGACTCGGGATGGCGCGAGCCTACGCAGTCCCCGACCAGCACAGGTTCATAACCACGCTCCATCAAACCCAGGCCAGTTTGTAACACACACACGTGAGACTCTGTACCCAGTAACAAGACTCGTGTGCGCCCTACCGGCAAGGCAGGCAAAAAATCGGCTTCGCGCGTGGCATCGAAGTGGGTTTTATGCAGCACTTTATCAATATGTGGTAACAAAGAAGCATCGGTTGGGCCGATTTTCTCGGCCCAATGCTCGGTTGCCAGCACCGGCACCCCTAAAAGACGCGCCGCCTGTGCCAGCTTCCCGGCCCGTTCGACCAAGGCTTGGTGGTCTGCAATGGCGGGCAGGAGCCCCGTTTGCATATCCACAATCAGGACGAAAGACTGGTGAGCATTGAGCACAGGCATGGCACTTTCCTTATTTCAGGGACTTGTAGCGGATACGACGAGGTTTGGCAGCATCTTCGCCCAGACGCTTCTTCTTGTCTGCTTCGTATTCCTGATAGTTGCCATCAAAGAATACGACCTGCGAATCACCCTCAAAAGCCAGAATGTGGGTGGCGATACGGTCCAGGAACCAGCGATCGTGACTGATCACCATGACCGAGCCGGCAAACTCCAGCAGGGCATCTTCCAGAGCACGCAGGGTTTCCACGTCCAGGTCGTTGGATGGTTCGTCCAGCAGCAAGACGTTGCCGCCTGCGATCAGGGTCTTGGCCAGGTGCAGACGACCACGCTCCCCGCCAGACAGATTGCCCACGATCTTGTTCTGATCCGCGCCCTTGAAGTTGAAGCGGCCCAGGTACGCACGCGATGGCATTTCAAAGCGGCCCACGGTCAGCAGGTCTGCGCCATCGGCAATCGCGTCAAAGACGGTCTTTTCATTAGCCAGGGCATCGCGCGACTGATCCACATAAGCCAGCTTGACGGTTTGGCCCAGTTTGACCGTACCGGAATCAGGCTGCTCTTTACCGGCCAGCATGCGGAACAAGGTGGACTTACCTGCACCGTTAGGACCAATAATCCCGACGATGGCACCAGCTGGCACCTTGAAGCTCAAGTTGTCGATCAGCAGACGATCGCCATAGCCCTTGCTGACGTTTTCAAACTCAATAACTTCATTACCCAAACGCTCGGCCACAGGAATGAAGATTTCCTGGGTCTCGTTGCGCTTCTGGTATTCGTGCGAGGACAGTTCCTCGAAACGGGCCAGACGGGCCTTGGCTTTGGCCTGACGTCCCTTGGGGTTCTGGCGCACCCACTCCAGCTCTTTCTTGATGGTGCGCTGACGAGCACTTTCCGACGCCTCTTCCTGCTTCAGACGGTCGTCTTTCTGCTCCAGCCAGGAGCTGTAGTTGCCCTTCCAGGGAATACCGTGGCCACGGTCCAGTTCCAGAATCCACTCGGCGGCGTTGTCCAGGAAGTAACGGTCGTGAGTGACTGCTACGACGGTGCCGGGGAACTGGCGCAGGAACACTTCCAGCCAATCCACACTTTCCGCGTCCAGGTGGTTGGTGGGCTCATCCAGCAGCAACATATCAGGCTTGGACAGCAGCAACTGGCACAAGGCCACGCGACGCTTTTCACCACCGGACAGGTTGGCAATGGAGGCATCCCAAGGTGGCAGACGCAGCGCATCGGCCGCGATTTCCATTTGGGTTTCGATATCGTCCGCACCGCTGGTCGCGGCGGCGGCAATGATGGATTCCAGTTCGGCCTGTTCGGCGGCCAGAGCGTCAAAATCTGCGTCGGGCTCGGCGTATTCGGCGTAGACCTGTTCCAGACGCTGACGCGCCTCGAACACTTGGCCCAAACCGGCCTGCACGGCTTCGCGCACGCTGTGTTCGGGATTCAGCTGAGGTTCTTGTGGCAGGTAACCGATCTTGATCCCCGCCATGGGGACGGCTTCGCCCTCGATCTCGGTATCTACCCCGGCCATGATCTTGAGCAAGGTGGATTTACCCGAGCCGTTCAGGCCCAGCACACCAATCTTGGCACCTGGAAAAAAAGACAAGGAGATATTGCGCAGAATCTGCCGCTTGGGCGGCACAATCTTGCCCACGCGGTTCATCGAATAAACGTATTGAGCCATATAAACCTAAAAAGGAAAAACAGGTCGTGTTCGGAAAACTGGGATTGTAGGCGTTTGGCGCCCGAAAGGTGCGCTTCTGTCAGGTTCAGAACGAAACACCCGGCCTGAGTGCAGGCCTGTCTCAGGTAATATACTCACTTTTGCTGACAATCCAAAAACGCCATGCCCACACCTGACGCCCCTGAACTTGTATTTACCACCGAAGAGATCGAAACCCTGGGCCGCACTGCCGATGCGCTGAGTGCCTACCTGGGTCGTGCCGTCCTGGCCGAGATCGTGGGAGCGGAAGAAACCGGCTTTGAATGGGTCATCTTTGCCATGCCCCTGGACAAGAATGAAGACGAAAGCGAATTCACGATTGTGCAGGTAGGCGGCGAACAGGCCCGCATCGTGGGCAACCGCGGCGGCTTGGACCCCAAGGACACGGCGGTCTATGCCTGCCGTTACCTGTGGGCCATCCAGTTAAGCGATGCCGAGCCTGTGCGCTTTATCAAAGTGGACGAAGAAGGCGAGGAAGTCGCCTGGACCGAGACCCTGGAAGAATTGCTGCCCTTCGCCCTGAGCGAAGATGCCTTCGCCGTCGAGGATGAGACGGATGAAGACGACGAGGACGATGATGATGACAGCCCGGAACCGGGCGTGCACGGCCACACCCTGCACTAATCGCGTTCAGGCCCGTCGCTTGTCCCGCAGATATAAAGCGACACCCACCGGCCACATCAAACCCACCAGCAGATAAGACGCCAGGCCTTTCAAGCCATAGCCTGCTGGTGGCTTGCGCCCACTGGCACGCAGGTGCAGCCCAAAGCGGGTGTAACGCGCGGCAGCCATCAAGAACGCCTTGGGCTCGTAGCGGAACCAGGGCAGACACTTCACCACCGTATCCTGCGCCAGCAGCCACAAGCCCAGTGCATGTTGCTGGCTGGTTTTGCCTTGCACCGACAAGGAGTCCGGGCTGTCGTGGTAGACACGGAATACGGTGTTCACAAATCGGTTCTTGTAGCCCGCACGGGCAATCGCCCGCCACACCAGGCTTTCTGGCACAAAGCCGTCGATCTGATCGGGAAAGGGAAACTTGCGCAACACAACGGTACTCAAACAGCCGAACTTCTCGCCCCGCACGTGGTAGCGAAAACTCATGTCCAAAGAGCTGGCATCAAAAATATCCTGGGGGAACATATCACCGACGACCTTGCCATCCGGTCGCACACACAGGCCTGTAATGCCCGCATAGCCCGCTCGTTCTGATACGGGGATGTCGGCCCAGATCTGCGCCATATCGTAGAGCGCATTCACCAGCAGGGTGTCATCACTGTCCAAAGCAACGACCAGTTCACCTTGGGCCAGAGCCACGCCGTGATTGAACGCCGCCTTCTTGTGACGATTTTCCTGCCAGGCATAATGAATCGGAAAGGAGGCTTGCTGTTGCCAGCCTTGCACCAGTTCCCTTGTCCCGTCTGTGGAACCATCGTCAATGACAACCCACTCAAAGTCCTGACAGGTTTGCTCGCACAAGGAAAGATACACGCGCTCCAAGGTATGAGCACGGTTATAGCTAGGTGTCAGGACGGTGAACAAATGGCGCCATTCCATACGCGGGTGTCCCCATAAACCACTGTTTTGATTATTGTTACGGGCAGCTACTTAGATCTGCATCAGAATGACATCATCATAAAGCAAGCACGGCGCTGTGCAGCGCACTATCTGCAGGGCTCCAGACAAACCCGAAGCAAAATCAAACGCGCACAAAAAAACCACAGGCAAGCCTGTGGTTTTTTTGCTGCTGGGTGTGATTTCAAGCTGAAAAATCAGGTTTCTGCTTGTACACCGCTCAAGCCAGGCACTTAGACGCGCTTGACCTTTTCCAGCATTTTGAAAACGCCCTTGGGTGCGCGCACAAACAGACGTTTGAATGCTTTACCCAGGCAACGACGCTCCAGCGTGTTGCGGCGAGTGCGTTTGATTTCCGCCATGGTGATCTCCGATCTTAATGTAAGCCCTGCCGGATGATCCCGACAAAAGCGCAATAGCTAACCAGAAATTCTACCGTAATCCGCGTTAAGATACAAAGGCTAGAGTGTGCATCCCTGGCAACACCTTGCTGGCGTGTACCGCTCTCACTGGCGCATGGGGCCTGTTTGACAGGCCTTTTCGCTGCCGCTTCCCTACTCTGCCCTCTCCAGAAAGCCGACCTTGCCATGAGCTCAGAAATTCGCATTTTTGGCGCCCGCCAGAACACTCTGAAAAACCTGAATGTACGTATCAAAACGGGCGAGTTATTGGTTATTACCGGCGTTTCCGGCTCAGGCAAAAGTTCGCTGGCCTTTGACACTCTGTATGCAGAAGGCCAACGACGCTATGTAGAAACCTTCTCCCCCTATGCGCGCCAGTTCCTGGACCGCATGGACAAACCTCAGGTCGATCGCATTGAAGGCATCTTGCCCGCCATTGCCATTGATCAGGTGAACCCGGTACGCAACTCGCGCAGCACCGTGGGCACCATGACGGAGCTGAACGATTACATCAAGCTGCTGTACGCCCGCTTGGGCGAGTTGTATTGCCGCCAGTGCGCCCAGCCTGTGCGCCGCGACAATGCCGACAGCATCGCCAAGCAGATTCGCAAGCTGGCAGAGGACCACGATGACCCACGCCTGGTTCTGACCTTTGCCGTCAAGGTTCCGGCCAACTTCACGCAGCAAGAAATTGAAACCTTGCTGCATCAGCAGGGCTACACCCGCCTGCACCACGAAGAAACACAGACCGTCACAGCCAGCAGCAGCACGAAAAAGGGCAAAAGCAGCAAAGCCGCCCCCACGGAGCAAAAGCTTCTCTATGTGATTCAGGACCGCTTCCGTGCCAGCACGGTAGAGCCGGAACGTTTCATGGAAGCGATCGAAGCGGCCTTGCGCCACGGACAAGGCAAGTTGACGGTGTATGCTTCGGCCAGTGTCGATGGCCCGGAAACCGCCTGGCGTTTCAGCCAGGGCCTGCACTGTGCTCAGTGCGATATTGAATACAGCACGCCCGTAGCCAGCACCTTCTCCTTCAACTCGCCCCTGGGCGCGTGTGAATCCTGCCGTGGCTTTGGCCGCGTGATGGGTATTGATTACGGCCTGGTCGTTCCCGATCCCAGCAAAAGCCTGCTGGAAGGTGCGATCCGCCCTTGGCAGACAGCCAGCTACAAAGAATGTCAGGTCGAGATGGAGCGCTACGCTCCGGCAGCCGGTGTACGCCTGAGCGTGCCCTGGAAAGACTTGAGCCAGGAAGAGCGCGACTGGGTGATTAACGGCACCCCGGACTGGAAAGGCGGCAATCAGGCCTGGAAAACCCAGTGGTACGGCGCGCAACGCTTTTTCGACTGGCTGGAGTCGCGCGCCTACAAGATGCACGTGCGTGTGCTGCTGTCCAAATATCGCAGCTACAACACCTGCCCGGCCTGCGCCGGCTCGCGTCTGAAACCCGAAGCCAGCTTGTGGCGTGTAGGCGATCAGGCGGCCCCCGCCGATTCCCGCTACCCACGTTTCATGCCCGTGCATTCCAACTGGCTGCGCGAGCAACTGGATGCCATGCCCGGCCTGAGCGTTCCGGACCTGATGCGTTTGCCTATAGAGCACGTACGCAGCTTTTTCCAAGGCCTGCACTTTGGCGATGCACGCGATGCGGCCATTGATCTGCTCTTGAAGGAAACCCTGTCCCGCCTGAATTATCTGTGCGATGTGGGCCTGTCTTATTTGTCCCTGGACCGCCAAAGCCGCACCCTGTCTGGCGGAGAAGTGCAGCGTATCAACCTGACCACGGCACTGGGCACCTCGCTGGTGAACACCCTGTTCGTGCTGGACGAGCCCTCGATTGGCCTGCACCCACGCGACATGCACCGCATTATTGAAGTAATGCATCGTCTGCGCGGCAATGGCAACACCTTGGTGGTGGTCGAGCACGACCCGCAAGTGATGGTGGCTGCCGACCGTATTCTGGACATGGGCCCCGGCCCTGGCGAGCGTGGCGGTCAGATTCTGTTTGATGGTTCGCCCCAAGCCTTGCGCGGTGCAGAAACGCTGACAGGCCGCTACCTGAGTGGCGAGCTGAGCATCGAATCGCCCCGCCCTATGCCTGTGGCCGACAACACCCCGCGCCTGCTGCTGGAAGACGTGAGCGCACACAATCTGCGCCATATCTCCGTCTCCATTCCGCTGGGCCGTCTGGTCTGCGTAACGGGCGTCTCCGGCTCGGGTAAGTCCACGCTGATTCAGGACGTGCTCTACCCGGCCATCCTGAAACAACAAGGCAAACCAACGGAAGCCCCTGGCCCTTACGGTGCCTTGCTAGGCGCCGAGCAAATTGCCGAAGTAGTGATGGTGGATCAGACGCCTATCGGCAAAACGGCCCGCTCCAACCCGGCCAGCTATGTCGGTGCCTTTGACCCTATCCGCAAGCTGTTTGCCCAGGCTCCGCTGTCCAAAGAACGCAGCTACACGCCCGGCACCTTCAGCTTCAATAGTGGCGATGGCCGCTGTCCAACGTGCGGCGGCACGGGCTTTGAACATATCGAAATGCAGTTCCTGTCGGACGTGTACCTGCGCTGCCCGGATTGCGATGGCAAGCGCTTCCGCCCCGAAGTGCTGGAAGTGCGTATCGAACACTTTGGTCGCAGCGCCTCGATTGACGAGGTGCTGGACATGACCGTGCATCAGGCCATGGAGTTCTTTGAAGGCCTGCGCGATGTGCAAACCGGCCTGGCACCCCTGGCCGATGTGGGCCTGGATTACCTGAAACTGGGCCAACCTGTGCCTACGCTCTCGGGCGGTGAGGCACAACGCTTGAAACTGGCGGCTTATCTGGCCCAGGCTTCGCGCACCCGTCTAAGCCAGGTGAAGGTCGCCAAGAAAGGCAATCTGTTCCTGTTCGACGAGCCCACCACCGGCCTGCACTTTGACGATATTGCCCGCCTGATGCGCGCCTTCCGCAAGCTGCTGGCCGCTGGTCACAGCCTGCTGATTATTGAGCACAATCTGGACCTGATCCGCGCGGCAGACTGGATTATTGATCTTGGCCCCGAAGGCGGCGAACATGGCGGCCAATTGCTGGGCACGGGTACGCCTGGCGACATCATGGCGCTGGAGCAATCGCACACCGGCCATGCCCTGAAAGAATACGAACAAGCCATTCTGGGTAAAGGCTCGGCCCTGTTCCAGGAACCCGAGGTAGATTACAAGGCCAGCTCGGGCGGCAGCAACGATGGCCAGATCGCCATCCTGAATGCACGCGAACACAACCTGAAGAACATCTCGGTGCACATCCCGCACAACACCTTCACCGTCGTGACGGGTGTCTCCGGTTCGGGCAAATCCACCCTGGCCTTCGACATTCTGTTTAACGAAGGTCAACGCCGCTACCTGGAGTCCCTGAACGCCTACGCCCGCGCGATTGTGCAGCCTGCCGGTCAGCCCGATGTGGACGCGATTTACGGTATTCCACCTACCGTTGCCATTGAGCAGCGCACCAGCCGTGGGGGTCGCAAATCCACCGTGGCCACCATGACGGAAATCCACCATTTCCTGCGCTTGCTGTATGTGAAGCTGGCCACCCAATACTGCCCGGACTGCCATGTGCCTGTGGCCCCGCAAACGGCCGAGCAAATCGCCGCGCAATTGCTGCGTGATCATAAGGGTGAGCATATTGGTTTGCTGGCTCCCCTGGTCACCGCTCGCAAGGGCTACTACACCGACCTGGCCAAATGGGCGCAGGGCAAGGGCTATACCCATTTGCGCGTGGATGGCGAGTTCATCCCCGTCAACCCTTGGCCGCGCCTGGACCGTTACAGCGAACACACGCTGGAACTGCCGGTGGCCGACCTGATTATTGATCCACGCCATGAACTGCAACTGCGCCAAGCCATACGCGAGGCGCTGGAGCTGGGTCACGGCTCCTTCAGTGTGCTGGCTCCCCTGACGCCATCGGGTTCCATGTCGCTGGAGCAACGCCGACAAGGTCAACCGCTGTCCACGGCCAGCCAGCAACACTTCTCCGTCAAGCGGGCTTGCCCGTGCTGCGGCACCAGCTTCCCCGAGCCGGACCCACGCATGTTCTCCTACAACTCCAAGCACGGCTGGTGCAAGGACTGCTTTGGTACGGGCTTGAAGCTGACCGGCTTCGACCAGGAACAAACGGGCGAGGAAAACAGCTGGAATAACGGCTACGAAGGCGAAGCCGTGGAATGCCCAAGCTGTCACGGCCAACGCTTGAACCCGGTCTCTCTGGCTTTTGAATGGCGCGACCAATCCATTGCCAAGCTGGCCGGTTTGCCCGTGGATGAAGCGCAGACCTTTTTTGGCAGCCTGAACATGAGTGGCCGCGAGGCCGATATTGCGCGCGACATTCTGAACGAAATCCGCAGCCGTCTGGACTTCATGCACGAAGTGGGCCTGGGATATCTGGCGCTGGATCGTGCCGCCCCCACCTTGTCGGGTGGGGAAGCCCAGCGTATCCGTCTGGCGGCCCAGTTAGGCTCAAACCTGCAGGGTGTCTGCTACGTGCTGGACGAACCCACCATTGGCCTGCACCCGCGCGACAACCAGATTCTGCTGAACGCCATGGCGCGTCTGGAAGGCAACGGTAATACGCTGGTGGTTGTCGAGCACGATGAAGACACCATACGCCGTGCCCAGCACATTATTGATATGGGCCCCGGTGCGGGCAAACGCGGCGGTGAAGTCATCGCCCAGGGCACACTGGCAGAAATCGAGGCCAACCCCAATTCGCTGACTGGCCGCTATCTGCGCGAGCCGCTCAAGCACCCCATGCAGGCACGCCGTCCCGTCCAGGCCGATGCACCCATGCTGACGGTGCACGATGCCAGCCTGCATAACCTGAACAAGGTCCAGGCCGGTATTCCGCTGGGCAAGCTCAGTCTGGTGACGGGCGTGTCAGGTTCCGGCAAGTCCACCTTTGCCCGCGATGTACTGCTGGATAATTTGCAGCGCGTGGTCGGCAGCAAAGAAAAACCGGTGTGGCAGGGTTGTTCCAGCATCAGCGGCTGGGAAAGCCTGGACCGCGTGCTGGAAGTGGACCAGACCCCCATTGGCAAAACACCCCGCTCCTGCCCGGCCACCTATATCGGCTTCTGGGACGAGGTGCGCAAACTGTTTGCCAACACCAACGATGCCCGTCTGCGCGGCTGGAGCGCCTCACGCTTCTCCTTTAACACCGGCGATGGCCGCTGCCCCTTGTGCGAAGGCCAAGGCATGCGCACCCTGGAAATGAGCTTCCTGCCGGACGTGAAGGTGCCTTGTGACGCCTGCCACGGCCAGCGCTTCAATCCGGAAACACTGGCGGTGACCTGGCGCGACGTCTCCGCCGGTCAGCTTTTGCAAATGGATGTGGATGAGGCGGTTGAATACTTTGCCGCACATCCTAAAATATTGCGCCCCCTGCAGCTGATGCAAAGCGTGGGCCTGGGTTATCTGACTTTGGGTCAGCCCTCACCCACCCTGTCCGGTGGCGAGGCGCAGCGCGTCAAGCTGGTCAGCGAACTGGTCAAGGCCCGTCTGGACGAAGGTCTGACTCGCACAGGCCGAGCCTACAAGGCTCCACACACCTTGTACGTGCTGGACGAACCCAGCGTAGGCCTGTCCATGGCGGATGTGGAAAAGCTGATTGTGGTGCTGCACCGACTGGTCGATGCCGGCCATACCGTGCTGGTGATTGAACATAATCTGGATTTGATTGCCGAAGCAGACTGGATTGTCGATCTGGGCCCCGAAGGCGGCTCGGGCGGCGGCAGGCTGGTGGTTCAAGGCACGCCGGATCAAGTACAGGCCAACCATGCCTCGCATACCGGCATGGCCTTGGCGGAATTTTTAAAGGAACACGGCGCATGTATGGCCGATTTGAAGACAGACTAAAAGGCTATGCGCTGGAAATGCAGGGCTACCTGGGCCATATCCAGGCTCGTAGCCCTGAAGATTTAAGTACTGCTTTTGAAAAAATCGAACAGGCTCGTCAAGCTGGCCACTGGGTGGCCCTGGCACTGGACTACGAACTGGCCGAGCTGTTCGAACCCCGTCTGTCTGCGCGTGATGCGGCGCCCCATGCGCCCCTGAACGCGCTAGTGTTTGAGCAGGCTCAGGAAGTGGCTTTATGGGATAGTCAGGCACAGCCCGAGTTGAAGGTCAGCCTGCAAATCAGTCAGCAAGACTATCGGGATGCGCTGGCCCAGGTTCAGCAAGGTTTGCAGGCCGGGGATTTTTACCAGATCAACTACACCATGCCCCTGAGCATTCAATCCGGCATGGCACCGCGTGATCTCTATACCGCACTGGCCAGCCGCCACCCTGTAGCCTACGGTGCGTATCTGGACTTGGGTGATCGTCATATCCTGTCGCTGTCACCCGAGCTGTTTCTGGAAAAACGTGGCAACACTGTGCGGACCCGCCCAATGAAAGGCACCCGCCCGCGCGATACCGACCCGGTTCAAGATCAGAAAAACGCCCATGATCTGCAGAGCAGCCTGAAAGACCTGGCTGAAAACCTGATGATTGTGGATTTGCTGCGCAACGATCTGGGCCAGGTAGCCCGCACCGGCACCGTACAAACCACCAGCTTGTTCGATGTAGAGCAATATGCCTCGGTCTGGACCATGACATCCAGCATTCAGGCAGAGGTAGACCCGGACTGCAGCCTGGAGACCCTGCTACGCGCTCTGTTTCCCTGTGGTTCGATTACCGGCGCCCCCAAGCTGGCCGCCATGCAATGCATACGCCAACTGGAAACGCAGCGACGCGGTATTTACTGTGGCTCGGTGGGGTATCTCAGCCCCCAGGGCGACTTGTCCCTGAATGTCAGCATCCGCAGTCTGGAGCTGAACAATCATGGTCAAGGAACATTTGGCGTGGGCGGTGGCATTGTGCTGGATTCGGACCCGGACCAGGAATGGTTGGAGTGTTTGTGGAAAGCACGTGTCTTGCAGACCCCTGTAACACTGACTTAAAGGCAGCATCATGAGCCAAAGCAAACCTGAATTGATAGAAACCTTGCGGGTAGACGCGGACGGCCAGATCCCCCTGCTGGAACTGCATCTGGAGCGCGTGGCACGCAGCTGCACGGAACTGGGCTACGACTGGGATGCACAAACCTGGTTGCAGGCCATGCATACGGCGCTGGGCCAGGCTCCGGTCAACACACCCTTGCGACTGCGTATCTTGTGGGGTGCCGACGCCAGCGCCCAGGCACAGGCGAACGCACTGCCAGCACTGGAAGGCCCCTTACAGCTATGCCTGTCCCGCACACCCCTGCCCGCTCAGGACCCGCTGCTCTCGCACAAGACGACGCATCGCCCCTGGTATCAAGAGGCCAGCGCCCTGCTGGAAAAGCATCCCCAAATCTTTGATGTGATCTATCTGGATACACAGAATCGGGTTTGTGAAGGCAGCCGCAGCAATATTTATATTCAGGACGAACAGGGCCAGTGGTGGACACCGCCCGCCCAAGGCTGGCTCTTGCCCGGCGTGCAACGGCAGGCGCTTCTCAATAGCAAGCTGGTTCGTGAAACCGAGATTTCCCTGGAGGATTTACTGAACGCCAAGGCAATCCGAGTCTCGAATGCCTTGCGTGGCTGGCAGGACGCCTTACTGGTTCAGTATCCGGTTTAAGGCGTAGTCGGCGGCCTGCATGCCCATGCTGGCCGTCACAGTGACCCCGGAGCCATAACCCGCGCAGGCCAGTCCTTGCAGCGCACCGTCTTCGGCCTGGGTCCAGTTCTGTGGCAGACGCGTTTCCTGCTCGAACCACAGGCAATCCACTCCCATGCGAGGCACACGCTTCAAGGCGCGGCCCTGAGCATCGCTGCCACGCGCAAAGCCATGCTGCTTGCGCAGGATCTGGCGCAGCTTGCCCAGCAAGGCATCATGGCATGCTACCGACAAGTCTCCCCGGCGCAACGTCAGCGGGTCAGTTTTGCCTCCTGCCCCGCCACAGCTCAGCAGGGGCACCTTGCAGCGCCTGGCCTGCAAGATCAGAGCAATCTTGGCACTAGCCTGGTCAGTGCAATCCAGAAACACGTCGGGGCGCTGCTCCATCAGGCTGGCCGCATTATCCTCAGTGACAAAATCTTCAATCAGCTGCAGCTGACACTGAGGATTGATCTGCGCAATGCGCTGGGCCATGGCTTCAATCTTGGCCATGCCCAAGGTGCTGTCCAGGGCAGGCAGTTGGCGGTTGATATTCGATTCGGCAATATTATCCAGATCAATCAGGGTAATCCGGCCCACAGCAGAACGGGCCAGCGCTTCCACCGCCCAGGTTCCCACGCCCCCGATACCCGCCACCATCACATGGGCGGCCGCCAGACGCTCTCGCGCTCCGGCACCATACAAACGATCCAAACCGCCGAAACGGCGTTCGGCATCCATGTTGTGCTGCTCTGTCATGCAATCTGTCCATCACCGGCCCATGCGGCCAAACCCGTTAATTCTACGTCTAATTGCCCCTGACCAGCCTGTGAAACGGGCCTTATGCCCTGGTGGCTTGACTGGGCCCTGCCAAATAGCAACACTCATATAAGCAAATTAGTATTTTTCCTTAGTTATCAGCATCAAAGCCCGCTACAGTGGACTGTGCTTGCTCTACAATTGTCATAGGTTTCAAGCATCTGTGATTTTGGCTTACCACCCCTTTTTGCCGTGAACATCGATTCTATTTCCGCCTCGCCTTCCGCCGTACCCACACCGTGCAGCTTTCGTGTCCTGACTGACGAAGAGCGCAACGCCTCTTTGCGTCAATCCTTGGAAGAGGTGCAGTGGTGTGAAAAACAGGACCTGTGGGTCTATGGTTACGGCTCTCTGATCTGGCGTCCCGATTTTGAATTTGCCGAGCAGCGCCAAGCCTTGCTGCGCGGTTACCACCGGGCGCTGTGCTTGTGGTCACGTATCAACCGCGGTACGCCCGAGCAGCCCGGTCTGGTTTTCGGGCTGGATGTAGGCGGTTCTTGCCGGGGCATGGCCTTTCGTATTCCCGCCGAAAGCGTACCCAAGGTATTTGACGCCCTATGGCTGCGCGAGATGCCCAGCGGTGCCTATATTCCTCGCTGGTTGCGCTGCCGCACCAGCCAGGGCGATATTCGTGCCCTGGTCTTTACCATGAACCGCAAGACCGACGCCTACGTCCCCCGTATGCCGGACGAACAGCTGCGACAAGTGGTGTACTCGGCCCAGGGAACCAACGGCCCTTGCATCGAATACGTCATGGAAACCGCCTCGGCGCTGCAACGCTCTAAAATTCTGGATAAACGCCTGCAATCAGTGGTTCAATTACTACAGAGCCAGACTGCACTGCTTAATCCTCAACAAGCCTGAGAGCGCCCCATGTCCCTTGCCGATTTGCGTAACGAATACGAACGCTTTTCCCTGAGCGAAAACGAACTCTGTGCCGATCCTAGCCAGCAATTTCAACGCTGGCTGGATCAGGCGATTGAGCTGAAGGAAGTCGAACCCACGGCGATGACGCTGGCCACCGTGAACCCGGAAGGTCGCCCATCGGCGCGCATTGTTCTGCTCAAAGGTTACGACGAACAAGGCCTGGTGTTCTTTACGAACTACCAATCTCGCAAGGGTACGGACCTGGACCATAACCCGTGGGCCAGCCTGTCCTTTTTCTGGGCCTCCATGCAACGCCAGGTGCGTTTTGAAGGCCGCATCAGCCGCATCAGTGCGGCCGAGTCCGACGAATACTTTCACAGCCGTCCTCTGGGCTCGCGCATTGGTGCCTGGGCCTCGCCGCAAAGCCAGCCCATCAGCCGCGCAGAGCTGGATGCCCGTGCCAAGCAGTACACTGAAAGCTTAGGTGAACATCCCGCCCGCCCTGAACACTGGGGTGGCTTCCGACTGACTCCAGACCATGTCGAATTCTGGCAAGGCCGTGCCTCGCGCCTGCACGACAGGCTGGTGTTCGACCGCAAGGACACATCTGACTGGCAGGTGAGCCGACTGGCTCCTTAAGCCGTTCCCTTGGGGACGCCTGCCCTCAGCATTGATGCAATGACTGTTTTTTCTTCTACCTTCGATAGCGACTTCTTCCGTTCGGCACTGGGCCGTTTCGCCACTGGCGTGACGGTCGTGACCGGTGCCAACAAAGACCACCCGGATCAGGCCATTGGCCTGACCGTCAGCTCCTTTAACTCTGTTTCCCTGGACCCACCTCTGGTGCTGTGGTCGCTGGCCAAGCGCTCCCAGTCCCTGCCACACTTTGTGGACGGCCAGGGCTACGTGATTCACGTTTTGGGAGCCAGCCAGCTATCGCTGGCCAAGCGCTTTGCCTGGGGCGATCAGGCCGAGCGTTTTCGCGATCACCCCATCAAGCGTTCCCCGCACGGCTTGCTCATGCTGGACGACGAGCGTTGCAGTGCCTGGTTCGAGTGCAAGCCTTATGCCGTGCATGAGGCAGGCGATCACCTGATCTTTATCGGTGAAGTCACCCACTGCGAACGTAGCGCCCATCAGCCCCTGATCTACCATGCGGGCGACTTTGACCTGACTCCCTCCCTGGCGTGACGGGGTGTTGCAACGCGGTCCTGACGACGACAGCATGGCGGGAGTACACTACGCCTTTTGCTCCAACGCGCCAATAAGGTCCTGATTCATGGCAAACGATGTCGATTGCATAGTGCTGGGAGCGGGAGTCGTAGGTTTGGCCTGCGCCCGACAAATGGCCCAGCAAGGCATGGAGGTTCTGCTGATCGAGCAAACCGCCAGCATTGGCAATGGCGTCAGCTCCCGCAATTCAGAGGTCATACACGCGGGCATTTACTACACGCCGGGCAGCCTGAAGGCTCGCCTGTGTGTAGAAGGCAAGGCCCGGCTGTATGACTACTGCCAGGAGCACCATATAGCCCACGCCCGTTGCGGCAAGCTGATTGTGGCGACCACGCCCGAACAGGAAGCCGATCTGCTCAAGCTGCAGGCCCAGGCGCACGCTTGTGGCGTAGACGATTTGCAGTGGCTGGATGCCGCCCAGGCCCAGGCTCTGGAGCCGGCCTTGAATTGCAGCGCCGCCCTGCTCTCTCCTTCCACCGGCATTGTAGATACCCATGCCTTGATGCTGGCCCTGCAAGGCGATGCAGAAAACCACGGAGCCCAACTGGTCTTCAATACGCCTTTTGTCAGTGCGCGAGTCCTGCCCGGACAAGGTTTCGAAGTGCATGTGGGTGGCGCAGAAGCGTTCAGCCTGACAAGCACCCATCTGATCAATGCGGCTGGTTTGGGCGCGGTCGCCGCCGCACGCCAGATCGAGGGGCTGGATGCCAGCCATATCCCGAATGCCTATCTGTGCAAAGGCAGCTATTTCTCTTTGGCGGGTCGCTCGCCCTTCAAGCACCTGATCTACCCCATGCCCAATAAAGCCGGGCTGGGTGTGCATCTGACGCTGGATCTGGCCGGTCAAGCCCGCTTTGGCCCGGACACCGAATGGGTACAGGACGAGAACTACGATATGGACCCGCAACGAGGCCAATCTTTTTACGCCGCTGTGCGTGAATACTGGCCCGCTTTGCCCGATAACAGCCTGAACCCCGCCTATAGCGGTATCCGGCCTAAAATTGTGCCCGCAGGTCATGCGGCAGCCGACTTTGTCTTTTCAGGTCCCGCCGAGCACGGCATACCTGGATTGCTGAATCTGTTCGGCATCGAATCGCCCGGCCTGACCGCGTGTTTAGCGATTGCACAACACAGCCAAGAAACCCTGGCCCAGGCAGCTTAAAAACTTTTCTGAAATCTTTACAATACTGTCGATGAACGATTACATCTTGACCCTATCCTGCCCGGATCGTACCGGCATTGTCCACAGCGTATCGGGCTGGCTGCTTGAGCAGAACGGCAACATTCTTGAGGCACAGCAGTTCGGCGACGCCGCCACCAACCGCTTTTTCCTGCGCATCCAGTTTTCCCTGCCCGAAAAGCAGGACGTCAACGCGCTGCAAACCAGCTTCGCCCCCATTGCTGAAAAATTCAGCATGGACGCCAATATTTATGACGCCCAGCGTAAAGCCCGCCTGCTGATCCTGGTCAGCCGCCAAGGCCACTGCCTGAACGATCTGCTGTTCCGCGCCCATAGCGGCCAACTGCCGGTGGAAATTGCTGCTGTGGCCTCCAACCATACCGACCACGCCGGTCTGGCTTCTTCTTACGGCATCCCCTTCCATCACCTGCCCGTGACACCGGAAACTCGCCCCGAGCAAGAGCAGCAAATCATCGACCTGGCTCGTGATCTAAAGATTGATCTGGTTGTGCTGGCCCGCTACATGCAGATTCTGTCCACCAATCTGTGCCAATCCCTGTCTGGCCGCGCCATCAATATTCACCACAGCTTCCTGCCCAGCTTCAAGGGCGCACGCCCCTACCATCAGGCACATGCTCGCGGGGTGAAGATTATTGGTGCTACCGCCCACTACGTAACAGCTGACCTAGACGAAGGCCCGATCATCGAGCAGGACGTGGAACACGTGACCCACTCGGTCAGCCCAGCCGAACTGACCCAGATCGGTAGCGATGTGGAGTCTCTGGTTCTGGCCCGTGCCGTGCGCGCCCACGTGGAGCACCGTATCTTGCTGAACGATCAGCGCACGGTGGTATTCCGCTAAGCAGCGAGATCAGGCCTACCTTAAGCCTAAAAAAGCCCTCAATGCTGTGGATACAGATCCACGCATTGAGGGCTTTTTAATGGTCTCCCATTTTTCAAAATGCCAGACGATTTGAGCCTGCTAGCTACTTGGCAATTAGCTCTACCAGCCTCAGGCAATGATCGACTGCTGTCTCTGCCAATCTCTGACGAGTATCTGCTTCAAATCGCCAACAACCTCTCCCGCATACTGACGTCCACCATACGCTTGCAGCATGTCTCGTCGGCAAGACCCATATTTACCTCGGGTACACGGCTACAAGCTCTGCTTATTGCCCTAACGCCAAACCTTCACGCCGAGGGTCTACCCCGGCCTCCAGTCCCTCCTGAGTCCAGCGAATCACATGCGTACCGCTAGGAAAAGGCTGCTCACGCACCTCGTGCCCCATTGCCCTCAAAGCCTGCGCCTGTTCCGTCACAGCGGTCCCAGCCTCCAGCTCTGTCGCCCAATTGCGGCTGCCGTAATGGGGCAGGCTGACTGCCTGTTGAGCATCCAGATTCCACATCAACATGCCGGTCAGGGCTTGAGCTACGTAAGGAATGATGGCACTGCCACCGGGTGAGCCCAGGGCAATGACAGGACGGCCATCCTGCATCACCATCATCGGTGCCATGGAACTACGTGGACGCTTGCCGGGTTCCACCCGATTCACGGACAGGCGTCCCATTTCGTCTTTGGGGCTCAAGGCAAAGTCAGTCAGCTGATTGTTCAGCAAGAAACCATGCACCATGATCTTGCTACCAAAAGCTGACTCGACCGAAGTGGTCATGGACACCACTTGCCCCTTGGCATCCGCCACGGACAAATGCGTCGTGGAAGGCAGCTCGGGCGTGTTGTCGCTGGGGGCTTGTGAGTCGGCCAAGGGCTTACCCGGTTGAGCATGTCCCATGGATCGGTCTGGCTGAATCAAGGCAGCGCGGGATTTCAGATACTCCGGAGCCAGCAAAGCCTGCTGAGGGACAGACACAAACGCCGGATCAGCCACCCAGGCATCCCGATCCGCAAAAGCCAAACGCCCTGCTTCGGAAAAATAATGAATCGCTTCCACAGATTGCGGCTTCGCCGCAGCAATGGGCGTGTGCTGCAAGATACCCAGCATCTGCATCACACTGATAGCCCCGGAACTGGGCGGTGCCATGCCACAGAGAGCCACTTGCTGCCAGTCCATACAGAGGGGTTCACGACGCAAGGCGCGGTACTGCGTCAAGTCAGACACAGCCAGATCACCCGCAATGGGATCGGCAGCGACGGCAGCCACCATATCCTGGGCAAGTTCACCTTGATAAAAAGCCTGTGCACCCTGCCTGGCCAACAAGCGCAGCACCTGCGCGTATTCCTTGTTCTGCAAACGATGACCAACTGGCCAGGGCTTGCCTTGCTCGTCCAGAAAATAGGCACGTGTAGCCGCCTTGTCAGCCAGTTCAGGATTATCGGCAATCAAGGTATTCAAGCGTGGGCTGACCTCAAAACCGACCTCGGCAAGCTCAATCGCCGGGTCAAACAAATTCGCCCACGGCAGCACGCCACCGTCTTTATGCATCAACTCCAGGGCACGCAGCAAACCCGGCACGCCTACCGAACGACCACTATTGACCGCCTGCTTGAAGGACATGATTTTACCGTCCAGCTCGAAGCGATCCAGACTGCTGGCTGCGGGCACCGTTTCCCGTCCGTCATAGCTCATCAGGCCGGTCTTGGGCTGGAACATCAGCAAGAAGCCGCCACCGCCAATGCCGGAAGACTGTGGTTCCACCAGCCCCAGAACCAACTGAGCCGCAATGGCTGCATCCACCGCACTGCCTCCCTGATCCAGGATGCGCAAACCCGCTTGCGTCGCCAAAGGATGTGCCGTCACCACCATGCTTTTCTGGGTGACAAGCTTGTCACGCTGCATGACACTGCTGGCGGTTTCCGGGTTCAAATGCTGGCTGGCTGCTTCCCGAGCATGCGCAGGTAGCGCCAGAGCCAAGGTCAAGGCAGCCGACAACAGAGCCGGTTTCCAGTGCAATCTCATGTGTTCTCCTTTTGGTACTCAAGCAGCCATTGTTCCAGCAAAAGCACCGCTTCGCTGGGCTCATTGGCCGTAGGATAACTAAAAAAATAGGCCTCACTGACAGGCATGGCATGATCCAGCGGCATGATCAGCTCGCCCTGCTCCAGCGCCTGTTGCACCAGAAAACGCGGCATCAAGGCCACGCCCATGTCGGCATGCAATGCCGACATCACCAGGCTGAAAAGCTCGTAACGCGGGCCGGAACTGACACGCAAATCAGGCTCCAGACCGGCAGATCGATACCAGTCCGACCAGCTATCGGGGCGAGTGGACATATGCAGGTGAACCAGCTTTTGCCAATCGCCACTGGCGGCCAGCTTGGGCGAGCAGACCGGCACCAGTTCGCCTTCGTCAAACAGCTTGATCCCTTCAGTTTGCGGCCACAACTGCCGTCCATGATAAATGGCAGCATCAAAGGGGTGGTCGCCAAACTGAAACGGAGTGGTACGCACGGACAGGCTGACGGTGATATCCGGATAGCGCTGGGAGAAACGGGCCAGACGCGGCATCAACCACACGGTCGACAAGGTAGGCAACACGGCCAGATGGATGCTGCGGCCCACACCGGCGCGTGCAATCAGGCTGAAAGTATCCTTGCCGATTTGCTCCAGATGGTGACGGATGCGAGCAGCATAATCGCGCCCTGCCGGAGTCAACACCAGACGCCGCCGCACCCGTGTCAGCAAGGTCACACCCAGCCGCTGCTCTAGGCCGCTTACCTGCCGGTACACCGCGCTATGCGTCAAGGACAATTCCTCGGCCGCACGGGAAAAAGTCCCCAAACGGGCCGTGGCCTCAAAGGCCTGTAATGCGCCCAAACTGGGTACGCCTTGTCTCATAGGTCTTCCTCTTAATCATGCCGCCTCCGCCCTCCTCATTCAGTGCAGGACCGGATCGTTACGCCAGAACACGACATTGTGCAATTTTATCAATTGCCTTGTGCGCTTTATGCACACTATGCTGAGACTTTATATTGATCTCGCTGATTCACAGCCACCTGATGATGCGCTTGCTGCTCATAGTGGCGACTGTCAGCGATACTTAAGCAGCTCTTTTCTATTTTCCAGACTGATGGCGCCCATCCAGGCTCCACCTGACTGACCCTCTTTGATCTTCCCGGAGTACCTCTATGTCTGCCAATCCCTCTTTCCATTGGGACGACCCCCTGCTGTTGAATCAGCAGTTGAGCGATGAAGAGCGCATGGTGCGCGATGCCGCCCACGCCTATGCACAGGAAAAGCTGCTGCCACGCGTACTGGAGGCCTTTCGCCACGAACAGACTGACCCCGCCATCTTTGCCGAGATGGGCTCGCTGGGCCTGTTGGGGGCCACCATTCCCGAAGCCTACGGTGGCGCTGGTCTGAACTATGTCAGCTATGGTTTGATCGCCCGCGAAGTGGAGCGTGTGGATTCAGGCTACCGCTCCATGATGAGCGTGCAATCCTCTCTGGTCATGGTGCCGATTTTTGAATTTGGCAGCGAAGAACAAAAACAGAAATATCTGCCCAAGCTGGCCAGCGGCCAATGGATTGGCTGCTTTGGCCTGACTGAACCCAATCATGGCTCAGACCCCGGCGCCATGGAAAGCCGCGCTGTAAAAGTGGACGGTGGCTATCGTCTGAGCGGCAACAAGACCTGGATTACCAACTCCCCCATTGCTGATGTGCTGGTGGTCTGGGCCAAAGTCGTGGGTGGTGACGACGACGGCAAGATCCGCGGCTTCATTCTGGAAAAAGGCATGAAAGGTCTGTCCACCCCGGCCATTCACGGCAAAGTAGGCTTGCGTGCTTCCCTGACCGGCGAAATCGTCATGGCCGATGTGGAGATTGCAGACAGCCAGATGCTGCCCCATGTCTCGGGTTTGCGTGGCCCTTTCACCTGCCTGAACTCGGCCCGCTTCGGGATTGCCTGGGGTGCCTTGGGCGCCGCCGAATCCTGCTGGCATACCGCCCGCCAGTACACCCTGGACCGCAAGCAGTTTGGCCGCCCCTTGGCGGCCAATCAGCTGATCCAGAAAAAACTGGCTGATATGCAGACCGAAATTACACTGGCGCTGCAAGGCTGCCTGCGTCTGGGACGCATGAAAGACGAAGGAACAGCAGCGGTCGAAATCACCTCCATCATGAAGCGCAACTCCTGCGGCAAGGCACTGGATATTGCCCGACTGGCACGCGACATGCTGGGCGGCAATGGTATTTCTGACGAGTTCGGTATTGCCCGCCACCTGGTCAATCTGGAAGTGGTGAACACTTACGAAGGCACCCATGACGTACATGCCCTGATTCTGGGACGCGCACAAACCGGGATTCAGGCTTTCTTCTAAAGCAAACCAAACAGGGCAAAGCCAAAGGCTTTGCCCTTGTCCGTTTCAACCCGAACAAACTGGTGAATTACATGCTGTAAGGGGATTTCTCTCCCGTCTGCATTTGCGGTTATTACTACCGAAAGACTCGAGGTAAACAGCATCCCTTCATAAGCAGCGGGCAAAAGGTCTGGAATGAAGGCTCTTTCCAGTCGCAGGGCCGTCTCAAGAACAAAGTGGCCGCTGGAAAGTTGGTAAACCAAAACTATGCGGTGGGGGTCTTTTTATTCTTGTTCGGACTTCAACTCAAACATGCTGGTCGCTTCCATTTCCAGCACCAGCTCATCACGCTGATTGAACACATTCCAATTCCAGCGAATGATGCCCAGATCTGAACGGCTGCTGGACACACGCTTGGACACCACCGTGGCCTCCAGACGGATTGAATCACCGGCTCGCACAGGCAAGACCCAGCGCAGACGCTCCAGACCGGGCGAACCAAAGGACTCGGAATCGTGCAAGGCAGAATCCACGGCCATGCGCATGGTTTTGCCACAAGTGAGCCAACCGCTGGCGATCAAACCGCCCCAATGGCCTTCTTCGGCCTGCTTGTCGTCAATATGAAAGGACTGCGGATCGTATTTCTGGGCAAATTCCAGCATTTCTTCGCGAGTCACAGGGACAAGTGGGTGCTTGATGACCATACCCACTTCAAATTCAGCAAATTTCATGTTGTTGTACAACGAAAAAAGCCCCCACGCTGCGCCTTCGGCTTGCTGCCCCCCGAGGGGGAGTTTTTGCCTTGGGGCGGCCCGGCGACAAAAAAAAGCCCCCACGCTACACCTTCGGCTTGCTGCCCCAAGGGGGAGCTTTCACCTTGGGACGGCCCGGCGGCAAAAAAGATCGAGAGCGCCACTCTACCATCTCTGCCAGAATTTGCAGCCCCTGCCCCTACTGCGCCACAAACCGCAGCAAACTGTCCACATCCGGTATCAGGAGAAGCCAGCCTGTGCGTCTTATACCAATCTATGGCATAAAGAGAGTTTCCTGATTACTAATTACCTGAGCGCCCGGTTTGTTCGGGGCTATGCACAACCAAGGCTATGACAACACTCGATTCATCTTTGCAATTTGCGAGCCTGACTCAGGGCTCACAAGCCATTGAACTGGAATATCAACGCATTTTCCCCGAGCGGGTCGCGGCCCCTTTGCTGGTGTTTCTGCATGAGGGTCTGGGTTCGATTGCCATGTGGAAAGACTGGCCGGCACAGTTATGCGAACAAACCGGCTGTAGCGGTCTGATGTACTCACGTTACGGATATGGCCGCAGTACCCCGCGCCCCGACAATAGCCCCAAAGAGCCCGACTATCTGCACGAACAGGCACTGGACGTACTGCCGCAATTGCTGGAACAAGTGGGCGAGGACGGCCAAAAGCGCCCGATTATGCTGGTCGGCCACAGCGATGGTGGCTCGATTGCCCTGCTGGCAGCCAGCGGCTTTGGCGACAAGCTGCAAGGCATTGTGGTGATGGCCCCGCACCTGTTTGTGGAAGACATTTCCTTGCGCGGCATTCTGGTCGCCCGCGAAGCCTACGAGCAAGGTTTTTTACGCGAGCGACTGGCACGCTATCACGATGATGTGGAGTCCGCCTTCTGGGGGTGGAACGCCACCTGGACGGAACCCCAATTCCGGGACTGGAATATCGAAGAGGACGTCAGCCGCATCACCTGCCCGATTCTGGCCATTCAGGGCGTGGATGATGAATACGGCACGCTGGAGCAAATCCGTCGCATCAAGAAGCTGGTGCCGCACACGGAGCTGCTGGAGCTGGAGCAATGCGGTCACCTGCCCTACCGGGATAAGGAAGCGCAGGTGAACCAGGCAATTGTGGACTTTCTGAAGCGAACAGCCCGCTAAACAGCGAACTCACCCAGTCTCTAAGCTCAGTCCCTAAAGCACACACGCCTACTAAACAGCAGCCTTACTCAAAGGCGGCGGCTGCTCGGCCCAGGCGGTCATTGACCGCCTGCCAGTCTGGCGTATCCGGGCAACGCTGCACCCAAATATGCTGATACTGGCCTTGGTCCAGACGACGCAACATGGCGTACAAATCCTGGGCATAAAGCTGCGCATCCGGGCTGCACACATACCAGTCGTGTACATCCGCCGAAAAAGGCGGCAAAGAGGCAAAGGCAACAATGGCCTGCTTGCCCCCTTCGGCCAAAGCAGCCTGCACCGTTGGCGCACTGCTTTCATCAAATAAGGACAAAGGCGTACGGGGCGCATAATGCGCTTTCAAGCTGCCCGACACTTGCGGGGCTTGTTGATCCGGACTGGCGGGTTCGTAGCCGATGACCTCGGCAATCATGGCTGCCGTGATATGGCCGGGCCGCAACAGCACCGCACCCACGCCTTGATGGGTACGCGAGACGTCCACAATGGTGGACTCTATACCCACTTCCGACGGGCCCGCCTCCACAATCAGCAGTTCCTCTGCACTCATGTCCGCAAATTCATCGCGCACATGCTTGGCGGCCGTAGGCGATACCTGACCAAACTTGTTGGCCGAAGGCGCCGCCACACCGGCCTGACCGCTGGGCTTGAGTTCTGCCATGCGCTTGAGCAAGGCTTGAGCCACCGGATGGGAAGGACAACGAATACCAATGCTGCTTTGCCCGCCACTGACCGTATCCGGAATAGCCGGATTGCGCGGCAAGATCAGCGTCAAGGGACCCGGCCAGAAGGCATCAATCAATTGCTGCGCCACGGGCGGAATATCCGTCACCCAGTAACGCAGGTCGGCACCCGGGGCCACGTGCACAATCAAGGGATGATTCGCAGGGCGGCCCTTGGCCTTGTAAATCAGTTGCACTGCAGCCGGGTTTTCTGCATCCGCGCCCAGACCATAGACCGTCTCGGTTGGAAAGGCCACCAGCCCCCCTTGTGCCAGCACACGGGCGGCTTGCTCTATCTGCTGCTCGGAAGGGCTACGGGTGGAATCACTCATGATCAAACGCGATACGCAAGGCAGCGGCGGCTCGGGCAGTGCGTTCACGCACTTGCTGATCCGACTCGCCCACAATATTGACGTGACCCATCTTGCGGCCAACACGGGCCTCGGCCTTGCCGTACAGGTGCAAGGACACGCCAGGCACAGCCAGCAAGGCAGCCCAATCAGGTTCACGCATCTGGCCCTGTTCATCAAACCAGATATCGCCCAGGATGTTGAGCATCATGGAAGGACACAAAGCGCCGGTGTCACCCAGGGGCAAAGCCGCCATCACACGAGCCTGCTGTTCGAACTGGCTAGTGACGCAAGCATTCATGGTGTAGTGACCGCTATTGTGCGGACGGGGAGCCACCTCATTAGCCAACAAACGGCCATCTTCCAGAATGAAAAACTCCACACACAAGACACCCACGTAGTCCAGCGTACGGGCGATAGCGGCAGCCGCCTGACGGGCCTGCTCGGACAAGGCATCATCCTGAAACTGGGCGCTGATGGTGGACACGGCCAAAATGCCATCACGGTGCTCATTACGGGCACATGGGAAGGTTTTGACCTGATCGTCCAGGCCACGAGCCAGGACAACCGAAATTTCGGACTTCAAGGGTTGCAGGGCTTCCAGCACACAGGCCTGAGAACCGAACTCCTTGAAAGCAGCCAGAGCCTGTTCACGGTCTGCTACACGAGCCTGGCCCTTGCCGTCGTAACCAAAGCGTGCCGTCTTCAAGATACCGGGAAACAAGGCGCTGTCAGCGGCCTGCAAATCGTCCAGACTTTCGATGGCCGCATAGGGGGCCACCGGCACACCGGCCTGCGCGATAAAGGCTTTTTCACGAATACGATCCTGCACAATGCCTACGGCATCACCAGACGGTGTGACTCGTGTGTGCTGGGCCAAGGTCAGCAAGGACTGCGCCGGGACGTTCTCGAACTCGGTACTGACGGCTTGGCACAAGTCCCCCAGACGGGAAAGCGCTTGTGCGTCATCGTAGGCCGCACAGATATGCAGATCCGCCACTGCGCCTGCAGGGCTAAGGGTGTCCGGGTCCAGCACGGCCACCTTGTAGCCCAGGCTTTGGGCGCTATGGCAGAACATGCGGCCCAGTTGGCCGCCTCCAATCATGCCCAGCCAGGAGCCAGGGACCAGAAGGGCAACATCAGTCATGGGGGTCATCATCACAAAATAAAATCAGGCAGTAGCAGGAGGAACACGCATAGCTCGGGCGGCCTCGGTCTGGCGGGCACGGTACGCAATCAGTTTTTCAGTCAGCACAGCATCGTTGACCGCCAGATTGGCAATCACGTGCAGCGCGGCATTGGCAGCACCAGCCTCGCCAATGGCGAAGGTGGCAACCGGCACGCCCTTGGGCATTTGCACAATCGACAGCAGGGAATCTTCACCGCGCAGGTAGCGCGAAGGTACAGGTACGCCAAACACGGGCAAGTGCGTCAGGGCAGCCAGCATGCCGGGCAAGTGAGCCGCGCCGCCTGCACCGGCAATAATGGCTTTCAGGCCACGGGCCGGAGCCTGGGCACCATAGTCCACCATATCAATCGGCATGCGGTGGGCAGAAACCACACGGCACTCATAGGACACGCCAAATTCGTCCAGAATGGCCACAGCCTGGCTCATGACATCCCAGTCGCTGGAGGAACCCATCACAATGCCCACTGTGGGGGCCGCAGGAGTTTGTACGCTCATTAGAGATACGCCCTAAAAGGAAGAAGGCGCCATGCTGCCGGGCGCCTTGGTAAATAGAAAAACAGCAGGGTCCATCCAATGATGGGTTTTCCGGCGAGGCAGACTTTGCTCTGCCCATCGCCCTCCCCAAAAGCCCGGCTCGCTGTGGCAAAGTCGTCCAAGGACATGCAGCCGCTTGGCACCCTGCGAAGGACGAGCAGGCAGCTCGTTTACGGCGAGCGCCTGTCCGGGCTGTAAACCGTTCACGCTGTCAGGCGTTCCAGGGCTTCACGGTATTTGTCAGCCGTACGCTCGGCCACCTCAGCAGGCAAGCGAGGAGCGGGTGGCGTCTTATCCCAAACCTGGGTTTCCAGCCAATCGCGCACAAATTGCTTGTCGTAAGACGGTGGGCTGATGCCTTCGGCATAGCTGTCGGCTGGCCAGAAACGCGAGGAATCCGGGGTCAGCACTTCGTCCATCAAATGCAGCTGGCCTTGATCGTCCAGGCCAAACTCAAATTTGGTATCGGCAATCAGAATGCCACGGCTGGCCGCGTAGTCGGCAGCTTCGGTGTACAGACGCAAGGTCACGTCACGGATCTGCTCGGCCAGTTCCTGACCCACTTCCTTGACCACGTGGGCGAAATCCACGTTCTCGTCATGCGAGCCCATTTCGGCTTTGGCAGCCGGCGTAAACAGCACATGAGGCAGCTTGGCCGCTTGCTTCAGGCCAGCCGGCAAGGTGATGCCACATACCGCGCCGGTAGCCTGGTAGTCTTTCCAGCCCGAACCAATCAGATAACCACGAGCCACGGCTTCCACCATGATGGGCTTCAAGCGCTTGACCACCATGGAGCGGCCTTCCACTTGGGCGCGCTCTTCAGGCGCCACCACATCAACCGGGTTCACGCCCGTCGTGTGATTAGGGATGATGTGCGCCAGCTTGTTCAGCCAGAACTCGGTCATCTGCGTCAAGACAGCGCCCTTGCCGGGAATGGGGTCGTCCAGAATCACATCGAATGCCGAAATGCGATCACTGGCCACAATCAACAACTTGTCCTCACCCACCGCATACATGTCCCGAACTTTGCCGCGCGCGAGTAGCGGCAGGGAGCTCAGGCTGGATTGATGTAAGGGCTCTTGCACGATTTCATCCTTAAAACGAAAACATCCCGCTGACTATGGATGCAGGCGGGACGACAATCCCGGCGCCTGCGGCACCGGGCAAAGACGCGGAGACCGGGGCGGGCAGTCGTGCTGCCCACTCCTGCTCCGCCTGACAAAATTACTGAACGATCTGGGACAACTCGCCGGTGCTGTACTGGCGGGCGATTTCCTGCAAAGGAATGGCCTTGATCTTGGAGGCCTGACCGGCGGCACCAAACTGCTGGTAGCGGGCCACGCACACTTTCTTGGCGGCTTCGCGAGCAGGTTTCAGGTATTCGCGTGGGTCGAATTTCTCCGGGTTTTCGAACAGGAAACGACGGATGGCAGCGGTCATGGCCAAACGGATATCGGTGTCGATATTGACCTTGCGCACACCGTACTTGATGGCTTCCTGAATTTCTTCCACAGGCACGCCGTAGGTTTCTTTCATGTTGCCACCGAACTGGCGGATTTCAGCCAGCAGTTCCTGAGGCACGCTGGAGCTGCCGTGCATGACCAGGTGAGTATTGGGCAAACGACGGTGAATTTCTTTCACGCGCTCGATGGACAAAATGTCGCCGGTAGGCTTGCGGGTGAACTTGTAAGCACCGTGGCTGGTACCGATGGCGATGGCCAGTGCATCCAGTTGAGTGCGTGTCACAAACTCAGCGGCCTGCTCGGGGTCGGTCAACAACTGGTCCAGAGTCAGAACGCCGTCAGCACCGTGACCGTCTTCCTTGTCGCCCTGCATGGTTTCCAGGGAACCCAGGCAGCCCAGTTCGCCTTCAACGGTCACGCCCAGCTTGTGAGCCATTTCGACCACTTTGCGGGTAACTTCCACGTTGTATTCAAAATCGGCAATGGTCTTGCCGTCGGGCAGCAAGGAGCCGTCCATCATCACACTGGAGAAACCCAGTTCGATGGCGCCTTTGCAAATCTCGGGGGACTGGCCGTGGTCCTGGTGCATCACCACAGGGATGTTGGGGTAGGACTCGACAGCAGCTTCGATCAGGTGACGCAGAAACGCTTCGCCTGCGTATTTACGGGCGCCGGCCGATGCCTGCATGATGACGGGGCTATCCGTCTCCGAGGCGGCTTCCATAATGGCCTGGACCTGCTCCAGGTTATTGACGTTGAACGCTGGAATACCATAACCGTGCTCGGCCGCGTGATCGAGCAGCTGGCGCATGGAAACTAGGGCCATGAGAAGACCTCCTGAAGACTAAAATAATTGAAAAACTTGGCCGGGCACGGTTCCGTGCACAGCCGATTGTTTGTAAGCGTATTAACTGGCGGTCCGACGCGCCGACTTGGGGCGGAACGCATTGACCACATGCTCGTGAGTTTGTGCGTAAGGTCCACCAATCAGGTCGATGCAATACGGGACTGCTGCAAAAATACCCGGCACCAATACTTGTCCGGTTTCTGAATCCCGTAATCCTTCCAGAGTTTCCTGAATGGCTTTGGGCTGCCCAGGCAGATTGATAATCAGAGCAGCGTGGTCCTGAATTTCTCGGATGACCGCAACTTGCCGCGACAAAATCGCTGTTGGTACGAATTTTAAACTGATTTGACGCATCTGTTCACCGAAACCGGGCATTTCGCGCGTTCCAGCGTCCAGAGTGGCCTCCGGCGTCACGTCGCGACGCGCCGGACCAGTGCCACCGGTAGTCAAAATCAGGTCGCAACCCGCTTCCACCAAGTCGACCAGGGTGTCAGTAATCTGGGCACGCTCGTCGGGAATCAGCCGTTCCAGATAGGCAGGCGCTACCGTCAAGGCGGAGTCCAGCCAGCGGCGCAGCGCCGGTATGCCTTGATCCTGGTACTGTCCGCTGGAGGCGCGATCTGAAACCGACACCAAGCCGATACGCAATTGATCCGGATGCTCGCGGGGAGACTGTCGATTGAATGTCATGCTTTTCCTTGGAAGCGAAATAAACTACAGGCCCTGAACGGGCCTGCCAATAGCACGATTGTAACGAATCGCAGTGGGGCTTAAATACAACGGCCGCCGTCTACTTCGATGCAAGTGCCTGTAATGAACTCGGCCTCGTCCGAGGCCAGATACAGCGCTGCCGCTGCCACGTCCTTGGGTGTGCAAAAACGTCCCAGCGGAATTCCCGCCAAGAAACGGCTGCGGTTTTCCGGCGTATCGGGCATGCCCATGAACTGTTCCAGCAACGCCGTGTCACCAATCACCGGATTAATGCAATTCACCCGGATATTGTCCGGCCCCAACTCGGCCGCCATACCCTTGCTGATCGTTACCACCGCGCCCTTGGTGCCGTTGTACCAGACCAGTCCGGGGCGCGGACGCAAGGCGGCGGTAGACGCAATATTGATGAAAGAGCCCGAGCCCTGGGCGCGCAGATACGGCACAAAGTGTTTGGCGGTCCAGTAAATGCTTTTCACGTTGACGGCATAAACCAGATCGAACTCGCTTTCGCTGACCTCCAGCAACGGTTTATTGCGATGCGTGGTGCCCGCATTGTTCACCACAATATGCAGCCCACCGCATTCGCGCAGGGCAATATCCAACAGGGCATGAACTTCGTCCCCTTGCGAGACATCGCAAGCGGCAAAAATGGCCTGACCACCCTGTGCCTGAATCTGGGCCGCTGCGGCCTGCCCTTGCTCTGCATTCAGGTCGGCAATCAGTACACGCGCTCCTTCGCGTGCAAAGCGCTGTGCAATGCCCAGGCCAAAACCCGATGCACCGCCCGTCACGATAGCCACTTTGTCTTGCAATCGCATGTTTGTCTCCTTCTGCTTTTTATATAGAAATGGCGGCATTGCGCCGCCATTGGTGAAACCTGTTTAGCGTTCAGCTGCCATGCTGCCAGAAAACCGGAGCCGCCACAGCCGCGCTAACCCCTAAATACCCCTACGATCAGCTGGCCGCATGACGTAGCGCAACCGTTTTCAGGGAAGTCAGGGCGTACAAGGCTTCAAAGCCCTTCTCGCGGCCTATGCCGGACTGACCGGTTCCACCAAAAGGCAGTTCCACCCCACCTGCCGCACCGTAATTATTCACAAAGACCTGCCCGGCTCGCAGTTGTCGGGCCATACGCACTTGACGAGCCCCGTCGCGGGTCCAGACCCCGGCCACCAGACTGTAAGGCGTGCCATTGGCCATGGCGATGGCTTCTTCCTCTGTACCGAAGGGCTGGGCCACCAGAACAGGACCGAAAATTTCCTCCTGGGCCAGACGATGCTCAACAGGCACATGGCCCAATAAAACAGGCACTTGGTAAAAGCCGCCTGCGGGGGCCTTGGAATCCAGCTTGCCTTGCGCCAGCACCACAATGCCGTCCTGGTCCAGATTTTCCAGATAGGAACGCACCCGCGCTTGCTGCTGCGCGCTGATCAGGGGACCGCAATCCAGATTGTCGCTGGCCGCCCCGGTCAGCAGCGCCTTGAAGGCTTCGGCCAGACGCTCGGTAAAGTCGCCATAAATAGCGCGCTGAATCAGCACTCGACTCCCTGCAGAGCAGGTCTGCCCTGCGTTCTGCACAATCGCATTGACCACGACCGGCAAAGCGGCATCCAGATCCGCATCCGAGAACACGATTTGTGGAGACTTGCCGCCCAGCTCCAAGGTGACCGGCACAAAATTCTGCGCTGCTTGCAAGGCCACCTGACGGCCTGTGCCGGGAGAGCCGGTAAAGGAAATGTGATTGATATCCGGATGAGCAGACAGAGCCTGCCCGGCTTCACTACCCAGCCCCGTGCAGATATTCAGCACTCCCGCTGGCAAACCCGCTTCGTGCAACAACTCGGCCACGCGCAGCAAGGACAGGCTGGCATCCTCTGCCGGTTTCACCACGCAGGTATTACCCGCAGCCAGGGACGCGGCTACGCTGCGCCCGAAGATCTGCAAGGGGTAATTCCAGGGGATGATGTGCGCGGTAACGCCCAAGGGTTCACGCAAGGTGAACGCCGTCATCTCCCAGCCCAGCGGGATGGTTTGACCATGCAGCTTGTCCACCGCGCCCGCATAGAACTCAAAATAGCGGACAATGGCAGCAGCATCGGACTGGGCCTGACGCAAAGGCTTGCCGGTATCGCGAGATTCCAGCCGCGCCAGCTCCTCTCGGGCATCAGACAGAGTTCGAGCGCAACGCAGCAATAACTGGCTGCGTTGGGCGGCCGTCAGACGGCTCCACGGCCCCTGGCTGGCACGTCGGGCGGCCTGTACGGCCCAATCAATATCCACCTCGGACGATTGCGCCAAGCGGGCGAAGGTCTCGCCTGTGGAGGGGTCGATAACCGGTAGCAAACCACCGCCCTCCGCGCCAAGTTGCTGTCCGTCAATCCAATTGCGACACTCCATGACCGCCTCCAATGCTATTGTTATCTCAGCCAATCGAGCTTTGCTCGAGATCATTCTACTCAAGGACCTGCTGCTTTGGACTCTCGACAACGTACTTTGCTCTTAGCGGGCGCTGGCGATCTGGGCACCCGCACCGGGATGCTGGCCCGCCATCACGAATGGCCGGTGATCGGCCTGCGCCGTCATGTTCCCCTGGACGATCACAGCGGGATCGAATGGGTGGAAGCTGATCTGAGCGAGCCCACCTCCCTGCGCCTGAAGCACCGTAAAATCACCCACGTACTTTACGCCGTCTCTCCCGACCAGCGTAGCCAGGCAGCTTACGAACGAGTATTTCTGCACGGCCTGGAAAACCTGCTCAACGAGCTGGACCTGAAAGTCCTGAAACGCTTTGTCTTTGTATCGTCCAGCGCCGTCTACGGGCCGAGCACTGAATGGGTGGACGAGAACTCGCCCACAGAGCCTACGCAATTCAATGGCCGAGTACTGCTGGAGGCCGAGCAGCTGCTGCACCACCGCATCCCGGCCCAAGCCGTCGTCATCCGCCCCAGCGGCCTGTACGGGCCAGGGCGTACCCAATTGCTGGACCGCCTGCGTGAAGGCCGTGCCACCGTGCCGGACGACCCGGAGCACTGGGCCAACCGCCTGCATATTGAAGACGCCGCGCGCGCCTGCTGGCACCTGCTGCGCACTCCCGCGCCCTTCCCTTGCTATATAGGTACGGACAGCCGACCTTACCGGATTACTGAGCTTTACGACGGACTGGCGGATCTGCTGGAAGTAGCCCACCCCGAACGGCGTCAGTCCACCGAAGGTGGCAAGCGCCTGAGCAACCAGCGACTGCTGGACAGCGGCTTTCAGCTGGACTGGCCCGACGCCCTACAGGGGTATGCACAGTTGATTAAAGATGGGGCGTAAACTTTCAGATCCAACAAAAAAGCCAGCCAACGTTCGTTGACTGGCTTTTTCTGACGAAGCAAAGACTGGCTTAAGCCTTGTCTTCCAACGCAGCCACGGCCGGCAAGCGCTTGCCTTCCAGGAATTCCAGGAAGGCACCGCCGCCCGTGGAGATGTAATCCACGTCTTCACCAATATTGAACTGGGCAATCGCTGCCAGGGTGTCACCACCGCCCGCAATCGAGAAAGCCTTGGAGCCTGCAATCGCACGCGACAGGGTTTCCGTGCCTTGTGCGAAGGCGGGGAATTCGAACACGCCCAGAGGGCCGTTCCAGACCACGGTGCCAGCCTTGGCAATGATGTCAGCGATCTGCTGAGCCGTTTGCGGGCCCACGTCCAGAATCATGTCATCGTCCTGGACCTGATCAGCAGCCTTGATTTCAGCCGCGGCATCAGCAGCAAAGGACTTGGCGCACACCACATCCACCGGGATAGGCACTTCTGCGCCGCGCTCTTTCATGATGCGGATCACTTCACAGGCTTCTTCCAACTGGCTTTCTTCCACCAGGGATTTGCCCACGGACAGGCCACTAGCCATCATGAAGGTATTGGCAATGCCGCCACCGACCACCAGTTGGTCAACTTTTTCAGCCAAAGCGCGCAGAATGGACAGTTTGGTGGACACCTTGGCACCACCCACAATCGCGACCAGAGGACGGGCAGGCTGGTTCAGGGCACGTCCCAGGGCCTTCAACTCGGCTTCCAGCAAAGGACCGGCACAAGCCACGGGAGCAAAGCGGGCGATACCTTCGGTAGTCGCTTCAGCACGGTGAGCCGTACCGAAGGCGTCGTTTACGTAAACGTCACACAAAGCCGCCATTTTGCGAGCCAACTCAGGATCGTTCTTCTTCTCACCCACATTGCAGCGGCAGTTCTCCAGCAAGACCACTTGACCGGGCGACACTTGCACGCCATCCAGCCAATTGCGACGCAGCTCAACGGGCATGCCCAGCAACTCGGACAAACGTTGCACCACGGGTTCCAGCGAATCCACAGGCTGGCACTCGCCTTCTTTGGGGCGACCCAGATGAGACGTGACCATTACTGCTGCGCCGGCATCCAGCGCCATGCGAATGGCAGGCACCGAGGCACGTACGCGCGTATCTTCGGTAATACGTCCGTCTTGCAGGGGGACATTCAGATCAGAGCGGATAAATACCCGCTTGCCTCGCAACGCGTCCGTTTCGGCCAGCGCAGACAAGGTCTTGATGCTTGTAGACATGATTTTTTGTTCTGGGAATTAACGTGACAGGGGCGGGAAATCCCGCCCCTGCTATTCAGATCTTACTTGGCCGACATCAGTGCGATGGTGCTGTCGAGCATACGAATGGAGAAAGCCCATTCGTTGTCGTACCAGGCAGCCACTTTGACCATATTGCCGCCGGTCACTTTGGTCAGCAGGGAATCAACCGTGCTGGAAGCGGTGGTGTGGTTGAAGTCGATGGAAACCAGAGGTTCGGTGCAGTAGTCCAGAATGCCCTTCATGGCGCCTTCCGAGGCGGCTTTCAGAATACCGTTCACTTCTTCAACGCTGGTGTTGCGGCTGGCCACGAAAGTCAGGTCAACCATGGACACGTTGATGGTGGGAACGCGCACGGCGTAACCGTCCAGCTTGCCATTCAGCTCTGGCAGCACCAGACCCACAGCAGCCGCTGCGCCGGTCTTGGTGGGGATCATGCTGCTGGTGGCCGAACGGGCACGGCGCATGTCCTTGTGACGCACGTCGGTCAGAACCTGGTCGTTGGTGTAAGCGTGGATGGTGGTCATCAGACCGCTGACCACACCCAGTTCCTTGTGCAAGGTAGCAACCAGGGGAGCCAGACAGTTGGTGGTGCACGATGCGTTGGAGATAACGGTATCGGTGCTCTTCAGAATGTCGTGGTTCACGCCGTACACGATGGTGGCGTCCACATCCTTGCCACCGGGGGCCGAGATGATGACTTTCTTGGCACCGGCTTGAATGTGCTCACCAGCCTTTTCCTTGGTGGTGAAAGCGCCGGTACATTCCAGCACTACGTCCACACCCAGCTCAGCCCAAGGCAGGGTCAGCGCATCGCGCTGGCTCAGCAGGCGGATACGGTCGCCGTTGACCACCAGATGATCGCCATCCAGCGACACATCAGCGTTGAAACGGCCATGCACGGAGTCATAGCGAGTCAGGTGTTCGTTGATCTCGGCACCGCCCGAGGCGTTGATGGCCACGATCTCGATATCGTGTTTTTTGCCGTACTCGTAGTGGGCACGCAAGATCATGCGGCCGATACGACCATAACCATTGATTGCGACGCGAATCGTCATGTCAGACTCCAATTACAAAATTTCTTGAACGGCCGCAGCGACCTTCTCTGCTGTCAGACCAAAATGCTTGAACAGGACGCCAGCCGGGGCGGATTCGCCGTAGGTATCGATACCCACCACAGCGCCTTCCAGGCCCACGTACTTGAACCACAGACCTGTGGTACCGGCTTCAACCGCAACACGCGGGATGCCGGGTGTCAGGACCTGATCACGCCACTGCTTGTCCTGCGCGTCGAACAGGTTGGTACAAGGCATGGACACCACACGGGTCGCAATACCTTGCTGAGCCAGCTGCTCCTGTGCTTGCAGCGCCAAACCCACTTCCGAGCCGGTTGCCATGATGATGGCGCGCGCATCTTGCGCATCACGCAGCACGTAGCCACCACGACGGATGTTCTGGATGGTTTGCGCATCGCGCTCGACGAAAGGCAGATTCTGGCGCGACAAGAGCAAGGCGCTAGGACCACCGTCCTGTACGTCCATACCGATGCTGGTAGGACGCTCGACCGAGCAAGCCCAGGCCACAGCCGTTTCCGTGGTGTCGCAAGGACGCCAGACATGCAGGTTGGGGATCAAACGCAGGCTGTTGGCGTGCTCGATGGACTGGTGTGTCGGACCGTCTTCGCCCAGACCGATGGAGTCGTGGGTGAACACGTGCACAACACGCTGCTTCATCAAGGCAGCCATACGGATGGCGTTGCGCGAGTAGTCGGAGAAAGTCAGGAAGGTACCGCCAAAAGGCAGGTAACCACCGTGCAGAGCCAGACCATTCATGATGGCGGCCATACCGAATTCACGTACACCGTAGTTGATGTGGCGACCGAAATGCACACCGTCGGCGTGGGCACGTACGGCTTCGGCACCCTTCCAGTCGGTGAAGTTCGAGCCGGTCAGGTCAGCCGAGCCACCCAGCATTTCTGGCAGCACATTGACCAAAGCGCTAATGGCCAATTGCGAGGCTTTACGCGACGCAATGGTTTCGGCTTTCTGAGCGGTTTCTTCAATAAAGGCCTGTACTTTGGCGCTGTAGTCGGCAGGCAGCTCGCCTTTCAGACGGCGAGCCAGTTCTGCGGCCAGCTCAGGGTAAGCCTGGCTGTAAGCGTCAAAGCGCTTTTGCCATTCCGCTTGCTGGGCGCCGCCTTTTTCGCGGCAATCCCAACCTTGGTAGACTTCCTGAGGAATTTCAAACGGTCCGTGGTTCCAGTCCAGTGCTGCACGGGTGGCGGCAATTTCATCAGCGCCCAGTGGGGCACCGTGAACCTTCTCGGAACCAGCGGCGTTAGGAGCACCCTTGCCGATCACGGTACGGCAGCAAATCAGGGTAGGACCCGTGCCCTCTTTCGCGTTGCGGCGAGCCTGTTCAATCGCGCTATTGATCGAAGCGGCATCGTGGCCGTCAACCGCGCGTATCACGTTCCAGCCGTAGCTTTCAAAACGGGCGGGCGTATCGTCACCAAACCAGTTCTCGACCTTACCGTCGATGGAGATGCCGTTATCGTCGTACATCACGACCAGCTTGGACAGTTTCCAGGTACCGGCCAAGGAGCAAGCCTCGTGCGAGATACCTTCCATCAAACAGCCGTCGCCAGCGAAAACCCAGGTCAGGTGGTCGACCACATCGTGGCCTTCGCGGTTGAACTCGCGCGCCAACAAGGCTTCAGCCAATGCGAAGCCAACAGCATTGCCCAAACCCTGGCCCAAAGGACCTGTGGTGGTTTCCACGCCCGCGGTAATACCCACTTCAGGGTGGCCAGGAGTGCGTGAATGCATCTGACGGAAGTTGCGCAGCTCGTCCATGGGCAGGTCGTAGCCACTAAGGTGCAACAAAGCGTAGATCAGCATGGAACCGTGGCCGTTTGACAACACAAAACGGTCGCGATCAAACCAGGCAGGGTCGGCAGGGTTGTGTTTCAGGTGCCGGGACCAGAGAACCTGGGCGATATCGGCCATGCCCATGGGCGCACCGGGGTGGCCCGAATTAGCTTGTTGCACGGCATCCATAGACAAGGCACGGATGGCATTGGCTAGGGTTTTATCAGAGGCTGACGCAATATCCATTAGAAGCTCATTGGGGCGGCGGCGCGACAATTCCGACAGGCGGACGGCTCACGGCCCTGATTAGTTTATAAAACGCGCTATTTTAGCATTGCTGGCGCTAAATCGCCCCCACTTGAGCTGGGGCCTTGCGCTTTCTCCCCGAAGCCTGGGTACGGTATGCTTGTGCGGTTTTTTATGCTTGATGGTGTCTTGATATGGCAGCTCCCCGTTTCTACCACCCCCTGGACTTGACGGCCCAGACCGAGATCGCCCTGCCCGAGGCTCTGGCGCATCACGCTATCCGGGTGCTGCGTTTGAAGGACGGTCAGGACATTGTCCTGTTTGACGGGCGCGGAACCCAGTATCCCGCCACCTTGCGCATTGATGGCAAAAAGGGCTTTGCCAGCCTGGGCGATGCCCAAACACCTGTCCGCGAGCTGGCCGGTCGCATAACGGTGCTGCAAGGCATTGCCTCCAGCGACAAGATGGACTGGATTATTGAAAAAGCCGTGGAAATGGGCGTCAGCCGCTTTGTGCCGATTCGCGCGCAACGTAGCGTGCTGCAACTGAACGCGGAGCGACAGGCCAAGCGCATGGGCCATTGGCAAAGAGTGATTGAGTCGGCCAGCGAGCAGTGTGGTCGCAACCGCTTGATGGAGCTGTCAGCGCCGCTGACATTGGCCGAATATTTCCGCGAGGCGGAAACTGGCCTGCATCTGTTCTGTGATCCCGATGCGCCCCAGCAATTGGCGCAGGCCATTGGACCGCAAGATCAGGCCATGACTATCATGATCGGCCCCGAAGGCGGGTGGTCGCCCGAAGAGCAGAAGGTGGCACTGGGTGCCCAGGCTCAGGCGATTCGTTTCGGGCACCGCGTGCTGCGAACCGAAACCGCCGCCTTGGCGCTGACAGCAGCGATCAGCGCCTTGCAAGGCTGGGAATAAGGCTTATTCTTCGTCCTGGCTGGAGTAGGAAGCAGGGGTCTCACCCGGTTCAGGGTCAGGATGCTTGCCAGCGTGCAGAACGACACATACAAAACGGCGCTCGTTATTCGAGGCCCAGGCATGCACATCTTCACACACGCCCAAAATAGCCTGGGCGTCTTTTTCCAATGCAGGATCACCACTGTGCAGATTGTCCAGCCACAGGGCCAGGCCTGCTTTCTGATCCAGCACGGTGTCACACAGGCAATCGTAGAGCGCATCCAGATTGCCACCAAAAAATTCAGGGTAATCGACAGCCTTGGCGACTGCTCGCAGCACAGCGGAACGATTGCGCGCACGATCGCAACTTACTTCCAGGGCGGTAAGCCCCTGGTCCTGTGCCTGCTCCAGAAAATCAGCAGCCGTCAGGCCCGTTGCGTCGAGCACACCGCCTTGTTGCAAAGCTTCTTGCAAAGTCAGGGATTGGCTCATCAGGACGCTTCCTTAAAAAACGCTAACACTTCTTCACGACGACTCATGGTATCGGTCTTTCCTAACTCGATCAGCTCTTGGGTGTAGCCGGACTCGAATAACAAATATGAAATTAATGCACCGCCTGTGGTCGGACCGGACTTTGAAGATACACCAAGTACTCGAAATAGGGTACGTGCAGCAGTTGGCATCTGATGAATATGCCGAGTGGCAATTTCATCCAGCGAGCGGCTGGGGGTGATGGCAAACGTGCTGACAGGACGCAGCGATTGGCTTTGTAATACATTTGCAGGCATATAGGCAAGCAATGTATTGATGCGTTCCATACGCTCAATATCCGTTGACACACTATCGAGGAATATGTTGGATAAAGCATAGCCACTGATCTGCGCCAAAGAGGGGTATGGCGGATCCCTGGATTCCTGTTCGTGATAGGTGTTGTCGGCGTATCCGGTACCCACAATCAGCACCTTGTGCGCTCCCAGATGAATGGCCGGACTGATGGGTGCCAACTGACGCATCGTCCCGTCCCCGCACCACTGGGTTTGCTTGCCCACTTGCAGAGACTGAGCCGGAAACATGAAGGGAATGGCGCTGGAAGCCATCAGGTGGTCCACCCCGATGACACCGGGGATGGCACGGCGCAGATTGCGCGTCCAGGGGCGAATACGCTCGTCAGACTGATAGAAAGTCAGGTGCTCACCCGTGGTGTAGGCCGCTGCCGTAATCGCCAGCGCGCCCACATGCTGCTGGGCCAGATTGCGCTGCAAACGGTCGAAGTCCAGGCTCTCTTCCAGCAGGTCGCGCAGGGGCGAATTATCCAGCATGGAGTGCGGCACATGGTCACGCAGACGCGGCGCCAGCCAGCCCAAGGCCAGCGTGGCCACCCAGTGCACACTGGTCGCCAGCAACTGCAAAGGGTCAGCATGAAAAATATCGTTGGTGCGCAACGAGCCCCACAGCTGTTGTATATGGTCTACAGCCTCATGAGGCCTGTCGGCGCGGCACGCCAATCCGGCAGCGTTGATGGAGCCTGCCGAAGAGCCACAAATAATATCGAAGGGATTGCGAAACTGAGGATTGCGATCAGGATCCAGCAGCTCCAGCAAACCGGCCAGCACCCCGGCCTGATACGCACCGCGCGCCCCGCCCCCATTCAGGACCAATGCCACAGGAGCGGGAGAGCGCTGGATCATGGTAGGTATCAGCCTTCAGTAGCGACGTTGGCATCCACTACCGTGACCGCCGTCATATTGACGATACGGCGCACCGAAGAAGTGGACGTCATGATGTGAACCGGTGCTCGTGCCCCCAACAGGAAGGGGCCGATTGCCACGTTACCACCGGCAGCCGTCTTGAGCAGGTTGTAGGCAATATTGCCTGCCTCCACGTTCGGGCACACCAGCAAGTTCGCCTCGCCAGTCAGGGCCGAGGTGGGCAGGATTTGATGGCGGGCCTTTTCATCCAGCGCGCAATCGCCGTGCATTTCCCCGTCCACCTCCAGGCTGGGGTCCAGCTTGCGCACACGCTCCAGCGCCCCCCGCATGGTGACGGCGGCAGGCGAATCATTGGTGCCGAAGTTGGAGCTGGACAGCAAGGCCACCTTGGGTTCGATATTGAACTGACGCATCTTGCGAGCTGCCGCCAAGGTGATTTCAGCTACCTGATCTGCATCGGGATCGTGGTTCACGTGCGTGTCCGTCAAGGCCACGGTACGCTCGCTAAGCAGCAGAATATTCATGGCCGCATACGTTTCCACGCCGGGTGCCTTGCCAATCACCTGATCGACCAGCTCCAGATGGTTCTCGTAACGGCCCACCGTGCCACAGATCATGCCATCGGCATCACCCAGGTGCAGCATCATGGCGCCGATCAAGGTTGGGCGACGACGCATTTCCACACGCGCCATCTCTTTACTGATACCGCGACGGGACATGATTTCCCAATAGCTGGTCCAGTAACGGTGGAAACGATCATCCTGTTCGGGGTTGGTCACTTCCACATCAATGCCCAAACGCAGGCGCAGGCCATAGCGTTCAATACGCTGCTGCAGGACAGCCGGACGCCCCACCAGAATCGGGCTGGCCAAACCTTCATCCACAATAATCTGCACGGCGCGCAGCACACGCTCGTCCTCGCCCTCAGTAAAGACCACACGAGACTTGGCGCCGTCCTGCACCAGGCCACGGGCCAGCGAATAGATGGGCTTCATGAAGGAGCCGGACTTGTAAACGAACTGACGCAGCTGATAGATATAGCTTTTCAGGTCCGCAATCGGACGCGTCGCCACGCCTTCCTCCATCGCTGCCTTGGCAACGGCAGGAGCAATGCGGACGATCAGGCGCGAGTCAAAAGGACGGGGAATAAAGAAGGAGGGCCCAAAAGACACTTCCTCCAGCCCATAGGCAGCCGCAACCCCTTCGTCCTGCTCTTCGCGTGCCAGCTGACAAATGGCCAGCACAGCGGCTTTTTCCATGCCGCGTGTAATCGTGGTGGCGCCTACGTCCAGCGCGCCACGGAAGATATAGGGGAAGCACAGCACGTTGTTGACCTGGTTCGGGTAATCCGAACGGCCAGTTGCCATGACCACGTCGTCGCGCACGGCGTGAGCGTCTTCGGGCAGAATCTCGGGGTTAGGATTGGCCAGGGCCAGAATCAATGGCCGGGCGGCCATCTTCTTCAACATTTCGGGCTTGAGCACACCACCAGCGGACAGGCCCAGAAAGACATCGGCCCCATCAATCACATCATTCAGGGTACGGGCATCGGTCTGTTTCGCGAAGCGGGCCAGCTCGGGTACGGGATTGCCGGGGCGGCCTTCGTACAGCACACCATCAATATCCGTCACCCAGATATTTTCCAGCGGCAAACCCATATCAATCATCAGGTCCAGGCAAGCCAGCGCGGCCGCACCGGCCCCAGAAGTCACCACCTTGACCTGCTTGATGTCTTTTTCAACAACGCTCAAGCCATTCAAGAAGGCTGCTGTCACACAAATGGCGGTGCCATGCTGGTCATCGTGAAAGACAGGAATGCTCATGCGCTGGCGCAGCTTGCGCTCCACCTCGAAACACTCGGGTGCTTTAATGTCTTCCAGATTGATGCCGCCAAAGGTCGGCTCCAGACCTGCAATAATGTCCACCAGCTTGTCTGGGTCGGTTTCATTGATCTCGATATCAAAGACATCCAGACCCGCAAAGCTCTTGAATAGCACGGCCTTGCCTTCCATGACCGGCTTGGAAGCCAGCGCGCCAATATTGCCCAGGCCCAGCACAGCGGTGCCGTTGGAAATCACCCCAACCAGATTGCCCCGACCGGTGTAGCGAAAGGCATTTTGCGGGTCGTTGACGATCTCCTCGCAAGCGGCCGCAACCCCAGGCGAATAGGCCAGTGCCAGATCGCGCTGGTTGGAGAGTTGCTTGGTCGGCGTGACCGATAACTTTCCGGGTCTGCCCTGCTCGTGATATTCCAGGGCTGCTTTCCGAAAATTGGCGTCCATGCTTATACCTACCCAAAAATCCATTCAAAACGGACCGGGATCGCCAGAGCGCTGCCATTGCCTGTCAGCGTGAATTCAAACAAGCGCGTGGCTTGATACGCTGAATGCTGTTCTTGTCTCCGAAACCCCGGTCACCTTGCCTGGCCCTCAAGGCCAAAGCAAGGACCATTCTAGCCCTTGAGTTACAACATGGGTCAAGCACAGGCCTGGACAAACTTACAGCGTCTGGCCCGGATAGGAAAATCGGTCCGCTGGATCAAACAGCGCTTTGATGCGGCTATCCACATCCTGAGCTTGCCAGGACTGCTCCTGATTCGGCCAGGACCAATCTTGCGGGTCCGAGCCGCTTAAAACGGCATCATCCAGCACCAGCCATTCCACCCAGGCCAAATCACCGCCGTGGCCCAGCATCAGATGAGCCAGATTGATGCCCTCGCCTTCCATCGGCTCCAGCGCATCCAGGCGGTAGCGGCAAGGCCATTGTTCCTGTCTCAAGGCTTGGGTTTCGGATTCGCCCATCAATTGGAACAGGGCCGGAATCAATTGCTGCATGCGCAGGCTATCAAGCGGGTTGCGGTTTTCCTGACCAAAGGGACCCAAGGCTGCCTGCGTGTTGTCAGCCAGAATGACCGAGCAATGCAACACGCCCGACAAGGCAGTACGACCTGTGGGCCAATCATGCTGGCGTCGATCCGCCAGCCAGGCGGCCACGGTCATCCCGGCAGGCGCATTGGCCAGTCCTTGAAAACCTTTGGCTTCCATTTCACCCAGCAGACAGCCAGGCTGAACAAACCAGCGATTGGAGTTGGGTTCCAGACGGTCGCAGCGGGCCATCTGTCGGCCCGGTGCCAGAACAATCAAGGGACCATCGGTTTCACTGGCCTGCGGCACCCCTTCCAGACACACCGTCACACCGTACTCGGCGGCCAGCGTCAACACCATATGGACATCCGCGCTGGAGGCAGGCTCCAGACGAGCCTGCTCGTGATCCGGTTCCGCACTGAATTCTGACCACTCACCTTGAACCCGAGCTTTCAGACGTGAACAAAATGTCTGCCACGCTGTTTGGGGAGGACGACGCCCCATCAAAAATGCACGCCGCGACGAAGAAACCATAGACTTTTCCTGCAACAAACCTAAACTTGAGTCTCACTGGCCCGACGGTTTGTACCCCTACAGGGCACACGCACATGCCACAGCCACCTGACGCCCTTTTGAGCAAGGTCCTACAATACACTTTTTACCCGAGATTTGCCGTATGTCCCGCCTCGCCAGTCGTACCGAACATGTTCTTCCTTTTCATGCTGTTGAACTCTTCAAACAGGCTAATGCCCTGAAGGCCACGGGCCGCGACATTATCAGCCTGGGCATAGGCGAACCGGACTTCACCGCCCCGCAAGCTGTGGTCGATGCGCTGCATCAGGCCAGTAATCAAGGCTTGAGTCAGTACACCGCCCCTGCCGGTCTGACGGCTTTACGTGAACGCATCGCCCTGTATTACGAGCAGCAGTTCCAGGCCCGTGTCGACCCTTCGCGTATTGTGGTCACGGCTGGCGCATCCGGTGCCCTGTCTCTGGCTACGCTGGCTCTGATCAATCCTGGTGACGAAGTGCTGATGCCCGATCCGTCCTACCCGGCCAACCAGAACTTCATCATGGCAGCCGGTGGTACGGCCCGCCTGATCCCGGCCTCGGCGGAGGAACGCTTTCAACTAAGTGCCCAGCATATTCGCGAGCACTGGGGCCCCAAGACCCGCGGCGTTCTGATTGCGTCGCCCAACAATCCCACCGGCGCAACGATTTCCCGCCTTGCCCTGCAAGAACTGATCAAGGAAGTGCGCGCCCGTGACGGCTTCATCATCATGGACGAGATTTATCTGGGTCTGTTTTATGAAGAAGCACCGCTCAGCGCCCTGACCCTGGATCAGGACATTATTGTTATCAATAGCTTTTCCAAGTACTTCCACATGACGGGCTGGCGTCTGGGCTGGTTGATCCTGCCCACCTGGATGACAGAGGCTTGCGAGCGCATGGCTGCCAGTCTGGCAATTTGCGCTCCCTCCCTGGCCCAACATGCCGCCCTGGCCTGCTTCGAGCCTGAAACCATGGCGATTTATGAAGAGCGTCGCCTGGCCTTCAAGCAGCGTCGTGATTATCTGCTGCCCGAGCTGGAGCGTCTGGGCCTGCGCGTGCCCGTCCGCCCTGACGGCGCTTTCTATATTTATACGGATATTCGTGAATACAGTCAGGACAGCGATGCCTTCTCGCAGCAACTACTGCACGAGGCCGGAGTGGCCGCTGTGCCGGGCCGGGACTTCGGTACGGCCCACGCACCTTATACCTTGCGCCTGTCCTACGCCACTGGCATGGACCGCTTGCAGGAAGCGATCAGTCGTCTGGGACAATTTCTGGGCCGCTAAACCCGGCATCGTTTCAGTCTGCCGGGCAGTGCAGCCCGACACCAGTAAAGTATTTCGGGCCGCAAGGCCCGATTTCTTTTTCCATTCAGACCACTTAGCGTGCCCGGATCGGAATGCCCGAGGCCAAGGCAATACGGCGACGTTCAGCCAGCACCTTCGCGCCATAGCCGCCATCGCTAGGCCCGGTTGCGCCCACATAACAGGCCAGGCCACCTTCAAGAGACCCTCGGCGGCGAATACAGTCCGACAGAATCTGCGCACCCACCCGAATATTTGCCTCGGGGCTCAGCACCGCCAACGTCCCTTCCATATAGATATCGAACTTCTCTTTATGGACTTTGGTCATCACCTGCATCAGGCCCTGCGCACCTACATGACTTTCCGCATAGGGGTTGTAGCGTGACTCAATGGCGATCACCGCCAGAATCAATTGCGGGTCCAGGTTCTTTTCCTTGCCAACAATAAAAGCGGTGTGGATCAAGGCCCCCGCCACCGAATAGGCAATCTTGTACTTGCGCGCCAAATAGCTGCGCAAGGCCTGCTGCTGAGCCGCCGTAACGCCCGCAATGGGCTGCCCGGTGACCGAAGCACGCAGGTTCTTCATAAAGCCCTGATAAGTAGAGACAGCTTGCTGCTGTTCTGTCTGGCTCAAGTCTTCGCCCTCTTCGGACAGGTTGGGCTCTGTCTTGTCCGCTGGCCAGACTGCCTGGCTGTACGCATCGTATTTCACCGCCTCGGGGCGCAGGGTTTGCACGAGACCGGTATAAAGCTGGTTAAACTGAGCGCGCATCGACGGCACAACCACACAGGCTGCAATCGTCACCAGTACGGCAATGCCCAGGTACATGGCACACACGTGCACAAACTCACCGATGCGATACGTCAGGGTGCGGGCCGAGCGACTAAGTACATAGTCCATATCTTGGAAGCCCATGGGATCATCCTTAGTATTGCTAACTGCCCGATGTTAACCTTAGAACCTGTTCAAGGTCTTAACCAAAAATATCTGCAAGCGGAGCCCCGTTCTTCTGTGAAATACCGTGACTTGAGAGACTTTATTGCCCAGTTGGAAGCCAAGGGCGATCTGAAACGGATTACGCAGCCAGTTTCCACCTCGCTGGAAATGACTGAAATCAGTGACCGGGTACTGCGTGCCGGTGGACCGGCGCTTTTGTTTGAAAACGCCCAGCATCAAGGCTCCAAAGCCGCCATGCCTGTCCTGGCCAATTTGTTCGGCACGCCACAACGCGTCGCCTGGGGCATGGGTGCACAGGATGTGTCGGCATTACGCAACACTGGCGAACTACTGGCCAATCTGAAAGAGCCACAGGCCCCCACCGGAATGCGTGATGCACTGTCCAAAGTGTCCATGCTCAAGTCCGCCCTGTGGGATATGAGCCCCAAGAATGTCCGCTCTCCCGCGTGCCAGGAAGTAGTGCTGGAAGGCAAGGACGTGGACCTGAACCAGATCCCCTTGCAGCTGTGCTGGCCCGGCGACGTGGCTCCTTTGCTGACCTGGGGCTTGGTGATTACCAAAGGCCCTCATGCCAAGCGTCAGAACCTGGGTATTTACCGTCAGCAGCTGATTGGCCGTAACAAGCTCATCATGCGCTGGTTGTCCCACCGTGGCGGTGCCTTGGACTTCCGCGATCATGCACTGACCAACCCCGGCAAACCTTTCCCGATTGCCGTTGCCCTGGGCACCGACCCCGCCACCATTCTGGGTGCGGTCACCCCCGTGCCCGATAGTCTGTCCGAATACCAGTTTGCCGGTTTGCTGCGCGGCTCGCGCACCGAAGTGGCCAAAGCCCTGGGTAGCGACTTGTCTGTCCCCGCCTGGGCCGAGATTGTGCTGGAAGGCCATATCCTGCCCAGCAATCACCCGGATGCCTTGGCCCCCGAGGTGCCTGAAGGGATGAAGCCGCCCGCAGACAGCAGCTACGAAATGGCACTGGAAGGCCCTTACGGCGACCACACCGGCTACTACAACGAGCAGGACTGGTTCCCGGTCTTTACTGTCGAGCGCATCACCATGCGCCGCAACCCGATTTACCACAGCACCTACACCGGCAAGCCGCCCGATGAGCCTGCCGTTCTGGGCGTTGCGCTGAACGAAGTCTTTGTGCCCCTGCTGCGTAAACAGTTGCCTGAAATTGTGGACTTCTACCTGCCTCCCGAGGGCTGCAGCTACCGCCTGGCCGTGGTGTCAATTCGCAAGCAATACGCAGGCCATGCCAAGCGCGTGATGTTTGGTGTCTGGAGCATCTTGCGCCAGTTCATGTACACCAAGTTCATCGTGGTGGTGGACGAGGATGTGAACACGCGCGACTGGAAAGAAGTGATCTGGGCCATGACTACCCGTATGGACCCGGTACGCGATACCGTGCTGGTGGAAAACACGCCTATCGACTATCTGGACTTTGCCTCGCCCGTTTCGGGACTGGGCGGCAAGATGGGCATGGATGCCACCAATAAATGGCCCGGAGAAACCCAGCGCGAATGGGGTACGCCTATCCAGATGGATGAGTCCACCAAGAAGAAAGTGGACGATATGTGGAGTTCGCTGGGGCTGTAAGCCAGAACGCGCCTTCATATGGTGCATTCCAAAAACAAACAAAGACCATCACCGCAACGGTGCATGGTCTTTGTTTTATTCAGCTCTTCAATGCGGGCCAGTCACCGCTACGCCCGAGGCCAGTATCAGGTCGCCGAGGCCAAAGGCTCCACCAGTTCAATCAGGTACTCATCCGGGTCAAACACAAAGGCAATCGTGCGTTTACCATGATTCATCTGTTTAGGTGGCGTCTTGATCCTGACGCCCTGCTCCTCCAGATAACGCACCGCCTGATGCACGTCCTGGACCATCAAAGCCAGATGGCCAAAAGCCCCACCCTTCTCATACGGCTCTTTTTGATCCCAGTTCCAGGTCAGCTCCAGACTGGACTGCGTGCTCTGGTCAAAGCTGAGAAACACATTGGTGAAGCGGCCGGACTCATAGTCCGTGTGGCGCACCACATGCATGCCCAGAATATCGCGGTAGAACGCCAGGGATCGCTCCAGATCCAGGACGCGCAACATGACATGATCAAGGCCAAACTGTATTTGGGAAGTGCTCATAGCAAGGGGTAGAGGGTTGAAAATTGCAATGTAGCAAAACCGCCATCCTTGCATCATGACCGCTCATCAAGGGTCCATGAGAAATACTCAAGCCTTACGCACTGGCTGCCATCAGCTCCGACGAGATGGTCTGAATGAATAAAGGCACACAGGGATTGGCATTGCTTTCCTGCCACATGATGTTGATGAAGGACTGCGGATGCTGGCCCGACAAGTCCAGATCAATCGCCACCAGATCACGGTGTACGTACTTGCGCAAGGACTGCGACAAAACGGCAATGCCGATATTGGCCGCCACCATGCTCATGATGCCGGTAATGGTGCTGGCTTCCTGTACGGAATTGGGATGGAAACCGGCATGTCGACACAGGGAATAGAAATAACGCCGCCAGACCTGCCAATGCGTCTTGCTGCCCACCACAAAACGCTCATTGGCCAGTTCCACCAAGGGAATGGATTTTTCCTTTGCCAAAGGATGATCGCTCTGCAAAAGAACGATGGGATCATCACGACATACCGGCTTCCACAGCACGCCCAGTTCCTCGGGGTCATCAGAGAAAGCAAAGCCAAAGCCCAGATCCAGACTGCCCTGCTGCAAGCCCTGTATTTGCTGCTGCGTGGGCATATATAACAAATCGGTTGTGATGTTCGAATACTGCTGCTTGAAGTGTTCCAGCGTTCTGGGCAGCACGTCCTGCACCGCATAGTCGTTATAGGCAATGATCAGGTGTCCGATATCGCCAAACTTGGCTTTCTGAGCCAGCTCGATCCCGCGCTCCAGATGCACAAAAACCTGTTCGATTTCCTGCAGCAATAAAAAGCCTGCCGCTGTGAGCTTGACCTGGCGGGTGCTGCGTTCAAACAGGTCCACCTGCAAATCATCTTCCAGTTTTTTGATGATGCGCGTCAGGCCCGGTTGCGTGATATGCAGCAGCTCCGCCGCCTTCTTGAAATGCAACTGTTCGGCCACCGTTTTAAAGGCGCGCAGGTGATGCAAATCCAGGCGTGCGGGAATCATGGTTTTGCTCATATTTTAGATTGATAACATCGCGATCAATAATAGTGCGCGAATAGTGAATGGACAAGCAATTTGCAGAGGATTAGCTTATCTAGCACGCACTGGATGGCGCTTTGCAAGCATGCCAGGACCGGATGCCCAGCCCCACGGAAAGGAGGAACTCATCCTGTTGCAGCCGATGCTCTAGCCGAGCTTTCAACCAATACCAAGAAAAGATAGACACGTAGAAATAATAAAAAAACCAGCTACCCCCACAGGGTTTGATTTCAAAAAACAGATGGTCCCAATACTTGAGGAGACATAAGTATGCAAAGGGAAAGCACCGTGGCCGAATCGGAACATACCGATACGGGTCACATCAAGAAAGTAATGATGGGTTCAGCGGCCGGTACGATCGTTGAATGGTTTGACTTTGCCTTGTTCGGCTATATGGCCGTCTACATCGCACAAAACTTCTTCCCCTCGGAAGACAAGATGGCGGGCCTGCTGGCCACCTTTGCCGTATTTCTGGTGTCCTTTATTGTTCGCCCCCTGGGCGGCATCTACTTTGGCAGGCTGGGCGACCGCATTGGCCGCAAGAAAATTCTGGCCCTGACTGTCTTGCTGATGTCCGGGTCCACCGCCGCCATTGGTCTGATTCCAACCTATGAAAGCATTGGCATCTGGGCTCCGGTTCTGCTAATCATCATCCGCTGTATTCAGGGGCTGTCGGCCGGTGGCGAATATACGGGCGCCACCATCTACACCGTTGAACACAGCCCCATGAACAAACGCAACTCCTACGCCTGGGCCATGTCCGGTGCTACATACTTTGCGTTTGCACTGGCAGCAGGGATCAGCGCCGGCCTGGCCGCGATTGTCGGTACCGAGGCCATGGGCGATTGGGGCTGGCGCACCATCTTCCTGCTGGCCGTTCCCATGGGCATCGTGGCCTTCTTCATTCGGGATCATCTGGCCGAGTCGCCCGAGTTCCAGCAAATGCGTGCGGAGAAAAAAGGCCAGCTCAGCTACAGCGCGTCCCAGGTCTTCAAGGCAGAGGGTTCCAATATTGTGAAGCTGGGCGGCTTTATCGTGCTGTACGCCCTGTCCTTCTACATTTTCTCCACCTACATGAACACCTTCCTGCGCACGGTCATTGGCTTGTCCTCCGTCCAGTCCCTGACTGCGAACATGGTTGCCCTGCTGTTTGTCACCGCCCTGACCCCGCTTGCCGGTGTGATCTCGGACCGGGTGGGCCGCCGTCGCATGATGCAATTTGCCGCTGTCTGGCATGCGCTGTTCACCATTCCGGCCTATATGATCGTCAGCAAGGGAGCTTCGTTGGAGGCCGCCATTTTCGGCATGCTGATTATCGGTATTGGTCAGGTGGCAGCCAGCGTGGTGGCCGTCACCCTGCTCTCGGAAATGTTCCCGACCGACATGCGCTATACCGCTTCGAGCATGTGCTACAACATCACCTTCGCAATTTTTGGTGGCACCGCACCTTACCTGGCTATCTGGCTGACGGCGCAAACAGGCAGCTATCTGGCTCCCGCGTTTTACGTCACGGTGGTCGCGGTTCTGTGCTTTTTCTGGGTGACTGTGCTGATGCCCGAAACCGCCAACAAGCCTTTGCGCCGCTACCACACCGAACCGGCTCATGATGCCAAACCGGCCGTCAGCATGGGCAAGGCAGGCGCCAGTTAAGCCTTCTTTATTCCCGCTGGTTTTCCGCAATCAACAGCCCTGTAAAACAGGGCTGTTTTTTTATGGAAAAAGAGCATTGATTTACATTAAAAGCAATTCACATAAAGCTGATTCTGCCCATACAGAAACAGTATTCCCATACCGGCTTCTATAGAATAGCCTTCTATAGCCCGCGTCAAATATAGACTCACCTCCTGCCTTAAGCAGACTGAAGAATGCGCTTGCACTGCCCAAGGGATTTGCACCATGACCACCATCAGCCTCACCGACGTAACCGTAAGCAGCGACGCCGCCTCGCATGCCCAAGGGTGGCTGACGGTTCAATTCAGTAATGGCTACCGCATCCAGGCCTCCTGCCCCGAGAGCAATGACAACTGGGCTCAGGAAACCCGGCAGTTGTGCAAGCCAGGACATCACGACGGTCTGGCTCCCACACAGGTGGACGAGCTGCTGATGCAAGCGGCTGACGATGGCAGCTATGTCGTCTTGCAGGCCACTTTACCCAAGACCTCCATTCCCATGACTTACGCCCGGCCCGCTGACGAGCACGTTTATATGGAGCTGTCCCATAAACAGCAAAGCGTTTTCAGCGCAGATTTTCTGGCCATTGCTGCGATTATTTTCGGGGCCTTGTATGGTTTGAAATGGCTCTTTGAAAAGTACCTGCTACCCAAACTATAAAAACGCAGCCCAAAAAAAACGTCCTGTAAAAACAGGACGCTTAAAAGAAAAAAGAAAACTACACCGCCAGAACTGAGCTGCTGTTTAAAAAGCGCTGCTGCAACTGACGCGCCTGTAAAAGCAAAACATCATCCTGGTGCGGCTTTCCAATCAACTGCAAACCCATAGGCAACTTCTGGAAATACCCCAAAGGCAAGGACACCACCGGCAAACCCAGCAACTGCCAGGCACGACTCATGAAGGGTGCCCCCGTTCCTTCGGTTTTATAAGGCGCAACACCGGCTGCCGCAGGTGCCAGAATGAAATCCGCCCCACTATCTGCAAACCACTGCAGCATTGCCTGTTTGAGCGTGTCCGCTCTTTGCAAGGCAGCGATGTACTCCTTGTAGGGAAAAGCCAGACCCGTGCTCATCAAGGACTGCATATGGGCGCTCAAGGTTTCATGCTGCTGTTGCTCGTACACCAGATTCCGGGCCACTTCATAAGCCATGATCTGAGCATGCAAGGCCGTCAATTCAACAAGGGCGTCCTGCAAGGGAAAATCCACCAGCGTATGCTCCTGTTCCAACAAATCCTGCTGGCACGCCAGCAAGGTCTCCAGCATCTTGCCCTGAACTTCACCCAATGCCTGCCCGGAGAAAACACCGAACACACAAGCCGCCTGCGCTCCCGGCGTGCTCAGAGTCAAGGGTTTGTGCAGCAGAATATTGCGCAGCAAGAGCGTGTCGAGCACGTCATTGCTGAGTATGCCCAGGGAGTCCAGAGACTGAGCCAGCGGCTGAATATTGCGCAAGGAAAACTCGTTCTTGCTACCTACATAGCCAATGCAGCCACAGTAGGACGCTGGCCGTATGACCGATGCCGCCGTCTGGGTCCCGAAGGCGACTGGCACCATGAAATCAGCCACGGCGGCAGCAGAGCCGCTGGAGGAGCCGCCGGGTGTGCGTTCGGCATCATGCGGGTTATTTGTCTTGCCAGCCTGAAAATAAGCGAACTCGGTCGTGACCGTCTTGCCCATCAAAATGCCGCCTGCCGCTTTCATCGCGGTAACGCAGGAGGCATCCATATCCGGAATCCGATCCTGATGAATAGCCGAGCCCATTGTGGTGGGAATACCGGCCGTATCAATGACGTCCTTGACCGCAAAGGGCAGACCCATCAAGGACGAGGCCTTGTAAAAATCACTGCGGCTTTCGTACTCGGCCAGATAGTCGTCCTGATCAATCAGATACTGCCAGGCACCAATCTTGTCATCGCGTATGGCAATGCGCTCATAAAAGGAGGCCACGATCTCCGGCAGACTGGCTTCGCCCGTATGCAGAGCATGCAGCAATTGATGCAAAGGCAGCTTAAACCACTGTCGTTTCATGCTGCCACTCCTTGAGAGCTTGCAATAAAGAGGCATCCACCGTCGCCACCCCACCACCAACACGGCCACGTTCTCCGGCACCGTCAATCATGCCCAGCAGCACCAACGGCCCGGTATTGTTGGCAATCACTTGCGCAAAATTGCTAATACCATTGCGCCCGGCCAGAAAGGGCAAGCGGGTTTTCAGGAACTTGTTTTGACGCGTCAGGTAGTCCGAGGGTAGAAAAGCGTGCAGATTCCTGGCACTCATTCCCGCCAGATCCAGACACTGGCCACCCAGCCCTACGAAATCCACGACAGCACTATCGCCCAGGGCACCCAGTGCTTTTGCCTGCTCATTACCGGGCTCTTTATTGCCAGCAATAACAGGAGCGTCCGTAACCAGCCAAGTTGTGGAACTGGCCAATTGCAAACCAAAGCGCAAGCCATTACCGCCAACTTTAACGATGGCATCCGCGCCATCAGCAGGAGCCTGATTTGCCAGAATCAAGGCACTGGCGGCCATCCAGTAATTCAAGGCCCAGGCCATCGCGCCATATAGAAAGCTTTGGCTGGCGTCGTCATTAATGCCCCAGGAGACAATAATGTCGGCCAACTGCCGGGAGCCATGCATGGTACGAGCATGACCATCATCACCATTGAGCAGGGAAGCCTGAACAATAGGCCCCAGAGCGACCGGCCCCTGAAACTGTGCAGCCAGCCGCGCACCCAAACCCTGATGCAACCAACGCAGATGCGGCACCATTTCATCGGCAAAAATACCCAGGCGGGTACACCATTGCATGCCTTCATTCAGCACCGAGTACTTCTTGTTTTCGGGCTGATTACTGTCGCTGACCTCAATCAGATACATGGACGGCGTGACCACTCCGGCCAATGGCACCACCACGCCGTAATCCTGCGCGGGAGCCAGTTGCACGCCCCCTGCGTCCAGCAAGGCTTGCGCCTCTTGTTTGCTAGCTGCCCAGCCCTCATACAGAATGCCGATCAAAGCCGAATTTCGGATTGCGGCAGGCAACTCCTGTGCATCCCGAAACGGTGGCCCGGCATGCAGGACCAGGCGGCCTTGCGAGGGCAAAATGGATTGCAGAGGCCGGACCCCTGTCCAGGCTGGCATCACGGCCTGCGTCTCTACATGCTGAGCCATATCGTCTCCTTACGCCACGCGCACCCAGGTTTCGCTGTTCGCCAGGCTGGCGGACTGCGCACGCGAGCCGTTAAAGTCCCGCTCTATGGTGTTGCCCGGCAAGGCCGTGCCATTGATCAGCACCCTGGCTTGCTGGGCCGGGTGGAACACGCACATCATTTCGTGCTGCTGGGTTTGGGTCTGGCTTTGCGGCAGGTCCACACAAATCGCTGGCTGCGTCATGTGATGCCATTGCAATTCCACCGCCAGACCTGCACTGGCGGAGGTGACAGATTCGCTGACCAGCTCAGGGAAACGGTTCACGGTCTGGAAAACACCGTCACTCAACACTTGCAACTTGTCCAGCGCCACCGCCTTGCGAAACAGACCAAAATGGCGCACAAAATCCTGCACCAGATACTCGGCCAAAGGCTGGTTGTCCGTAATCAGCAAACGCGCGTCGCTGTCCTGCCCGTCTTCGTAAGGCTTGTCCAACACCAGGATGGCCTGGCCGCTGCCATACGCCGAGCTGGCGATGCGAAAGTACAGGGACAAGGACGACCAGTCCTGTTCAGGGTCAGTCTTCAAGTAAATAAAAGGGTTGTCACCCGTCCAATCCAAGGTGCCGGTTTTAATTCCCGTCATGCTCAAGTCTCCGTGTTCAATGTAGTCGTCATGGGTGCCTGGGCGTTTCACGCCAGGTCTTTTTCCACCGCGTATTCCTGGCGCAGTAGCTGGAAGTCCGTGCTTGGTTGCCAGCCCAGAATTTCCTTGGCCGCATGGCTGCTGAAAATGGAGGCACGGGGATTGTTCTGATACCAGCGCGGGTTCTTGATTTCAGGCACAGGGCCGATAATCTGCTGATACCAGTCTGTGGTTGCCAGGGGGTGGGAGCTATCGTCTGCGCTGATGAAAAACACGCCGTAGCGTAAACCTTGCAGATTCACGGCGGCCTCAAAGGCACGCGCCAGATCCGCAGCCCAGATGTAATAGAACAGCCAGTTACGCTGCGGGCTGTCAACGAACTGGATGTACTCGGCAATGGTTTCCGGCAGCACCACGGCCAGCGGACGCAGACAGATCACTTCCATATCGCTGGCATCGCTAAAGCTTTTTGCCATCTGCTCCATAATGATCTTGCTGACGCTGTAGGCCTGATAAGGCTTGTTTTCATGGGCCTCGTCCACAGGCAGATACTGGGGTTTCCAATCAGCTCGCATCTCGGACAGACCGCAAGCGGAAATGCTGGAACACAGCACCACTTTCTTGACACCGTTTTCGCGACAGGCTTGCAGCACATGCCAGGTGCCGCGCACATTGACGTTGATGTACTGCTCCTCAGCAGCCTTCCAGTCGAAATCAATCGCCGCCAGGTGAATCACGGCATCGGCATCTTTGGTGGCCGCACGCACGGCCTCCAGATCCATCACATCCGTTTGAATAAAGGAAACCTGATGCTGGCTGGGTTTCAGATCCGCCACGACCACATCCATGGTCTGCATCAATTGCTGTACGACGTACGAGCCCACACGGCCCGAGCCGCCTGTAACCACCACTTTTTTCATGGTGTTTCTCCTGTTTATTGTTATAGATCCAAAACCAGTTCGGCCGACAAGGCGCGCGAAACGCAGATCATCATGGTTTCATTCAGCTGCCGTTCTTCTGGCGACAGCACAAAATCCCGATGCTCCGGCAAACCGGAAATCACCACAGTTTCGCAGGTGCCGCAGGTGCCGTTCTGACATGAGCACTTGACCCGTATACCTTCCCGTTTCAAGGCGGCCAGAATCGTTTCATCCCCCGCTACCGCGATGCTTTTGCCCGACTTTTGCAAAGTCACGGTAAAGCCCTTGCCTTGCAGCAGGGCCGGATCGGTCTCTACCGAGAAGCGTTCCAGCACCAGCTGCCAGCCAATATCGGCCTGTTCCTGTTGATAGTTTTCCAAGGCAGTCAGCAATGGTTGCGGACCGCAGGAATAGACGACGGTTTGTGCATCCAGCGTTTTCAATGCGCCTTGCAGATCAAACAGCCCGTCCTGATTGGAGGCATGCGTGGTGATACGCGCAGCATCCACTTGTTGCAGCTCTTGCAGAAAAATAAAATCCGCTGCGTTTCTTGCCAAATACAGCAAGTGCCAGTCCAGGCCGGCTGCCGCAGCCGCCTGGACCATGGGAACGATAGGCGTAATACCTATGCCTCCGGCCACAAAAAAGCACTTCTTGTTTGCAGCAAAGGGAAAGTGATTTTTCGGCACGCTGACAGCCAGCGCATCACCTTCCTGCAACACCTCATGGATATACGCAGAGCCGCCCCGCCCGGCTTCTTCTTTCAGAACGGCAATTTGCCATTCACGGGTATTGGCCTGCTGGCCACACAAGGAATATTGACGGTAAAGCGGTTCGGTCTGCGACACCGCCAGTTCCAGTTCAATATGCGCCCCCGGCTCCCAGACGGGGAACGCGCCCCCGTTTTGCAAACCCAGGGTCAGGCCCACAACGCGCTCTGACAGCCTGGTTTTCTTCAGCACGCGTGTTTGCAAAGTTTGCTGCATGATGCTGCTCCTGCTCCCTTAGGCAATCGCTCGGATCGGCAATACCCGGCTTTGCTCGTCCACACGGCGCTCTTCTGCGCGGTACAGATCAATCAGCCAGTTTTGCAAACGCTTGATGACCAGCTCTTCATTGGTCAAACGACCACGGGAGGCAAAGTTGGATTGCATGCCCTGATGCGAACGACGCCAGGCAAACAGGTCCTCAATCATCACGGGGTACAGATCATCGTGTTCCTGATCGAACTTCTCTTTGTGGTCCTCGCGCTCCAACGTTTCCTGCGGGTACATCCAGGACACGCCATAGGTGGACTGCTTGGCGCTCTTGGGCAGCCACATGAAGTACTTCACCTTGTCGGGCATGGCCACCAGCAAAAGGTTGGGAGCCACGGTCACGTAAGAAAGCTGGGTCCGCTCCTGGTCAGTCAAGCCCTTCATGGGCGGCTGCAAGATGGAGCCGGTATGCGTGGGGGCTGCGTCTTTGTGGGTGGAGATCAGGTTGTAGGAGACAATGCCATTGGCCACGTCATTGAAGACAGCGGTTTCATCCACACGGTCCGGATTGGTTTCGTACATGCCGCCCCAGGACGAAGCGTGCAGAAAGCTGCAGTGGTAGCACTCGTCATTGAAGATCTTCCAGTTCCAGTCGAAACCTTCCATCTTCAGGGGTTCCGAGGACTTCAGCTCGGACATGCGATAGTTCGCCAGCTGCTTGCCCAGATTGCCCAGGCGGGTGTGCAAGGCCGGTGCCGTAGCGTCGTAGTTGATGAAGATAAAGCCTTCCCAAACCTCGGCGCGGATCTTGGGCAAACAGACGCTCTTGGGGTCAAAGCTGGCACCGGTATCGGTCAGACCTGGGGCGGAAACCAGCTCGCCTTCCATGTTGTAGACCCAGGCGTGCAAGGGGCAGCTGATGCGGCGTACATTGCCTGCACCTTCCAGCAACAACATATTGCGGTGACGACAGACATTGGACAGTACATTGATGCCACCTTCACGAGTGCGGATGGCAAACAGCGCATCATTGCCTACATCGAAGGTGAAGAAGTCACCAGCATTGGGGATGTCAGTGGCACGGCCCACACAGAACCACTGCTTTTTCCAGACGGCATTCAGCTCAAACTGGAAAAACTCTTCCGAGGTAAAGCACTCGGGGGGCAAGGCGAAAACCTCGTCGGTTTCCTGCTGAAAGTAGCTGCGGTCAAATTCTTCAATCGCAATGGGCGAGCGTAGAGCGGTATTCATCTCAGTATCTCCTCTGGTTTGCATAAGCACCATGAATGGCTTTTATTAGGTCAAGCCAATCATGCGACAGGGAGCGACACTTGAAAATTGAGCAAATTTGACGGAACGATGAGTTTTTTTTGTTGCTGAATATGGGTAACGAGAAAGCGGTAGGTCGCAAGCACTGCAAAGTGTGGAAATTCGCAGCGTCATGAAACCCGATTCATGGCTGCGTGTCAGGTATTTGGCAAGCAGGTATGAGCGGTGTGAGAACTATGCGAAGCTTGATATAGCCTCCAGTCACACGCATCAGATCGGGGTTCCACACCCTGATCGTTGAGAAGTGAGCAATGAACGACGTGCGATGAGCGATGAGCGATGAGCGATGAGCATCCAGCCTGGTTCGGAAAGGCCGACACATAAAAAAACCTGCATATTTGCAGGTTTTTTTAAAGACGCAGGGACAGCGACAAGATCAGCAAAGAGCGGAGAAAGCCCGGTCACCAAGCACAACACATAGAAGCCATCTAGCAGCTATCGCCTAGCGTATTGCAATCGACGCCACCCAATCCACAAACTCCTGCTCCTGTCGGCTAAGGTTTGCCTCCTTGGGGTAGGCCAGGAAATAGGCATACTCTTCCAGGCACACATTGAACAGCTGGACGATTTCCTTCCTGTCGATCAAAGGCTTCAGCAAGGCCGGACAGCCCAGCATCACCCCTTGGCCATTCAAGACCGCATTCATGCGCACATTGGTGTCATCAATGTGAAAGCTCTTCTTGGCCGTCAGCTCCTGTCCTGCTGCCTTGCGTAACCACTGCTCCCAGCACAGCTGATTTTCTTCATGAATCAGCACATGCAGGTTCAGATCTTCTGGGGACGTAATCTTGCCATGCGCCTGCAGGTAAGACGGCGCACAAACAGGCGTCAAATTGCCGGGGATGATACGCAAGGTTTGCAACTGCGGCCAATCGCCCTGCTTGCCCCAGACGATAGCAAAATTGATGTTGTCCCTGAAAAAATCCGGAGCCTGCAGCCTGTGCAACAAGTTGATTTCAATGTCTGGATGCTTCAGCCAGAAGTCTCCCAACTGCCCGGTAAACCACATGCTGGACACAAAGGGCCGCAAGGATAGATTGATACGGCTCTTGCCGTGCGGCATGCGCAATTCGCTCAAAGCCTGATTGATCTCGTAAAACGGCCGTTGCAAACGGTCGAATAGAAACTGACCCTGATCCGTTAGTTCCAGAGATCGGTTCTTGCGCAGAAACAGCTTGCAAGCCAAATACTCCTCCAGCACCTTGATCTGGTGGCTGACTGCCGAGGGAGAGACCAGCAGGTCTTCTGCCGCCTTGGTGAAGTTCAACCTTTGCGCCGACACCGTAAAGGTTCTTAAGGCATTCAGTAATGGCACCTGCATGACGGGCTATGTCTCCTGACGTGGGTAGCTTTGTTCTGGAATTATTTATTATCGGAGCATAAGCCTTGCCGCCTTCAAAAACCAGTCAGGCAGAACGCCGAGCTTGCGGCAGGCAAAAAAAAACCGGCCTGGGCCGGTTTTCAAACAGACAAGCAGACTTACTCGTCCACATCGGTTTTGCGTCGTACCGGAACCAGTACATTGCGTGCTTTCTCACGTGCCGACCTGGAAGAATCAAACAGCTTCCAGGCTCCCAGAGCCAAAGCCCCGATACGCATCCAGCGCCCGCCAAAACTGCTCAGCACGGCAGAAGCACCGGACAACAGGAACGGATAACGGCGCGACAAGGACAGCGCGCTGGTGACTACACCGCCCATGCTCAAACCCGACGGCTTGACGCTGTTCCACAAATTGCCGGGGCTTAAATCTTCGCCCAGGGAGTGGATCTGGGACGACATGGTCTGCCGCTCCAACGAGGCGCGGACTCGCAACAGTTCAATACGCACAGCCCGCTCCTGGGCGGACATGCTCTCTTGCTTCGTGCTCATTTGCCGTCTCCCTCGGAATCCCTCAAGCGCTCAATAAACGCGACATCGCGACGCAACTCGGACAAGGTGGCCGAAAAAGGAATCGGGCCTGTAGTCAGACGACGGCGTACGGCCAGGAAAAGACCCACTCCCAAACCGGCATACAGAACGACCAGCACTCCCAAAGCCCAGTAACGATAATCCGTAGGCCAGAAGTACAAGGCCAGCAACAAGCTGAAAACCAGCACCGCCAGAGTGGAGAACAGCAGTGCGCCAAACACCATGCTGAAGATGGTGATCAGGCTTGCCTTTTGCTGACCGGCTTCCAGAGCGAACAGCTCCAGCCTGGTACTGACAGCCCCTATCAAGGTAGAACCAAGCTGACTGATAGTTTGCCTAAGCGCCATGATTTATCCCTGCTCTGCGACATCCTGCCATTGCATGCAATGGCAAGAGCCTGATTTCTAAGAGGCTGCCGATCTGGACCGCAAAGTCCAGATCGGCAGGGCTGCTTTTTATGCTGCTGCAACCCCGCAAAGGGCCCGCAGCGCAGAGCAAAGACAGATTAACGACGGCTGATCAGCATACCGAACATCAGGCCCACAATACCGGCCACGCCAATGGCTTGCCAGGGCTTGTCGTGGACATAGTTGTCGGTTGCCTTGGCGGCACGCACACTGTGCTCGACCACGGCTTCCTGAGCATCGTGCAGGGAATCCCGGGTCACACGCAGAGAGCGCAGCGCCTTCTCACGCAGCTCACCGGCCTTGTCGCCCGTGGCTTCAGCGGCCTCACGCATCAGTTTTTCAGCTTCATCCAAGCTCGCTTTCACTTCTTCGATGAATTTGTCCCCGCTGTTTTCCACACTTTTCTTGGTAGCCATAAATAACTCCTTGCAGTTGAAAGGGACACGCGACAAATACGTATCGCCAAGTGAATGGCGCCATAGCAGCGCCGCACAAAATTCTTTAACCCGCAGTTTTCAGGATAAAGATACTCGATGTACCTGAGACCAGTCAGTCGCAGGTTTACTTCAGTTGCGTCACATCCACCGTGGACGGGACACCGTTCTGAATACTTTCCTGCTTCATCACCATCTGCACATCCGGGCAATACCAATCCGTAACCTGGGAGTTGATGCCCGGTATGGGCAGACTGATGCCACTGAAACTGGCCTGGGTAGGCTCGATCTCGCGTTGATAACGAATAGGCCAACATTGGTAATTGCCCAATGCAGTCTGTACCGATTGTTGAGCTCCAACCGTCTTGGCACCAGTATGAATGCGCAAGACATTGGCGTTGGACTGGGAGCGCTTGTCCAGATTAATCTGGAAATCCTGGCGCGGAAAGGTCTGCCCTTCCTGCAGCCCACCGTGTTCGTAGGAAAACAGGCCCAGCAGGCGCAGGTCAAACGAACCTTGAACGGCTTCCAGACCACCACGGCCATCATCGCGCTGGAAACGGGTGCGGCCCTCGCGCACCGTCATCACGTAGTCAATATTGGGCTTGCTGGCCGGCAAACCGGCCAGGGCTACACTGGCCTTGCCCTGTACACGCGCCTGGCACTGATCACCGCCCTGCTTTTTCACGTCAGAAAAAGCCAGATCAGCGCCCAAGGCCAAAAAGCCCGAGCCAGTCAGTTGTATCTGCCCACCGTCACGCATGAAAGGCACGTCACACAAACCAGCCTGAGCCGAGCTCAGGCCCAACATGACCAACAGCGGTGCAGCCATCCAAGCATTCAGTTTCATGTACATCCTGATTCAGTGAAACTTAGATTCGACTCTTTATTATGCCTATCCCCTCTGGCGTACTGGCAAGGGATTGTAAAAAAGCACGACAAGTTCTGGACTTAGAGTTCGCCGTCCTGAACCTTCTGGCGAGTACCAAAAATACGGTCGCCCGCATCGCCCAGCCCCGGCACGATATAACCATGCTCGTCCAGATGCTGATCAATGGACGCGGTATAAATATGAACATCAGGGTGATGTTTTTCAAGAGTGGCGATGCCTTCCGGAGCCGCCACCAACACCAAAGCGCGAATATTCTTGCAGCCTGCTTTTTTCAGCAGATCAATTGTGGCGACCATGGAGCCGCCCGTTGCCAGCATGGGGTCAATAATCAGGGCCAGGCGCTGATCCAGCTCGCCGACCAGACGCTCCAGATAGGTCTGGGCTTCAAAGGTTTCTTCGTTGCGAGCAATACCAATCACGCTGACTTTGGCGCCAGGAATCAAGCTCAACACCCCGTCCAGCATGCCAATACCAGCGCGCAAGATAGGCACAACTGTCACTTTCTTGCCAGCCAGCTTTTCCACTTCCACATTGCCACACCAACCTTCAATGGTGGTGGGTTCCAGAGGCAGATCCTTGCACGCCTCGTAGGTCAGCAAAGAGGCAATTTCCTGAGACATTTCGCGGAAATTTTTCGTGCTCAGATCTGCCTTGCGCATCAAGCCCAGCTTATGGCGGATCAAAGGGTGGCGTATTTCGTGTATGGGCATGATTGCTTCATCAAATTAGGGACTAACTAAAAACAGGGCTGCAGCACAGCAGCCCGCACTATCGTGATCGTCAACGTACTGCCAGCCACTTCACCACCGCATCAAAAAAGGGTCGGGCAGAGGCAGAACGTTCGTCATTGACCATCATGACGACAATATACCGCTTTCCGCTGGCTCCCAGCACGTAACCGGCCAAGGCACGGCTATCGCGCAGCGTGCCGGTTTTCAAGTGGGCACGGCCCTGGACCTCGTCATCGCGCAAGCGCGAACGCACCGTGCCGTCCACACCGGAGATCGCAAAGGACGAAATGTACTCGGGCATCCAGTTCGAGCGCCAGGCGACTTTCAGCATGTCAGCCATGCCGCCCGCCGTGACGCGGGCATTGCGTGAAAGGCCCGAGCCGTTGTCCACGGTCCAGCCTGCGGTATTGACCCCCTGGCGACCGAGCACGTTCATGACGGCGCGCTCGCCGGTGGCCACCGTGGCACCGGGACCATTCATTTCTGCGCCCACGGTCAGCAAAATGGTACGGGCCATCACATTGTTGCTTTGCTTATTAATAAGACGGATCAGGTCAGACAGGGACTGCGAGTCATGCCAGGTAATCGCCTGCGCACGAGCCGGCACACGGCCTGCTTTGATGTCGCGGGCCAGGGTGCCGCCCAGATCGCGCCACAGGCTGCGGAACAGCTTGTCAAAAAACTCGGTTTGGGAATGAACCAGACGGTAAACGCTGAACTCACCGCAAGAAGCGGCGGCCTTGCCACTGACACGGACCACCATGCCACCGGCTTCAGGCTGAATCTGGGTACCAACAACAGGCGAACCAGGGCAGGTCGCCGTCGACCACTCGACTTCACCCTGTACGCGCACTCCGGGCAAAGGCGGGTCAATAATCGCAATCCATTTGCGCGCCTGTGTATCTGGCTGGAACACCAGCCGGGAAGCACCTAGCCCCACCATCATGGCATCCGGGCTGGCGTTATAGGGACGGTCACCCGCATTATCGAAGTCACCGGGATTGATGGTGACGTTGCCGAAGATGGAACGATCCACAATAACTTCGGTCAGATTCTTCACCCCACGCAAGCGGAGCTCGCGCAACATGTCCCACAACTGCGGCACGGTCAAAAACGGATCGCCCCCCGCCTTGATGTACAGAGGCCCTTTCAAAGTGCCTTGTTCGTCCACCTGCAGGCCGTCCTGGGCCATTAACGTCGTACGCCAGGTATATTCTGGCCCCAGAGCGGACAAACCGGCCCAGGTACTGACCAGTTTCATTACCGATGCGGGGTTACGGGGCTCCTGGGGATTGACGCCGATCAGGCGCGGACCGTCCACCTCGTCTACCACGATGGACAGAGACGATTGCGGCAAGCGGCTGGCGTTCCATACCGAAGCCAGCTCGGGCGGCAAGGCCTGGGCCAGGGCTAGTGATGCGCCTTGCACCATGAGCAAGGTGGCCAGAGCCACGTGCTTGCAACGACTCAAAACAGGCTTTGCCTTTAAAACGCCCATGCCCTCGTCTCCAACAGATCAATTCAGGAAAGACCCAAGCATACCGAAAGAAAAACACCACGGATATGGCCGTTTCAGCAATCTGGCGGCAAAGCGTTAAAATAGTCGGTTACCCCATCAGGCCCGGCCTTCTGGCCAGTGGCCCTTTACGACAAACCATGAGCATCGACCCCTCTTTAACTATCGCCCAGTTCGACTACGAGCTTCCCCCTGATCTGATCGCTCAAAGCCCGCCGGCCCAGCGCCAGGGCAGCCGTCTGCTGCATCTGGACGGTGCCAGCCAATTGCATGACCGCCAGTTCACCGACCTGCCCAGCCTGCTGCGCAAGGGTGACCTGCTGGTCTTTAACGATACGCGCGTCATCAAGGCCCGCCTGCATGGCCAGAAAAGCAGCGGCGGCAAGGTGGAAGTGCTGATCGAGCGCGTAACCGGCCCCGATACGGCTCTGGCCCATATCCGCGCCAGCAAGTCCCCCAAACCTGGCACGTTGCTGGAACTGGCCGACGGCAAGGTACTGGCCGATTGCACCGGGCGGGAAGACGCCCTGTTTGCGCTGCGCTTTCACGAGCCTGTGCTGGACATGCTGGAGCAATACGGCGCCACGCCTTTGCCACCCTACATTACCCACGCAGCGGACGAGGAAGACGACTCGCGCTACCAGACTGTTTACGCCCGTCACCCCGGTGCCGTGGCCGCCCCGACGGCTGGCCTGCACTTTACCGACGACATGCTGAACACCTTGCGCGAGCAAGGCGTGGACCAGGCCTTTGTGACCTTGCACGTGGGTGCAGGCACTTTTCAGCCTGTGCGTGTGGACAATATCAGCGAACACGTCATGCACGCCGAGCGTTACCATGTGCCCGCCACCACCCTGGCCAAGATCGAAGCCACCCGCGCTGCCGGTGGCCGCGTCATTGCCGTGGGCACCACCAGTGTGCGTTCGCTGGAGTCTGCCGCCAGCAAAGAGCCCGGCATGAACCAGCGCTGCACCGATGGCAGCATTGAAGGCGACACGCGCCTGTTCATTACCCCCGGCTTCCAGTACCAGTGGGTGGATGCACTGATCACCAATTTCCATTTGCCCCAGTCCACCTTGCTGATGCTGGTATCGGCCCTGGCGGGGATCGAACCCATACAACGTGCCTACCAGCACGCCGTCCAATCCCGGTATCGCTTCTTTAGTTACGGCGATGCTATGTTCATTGAGCCTCCTACCCCATGAGTGGACTGAAGTTTGACCTCTTAAGCACCGATGGCGCCGCTCGCCGTGGCCAGATCACCCTGAACCACGGTGTGGTGCAAACCCCCATTTTCATGCCGGTAGGCACCTATGGCAGCGTCAAGGCCATGATGCCGCACGAGCTGAACGAGATTGGCTCGCAGATCATATTGGGCAATACCTTTCACCTGTGGCTGCGTCCGGGCACGGAGGTCATGGACAAGTACCAGGGTCTGCATAATTTCATGCAATGGGACAAGCCCATCCTGACGGACTCGGGCGGTTTTCAGGTGTTCAGCCTGAAAGGCATGCGCAAGATTACCGAGGAAGGGGTGAAGTTTGCCTCCCCCATCACCGGCGAGCGCCTGTTTCTGACGCCTGAAGTGTCGATGCAAATCCAGTACTCCTTGAACTCCGATATTTCCATGGTGTTCGATGAATGCACGCCCTACTTGATTGACGACCGTCCCGCCACGCATATCGAAGCGGCTAAATCCATGCGCATGTCCTTGCGCTGGGCTCGCCGTTCACGCGAGGAATTCAAGCGTCTGAATAACCCCAATGCCCTGTTTGGCATTGTGCAAGGCGGCATGTACGAGGACCTGCGCGACGAATCCCTGGCTGGTCTGACCGAAATCGGCTTTGAAGGCTATGCCATTGGCGGCCTGTCCGTAGGCGAGCCCAAAGAAGACATGATGCGCATTCTGGCGCACACCACCCCGAAACTGCCCACGCATGCCCCCCGCTATCTAATGGGTGTGGGTACACCGGAAGATCTGGTGGAAGGGGTCAGCCAGGGCGTGGACATGTTTGACTGCGTCATGCCCACCCGCAATGCGCGCAATGGCTGGCTGTTTACCCGTTACGGCGACATCAAGATACGCAATGCCCGTTACCGCGACGATACCCGCCCGCTGGATCCCAGCTGCACCTGCCATACCTGCAAGCATTTCTCGCGTGGCTACTTGCATCATTTGCAGCGTTCCAATGAAATTACCGGCTCGCGTTTGAATACCTTGCACAATCTGCATTTCTATTTGCAGATCATGCAAGAGATGCGCGATGCTATCGAGCAAAAGCGTTTCGCGGCCTGGCGGGAGCAGTTCCACCAGGATCGGGCGCGCGGTATTGAATGACACGCTGTTTGTGATACCGCAATAAAGTGCCGCTACAATACACCGTTAGTTTTTGACAACCCACACAAAAAAATCCTCAGGAGCCCCACATGTCCGCTGTTGACATTCTGACTCTCATCCCCGCCCAGGCAGCTGCCGGCGGCGAAAATGCCTTGATGGGCATGCTGCCCATCATCTTGATGTTCGTTGTGCTGTACTTCTTGATGATTCGTCCTCAAATGAAGCGTCAGAAAGAGCACCGCAACCTGGTCTCCAACCTGGCCAAAGGCGACGAAGTAATCACCTCCGGCGGTCTGCTGGGCAAAGTCAGCAAAGTTCACGACAACTACCTGACCGTTGAAGTGGCCAACCTGACCGACAAGCCTGTTGAAGTTCTGGTCCAACGCGTGGCCGTTACGACTGTTCTGCCCAAAGGCACGATCAAGTCGCTGTAATGCCTCCGACCCCGGACCTCGGTCCGGGGTTGCCATTTCTGCACCCGTCGTAGATATCCCATGAATCGTTATCCTCTCTGGAAATATGTCATCGTCTTGGTCGCGCTGGCGATCGGCCTGATCTATACCTTGCCCAATCTGTTTGGTGAGTCTCCTGCTGTCCAGGTTTCCAGCGCCAAATCCACGGTCCGGCTTGAAACCAACCTGATCAGTCACGTTGAAGAGCTGCTCAAGAAAAACAATATTCCTACGACGGGCTCGTATTTTGAACAAAACGGACCTAGCGCCACTGCGCGTTTCCGTTTTGAGTCCACCGATGTTCAGCTCAAGGCCAAAGACCTGATCGAGCGCGAACTGAACAAGGACTCCACAGCTACCGCCCCCGACTACACCGTCGCGCTGAACCTGGTGTCTGCGTCGCCTGCTTGGCTGACCGCACTGGGTGCCCACCCCATGCACCTGGGCCTGGACTTGCGCGGTGGCGTGCACTTCCTGCTGCAAGTGGATATGCAAGGCGCGCTTCAAGCCCGCTACGACTCCATGGTGGCTGATGCCCGCAGCGTGCTGCGCGAAGCCAAAGTGCCTGTTGGCGGCATCGAGCGTGATGGTCACTCGCTGCGCATGAGCTTTGCCTCGGCAGACGATCGCGACCGCGCTCAATCGGAAATGCGTCGCGCCATGCCTGATCTGGCTTTCACCCCTGCCGGTGACAGCGGTCTGACAGCCCGTTTGACCGAAGCCGCCACCATTCAGGTGCAATCGAACGCCCTCAAGCAAAACATCACCACCTTGCATAACCGAATCAATGAGCTGGGCGTAGCCGAGCCTGTAATTCAGCAGCAAGGGTCCGATCGCATCGTGGTTCAACTGCCCGGCGTGCAGGATGTAGCCAAAGCCAAGGAAATTCTGGGTCGTACGGCCACACTGGAACTGCGTATGGTGGAAGACTCGCCTGCTGCCGTTGCGGCCTTGAACTCGGGTACCGTGCCCTTTGGTCTGGAGCGCTACACCGAGCGTGGTGGTGCCCCCCTGCTGCTGCGTCGCCAGGTCATCCTGACAGGTGAAAACCTGCAGGACGCCCAGCCCGGTCGTGATTCGCAAACCCAGCAACCCACCGTCAACCTGACGCTGGACAATAAGGGCTCGCGCATTTTCCGCGACATTACCCGCAACAACATCAACAAGCGCATGGCGATTGTGCTGTTTGAAAATGGCGTGGGTGAAGTGGTGACGGCTCCGGTTATCCGTAGCGAAATTCCTAACGGCCAGGTACAGATCAGCGGCAGCATGAATGCTCAGGAAGCCGCCGATATTTCCCTGCTGCTGCGTGCCGGTTCGCTGGCCGCCCCCATGAGCATCATTGAAGAGCGCACCATTGGCCCTAGCCTGGGTGCCGACAATATTCGCCAAGGCTTTAACGCCACGCTGTACGGCTTTATTGCGATCGCCATCTTCATCATGCTGTACTACCACCTGATTGGTCTGTTCTCCACCATTGGCCTGACCTTCAACGTGCTCTTGCTGCTGGCTGTCTTGTCCATGCTGCAAGCCACCCTGACCTTGCCGGGTATTGCAGCTATCGCCCTGACCCTGGGTATGGCCATTGACGCCAACGTGCTGATCAACGAGCGTATCCGCGAGGAGCTACGCAATGGTGCCTCGCCGCAACAAGCCATTCACCTGGGTTTTGATCGTGCCTGGGCCACTATTTTCGACTCCAACCTGACCAGTCTGATTGTGGGTGTCGCTTTGCTGGCCTTCGGTTCCGGTCCTATCCGTGGTTTTGCGGTCGTCCACGTGATCGGTATTCTGACCTCCATGTTCTCTTCGGTGGTTGGGGTTCGTGCCCTGGTCAACCTCTGGTATGGCAACCGTCGTCGCCTGCAGGGTATTTCCATTGGTCAGGTCTGGAAACCACAGGACAAGAAGTAAAGTGCCGGGGCCGGTGCAAACCGGCCAGGCCCAACTACAGGCATAAAGCATCATGGAATTTTTTCGTATTCACCGCACTATCCCGTTCATGCGCCATGCGTTGGTGCTGAACCTGATCAGTTTTCTGACATTTATTGCAGCGGTCGTCTTCATTATTGTGCGCGGCTTTCACCTGTCCATCGAATTTACCGGTGGTACGGTCATGGAAGTGCACTATCAGCAAACCGTGCAGGTAGAAGATGTGCGCGGCTCGATTCAGTCGCTGGGCTATACCGACTTCCAGGTACAGAACTTCGGCACGTCGCAGGACATCATGATCCGCTTGCCCGTTCTGGACGGACAAGACTCTACCCAGCAAAGCGAACAAGTACTCCAGGCCTTGAAGCAGCAGCACTCGGACGTGGAGCTGCGCCGTGTGGAGTTCGTGGGCCCACAGGTGGGGCAGGAACTGCTGCATAACGGTTTGATGGCCCTGGCCTTTGTGGTCGCGGGTATCTTGCTGTATCTGGGTTTCCGCTTTGAGTGGAAGCTGGCACTGGCTTGTGCGATTGCCAACTTGCACGACGTGGTCATCATTCTGGGCTTTTTCGCATTCTTCCAGTGGGAGTTCTCGCTGTCGGTGCTGGCCGGTGTCCTGGCTGTGCTGGGTTACTCCGTGAACGAATCCGTTGTGGTGATGGACCGTATCCGTGAGAACTTCCGCAAGCAGCGCAAGATGTCGGTGTCGGACATTATTGATCTGTCCATCACCCAGAACATCTCGCGTACCATCATCACCCACGGTTCTACCCAGATGATGGTGCTGTCGATTTTCTTCTTCGGTGGACCCACGCTGCACAACTTCTCGCTGGCGCTGACCATCGGTATCTGGTTCGGTATTTACTCCTCCGTGTTCGTGGCCGCCGCCATTTCCATGTGGCTGGGCGTGAAACGTGAGGATCTGGTCAAGCCGATCAAGAAAGACGAAGGCGGCGAGGTTGTAGAAGGCTAAGTTGCTTCTTGGCTCGCTGTTAACGAAAGCCCGACATTAAAACAATGTCGGGCTTTTTTGTTTCTAAGGCTGCTGGATTGCGAGTAATAGAGTGGCGGCAGTAAGCCTCTTTTTGTTTTATTGAGGGCCGGACCAGGTCGGCGGGCGAGTCAGGTTATTCGCCGCGGGCAGAGGCCGGATGCGGGGTGCAAGGGTCGTGCTGTTTGAGGAGCACGCTTGCGGTTTGTCCGGGGGACAAACCGCGCTCCGAGTTCACGACCCGCCCGCATCTGGACTCTGACAAGGGGACCCGTGCGCAGCACGGGCGAATGGCCCGCCAAGCCGACCTGGTCCGGCCCTCAATAAAACAAACGCCTGCCACCCTATATTTATCTGAAGGAATACTTCGGCACGACGGCTAGACAACGAGCGATATTGTGATGGCAATATAGCGACCAACTACTTAATTAATGCGGGATAGTTTCATCAGGCCGCAGCGTCAATACGCGCACACCACTGTCTGTCACCGCTACCGTGTGCTCAAACTGTGCTGACAGCAAGCCATCGCAAGTGCGCACGGTCCAGCCATCTTTCCCGGTTTGCACCGCATGGCCACCTTGATTCAGCATGGGTTCAATCGTGAACACCATGCCCTCTTTCAATCGCAGTCCTGTGCGCGGCATGCCCCAGTGCAAAACTTCAGGCGCTTCGTGCATTTCCCGCCCGATGCCGTGCCCACAGTAATCACGTACAACGGAATACCCATTCTTGCGTGCGTACTGGGAGATGGCAAACCCCACATCACCCAAAGTCGCGCCGGGGCGTACGGCTTGTATACCTTTCCACATCGCCATATAGCAGGCATCGACCAGTTTTTGCGCAGCAGGAGTCACCTGCCCCACCGTGTAGGTTTTGCTGGAATCCGCAATAAAACCGTTCTTCTCCAGGGTGATGTCGAAATTCACGATATCCCCCTCTTTCAGTACATCCGTCGTGGACGGCATACCGTGACACACGACTTGATTAGGCGATGAGTTCAGAACATAGGCATAACCGTACTGCCCTTTGCTGGCGGGCCGGGCTTGCAGATCATGGACGATGTAGCTCTCGACCAGATCATTGATCTGCATGGTGTTCATGCCAATCAGATCTAACTGATCCAGGCGCGTGAACACTTGAGCCAGCAAACGGCCCGATTCGGCCATCAAGGCAATTTCATCTGCCATCTTGATCATGCTGACTCCACCTGATCCAGAGGCACGGCAGGCTCACCCAAACCAGCCGCCTTCATTTCACGGGCGACAATCTCGTTAAAACTCATGGTCGGGTTCAGTTCGCACAACAGCCCCATACGTATCCAGAAAGCCGCCTGCGCATTGATGGAGCGACATGAAACCGTACTCGCCTTGCGTAGCTGGTCGTGCAGCTCGTCATCAATATTCACGATACCCATTTTTCAATCCTTATATGATACATATACGAATCATATAATCCACAAAATCAGGACGCAAGTAGAAGTTGACTGAAAATCCTGATCCAGCTTCATGCCCCGACAAGACTATTTCCAGCCTTCTCACCCCAAAGGGCGGCCTGTCTGCAACAAGTCCTCCCACATGATCCCAGCTTGCTTGTGGCTCACGGGAGGCTGGGCGTTATAATGCCCGATTCATCATTTTCAATGGCCCGCGGGATATACACCCGTCACGGCTCCTTCTATGACCGACACCACAATCTCTACCCCCGCCAGCGCGGATGCTGCTACCAAGCCTGCCCGCAAGCTCTTCATTCGCACCTTTGGCTGCCAGATGAACGAGTACGACTCCGAAAAAATGGCCGATATCCTGAATCAGGATCGCCCCGTGGAGTTGACAACCAACCCCGAAGAAGCAGACATCATCCTGTTCAATACCTGTTCGGTGCGCGAAAAAGCGCAAGAAAAGGTGTTCTCGGATCTGGGCCGGGTTCAGCATTTGAAAGCGCTCAATCCCGATCTGGTCATTGGCGTAGGTGGCTGTGTGGCCAGCCAGGAAGGCGACACGATTATTCGTCGTGCTCCCTACGTGGATGTCGTGTTCGGACCACAAACCTTGCACCGCCTGCCCGAGCTGATCGTCAAGCGCCGCAACAGCGGCCGCTCGCAAGTAGATATCAGTTTTCCTGAAATCGAAAAATTCGACGCCCTGCCTCCCGCACGCGTGGAGGGTTATTCCGCCTTTGTGTCCATCATGGAAGGCTGCAGCAAGTACTGCAGTTTCTGTGTAGTGCCCTACACCCGTGGCCCCGAAGTCTCCCGTCCCTTTGACGACGTACTGATGGAAGTGGCTGACCTGGCCGACCAGGGTGTGCGGGAAGTGACGCTGCTGGGCCAGAACGTGAACGCCTACCGTGGCCCGACCGACGTCGCTGGCGAGATTGCCGACTTTGCCATGCTGCTGGAGTACGTGCACGAGATCCCTGGTATCGAGCGCATTCGCTACACCACCTCGCACCCCAAGGAAATGACCTCGCGCCTGATCGCCGCCCACGGCAATCTGCCCAAGCTGGTCCCCTTTCTGCACTTGCCCGTACAGGCCGGCAGCGACCGTATTCTGGCTGCAATGAAACGCGGCTACACTTCGCTGGAGTTCAAATCCATCGTCCGTCGCCTGCGCGAGGCCCGTCCCGACATCGTCCTGTCCTCGGACTTTATCGTGGGCTTTCCCGGTGAGACGGAAGAAGATTTCCAGAAGACACTGAAGCTGATTCGCGATGTGAATTTCGACCAGTCTTTCTCTTTTGTGTATTCGCGTCGCCCCGGCACACCGGCCGCCGACCTGGAAGACAACACCAGCAAAGAAGAAAAGCTGGACCGCCTGCACCGCCTGCAAGCGCAAATCAACGAGCAGGCCCAGGCCATCAGCCAGGCCATGGTCGGCAGCGTACAACGCATTCTGGTCGAAGGCACCTCGCGCAAAGACGACTCGGAACTGAAAGGCCGTACCGAAAACAACCGCATCATCAACTTCCCCGGCGACCCTCGCCTGATCGGACAAATTGTGGATGTGCACGTGACCCAAGTACTGACCAATACCTTGCGCGGAGAAATCGTGACCCATGACCGGGTTGCAGGAGCCTGATCCATGACTAGCCAACGCCGCCGCATGCCCACTTCCTTGCGCCTGGACGGGGACAATACCCATCTGGCCAATATGTGTGGCCCCTTGGACGAGAACATCAAGCAGATTGCCATTGCCTATGACGTCACCCTGCGTCGGCGTGGCAGTCATGTTTCGATTGAAGGCGAGCGCGCGGAGGAGGCTGCCAAGGCCATTGACTGGTTCCATTCGCGTGCCGTGCACCGTGCGCTGAATATCGACGATATTCAGCTGGGCCTGGTTGAGCTGGGCGCCAGCCGCCGCCACGAAAAAGAGGAAAAGCCCGAGCCCCTGCCCGAGCTGCCCCCCGTCGGCCAGGAAGAAATTTCCCTGCGTACCGCCAAACGCGACCTGCGTCCTCGCACCCCCGGTCAGCGCGAGTACCTGCGCAATATCCTGAACAACGACATCAACTTCGGCGTAGGCCCAGCCGGTACCGGCAAGACCTGGCTGGCAGTGGCCTGCGCCATCGATGCGCTGGAGCGCGAATCCGTGCACCGTCTGGTGCTGACACGTCCTGCCGTCGAGGCGGGTGAGCGTCTGGGCTTTTTGCCCGGTGATCTGGCCCAGAAGGTAGATCCTTATCTGCGTCCTTTATACGATGCTTTGTATGACTTGATGGGTGTGGAGAAGGTACAGCGCCTGTTCGAGAAACAAATCATCGAAATCGCACCGCTGGCCTATATGCGCGGCCGCACGCTGAACCATGCTTTCGTGATCCTGGACGAAGCCCAGAACACCACACCGGAACAAATGAAAATGTTCCTGACGCGCATCGGTTTTGGCAGCAAGGCGGTGATTACCGGCGACCCCACTCAGGTGGACTTGCCCAAAGGCCAGCGCAGCGGCTTGAATCATGCCGTCAAGGTGCTGGAAAACGTGCAGGGTATTTCCTGCTCGCGCTTTAGCAGCCGTGATGTCGTGCGCCACCCGCTGGTTGCGCGAATTGTGGACGCCTACGAACGAGCCGGTGATGCCTGATCTGTCCCTGAGCGTCCAGTACGCTATTGATTGCCCCGAGCTGAGCCGCTCCCGTATCCGCCGCTGGATGCAGCGCACGATTGATATGGCAGTCGAACGCATCCACCCCGAAGATCGCTTCACCGCCCTTTCCGCCACCTTGCGTATTGTGGACGCCGAAGAAGGCCAGAGCCTGAACCTGAGCTACCGGGAACGCGACTACGCCACCAATGTGCTGACCTTTGAATATGGTCAGGACGAGGACGGCGTGGTCCACGGCGATATCGTCTTGTGCCTGCCCGTGCTGGAGCGTGAAGCCCAGGAACAGCAAAAGCCATTTCTGCACCATGCCGCTCATCTGGTGGTGCACGGCTGTCTGCATTCCCTGGGTTACGACCACATTGAAGAGGACGAAGCCCAGGACATGGAAGCGCTGGAAACCGCTGTTCTGGCCAGTTTGCGCATCCCCGATCCCTACCAGGAGCGCTAGCTCGCCCACTTGTCACAAAGGGTCTCCCATCCCTGACAAAGCTGCGCCAATCCTCACTTCCCTTCCCGCATTCCGAATGATGACAGGTACATACCTTGTCATCATTTTTCGGTTATGCTTGTTTCTTCCTTAACTCGTCCTTCGGACAATGTCAGACTCTGCTCCCGACCCCGAGCCCCGCCCTTCCAAGGCCAGCTCAAACAATCCCATCTCTCGCTTAAGTGCTTTTTTCAATCGGCGTCACGAACCCGAAGACCGAGAAGACCTTAAGTCTGTCCTGGTTGCGGCCCACGCCCGCAAAGTTATCGACGACGAATCGCTGTCCATGATCGCCGGAACACTGGATATGGCCAACAAAACAGTGGCCGATATCATGGTGCCCCGATCCAAGATCGATATGCTGGACATCGCCAAGCCCTTGACCGAGATGCTGCCCATCATTATTGAAACGGGCCACAGCCGCTTTCCGATCTACGAGACGGAGCGCGACAATATCATCGGTATCTTGCTGGCCAAGGACCTGCTGCTCTCGATCGCCAATCCCACGCTGGATTTGCGCCCGCTGATTCGCCCTGCGGTATTCATTCCCGAGACCAAGCGCCTGAACGTCTTGCTGCACGAGTTCCGTGGCAGCCGCAATCACCTGGCCGTCGTTATTGACGAGCACGGTGGTACAGCAGGCCTGGTCACCATGGAAGACGTGCTGGAACAAATTGTGGGCGACATCGAAGACGAATACGATGAAGACGCCGAGCAGACCATTTTCCAGGCCGGCCCCGACAGCTGGCGTGTCATGGCACTGACTGAAATCCCCGATTTCAACGAAGCCTTCCAGACCCACCTCCCTAACGACGACTTTGACACCGTAGGTGGTTGGCTGGCGTCCGAATTGGGACATATCCCTCGCCGGGGCGATGTGGCCCAGCTTGATGGCATCAGCCTCACGGTTGTCCGTGCGGATGCCAAACGAGCCCTTTGGTTGCACGTTCAGCGAGCCACACCCGCCGAGCCTAATCTTGAACAAGCCTGATTCCAAACCTTTACCCCAGGCGCTTGGCGTCGCTTTACTGCTGGTCCTGGGGGGCTTGCATGCCCTGTCCTTTTCCATTGGCCCGCTGCCATCCTGGATTTTGCCTTTCTACCAGATCACCTTGCTGGCCATTGCCTGCTCGCAGATCATGGGTTCGACGTCCGTGCGCCAGGCCTTTGGTCGCAGTTATCTGTTTGGGCTGGGGCATTTTGGCGTAGGGATTTACTGGCTGTACATCAGCATGCACCAGTATGGTGGCATGCCCTCCTGGATGGCCGCCCTGGGCGTTTTGCTACTGGCTGCCGCCCTGGCCCTCTTTCCTGCTCTGGCTTCAGCGGTTTGGCAAAAACTGCGCCCCAAGCACGATAGTGATTCCTGGCTGCCACGATTGTTGCTATCAGCAGGCTGGGCAAGCTGCTGGGCATTAAGCGAATGGCTGCGCGGCAATTTGCTGACTGGCTTTCCTTGGTTGAATATCGGCTACGCCCACGCAGAAGGGATGTTTACCGGCTGGGCACCCGTTGTGGGTGTGTATGGCCTGGCCTGGCTGTCGGCTTTCAGCGCCGCCGTGATTGCCCAGTTTGCCGCCTCCAAAGACAAGAACCAAAGCCCTTCCAGCGCGATCGGCATTGGTATCGCCATGATTTTTGGCCTGATCGGGATCAGTCTGCCGCATATTGCCTGGGTCCAGCCCCATGGCGCGCCCTTTATTGCCCGCCTGGTGCAAGGCAATATCGATCAAAGCGCCAAGTTCGGCCCCAATATGAGCGAAGGCATAGAGCGTTATTACGAGCTGGCAAACCTGCCGGCCAAGACCCCCGAAGACGCGCCGCGCCTGATTGTTCTGCCTGAAACCGTTATCCCCGTATTGCAAAACCGCCTGGAAACCAGCTTCTGGTTGCGCTGGACGGAACTGGCACAGCGCCATCAAGCCAATCTGGTGCTGGGTGTCCCCATGGACCGTGGCACGGTCAACGGCAAGCTGAGCTACACCAACAGCGCCTTGCTGATCAGCCCCGAGACTCAGCCCCAGGACATCATCAATAGCACGGCCAGCTACTACGACAAGCATCATCTGGTGCCTTTCGGCGAATTCATCCCCACCGGCTTTCAATGGTTTGTGGACATGATGAATATCCCGCTGGGGGACTTCCATCGTGGCGCCTTGCCGCAAGCGCCCTTCAAGATGGCAGAGGGGCGTGTTGCCCCCAACATCTGCTATGAAGACGTGTTTGGTGAAGAGATCATCCAGGCCGTGCAAGGCAGTCCTGGCCAGGAAGGCGCTACCTTGCTGTTGAACATCAGCAATCTGGGCTGGTTTGGCGATTCCTGGGCCTTGAGCCAGCACTTGCAGATCTCACGTATGCGGGCTCTGGAAACAGGCCGTCCCATGCTGCGTGCCACCAATACCGGCATGACAGCCGCCATTGATCCTTATGGGCGTGTTCGTGCAGCTCTGCCGCCCCTGACGCCGGGTGTGCTGGATGTGGAAGTTCAAGGCACAACAGGCCTGACTCCCTACGTGAAATACGGCAATCTGCCCTTCTTGATCTGGGCAGGCCTGCTTCTGATTATTTTTGCCTGGCGCTCTCGTCGTCAGGACTAAGCACCAACAAACTCACCACAGGCTTTGCGGTAGCGGAGACTCCCTGAAAGGATTCTGCTATTGCAAAGCCTGCGGTGCATTCGGGTACAAGCGCGCGGCAAAACCACCGGCACGCTCCCGATTCCAGGTCTTGCACCAGTCCACGAACTCATCCGCCGGGATAGGCGTAGAGCACAAGTAGCCCTGCATATAGTCGCAACCGGCGTTGTTCAACAAATCCAGTTGCTCGTGACTGGTCACACCTTCTGCCACTACCCGCAAGCCCAGCTTTTGCGCCATGACAATCATGGCCTGAGTCAGCACCAGATCCTCGCTGCTCAGGGCCAGATTGCGGATATAGCACTGATCAATCTTGAGCACATTGATGGAAAACCGCTTCAGGTGCGACAGAGAGGAGTAGCCGGTGCCAAAATCATCCAGCGCCACACTCATGCCGTACTCCCGCAAGGAGCGCAACTGCTGCAAGGCTTGCCCCTGATCGTCCAGCAACAAGCGCTCGGTAATTTCCACCACCAGCGCATCACCCGGAATGCCTTGGGTTTGCAGATACTCCACCCACTCGCGCGCGCAGGAGCCATTGAGCTTGAACTGCGCGGGCGAGACATTCAGGCTGACCCGGAAACCGGGGTCCAGCTCGTTGCGTAGTTTCACCGCGGCCTGGGCAGCCGTCTCGAACACCCATTCGCCAATCAGCACAATCAGACCGGAATCTTCGGAAAACGGAATGAATTCTGAAGGGGGCACCAAGCCCAACTGCGGGTGTTCCCAGCGTATCAAGGCCTCGGCACGGGTGACCTGCCCTGTACGCAAATCCACAATGGGTTGGTAATAAAGCTGGAACTGCTGCTCGCTTAGTGCCTTTTGCAAATCCTGCGAAAAACGCAGGCGCGCTTCCACGGCTTCGCTCATGGCAGGCAGGAAGCGACAGTATTGATTGCGGCCGCAAGCCTTGGCGGCGTACATGGCCATATCCGCATTCTTCAAAAGCTGGCCGGCATCATCGCCATCTTCGGGGAACAGCGTGATTCCCAAACTGGCGGAAACAGACACCGAGTTCTTGCCCAACTGGAAAGGCTCTTCAATCGTGTCCAGCAAACAGCGACAAGTGCGCTCCACAATCGAGGTATCGCTGATATCCGAGATGATGACGGTAAACTCGTCACCACCAATACGGGCCACGGTATCCGTTACCCGCACACAGCGCTGCAAACGCTGGGCCACTTCCTGCAGCAGGACGTCGCCCTTCTCGTGCCCCAAGGAGTCGTTCACATCCTTGAAAAAATCCAGATCCATAAAGATCAGCGCGAAAGGCAAGCCTGTGCGACGCGACTGCTCGCGCGCTTGCTGCAAGCGATCCTGGAACATCTGCCGATTGGGCAAGCCCGTCAAATGATCGTAATGCGCCTGCTTCCACATCTGCGCTTCACGCTTCTTATGGCTGGTGATGTCGGTGAACAAGCCAATATGGCGATACACCGTGCCATCCGGGTTCCAGGCAGTGCTGATGGTCAAACGCTCGGCAAAATCCTCGCCGTTCTTGCGTCGATTCCAGATATCGCCCTGCCACCGCCCGGTTTCCGAAATCTCGCGCCACATTTTGCGGTAGAACTCCGTGTCCTGACGCCCCGAGTTCAAGATAGACAAGGTGCGGCCCCGCACTTCGTCCAGCTCGTAGCCGGTGATGCGGCTAAAAGCCGGGTTGGCATCTACCACATGGCCAAAACGATCCGTCACAACAATGGCTTCGCAAGTGTTCTCGTACACCACGGCCGCCAAACGACCCGTCACTTCGTTGCGCACCCGCGTGGTGATGTCCTGCACTACTGCCACCATGCCCATACGACCCTCGAGCTCGATGGGAATGGCACAGATCTCGACATCAATGGATTTGCCGTCATGACGCAATGCCCGCGTTTCATAGCGCAAACTGCTGCCACCAGAACGCGAATCGGCCACCACTTGAGTCAAAGAAGGAAATCGCGGCGACAGAAAGACTTGATCAACCGTGAACTCCTGGCGCAATTGTGCACGGCTATATCCCAATGTCTCTGCCAGCTTTTTATTGACGAAATCAAAGCGGCCATCGCGGGATAAATAAACTCCCAATAAAGGGTTGTGGCTCAAACTGCGGCATATGGCGTTGAGCTGGGATAAATTGCGCTGCTGAATAGAAAGCTGCGCATCCAGCTGTTGAATCTGCAAACCGCAGTAATTCAAAATCTGCGACAAATAACGCGTTTCACTAGTGCCTGAACTGGTGCTTTTCGCACGGTAATTGCCGCCAGTAAAAGCCTGGCCTTGGGCCACCAGCTGTCGCAAGGGATCGGCTGCCCAGGCACGCAACATGAAGTAGGACAGACACAGCGCGATCAAATCCAGACCCAGCATGAAGAACACCGTCCAGCGGTGCTGCGAGCGGATACTTTCACGCGAGGCATCAAACGCATCCAGCAATTGCTGGGTGTTATGACGAAACAACGAGTCTTCCGCGTTCAGGCTGGCCGCTGGCAGGAGCACTTGCTCGGAGCTGACCGGAAAATCCAGACGCATCAAGCGCCGCTGCCATTCATTACTTAGTTGGGAGACCAGCCCCAGCAAGGGCTTGTCCAGCGGGACCAGGACCACACCATCGACTACTCCGCCATCGCGTAACAACTGCACCACCCCTTGGAACTGCTGATCCAAGTGGCGCAAACGGGCAGGCGTCGAACTGGAAGGCGCGGCCAGCGCCACGGAATAGCTGATATCAGAGAGCTGGCGCAGGAGGCCGCTACTTGCCTGCAGGCGAATTTCTGCCTGGTTTTGCTTGTAAATGACAGTAACCGTTGCGGAGATCAACAACAGCCAGACCAACAGCACCCAAATCAGCAAAGCACTCAAACTGATTCGTCTTTGTGCATCCACTGGAACAGGCAGAGGTGATGATATGCACTGCTTTGCTGACATAGCGCCATTAAATAAAAAAATGCAGGCTAAGTGAGGGGCCTACAAAACGTAATTATTGCAGGTGAAATGTTACTCAACGAAGCATACCATCATTAGATTACAGAGCAGCGCAAATTTCTCACAAACCCTGCATTTATGCGCCTAAGAAGGGAATTAGACGATCCTGAAAGGGACAAAAAAACGACGCTAATAGTTGAAAGCATTTCCTTCTATTGAGCCATAAATGAAATGTTATGACACAAAGAAGATACAAAACCACGTATAAAACAAAAAGATACACGCCCATTTCAGGCACGCCCTTAGCCCTGTTTTCGGCTTCCGCACGCCGGGGGTATCGCCTCCTCTGCCTGCCCCCTGCCCCCCCTCTGGCAGCCCCTCTGAAGTTTTTTCACTTTATTTTGGTTTTTTTCTTCAAAAGACTTGCACAAAGATAAAAACACCTTCATAATCTCAATTCTTCGTTGGTGGTCGACAAAAAGAACGCCGAAATGGGGGTATAGCTCAGCTGGGAGAGCGCTTGCATGGCATGCAAGAGGTCAGCGGTTCGATCCCGCTTACCTCCACCAAAAAACGAAGATTAGCTGTAGAGTCCTGTCCCCTTCGTCTAGAGGCCTAGGACACCACCCTTTCACGGTGGGTACAGGGGTTCGAATCCCCTAGGGGACGCCAAGATTCTTGGCAACCGCTGCGGAGCGGTAGTTCAGTTGGTTAGAATACCGGCCTGTCACGCCGGGGGTCGCGGGTTCGAGTCCCGTCCGCTCCGCCAAAAGATTTAAAAAAATCAGTCCTGGACTGGTTTTAGCAGTTTGAAGTGGCAAGCCTCGTCAAGCCTGACACTTATTTCGATACTTTGGTTTTTTGACGCAGTTAAAAAACGAAGTAAAGAAAATTGGGGGTATAGCTCAGCTGGGAGAGCGCTTGCATGGCATGCAAGAGGTCAGCGGTTCGATCCCGCTTACCTCCACCAAAACGACGATTTAGTTGTAAGTCCTGTCCCCTTCGTCTAGAGGCCTAGGACACCACCCTTTCACGGTGGGTACAGGGGTTCGAATCCCCTAGGGGACGCCAAGATTCTTGGCACCGCTGCGGAGCGGTAGTTCAGTTGGTTAGAATACCGGCCTGTCACGCCGGGGGTCGCGGGTTCGAGCCCCGTCCGCTCCGCCAAAAAATTCAAAAAGCCTGATAGATTTCGATCTGTCAGGCTTTTTTCATTGGTGGACTCCCGGCCTGCAAGCATGCGCACCAGAACACCTCTCTCAGCCTCTGGTGCCTATCGCTCGTCTACGAATACCGTGCAAAGAAAAACCGATAAGCACTAATGCCCCTCCAAACAGGCATACCGCATGCCACCCACCCAGACGCCAGGCAATACCAGCCCGACCAGCAAAACCACCGCCTGCCCCAGAATCAATTTTCTACGGTCAATCCGGTCTCCAAGAGGGACCAGAAAAAACAGGCCGCAAACAAACCCCAACTGGGTCGCCATCGGGGCCAGATTAATCAGCCCTCTTTCCTGCGAGAATGCCTGTTGCAACAGTTCCAGAAGCGGCTGGTTGTAATAGACATTCGAGACAAATACGCCGCAGGCAATGAGGCATCTCCCATCCGAACAACCATACGCATCAGCCACCTTGCAAAAAGCGCTATCCCTGGCACGCTCTCAACAAGCCAAAGCCTGGAAGGTCAGACTCAAAGCATGATCCCATCCTGCGGATGCCCTGCTGCCTGCTCAAGCCATCGGCTGATCTAAAAGGTTTGCCTGTCAAGAAGAGTCCCATCAAGCAAAAAAACGGGATATGTGGCCTCAATTTACTTGCCGCGGCTTAACAAGGAAGTTAATGTATTGCGTTATCGTTACTTCAACATTCAACTTCTATGCCAGCCAGTACCCTGGGCCAGCGTGGTCCGACCGAGCATCATCGCCGCGAACAGATCATTGAGCAGGCCAATACGCATTTCCGGCTCTACGGGTATCGCAAGACCTCTGTTGCCAGCCTGGCCAAATCCATAGGCGTGTCCAGCGCTTATCTCTATCGTTTTTTCGACTCCAAGCAGGCTATCGGCCAGGCGATCTGCCACTCTGTGCTCAAAGGCATGCACGTGCAGCTGCAACAGATTGTGGAGGGCGACTTGCCCCCTATCGAACGTCTGCGCCACTTCATTGAAACCGCCTGCACGCTAAGCCTGGAGCTGTTCTTGAAGGAAGGCCGCATGCAAGAAGTGGTCATTGAAGCGCTGCAAAACAATTGGACAACAGTGGACCAGCACAGAGAAGATTTGCTGACCCAAATCACCGCCCTGGTGCGCGCGGGCCGTGAAAGCGGCGACTTTGAACGCCGCACGCCCTTGGACGAGGTGGTTCAAGGCATCCTGTTTGCCTTGACCGCCTGTCTACACCCTGTCTTGCTGGAAATACATCCGCCTGAAAAAACCCGCCAAGGTTTGCTGGTGGTAACGCAGCTTATCCTGCGTAGCCTGATGCCTTGAACGTCACGTCCCAAGTTACAGTTCATCCAACCATTTACCTACCCGGAGTCCTGCATGGCTCTTTTTCGCTCTCTTAGCCCTGTCTTGAGTTTGTCCGCCGCCCTTGTACTGATGGGGTGCAGCCAGCAGACACAGGAGGCCGACCCTCGCACTCAGGCTCCTTTGGTCATTCAAAGCGTGATTCAGCCCAAGGCCGATCAGCAACGACGTTTCCTGGGGCTGGTCAGCGCACGGGTGGAAAGCCCGCTGGCATTTCGGGTAGGCGGCAAGATTGATACGCGCAAAGTTCAAAACGGCGAGCACGTTGAAAAAGGCCAGCTCTTGATGACGCTGGACCCCAAGGATCTGCAACTGGATTACCGCGCCCGTCTGGCTGCCGTGCAGGCCGCCCAGGCTCAGGCCGAACAAGCCCAGTCAGATTACAAACGCTTGTCCCTGCTGGTGGAGCAAGGCGGTGTTTCCCGTCAGGCGCATGAACAAAGCCAGAAGGCACTGCGTAGCGCACAGGCAAATCTGAAGTCCGCCCAAGCACAAGCTGAAATAGCCCGCAACGCCGACCAATACAGTTCCCTGAAAGCAGAAGCCAGCGGCATCATTACCGCCCAGATTGCGGATGTTGGCCAAGTTGTCAGCCCGGGGCAAGCCGTGCTGCGCCTGGCCCAGGACGGTCCACGTGATGTCATTGTCAGCCTGCCCGAGCAGTGGGATATTCCGCTGGGTACTCGCGCCACCATTGAACTAACGGACTCCCAGGAAAGCCTGCCCGCCCAACTGCGCGAGCTGGCCCAATCCTCTGACCCTGCAACCCGCAGCTATCAGGCCCGCTTTTCCTTCGAGGGCGAGAATGTCACCGCAAGACTGGGTTCCAGCGCCATTGTGCATTTGACGCCCCCGGATGCAGACGCCTTGAATCAAGTGCCGCTGACTGCAATTTACGATGCGGGTAAAGGGCCTGGTGTGTGGGTAATTGATGATCAGAAAACCGTGCACTGGCAGCCCGTGACCATTGCCAAGCTTGCCCAGGAACACGCTTACCTGTCCCAAGGCCCTGAAGCCGGTACGGCCATCGTGGCGTTGGGCGCTAACCTTTTGCATGAAGGCCAGGAAGTTCGTCCTGAACCACGCGAGGTCAAGCAATGACAGGCCGCTTCAATCTTTCCGCTCTGGCGGTGCGTGAACGGGCCATCACGCTGTTTCTGATCATTGCTCTGGCAGCGTCCGGCATTTACTCCTTCGTGAAACTGGGTCGAGCCGAAGACCCGGCTTTTACCGTGAAAGTGCTGACCGTCACTGCCATGTGGCCCGGGGCCACCGCCCAGGAAATGCAGGATCTGGTGGCCGAGCCCATGGAAAAGCGCATGCAGGAACTGCGCTGGTTTGACAAGGTAGAGACGGTTACCCGTCCCGGCACAGCCTTGATGGTGGTGACCCTGAAAGACACCATGCCGCCCGCGGACGTTCAGAGCGAGTTCTATCAGCTCCGCAAGAAGCTGCAGGATCAGGCTCCGCGCTTGCCCAAAGGCGTGCAGGGGCCGTTTGTGAACGATGAGTACTCGGACGTGTCCTTCAGCCTGTTCGCGCTGCAAGCCCCCGGTCTGCCACCGCGCCTGCTGACTCGCGAGGCCGAGAAAGTACGCAGCCAGCTACTGCAAGTCCCCGGCGTCAAGAAGGTGAATATTCTGGGCGAGCAAAGCGAGCGTATTTTTGTCGATCTGGACGAAGCCAAGCTGCACAATCTGCAGCTCAATCCTCAACAGATTCTGGAAGCCTTGTCCAAGCGCAGTGCCATGACAGCCAGTGGTGCCATCAGCACCGATGGCCCGCGTATTCACATGCGCCTTAGCGCCGGGCTGGAGGATGTGGAGGCCATCAGCAATACCTATATCTACGTGCAGGGTCATAATCTGCGCTTGGGCGACATTGCCACTATCAGCCGTGGTTACGAGGACCCACCCAGCTTCGAGATTCACCACAACGCACAATTTGCCATGTTGCTGGATGTGGTGATGCAGGAGGGCTACAACGGCCTGTATCTGGGCAAGGATCTGGAAAAGGCACGGGAAGATATTGCCGCTGCCCTGCCCCTGGGCTTCTCCCTGGAGACCGTCACCAACCAGTCGGTGAACATTGCCTCCGCCGTAGGCGAGTTCATGTTCAAGTTCTTCGCGGCGCTAAGCGTCGTGCTGCTGGTGTGTCTGGTCAGCATGGGCTGGCGGGTCGGGATTGTAGTGGCTGCCGCTGTGCCCCTGACGCTGGCCATGGTGTTCGTCATCATGATGATGACAGGCAAGGTGTTTGATCGGGTAACGCTGGGCGCGCTGATTATCTCGCTGGGCCTGCTGGTGGACGACGCCATTATTGCGATCGAGATCATGATCGTGAAAATGGAAGAAGGCATGGACCGCCTGAAAGCCGCCGCCTATGCCTGGAACCATACGGCAGCCCCCATGCTGTCCGGCACCCTGGTGACGATTATCGGCTTTCTGCCGGTGGGTTTTGCCCGTTCCTCTGCCGGGGAGTACGCCGGCAATATCTTCTGGATTCTGGCCGCTGCCCTGCTGACCTCCTGGCTGGTTGCGGTGGCCTTCACTCCCTATATGGGCGTGAAATTGCTGCCCGCCATTCCAGCCCGTCCCGGCGGCCATCAGGCCATTTACGACACCCCCAATTACATGCGCCTGCGCCGCATGATTGCCTGGTCGGTACACCACAAGTTTCTGGTGGCCGGAATTGTGGTGGCAGCCTTCGTGCTGGCGGTTGTAGGCATGGGTTTCGTCAAACAGCAATTCTTCCCCACCTCCGACCGACCCGAGCTGCTGGTAGAAGTGCAGTTACCCGAGGGCAGCAGTATTCAGTCCACGCAAGCCGTTACTCGCAAGGTGGAGAGCTGGTTGCGCGAGCAGCCCGAAACCAAGCTGGTCACCAGCTATGCCGGGCAAGGCGCACCGCGCTTTTTCCTGTCCTACAACCCTGAACTGCCTGATCCCTCCTTTGCTCGTCTGGTGGTGCTGACGGCTGATCACCACGACCGCGATGCGCTGCTGCAACGCTTCCGCCAAGTGGTGGCCGATGGCCTGACACCAGAAGCGCGTGTCCGTGCCACTCAGCTAGTGTTCGGGCCATCCACCAAATACCCGGTGGAGTTCCTGGTACGTGGCCCTGATCTGGACAAGCTACGTGATATTTCCGAGCAAGCCATGGCGGTGATGCGGGCCGACAAGGACATGCGTCAGGTGAACGTGGACTGGGGTTCGCGCGTACCCGTCCTGAAGCTGGACGTAGACCCGCAACGTCTGCAAGCCTTGGGTTTGAATCGCCAGAGTCTGGCCGAGCAAATCCAGTTGCAGCTGGATGGCACAACCGTTGCGGAATACCGCGAGGACCTGCGTAATGTACTGGTTGTGGCACGCAGCTCTGCCAGCAACCGCCATGATCCCATGCGCCTGTCCGGTCTGACCGTCATGAATGATCAGGGCCAGAACCTGCCCTTGGAGCAGGTCGGCAAGCTGGAAATCATGCAGGAAGAACCCAAGCTGGCACGTCGCAACCGCCTGCCCACCATGACAGTGCGGGGAGATATTGCTCCACACGTGCAACCGGCAGAAGTGGCCAATCGGGTGATGAAGGAGTTTGCCTCCTTGCAGGCTTCCCTGCCCCCTGGCTACCTGATAGAGATGAGCGGTATTACCGCCGAGGCCAAGAAGTCCAATGACGCGCTGCTGCCCGTCTTCCCGGTCATGATTGCCTTGATGCTGCTGGTCATCGTGATTCAGGTACGTTCGCTCTCGAACATGATCATGGTGTTCCTGACCGCCCCCTTGGGCCTGATTGGCAGCGTGCCCGCCTTGCTGATTTTCCAGCAACCCTTTGGTTTTACCGCGATTCTGGGGCTGATCGGTCTGGCGGGAATCCTGATGCGCAATACCTTGATTCTGATTGAGCAGATCAAGACCAACCGGGCTGAAGGTGCCTCACCCTACGATGCCGTGATTGAAGCCACTGTGCAGCGTGCCCGCCCCGTCATTCTGACGGCGCTGGCGGCGGTACTGGCCTTCATTCCGCTGTCCTTCTCCGTGTTCTGGGGCTCCATGGCCCTGACGCTGATCGGCGGTACAGCCATTGGCACCATCCTGACGCTCTTGTTCTTGCCCAGCTTGTATTCGATCTGGAATCGAATCCAGGATCCACGCGCCTCATAACTTGCTTGAAGGCTGAAACTGTGTAAATAATGGATGCATGGTTTGAACACCAACAAACCATGCATCCCACTGCCAGTCTTGTGGGTCCGGAGAACAGAACGACGCAAGATAGCTTATGTCTACACAGAAAGACCTGCCCGCCGCCCTGTCTCACGCTTTCGAGAAGGCGATCTACCGTATACACAGCCCAAAGGGCGATATGGACGTGCGCATCGGCCAGCTCAACCGCCCTCTGAATCAATTACTGGAACAAGAAAACAGCCGTGGGGCGGCAATTTTGACCGCCTGCAATCCAGGCGCGCAAATTTGCAGCCGTGCCTTTAACGATGCGGTTCAGGAAAGCTTGCTGCGCGATTTGCAGAAACTGGATCTGCGCTGGTGGCCCGCCGTGAATCTGGACCCCAAGGGCAAATGGCCGGATGAACCCAGCCTGCTGGTGCTGGACATCAGCCTGCAACAGGCACGCTGGCAAGCACGCCTGTTCAAGCAATTGGCTTTTGTCTATATACCGCTCAATGGCAAGCCGCAGCTGCATCAAGTGCAGCAGCGCCTGCCGGTGTCTGATCAGGCCGCTTCAAACAGCCCCGTTCCCTTCTAAGCGCTGACGAAAGTCTTCAGCAATGGCGGCACCTTTCAGCCGCCCTTCCGGCAAGACCTGCGCCCAGGCGCGCCACTCGTGGCCGGTTGCTACCAGCACACCGTCCATATTGAAGACTTGATATTCAAGCTTGAAGCGCCGCTCCAGCCATTGAGCCACCTGCACGCAAACGCGAATCTCGCGATCATAGGTAACGGGTGCGCGGAAGTTGGCACCGACATCCACCAAGGGCGTTACCGCATCATATTCCTGGCGCAAGATACGCTGACTCAAGCCTGCTTGCCGCAGCCACGCCTGATACGTGCAGTCAAACCAATAAAAATAATTGGGATAGAAAACAATCCCGGCCTCATCGCAATCACCCCATTCCACGGTGATGCGGCGCTCGAACACGTGCATGTTTATCCTTTTGCAAAATCGCCTGCCAGTTTACCCCGGATAAAAAGGTGGAAACCACGGTAATCAGGCACTGAATCAGCCGCTGAAACATTTTGCAAATACTGCCTTTGAAATAGTTTGTATCCCTCACAATAATTGAAATTAAGCGAAGTTAGCGACAATTTCCTCTAAAAATTACTGAAATAGGCCCCATAGCGAGAAAAGCCTCCGGAGCCTGCCAGCCCCAGGAGTCGTCTTTCACAGGCAGAAAACCTAGCATAGCTGCGTCACTGAATAAGGTAGCCTGCCATGTCTGTAAATACCCCCGCACCCTGGACGATTCGTCGCATCATGGAGCTTTACGAGCTGCCCTTTATGGACCTCGTGTTCCAGGCGCAGACCGTACATAGACAGCACCACCCGGCCAATCAAATCCAGCTCTCCAGCCTGCTCTCCATCAAGACAGGCGCCTGTCCCGAAGATTGCTCCTACTGCCCGCAATCCTCCAAATACCAGACCGAGCTGGAACCTGAACCCTTGATGCCCCTGGAACAGGTATTGGAAGCGGCCCGCGCCGCCCAGGCACAGGGTGCTCAGCGTTTTTGCATGGGTGCCGCCTGGCGCTCTCCTACCGAAAAACAGTTGGACCAGGTAGTTGAGATGGTCAGCGCCGTCAAAGCGATGGGGCTGGAAACCTGTGTCACCTTGGGCATGCTCAAAGACGGTCAGGCGCAACGCCTGAAAGATGCCGGGCTGGACTACTACAACCACAATCTGGACACTTCCCCCGAGTTCTATGGCCAGATCATCAGCACGCGCACGTACCAGGACCGCTTGGACACGCTGGAACGCGTACGCGCAGCCGGTTTGAACAGTTGCTGCGGCGGGATTATCGGCATGGGTGAAAGCCGTCGCGAGCGTGCTGGTCTGCTGGCTCAGCTGGCCAATATGCGCCCTTACCCAGAGTCCGTGCCTATCAACCAATTGGTGAAAGTACCGGGCACGCCGCTGGATCAGGTCGATGATCTGGACCCCTTCGAGTTTGTACGCACAATTGCCATTGCACGTATCCTGATGCCCACCAGCGCCGTACGCCTGTCGGCGGGACGAGAAACCATGGATGACAGCACCCAGGCCCTGTGCTTTATGGCCGGTGCCAACTCCATTTTCTATGGCGAGCAATTGCTGACTACCGGCAACCCGCAGTTTGTGGCGGACCAGGATCTGTTTGCCCGCCTGCAACTGGAAGCGGCCAAAACCACGCTGTCCGAACCCCCTTTGTCATTGGCACAAACCCGTCCACGCGCTATGGTCGAGGCCCTCTAACATGCTCACTCTGATCGCCAGCATTCTGTGCAGTGTTGCCGTTTCCATTCTGCTGAAAGTCGCTCGCCAGCGGCAGATCGATGTCGCCCAGGCCATCATGGTTAACTACGGCGTGGCAGTCACCTTGAGTCTGGTATTGCTGCAACCGCATCCCAGCAGCCTGCTGAATCCTGCTACCCCCTGGTGGATTCTGATTGCCTTGGGTGTGCTCTTGCCCAGCGTCTTTCTGTTCATGGCGGCGGCAGTGCGGCAAGCCGGGATTGTGCTGAGCGATGCTGCCCAGCGCCTGTCCCTGTTCATTCCCTTGTTGGCGGCCTTTCTCTTGTTTGGCGAGCAACTGGCTGGTCAGAAACTGCTGGGCATCGCCCTGGCCCTGATTGCCTTGCTGTGCCTGCTGATACGTCCGCGGCAGGCCAGTAGCCAGGAAGCAGGCTCCGGGCATCCTGCCCTGATGCTGCTGGCTGTGTGGCTGGGCTATGGCGTGATCGACATCATGTTCAAGCAGCTTTCCAAAGCCGGTGCAGCTTTCTCCAGCAGTCTGGTGGTGTCCTTCTCGCTGGCCGGTGTGCTGATGCTGTGCTGGCTGCTGGCCAAGCGCACCAGCTGGCACAAAGGCAGCCTATTAGCCGGTCTGGTGCTGGGCCTGCTGAACTTCGGGAATATTTTCTTTTATATCCGCGCCCACCAGATCTTCCCGGAGAACCCCACTCTGGTGTTCTCGGCCATGAATATTGGTGTGATTGCCATGGGTGCCATCATCGGCGCGGGCTTCTTCAAGGAAAAGCTCAGCGCGCTCAATATGGTGGGGGTTGCCCTGGCGATTGGCGCTATCGTGGCCTTGATTCCGCGGTGAACAATATCGGGCGTGTCTCATACATGCCCGCGTAAACGCACTATACGAGAATTCTTATATTTGACATTTAAAACTTCGGGGACCGCGGCTTTTCATCTCCTGTAGATTAGAAAAAAACGATTTTTACCGACGCCCACGTCGGAGACTACACAGGAGACATGATCATGACCGGATTTACCCGTCGACAGTTACTGCTGGCCGCCGCTTCCGCTGGAGCCAGCGCACTGGCTGCCCCTTGGCTTGGCCGCAGTGTGCTGGCGGCCAACAAACCCGTCGTTGCCGCCCTGTTCTGCGGCCACATTGATGACAACGGCTTCATGCAAGCTGGTTATCAGGGCTTCAAGAAGGCCACGGACCAGTTGCCCATTACCGGCCACTACCAAGATCAGGTGGCTAACGAAACCCAGGCGCAAATTGCCGCTCTGCGCGAACTGGCAACACAATACAAACCGGCCTTGCTGATCGCCCACGGCGGTCAGAACACCGATGCTGCCCTGGCCGTTGCCAAGGAGTTTCCGGATACCCGCTTTGTGATCACGCAAGGTGCCGTCACTGCCAGCAATCTGAGCAGCTATGACGTGCGTCAGGAAGAGTCAGCCTGGCTGGCCGGTGCCTATGCCGCCCTGATGACCAAGACCGGCGTGGTGGCCCACCAGTCCGGCATACGCGTGCCCCCTGGTTTGCGCGCCCGCGCTTCCTATGCCGCTGGCGTCAAGCATGCCAATCCGGATGTGAAGCTGCTGACAAACTTCTCCGGCAACCAGGATGATATTGAGCTGGCCGCGCGGGTCACCCAGGCACAGGCCAAAGCTGGTGCAGACATCATCTACACCATGCTGAACAAAGGCCGTAGCGGCACAACGCAGGCCTGCCGTGAACTGGGCATCAAAGAAATTGGTAATGTGATCGACTGGGTCGCCCGTGAGCCCGACGTATTCGTCGGTTCCGCCTGGGCCGATGTAGGCATTGGCGTATTTGAAGCTTGCAAGGATCTGAGCGAAAACAAGTTCGAGTCCGGCAAGATCTTCAAGGTTGGCCTGCAGCAACCGGATGCGGTGCGCCTGATCATGGCCCCGGACACACCGGATGCCGTGCGCCAGCGTATTGCAGCGCTACAGCAGGATATTCTGGCTGGCAAGATTGAGGTTGAGGCCGAATTCAACGGGCCTGAGTTCCAGACTTAAGATCCGGGCAGAAATAAAAAACCCAGGCTTGGCCTGGGTTTTTTTATGAGTGAATCATGCTCGTAAACCGCTATGAGAACATGCTCGATTCTGGCGGCGACCTAAGGGGCTGGATCTGAGGGTTTACGTGCTTTCTCTGCGTCTTTCTCAGCGCTCGAGCTTTCCACATCTGCCGCGCTCCCAAAAGCGTCCAAGCCTTCAGAATTCACAGAGCTTCCAACAACAGAATCAGCCCGTTTGTCGTCCTCGGCAAGTGTCGCCTCTGCAGCCTCATCTTCCGCCTTGCGCTCCGCAGCCGTGCTTTCCGTCGTTGCGGGCACCCGCTCTTCAACTGGCGGCAGATCTTCGAAAACCGGATCATGCGACACGTCAGAGCTGATATCCACCCGTGGGTCCAGTGCCACCGCCGCAGCCGAGCTTTGCAAGCTGTCTGGCATAGGCACAAAGGTAGTAGGCGCATCCTGGCTCAAGTGATCACCCAGTACCTTTTGCGGGCGGACCAGCAGAACCAAAGCCAAGCCACAGGCTGCCACGAAGATGTAGTACAGATTGCTGCCAATATAAGACATCAGGCCGCCGGCAAGCAGCGGCCCCAGACAGGCCCCCAAGCCATAGACCATATACAAAATGGCGCTCAAGCCAACTCGCCGCTCCGGATCCACGTTGTCATTGGCGAAAGCCGCGCCCAAGGGGTACAGCGTAAATTGCAGAATCCCGAACAACGCCGAAAAAATCAGCAGAAACCAGAACGGGGCCTCAAACCAGCCCCACAACGGAATGGCCAAGGCCAGCAAACAGATCGCGTTAATGCGGATCAGTTTGACGCGATTCATGCGGTCCGCCAGCCAACCCACCGGCCATTGGGCCAGCACACCGGCGGCCACAGACACGGCGACAAACAAGGCAGCCTGCTCATTGCTTAGATGAACGCGCACCGCATACACGGGCGCCAGACCATAAAAGGCCCCGGTCAACATACCGGCGACCAGCAGCACCATCATGGACAAGGGCACGCGGTCCAGGTAATAGCGTGCGTTAATGGGCGCGGGTACTTGCAAGGGTGGGTGACTGCGACGGGTAATCGCCACCGGCACCAGACTGAAGGCCGAACAGATCGCCACAAATACCAGCGGCTCGTAATTCAGATGCGGAAACAGAGTCAGCGACAACTGCCCCAGCACGGTGCCCAGGCTGGAGAACACCATGTAAAAGGCAAAAATGGTGCCGCGTTGACTATTGTCGCTTTGCTCGTTCAGCCAGCTTTCAATCCCCATGAACTGCACCACCATGGCCGCACCCGCCAAAAAGCGCAGCAGCAGCCAGACGTACATGGAATCAACCAGAATCTGAACCAGCACACAGATGGTGACAATAGCAGCACTGGCGGCGTACGCCCGAATATGACCCACGCCCATGATCAGGCGGTGACCCATACGAGCACCAAATACCAGGCCCAGGTAATACACCGCAATCAGCCCGCCAATCCATACCTCTGACACCGAGATGGCCGTCAGGCGCACCCCCATGAAGGTATTGAACAGGCCCGAGCTGAGCAAGAGCATCAGGGTCGCAAAGTACAGGGACGAAAACGCACCCACCGATGACAGCATCCAGACATCCTAAAAAAACCGCGGCACCGGCCCCCAACTCTCGCTACCATCCAGATTCCGGCCTGGGTTTTGCGACAGGAGCACGGTAAAAAAAAGCGCCAGCTTGCCGCCAGCGCCTTGTAATCCTTCTATCCCTCGCCACGCCGGACTGGCGGGGGATCAGATACTTACGACTTTACCTGTTTCAACAGGGTGTCTGCATCCGATGTGTGCAGGCCGCCGTCGTTATCAATGTTCAATTGTTTGACAACACCGTCTTCCAGCAAGGCAGAGAAACGCTTGGAGCGCACACCCAGGCCTTTGGACGTCAGGTCAAATTCCAGACCCAATGCTTTGGTCCAGACAGCACTGCCATCGGCCAGCAGACGTACTTTGCCATTGACGTTCAGGGACTTGCCCCAAGCGCCCATTACGAAAGGATCGTTCACTGCCACGCACCAGATCTCGTCTACGCCGGCAGCCTTGAACTCGTCTGCCTTGGCAATAAAGCCAGGCAAGTGCTGCTCGGAGCAGGTGGGGGTGAAAGCGCCAGGAACGGCGAACACGGCAATTTTCTTGCCTTTAACCAGATCAGCCACCTGAAAGTTGTTGGGGCCCATAGGGCAGCTTTCTGTGGCGGTTTCAATGTACTCGCTAAGGGTCGCGTCTGGAACGCGCGCACCGACTGAAATGGACATAAGGTCTCCGTATGAATAAATACCGCCAGTATGGCGGCCCGAACTACCTATGATACTAATAGACTGGCCTGTCTTAGCAAATAACACTTATCAGTACGTTTCACAGGGCTACAAAACCGCGCGGGGTCTGGACACAAAAAAAGCCCCCACGCTACGCCTTCGGCTTGCTGCCCCCCGAGGGGGAGTGTTTGCCTTGGGACGGCCCAGCGACAAAAAAAAGGCCGGGCTTTTTGCCCGGCCTTCAAGGTGATTCACGTCTTGCGCAGCTTGCATCAAGCCGTACTGCCACATCAGGGGCTCACCTTGCCCTGCTCGCGGATAGCGATCAGGACTACTACAGCCATCCCATCATGCGGGGCAGCCAAAGCGTAATTTCAGGTACGAAGGTAATCATCAACAGGAAGGCCAAACCAGTCAGCAACCAAGGCAATGTGGACTTGGTAACTTCGGTCAGGCCCAACTTCGATATGCTGGACGCCACATACAGGTTCAAGCCCACTGGTGGTGTCGCCAGCCCAATCTCCATGTTCACCACCAGCATGATGCCAAAGTGAACCGGGTCCATGCCCAGCTTCATGGCGACAGGAAACAGGATGGGAGCCATGATCAGAATCAGTCCCGAGGGCTCCATCACCATACCGATCACCAGCAACAGGACGTTCACGAACAGCAGGAAGGCGATCAGGCCCATGCCTTGCGACACAATCCATTCCGCAATGGCTTGTGGAATCTGCTCGGAGGTCAGAATGAAGGCGAACATGACCGCGTTGGTGATGATGTACAGCAGCATGGCACTCATGGCTGCCGATTCCAGCACGATACGTTTGACCTCGCGCAGCTTCACATCCTTGTAGACCCAGACCGCAATCACAAAGGCGTAAACCGCACTGATAGCTGCTGCTTCGGTAGGCGTGAACACACCGGAGTAAATCCCGCCCATCACGATAACGATCAACATCAGACCCCAGATGGAGTCCATGAAGGCGCGCCAGCGTTCTTTGTAGGAAGCACGCGGCATACGGGGGTAGCCCAGTTTCCAGGCGCGGAACATGGTCGTGGCACCCAGGAGAAACGCCAGGATCAAACCCGGAACCACACCGGCAATAAACAACTGACCAATAGAAGCCGTACCAACTTTGACCCCATCCGGACCCTCAACCATCATGCCGCTGGTTGCCACGGCATACATCACCATCACAATCGAGGGTGGCAGCAAGATGCCCAGACCGCCGGAGGTCGCCACAATCCCGGTCCCGAATTGCACGGGGTAGCCTTGTTTGACCATGGCCGGAATCATGATTGAACCAATGGCCGCCACCGTGGCAGGCGAGGAACCACTGATAGACGCAAACAGGGCGCAAGCCAGCACCGCAGCCAGACCCATACCGCCGGGCAAGTGGCCGACCATGGAAGCGGCAAAGCGAATCATGCGTTGTGCGACCCCGCCATGCGTGAGGAAGCTACCGGCCAGGATGAAGAACGGAATCGCCATGATCTCGAACTTCTCGATCCCGGTGAACAGCTTGAGCGCAATACTGTCCATAGGAACTTCGGTCATGGTGAACAGGAACCCCATCACCGTCAGACCCAGGGCAATCGATACCGGCATGCCTGTCAGCAACAGGATAGCCAGCAAGGCAAAAATAATCAGGGCGGTCATGCGCGCGCTCCTTCGGATTCAGACACACCGCGCTCTGTTTCAGCGATCAGATCCGCCGCAGGCTCGTGATGAGGCAAATGGCCCGTCTGGATAAAGTTCATCAAGGCTTGCAGGAAGCGGAAGCACATCAGCAAGGAGCCCGCAGGCACCGCCAGATACACAATCCACACCGGCACTTCCAGGTCAGCCGTCACCTGGGCAGTCTGGGCAATGCCGTAGACAAAGCGGCCACCAATCCAGGCAACAATGGCTGTGAACAAGGCACCGGCGAACAGGGAAATCACCACCAGCAGATGACGCCAGCGTGGGCCCACAGCGTTCACCAGCACGTCCACACCCACGTGGATACCAACACGAACGCCGTAAGCGGCGCCGAATTTGGCCATCCAGACAAACAGGTAAATGCACAGTTCCTGTGCCCAGAGCAAGTTGACGCCGGCCACGCTTCGATAGGTAGAACGGGCCATGGCGGTAATGGACTCATAACCCTGAGCCCGCGACCAGGACACCAGCTCCGCCAGCAGGCTGACCGAGTAGCGCTGGCAGACCGCTACAAAAATAATCACTACGGCCGCCACCATCAGAAATGAGATGAACATTTCCTCAAAGCGGTCCAGAAATCGTAAAAACATGGGTAGCTCCAGACTACAGTCTGCCCGCCCGGGGGCCGGGCAGACACAAGCATGTAGCGGGAAGAAAAGAAGAACAGGTCTGAATCAGACCTGTACAAGACAATCAGATGAAGCAGGCTTTATTCGGTAGCCTTGTAGAAGGCGTCGATCACGTCCTGGCCGATACGCGAAGCCATTTCCTTGTGCACGGGACGCAGCTGCTTGACCCATTCCTGACGCTCGGCATCGCTCAGTTGGTAGAACTGGGTCTTGCCGGACTCTTCCATGGCCTTCATGGAGTCGTTGTTCTCTTGCTCAGCAATGTCGTTGGCGTAAACCGTGGCTTCTTCCATGGCTTTTTCCATGCCTTGGCGAATATCGTCAGGCAGACCTTCCCAGAACTTCTTGTTTACGATCACGGCATAACCCAGGTAACCGTGGTTGGACACGGTGGCGTGCTTTTGCACTTCGTGCATTTTCTGGGTGTACATGTTCGATGGCGGGTTCTCGGTGCCGTCGACCACACCTGTTTGCAGAGCCTGGTATACCTCGGAGAAGGCCATCACCTGAGGCACAGCGTCCAGTGCCTTGAACTGGGCTTCCAGAACCTTGGAGGACTGGATGCGCATCTTCAGACCCAGGAAATCATCCACGCTTTTCAGGGGCGTGTTGGCGCTCATGACCTTGAAGCCGTTATCCCAGTAGGACAGACCCTTGATGCCCTTGGGCTCCAGCTTGTCCAGCAACATGCGGCCTACAGGACCTTCGGTCACCTTACGCAGGTCCTCACGGTTCTGAAAAATGAAAGGCAGGTCGAACACTTCAAATTCGCGTACGCCCAGAGGGCCAAACTTGGCCAGCGACGGAGCCAGCATGTGCACGGCGCCCAGTTGCAGGGCTTCCAGTTCTTCCTTGTCCTTGTACAGTTGCGAGTTCGGGTAGACCTCGACAACCACCTTGCCCTCGGTGTACTTTTCGGCCAGTTCCTTGAAGCGCACGGCACCCTTGCCCTTAGGTGTATCTGGCGATACAACGTGGCTGAACTTGATGATCATGGGGTTAGCCAGAACAGGCGCGGACAAGAATACGGACGCCAGCAAGCTGGCCACAAGGGTCTTTTTCATGTTTGCCTCCGGTCGGTTAAGAGCCGACACGTTTTATTGATTGATGTGCTTGAAAGCGTGTAGCTTAAAAAAGCGGCCCCGAATTATCTATTGTGGAAATCCGAAACCTTTTGTCATGATGCGTCTTGCCCGTCCGTCCGGATTCATACGCCAAGCGGCCTCGCGCACTCTGGCGGCCTACCCGATCAGCACCTATGTGCCTATTTTGGCCATCCTGATTATTGTGCTGCTGATGGGCGTGTTTGCCTGGGCGGTCAATAAGGAACGGGATGAGGAGCAGTCCAACGAGCTGATACGCAATGCCTTGTGGGTGGAGCAATCCCTGTCCTTTCAGCTGCGCTCGCACGAGAACAATTTAAGCCGCATTGCCAGCGAAATTGAAGTCCAGTCCCAGCCCGTCACGACCCAGACCGCGCTGACGCAATTACAGCACTTCAAGACCATCCACCCGGATCTGCTGAAAGTGGCCGTGCAGGATCGATTTGGCACCACCTTGCTGGTGCGCCCGCCCGGTGCTGATACGCGGATTGCAGCCCACGTCAGCACGCCGCGCACGTCCACCTGGCTACCGGCCTATTACTCCAATGAACACCAGGAAAGCGTGCTGGATCTGGTGGTTCCCATTTACGAAGACAACGATATTGTCGGCACCTTGCGCGCCACCTTTTCGCTGGCCACCATCCTGATGGAAAACGTGCCCTGGTGGATTGCCGAGCAATATCACGTCTCCCTGATCGACCAAAGCGACCAGACGCTGGCCACACGCTCCAAAGGCGAGCCGGGCGAAAGCCAGTTGCGTTACGCCATGTCGGTAGACCCGCCCTTGCACGGTGTGCGTTTGCTGATGACGCCTTACCCGCAAAAGAACATCCCCACCTTCACCTTGCTACTGACCGTGATTGCGGGCCTGGCCCTGCTGGCTGTGGTGAACCTGGCCATGCAACATCACTACGCCCGCAAGCGCCGTGAAGCCGAGCTGGCCCTGATGCAGGAGCAGGCCTTTCGCAGCGCAATCGAAAACTCCATGGTGACTGGCATGCGCGCCCGCGATCTGGACGGCAAGGTGCTGTATGTGAACCCGGCGTTTTGCGAACTGGTGGGCCGCAGCAGCGAAGAAATTATTGGTCTGGCCCCACCCATGCCCTGGTGGGTGCCGGAAATGATGGATGAAACACTGGAGCGTCGAGATCGACTGAAATCCTCCCGCTCGGTGCAAGTTTTTGACACCCTGTTCCAGCGCCCGGACGGCTCACGTGTCGATGTGCAGGTCTTTGAATCCCCGCTGATTGACGCGCAAAAACGGCACGTGGGCTGGATCAGTTCCATCATCGATATCAGCTCGCGCAAGCAGGCCGAAGCCCTGGCCAGTTCCCAATCCGAACAGCTACACCACACGGCCAAGCTCATTACCATGGGTGAAATGGCCTCCACACTGGCCCACGAGCTGAACCAGCCGCTCTCGGCCATTGCCAGCTATGCGGCTGGTTCCCTGAACCTGCTGGGTAATGAACCGCTGGACCCGAAACAGCTGCGTCGCGGTCTGGAAAGCCTGGCGGAACAAACCCGCCGCGCAGGGCAAATCATCCACCGCATTCACGACTTTGTGCGCAAGCGCGATCCGCAGCTTAGCCCTCTGAATTTGCCCGATGCCTTGCAAGGCGCCCTGGCCATGGCCAAGGCAGGTCTGCGCCATCACCAGATTCAATTGATTGTGCCCTCCCACCCCGAAAGCCTGCCCGTAATGGGCGACAAGGTACTGCTGGAACAACTGATTTTCAACCTGCTGCGCAATGCCGCCGAAGCCATGTCGGGCCTGGAGCCAGAACGCCGGGTACTGGAAGTGACCATGCAGGCCAGCAATGGTGTCGTGCTGGTGATGGTGGCCGACCAGGGCCCCGGCGTGGCAGCAACGATCATGGCAGAAGTGTTCCAGGCCTTTACCACCACCAAAGCCCAAGGTCTGGGTATTGGCTTGAATATTTGCCGCTCCATCGTGGAGTTGCACCATGGCAAACTCTGGTTTGAAAACGGGGTTCCCCACGGTGCCACTTTCCTGTTTTCCCTACCCTTGATCGAACATGACTAAGCGCGCTCCTTTGGTCCACATCGTGGACGACGACCCGGCCATCCGCGATGCCCTGTCCTGGCTGTTCTCCACCCGTCAGGTCAACACCGAACTCTGGGACAGCGGCGAGGCTTTTCTAAATGCCCTGAGCCCCGAAACGCAGGGCTGCATCCTGCTCGACATACGTATGGATGGTCTGTCCGGCCTGGAAGTGTTCGAGCAATTGCGCGAGCGCCAATCCCGTCTGCCCGTTATTTTCCTGACCGGCCACGGCGACCTGCCGCTGGCCGTGACCGCGCTGAAACAAGGCGCGGCGGATTTCATCGAAAAGCCCTTTAACGATAACGATCTGGTGGACCGGGTACTGGATGTGCTGCGCAGCTACGAGGCCAGTCAGGAAGAACGGGACAACGAACAGGCACTGGAAGAGCGGCTGGACACCCTGTCGCAGCGCGAGCGCGAAGTGCTGGCCCTGGCCCTGGAGGGACGGCTGAACAAGCAGATTGCCCAGGACCTGAGCATCACCATGCGCACCGTGGAAGTGCACCGCGCTCGGGCACTTGAAAAAATGCAGGCTCGCACCCTGATCGAACTGGCCCGACTGCTGGACCCGGCCCGCTTGCGGGAAGACCGCAACCCGCCGGGGCCTTAGCCAGAGCCACCGCGCCGGGTGTATATAATGCAACCATAAACAATTAGAACCGCGCACTAGGCCCGGTCCCGGAGCGATCATGAGCACCACTACCGAAAACACAGATTTGCACCTTTCCCATCTGGATGAAGATGGGAAAGTTCAGATGGTCGATGTCAGCCACAAATCCGCCACCTCCCGCTCGGCCACGGCCCGCGCCGTGGTGCGTTTGAGCCCCGCTGCTTACCAGTTGCTGTCGGCTCAGCACAATGCCAAGGGCGAAGTGCTGAACACCGCACGCGTGGCCGGTGTACTGGCCGCCAAGCGCTGTGCCGAACTGATTCCCATGTGCCACAGCCTGCCCCTGGATTTTGTCGGCATTGATTTTGAAAGCGACGCCGCAGCAGGCACCATTGCCGTGCTGGCCACCTGCCGCACCCGCTACACCACCGGCGTAGAGATGGAAGCCATGACGGCCTGCTCCATTGCCGCCCTGACCATTTACGATATGTGCAAAGCGGCCGACAAAGGCATTGTGATCGAACAGACCCGTTTGCTGGAGAAAACCGGCGGCAAAAGCGGGACCTGGACTACCCAGCTCTAAGCCCTTTCACGGAGATAGCATGACAAGCCCTTTGACATTGCGCGTCCTGTACTTCGCCCAAGTGGCCGAACGCACAGGCCAGCGCCAGGAAAACTGGGAATGGTCCCAGGAAGGCACCGTTCAGCAATGGACCGAGGCCCTGCTGCAACGCCACCCGAATTTAAGCGATATGGCCGGCCGCCTGCATGTGGCCGTCAACCAGTTTCACGCCAAGCCTACCGACCCTGTCCGCCCCGGCGATGAAGTGGCTGTGTTCGAGCCCGTCACCGGAGGTTGAGATGGTTCGCATCCAGACTGAAGACTTTGATGTCGCGGCCCTGAACGCGGAGCTGCGCGCCACGGCTGGCGGCAAGGCCGGTGCCATGGTGACATTTACCGGCTATGTGCGCGATCAGGCCGATGGCACCGCCACCGAATCCCTGTTCCTGGAACACTACCCCGGCATGTGCGAGCGCGAGATTGAAGCGGTTTGCGATCAGGCCCGTCAACGCTGGCCCATACTGGATACGCTGGTCGTACACCGCGTGGGCGAGTTGCACCTGACCGAGCAGATTGTGTATGTTGGCGTCACCAGTGCCCACCGTGGCGACGCTTTTCGCGCCTGCGAATTCATCATGGACGTGCTGAAAACCCGCGCCCCTTTCTGGAAGCGCGAAACCCTGGCTGACGGCAAGCGTTTCTGGGTACAGCAGCGCGACAGCGATGCCCAGAAAACCGATTCCTGGAATACCTCTGCGGACACCGACAAGCATGTCTAAAGCCAAGACCGACCGCCCCGCCGCACGTTTGAACGCGGCTGTTCTGACGATTTCAGACCGCCGGGGCCCCGACGAGGACAGCTCGGGTGATTACCTGGCCGCCAGCTTGACGGAAAGCGGTCACCATTGCGTACAGCGCGCCATCAGCAAGGACAATATTTACGCTATCCGTGCGCTCTTGAGCCAATGGATTGTGGATCCTGACATTCACGTCATCATCTGCAATGGCGGCACCGGCTTCAGCCACAAGAAATCCACGATTGCGGCCGTCACCCCCTTGCTGGATCAGGTCATTACCGGCTTTGGAGAACAATTCCGCTACTTGTCCTATCAGGACATTGGCTCCTCGGCGCTGCAGTCCGATGCGCTGGCAGGAACGGCCAACCGTACCTTGCTGTTCTGCATTCCCGGTTCGGGCGGCGCCTGCAAGCTGGCCTGGGAAAAGATCCTGAAAGAGCAGCTGGACAGCCGACATCGGCCCTGCAATTTTGCCTCGGAATATCTGGAGCCACCCGCCCCTTCAGCCCAGGCTTGACCCCACATGCAACGGTACAGAGCAGCTTGCACGCACGGTGACGACCACACGGCCATCACTCGCTCCAAACCAGAACCCAGTTTTATCGAGTTTCCCCAAACCTATGATCGAATTTGACGTAGCTCAGCAGCGACTGGCCCAGGCAGGGCAAGTCCCCACCCAAACCGAAACCTGCGACTTGTCGCAAGCTTTGGGACGCATTCTGGCCCAGGATATTCAAGCGCAATTGGACATGCCGCCCGCCGACAATAGCGCCATGGACGGCTATGCTCTGCGCCTGGCTGACATTGCCGACGGCAAGGTACTGCCCATTCAGCAGCGCTGCTATGCCGGCGATATTCCTGAAACGCTGAAAGAGAACATGGCGATCCGTATCTTTACCGGCAGCATGTTGCCACCCGGGGCGGATACCGTGGTTATTCAGGAAAACTGCCAGGAAGACGAAGCAGGTGTGCGCATTCTGGAAATGCCCGAGGCTGGTGTGAACATCCGCCGCCGAGGCGAGGACATGCGCATTGGTGAAGTGCTGATCACCACAGGCACCAAGCTGACGGCGGCCCATATTGCCCAACTGGCTGCGCAAGGCCACGCTCAGCTGCAGGTCTACCCGCTGCTGACCGTCGGTATTCTGACCACCGGCGACGAGCTGACCCCTGCCGGCCAGCCTTTGAAAGCCGGCCAGATCTACAACTCCAACGCCCCCATGCTGCGTGCACAACTGCAAGCGCTAGGGGTTGAAACAGTCCACGCGGTTCATGCCAAGGACACGCTGGAAGCCATTCAGGACGCCCTGAAAGAGCTGCTGCAACGCTGCGACCTAGTGCTGACCGTAGGCGGTGTCTCGGTCGGTGAAAAAGACTTTGTGAAACCTGCCATCGAAGGCATAGGCGGCCAGCTGGATCTGTGGAAAGTGCGCATGAAACCCGGCAAGCCGCTGGCGCTGGCCTACATTGATCAGAAACCACTGGTGTGCCTGCCCGGCAATCCGGTGTCGTCCTACGCCGTGTTCTCCTTGATGGTCTCTCCCCTGATTCGTCGTCTGCAAGGTCGCCAGCAAGTCCTGCCCACCACACGCTACGGCATCCTGCAGGGCGAGCGTCACTTTGAAGGTGACCGCGAAGAGTTCATTCGTGTTCAGGTAGATAACGACGAGCAGGGCCGCCTGCTGGTTCGCCCCTTCGATAATCAGGGTTCAGGCGTGATCAGCTCCTTGCCTTGGGCACAGGCGCTGGCCCGCCTCCCTGCCGATACCCACACTGCCCCCGGCGACGTTGTGCGTCTGTATGAATACAGCCAGTGGCAGGCATAATTTCAGACACTGATCCAAGCTTTGGCCTTGCCATAAGAAACCGCCCTGATCAGGGCGGTTTTTTTTGCTTGAACGAACAGTTCCAGGCTCTTGCCCGCCTGCCCGGCAGCTTCATTTTTTGCTGCGACATCGTCACGTTTAATTACCTGTCATTGCCCCTCTGAGCGTTCAACGGCTCTTACCTATACTGGCCGGCTGCCTGTCGGTCAGCCATTCACTCTGGCTGTCACTGACTATCCCTTCTTATCAATGTCTCACCCCGGTAGCAGCCAATGAATCACACCTATCGCCTTATCTTTAATCGCCGTCTCGGACTTTGGCAGGTCGTCAGTGAATTGGCTAAAGGGCATGGGAAAGGCCGGGGCCAATCAAGCACGGTATCAGCAACATCCTCAGGTACAAGGCTGCCCATCCAGGAGCGTCAAGCAACATGGCTGCACCATACGCTCAGGGCAGCCCTGCTTGCCATGGCCCTGTCAGGTCAGGCACATGCCGATAGCTTCCACACGGGAGAGATCTTGTGGGACCGTCAAAACCTCTTTGTGGGCAAAACTGGCACGGGTGCTCAACGCATCGAAACCGTCAATTATGGTACCGCTTACCACGAGAGTCGCAGCGTCATCCTGGGCCATGAGATCAGCGGCATTGGCACTATCAGCGTCTCGGGGCTCAACTCCTCCTACCACATACAACCACCCGCCCCCCACCAGCCCACCGTACTAACCGTGGGCAACGCTGGAACGGGAGCAGTCAACCTGATGCAGTCAGGCGGCCTGAAAACTTACGGTAGCAAGATGATCCTGGGCGCCCAGTCCACAGGCCAGGGCACGCTCACTATCGGTGCCGCTCCCGGAGCGGAGCCCGTTGCCGCCGGTTACCTGGAGGCTGGCAGTGTTGAATTCGGATCGGGCAAGGGGACCGTCAACTTCAACACTTCCGATACCCATCTGTTTGCAAGCCCACTGGTGAGCCTGCCCGGCTCGGGACAGCATGACATCAATCAACTCGCCGGCGTTACCATCCTGACGGCTGACAGCCAGCACTACAAGGGCAAGACCACCGTCTCAGGCGGCACGCTGCTTATCAGAGGCACGCTAAGCGGTGATATGCAGGTAAACGGCGGCACCTTGCAGTTTGGAGATAAAACAGCGGGCCTTCATAACCTCGTCAACAGTGTGAGCGTTCAGGGCTCAGGAAGTACTCTGGCGATAGACTCATCGGCCCAGCTAAGCGTTGATCAGACCCTTGAGCTGGCGAGCAATACCATCCTGGACCTGGGTGTCGCGCAGTCGGGCCAATCCCTCTCTGCCAAACAGCTCAAGATCGGGCAAGGCGTCACACTTGAGCTGAACAATGTCGCCAATGTGGGCGAGAGCGTGCGCACTCTCATCCAGACCAGTGATGGCATTAACGGCGAGTTTTCAACCATCAATGTGGTGGATACCTCCCCCGACAAGGTGGATTACAAGACAGTACAAGTTACCAAGTCCGACGATAGCGCTCGCTTGCTGGCCGCCTCTATCCTTAGCTGGAATGCCAACACTACGGTGGCACATGGCACGTTCACCCTGGCCAAAGCTTCAGACAAATTTACGGTTTCCACAAACCTGAAAGACCAGTCTGGCAACAGCGCCACGAACTGGGACGGCCGCAGCTTGACCAAAGCCGGGCCAGGAACCCTGGTTCTCGCTGGTATCAATACGTATACCGGCGGCACCGTGCTGACAGGCGGGACCCTGGAGGTCGAGCGCGACGAAAATCTGGGTGCAGCCAGTGGCTCACTGTCTTTCAATCAAGCCACCTTGGCCACGACGGCCTCTTTTGACAGCAACCGAAAGGTCACACTCAATCAGGCTGGCGAATTCAACGTTGCCTCCAACACAACACTGGGCCTGAACAACACCATATCCGGTACAGGGGCGCTGACTAAAAGCGGAAATGGCATCCTCGTGCTGAACGCTCAAAACAGTTATGAGGGCGGCACGATCCTGAACGCTGGCACGGTGCAGGTTCAAAACGATGGCAACCTGGGAGACAGCAGCACAACCCTCACTTTCCAAGGGGGTTCGCTGAAGACGACTGGCTCGTTTAACAGCATGCGGAGCATCACCCTTGCGAATGCAGGAAGAATAGACACGGCCACAAACACAAGTGTCAACTTGCAAGGCACCCTCTCCGGGCCTGGCGATCTGATCAAAGCGGGTGATGGCACGCTGCGCTTGAGCGGTAACGCCAACGCCTACGGTAATACTTATATTCGAGCGGGCACACTGATCGGCAACACCAGCTCCATTTCTGGCCAAGTCTCCAACCTGGGCAAGCTGGTCTTTGATCAAGTCGCCAATGGCCGCTTTGACCAGGTCATTTCCGGCTCGGGCTCGGTGCACAAACAAGGCACAGGCACCCTGGAGCTGAATGCAGTCAATCTTTACAGCGGCGACACAAGGGTTTCCGAAGGCACGCTGAGCATCAAACACAACAACAACCTGGGCAGTGCCACGTCCAAATTGATCATGGATGGCGGCACCTTGGCCACCCAACAAGATCTCCACCTGGGACGCTTGGTCCAATTGGATCAGGACAGCCAGTTCAATATTGCTTCTGGCGGTACTCTGCACCTGAGCCAAATCGTCTCGGGCACCGGAGCCCTGATCCTGCAAGGTGCAGGCATCCTGGAGTTGAACGCGGCGAACAGCTATAGCGGCGGCACTGAATTGCAAGGCGGGCAACTGCATGTCGCCCGCGATGCCGCCTTGGGGAATGCCACAGGCGGACTCAAGCTGAACGGGGGCACGCTGGTCGCAACACAGACGTTTGATAGCTCACGCGATGTACAGCTGGCGCAAACAGGGCAAATCGAGGTGCGTGCCGACAAAAACCTGGGGCTGAACGGCGTACTCGCCGGCTCGGGCAGCTTGTCCAAGCTAGGCTCGGGCACACTGACCCTAAGCGGTGACAACAGCTTTAGCGGCGGTCTGAACCTGTTGGAAGGCACCGTGAGCATTGATCGCGACGCTAACCTGGGAGACGGCCAAGGGGGGCTGCTCTTTAACGGCGGCGTACTGGCCACAAGCGCCTCTTTTAACTCGGCTCGCGCAGCCGAGTTCAAGCAAGATGCACAGTGGAACATAGCCGATCAGTCACAACTGCACTTGAGTGGCACACTCAGCGGCACAGGCGCCTTGCTGAAAACAGGCAATGGCACGCTACGTCTGAGCGGTCAAAACCAGTACCTGGGCGGCACAGCCATTCATGAGGGCACCCTGGAAGTGGCGCAAGACGCCAATCTAGGGGATGCCAGCGGCAGCATCCGCTTGCATGGTGGGACTTTGCACGCCACGAACTCCTTTACGAGCGCCCGCCAAATAGAGCTGGACCAACAAGAGACCATTACGGTCAGCTCGGGTGCCACCCTGGCTCTGACGGGCTCCATTGAGGGCACGGGTGCGCTCCATCAAAAGGGCGGCGGTACGATGGTGTTGAGTGGCGATAATAGCTATCAAGGCGGCACCACCTTGCATGAAGGACGACTAGTCGTCAGCCAGGACAGCAATTTAGGCTCCGGCGCACTGAGCTTTCAGGGCGGCGAACTCGCCAGCACAGCCTCTTTTGACATGAACCGCCAGATCACCCTGAGCCAAACCGCTCATCTGGATGTGGCAGACAACACCGTACTGGGGCTGAACGGAAAAATCAGTGGTAGCGGCAAGCTGGTTAAAGAAGGCGCGGGCACTCTGCGACTGTCCAACACCGCCAACCACTATGAAGGCGGCACAACACTGGCCGACGGTCGCCTGGAAGTGTCCCAGGACGCGAACCTGGGCGCCGCCAGCGGTGAGTTACGTTTTCAGGGCGGCACCCTGGTCGCCGCAGACTCCTTCAGTACTGCTCGC